>NZ_JASISZ010000181.1 GCF_030063355.1 Streptomyces sp. PH10-H1
TGTTGGGTGCCGTTCAAAATCGTGATGGGTTTGCCACTCGCGATGATGATGTTCGGGGATGCAAAGAGCCCGCTGGTGGGGTTCCAGCGGGCTCTTTGATCTTCATGGTGTCACTGGGATGTTGATGGTGCCTATGGTGGGCGCGGTCGTCATTCGGCGGTGACTTCGGCGACGGCGGCTCTGGCGCTGGTCTCGTCGACGATGGGCTTGCCTTCGGCGTAGGCGGACAAAAGGGCCTGGACGGCGAGGTTGTTGACGGCCCGGGGATAGCCGCGGGCGGTGTCGTGGATCAACGTGGTCGCGTCGTCGGTGAACAGCGTGTCGCTGCGGCCGGCGAGCGCGAGGTGGTGGACCAGGTAGGAGGATGTTTCCTCACTGGTCATGGACGGCATGTTGTAGCGGACCTGGATGCGCTGGTCGAGGGCGGCCAGGACACCGAGCTTGATCTTGTGCCGCAGGGTCGGCTGGCCGATCAGCAGGCAGGCAAGCGGACTGCTGGAGTCCATTTCGTCGTTGGTCAGCATGCGGATCGCTTCCAACTGCTCATGATCAAGTAGGTGTGCTTCCTCGATGATCAGGATGGGGACCCGGCCCCGCTCGTTGTTCTCGGTGGCCAGCATGTCGGTGGCCTGCGGGATCAGCGTCGACTTGTGCGGGCGCGGGACGCCGCCGAGCGAGGAGACGATCGCGTGGTGGATCCCGGCGACCCCGACCGCGGGGTTCGCCATGTAGATCACCTTGTGGCGGGGGTGGTCCAGCTGGGACAACGACGCCCGGACCGCGACGGTCTTGCCCGCGCCGACCTCGCCCGTGATCACTCCCAGGGCCCGTTCGCCGATGCACCAGGTGATCCGGGCGACGGCCTGCGCGTGGGAGGAGTGCCGGTGCAGCATCGAGGGGGCCAGGTCCTTGCCGAACGGCATCCGCGTGAAACCCCAGTGCGCGGTCAGCTTGTCTATCAACGTCCGTCCAACCTCTCCAAGTGGGCGATGGCGTGGTCCAGTTCGTCCGCGGCCCGGACGGCCCGGCGGTGGAAGCGCAGTGCGAGGTGCAGGGCGGGCCCGGCGGCCCGCTGGTGATCGTGCCGCCGGGCGGCCAGGCGGAGGGTCCGCTCCAGCAGCCGGCGGGCGGAGGTCTCCCGTTCGTCGAGCTCGTCCAGTCGTTCCTGGACCGGATTGCCGCTGATCACGAGCCCTCATCGCTCAAGTCGACGTCCTCGGCGGGCGGGTGGGGGCCGGGCAGGAACACCTCGTAGTTGATGCGCTGGCCGAGTTCCTTCGTGCGTTCGGTGTCGATCAGGCGGAGGTAGTCGATCCCGGTCGGCGCCGGCGGGGCCGCGGCCGGGGTCTCGGGCTTGGCTTTCGGGTGCGCGTGCCGGGTGATCAGGTGCGGGACCGCCTTGCCGAACGACCGCTGCTGGAAGCGGACATCGATGTCGGTCAGGTCGAAGGGGTCGAAGACGAGCTCGACCTGCCGTCCGACCAGCGAGGCGTCGACGTTGTAGGTGTTGGACTGGAGCGAGACCGTGGCGGTCTTGGCGACCCTCCGCAGCGCGGACCAGCGGAAAGCCTCCCGCAGCGCGTCCGGCGTCGGGGTGGGGAACGGCGCCCCGGCCAGCCAGCGTTCCAGCGGCTGCTGGCCGGTCTCGGAGTGGACCCGCCGGTGATACACCTGCTCGACCCATGCGGTGAAAAGCCTGTTGAGCATGGCCAGGTCGGCGACCTTCTGCGTGTCGACCTCGACCAGGAACTGTTCCCGGACCGTGCGGAAAAAACGCTCGATTTTGCCCCGGCCCTGCGGACGCCCGGGAGTGGAGTGGATCAGCTTGATCCCGAGCCTCGCGCATGCCCTGAGCAGGGCGGAGTCCACGAAGGCACTCCCGTTGTCGACGTAGACGCCCTCGGGGACGCCGCGGGCCGCCAGGGCCGGCCGCAGGGCGGCGGCGAGGCGGACGCTGTCCTCGGCCCCGCCCCAGCGGTGCCCGACCACCGCCCGGCTGTTGTCGTCCACGAACGCGAACAGATACGCCTTGTGGCCTGCGATTTTCGGTCCGTGGAGTGCGTCCCCGACCCAGATTTCGTTGGGGCGGTCGGCCTCGAACCGCCCGAATGCCTCCGGCGCCTGCCCGTCCGGGCGGGTCAGCAACTCAAGGCGCTGAAGGTGCCGGTGGACCGTGCGGTAGGACGGGCCCCAGCCCAGGTGCTGCTGCAGGATCCGCACCACCTGCGCGGTCGACCGGCCCGGGTTCTCCCGCTTGAGCGCGGCCGCCAGGTCCAGCACCTCCTCCGGTGTGCGCGGGGTGACCTGCCGGGTCGGCGGCAGCAGCGCGTCGAAGCCGCCCTCGCGCCAGAGCTTCAGCCAGCGGTCCACCGTCCCCCGCGTGATCTTGACCGGCTTCCCGAACGGATCCGTATGCACCCGCGCGGCGATCGCGCGGACCATCGCCCCGCGCTGCCGCGGGCTCAGGGCAGCGTCAGCCGCCTCACGGATCAACTGGTAACGGAACAAGGCGACTTGGTGGGCCCGCTCGGCCCGCCGTCGCTCCTCCTCGTCGACCAACGCCATCGGACGGCCTCCCCAAAACGGCTGCGGACATGTCAGCCGCCAGGATGGGACCGGCCCACCGATCTTCGTCAGGGCCAGTTCGTGTTGATCGACTTCGCCGTCAGGCGGGTGGCCAGCCCGGCGCCAGCAGGCGGCCGTGGCAGGCCGCCGAGAC
>NZ_JASISZ010000182.1 GCF_030063355.1 Streptomyces sp. PH10-H1
CGCGGGCACGGCCGTCCTTCGTGATCACTGAGCGTAGAGAACTCCATGATCGCCTGGACCCGTGCCCGCACCGCATCCACCCCACCTGATCACTCGACAGCGGCTGCCTATTGCCGGTCGGTCTTAGGCGCAGGCGCATCGGTCGCGCGCACAGCAGTACCGCTCATGCCGTCATCCCCTTGGGCATCGCCGGTCCCGTTCCCCAGTGAGTTGGGAAACTGGATTCACCATACCTCAGTGGGTTGGGTAAGCAAACGCACTCCTTTATGGTGGAGGTATGACCACGCCGCGACCCTGCTCGATCGCCGACACGCTCGGCGTGATCGGTGAGAAGTACTCCCTGCTCGTACTCCGCGAGGTCTTCTTCGGGGTCCGGCGCTTCAACGACATGGCGCGCAACATCGGCGCCCCCCGGGACGTCCTGACCGCGCGACTGCACCACCTCGTCGAAGCCGGGGTGCTGGAGAAGACCCTCTACAACGAGCGCCCGCCGCGCTACGAATACGGCCTCACCGCCGCCGGCCGGGACATCCAGGCCGTACTGCACACCCTCCGGCAGTGGGGCGACGAGCACCTCGCCGACCGGCCGCCGGTCGTCTTCGAGCACTCCTGCGGCAGCGACCTCGACGCCGTCGTCGTCTGCCGCAATTGCGGGGCGGAGCCCCGTCCTGCCTCCCTCACGCCACGTTTCCAGGTCGAAGGGTGGAGCTCGAAGGGCGCGGTGGACGGCTGAGGAAGGGAGAGGGCGGACGACGACGCCGTCCGACGAAGGCGCCAGGTCGGTCCCGTCTCCACGGTGGTCGTCCAGGGCGACAGGGCGATTCCGAGCCAGCGCCGCGCCCCCGCTCCGCCACCGCCCGCGCGTCCCCGCCTCCCTCGCTGTCGGACGGACCGGCTGCGTCGGCACGTCCGGTCAGGAGCCCCGGGGATGGCTCCTCTTCACTGCGCCCTTGGTGTCGGCCGACAGGTAGCCGCTGCCATAGGCGTCCGAGAGGTAGACCCGGAAGGTCGGCGTCCCGTCGAACATGTCGGGGCCGACGATGAGGTAACGGCTGGTCGGATGGGGAACGTTCAGGGTCTTCTGGGCCTTGTCGAGCAGCCCGGGGAGGACGTCCCAGTTGAAGCTCTGCAGGTTCACTGTGGCGTCGTCGGATCCCATCGTGCCGCCCGGCGAGTGAGTTGCCTTGCCGTCGCGGTAGTTGATCTCGTCGTACAGCTTCGGGTCGGCGGGGGTCGGGGCCTCGGCGCTCGCATAGCCGGGGTAGACGAGGAGCTCCTTCACCTTCGTTCCGCCCATGAAGGGACGCATCGCCGCGATGGTGCCGCGCACGCCGGCGGGGGTGAGCAGGTTGACGGAGGCGGTGGGTGAGGACGGGGCGGGCGTATCGCCCGGTTTCGGGCCGTTGGGGGCGAGGGAGCCGGGAGACGCGCTGCTGGTCGTCGTGGCCCCGGGTGCCGTGGTGCCGTTCGCCTGGGTGCCGCTGTGGCCGCCACCGGGCGCCAGGTTCCAGGCGAGGGCGCCGGCCAGGACGACCGCGGTGGCGGAAAGGGCCGCCATCGCGATGTGTCTGCGGCGGCCGGGGGGCGTCGGGTGGGCGGGGAGCTTTCCCGGTGGCACCCATCCCGCAGTCGAGGCGATGCGTGGGGAGTCGGCGGGGGCAATGGGGGCGTGGGGGCCGGGGTTTCCGGGGTTCGGGGTGCCGGGGAACGCCGAACCCCAGGCCGCAGAACCGACCGGCGCGGCGGCGCCTGCGTGGTTCTCGGCCGCGGCGAGCAGCCGGTCGAGCTGGTCGGCATCCGGGCGTGCGGCCGGGTCCTTGGCGAGGAGGGCGGTCAGCACCGGGCCGAGTCGCCCCGATCGCACCGGCGGCGGCAACGGTTCGTCGAGCACCGCGGCGAGGGTGGCGAGCGTCGTCGCCCGGCGCAGCGGATGGCGTCCTTCGACGGCGACGTACAGCATCATGCCGAGCGACCACAGGTCGGAGGCGGGGTTGCCCTCCACACCGCGGATTCGCTCCGGCGCGATGTATTCGGGTGAGCCGATCAGCGCGCCGGTCATGGTGAGGGCGGTCGTGCCGTGCAGGGCGGCGATACCGAAGTCCGTGAGTACGGGGGTGCCGTCCGTGCGCAGCAGGACATTGCCGGGTTTGACGTCCCGGTGCTGCACGCCGGCGGCGTGAGCGGCCCGCAGCGCGCTCAGGACACCACGGCCGATCCGGGCGGCCTCCGGCACGGTCAGCGGGCCATCGATCCGGGACGGAGCGACAGACGAGGAACAGATGTACATCTGCTCCATTAATGACATGAGTGATCCAGTGGTTGAATCCATGGCCGAGGTCCGTAGCCACCTCGCGGACGTGATCGATCGCGCCCGCCGGGACGAGACCCCGACGATCATCACCCGGCGGGGCAAGCAGGAGGCCGTGGTGATCGACATCCACGAATACCAGCGCCTGCGCCAACTCGCGGAACAGGCCGAAGAGTCCTGGCTCAACCAGTTGGCCGACGAAGCGGAATCCGAAGGCACAGAGTTGGCAACCGCCGCGAGGTGTACCGGAACCATGAGGTCCTCGCTGCAGGGGGCGCGCCGAAGCGCCGGACCGTGATCACGGTCC
>NZ_JASISZ010000183.1 GCF_030063355.1 Streptomyces sp. PH10-H1
TGAGGTTCCCCCGTTGCTCGGGAGGTGCTGATCAGCTGGTCAGGGAGGGTTGACGGGGTTTCAGGTTCGCTCGTTCGGTCGTTGCCTGTTCGGCGTAGTGCTTCTCCTCGAACTCGACCGGGCTGAGGTAGCCGAGCCGTTTCTGGATGCGCCGGCTGTTGTAGAAGCCGTCGATGTACTCGAAGAGCGCGAGGTTCGCCTCGGCACGTGTGGCGAAGACGCGGCCGCGCACGCACTCGGTCTTGATCAGCATCCACAGGTTCTCCGCGAGGGCGTTATCGTAGGAGTCCCCGATGGAACCCATGGATGCGTCAACTCCAGCTCGCAGTAGTCGGGTTGTGAGCTTGATGGACGTATATTGACAGCCGTGGTCGGCGTGGTGGATGAGTTTGCCGGGCTCGACTTCACGACTGGCGAGCGCGTACTCGAGTGTGGTCAGGACCAGGTCGGCGTCGGCGCGGGCGGAAGTCTCCCAGGCGACGACGCGGCGGGAGAACGCGTCGCGGATCGCGGAGAGCCACAGAGGGCCTTCGGCGGTGGAGATCATCGTGAGGTCGGTGACCCACAACCGGTTCGGCGCGGGCGCGGTGAAGTCCCGGTTGACCAGGTCCGGGGCGAGCGTGGCCTTGGGGTCTCGCCGGGTGAAGCCCTTGCGGCGTGGGCTGACACCCGCGAGGTCGGCCTCGCGCATCAATCGCTCGACCCGCTTGCGTCCCACCCGCGTGCCCTCGCGTCTGAGCACGGCGTGCACGCGTGGAGACCCGTAGATACCGGCGGAGCCGGCGTGGATCTCCCTGATCCGCTCGGTCAGCTCGACGTCGCGACGCCGCCGGTCGCAGGGCTCCTTCTCGGCGCGGCGCCAGCGGTAGTAGGTGGAGGAGGAGATGTGCAGTTCCCGAAGTACGCACTCGACTCCCAGGCGGGGATGCTCGCGGGCGAGCGCCGTCACCTGGGCCGGGTCGGGTCGAGTTGCGCCGCGAAAAACGCCGAGGCCGTCCGCAGGACGTCGTTGGCCCGCTTGAGCTGGGAGTTCTCCTTGCGCAGGGCCGTGAGTTCGGCACGTTCGTCGGTAGTGAGCCGGTCATCCCGCTCACCGGCGTCCGCCTCGGCCTGGCGGATCCAGCCGCGCAGGGCCTCAGGATGCACACCGAGGTCGACAGCCAGCTTCTTGATCTGCGGCTTCGGCTCCGTGGTGCGATACATCCGTACCGCACGCTCACGCAACTCCAGCGAGTATTTCCGGGGTGCAGCCATGGTCACAGGTCCTCTCATGAGTCCCATCTGACCCGTGAACAACTTCCTCCGCATCTCGGGGGAACCTCAGGTGGGGTGCTCGAAGTTGACGTACCAGTTCCGCAGCCCGGCCGTCGTGTAGAAGGCGTTGATGCTGAACCACGCCGTCGGCGGCTTCCACAGCAGCAGCTCCGTCTCCTGCCACACCCCGGGCGCGAGCTCCCACTCCCCCGACGCCATCGCGTCGAACGCCTCCGTGCGCACCGACCGGTCGCCGTCTGCGCGGGCCTTGGCGTACAGGGTGGGCCAGCGGGCCGCGGCTCCCGGCGCGCATGCGGTCACCGGCGCCTGGTCCGTGTCGGCGAGAACCCGTAGCGCCTGTTCGCTCCACATCCGCCCGGAGCGGTGCACATCGCGCCGAACGACCCTCTCCCCCGTCTCGAAGGTCTGCACCGGGTGCCTCCCTCGCGAGCCCAGCCGGGACGTCCGGCAGGGCGGCACCACCTCAGCGCACAGGGGCGGGGTGGACAAGCCGCCGTTCGGGGCGGCTTGCCCGCATTCCCGTTCAGGCTTGCCCGGCCGCCGGCTCCCACAGCGGGCGGGCAAGCCCGGTCCCGTCGCAGTGGAAGCACCGGCCGCCCCCCGGTGTGCTGCGGGCGCCGATGGTGCCAGCGGCGATCTGGAAGAGCCGGGTGAGGCCGACGGTGTGCGCCGCGTGTATTGGGAGCTCCTGCCGTCTGCCGAGCGTGACTTCCAGCGCGACGCCGGGGCCGGTGAAGTGGGCCTGGAGGCCGCCGGTCATCGAGCGGAGCGTCTCGTTCAACTCGTGCATCGTCTCCGCACCGGACAGCTGCACGCGGGCCGCGAGGATGGTGTCGGTGGCCGCGGCGAAGGACAGCAGGCCGGCCGGACGGGCGAGCGGCCCGACGCGGCCCACCGGGTCGGGATGGGTGTGCTGGAGCTGGAACAGGGCGTGCCACAGACTGCCCGGCAGATCCTGGGTGGTGGTCTCTTCTCGGCTGCGACTCATACGGCCTGTGTAGGACCTGCCGTGGGCTGTGGCCGTCAGGTGAGCCCGCCCGTCCCACGCGGTGGCGCGAGAACCTCGGGGCCTGGTCCACCCTGCGGGCCGGGCCCGTGGTGCGGGCCGGCCGCCCCCGGGCACGCCCCTCGCCCCCGGGCGCAGCCGGGCGCAGCCGGGCGCGAGGAGCGTGTCAGGTCAGGACGCCACACACCCGGAATCCGCCGTCTGGCCGGTGTTCGCCCAGGTCAGTACGTCAGGATCGCCGCAATGTCAGGACGGATGTCAG
>NZ_JASISZ010000184.1 GCF_030063355.1 Streptomyces sp. PH10-H1
TTCCCAGAGGACACGGCAGAGTGCCCCTCTTCGTGACGTTCCTGCAGATTCGCTGCTGGTGACGCACCCCTTCCACCCGTTGTCCGGTCGCAGGGTGCGAGTGTGCCGGACCGTGCACCGGTCGGGCGGACTGGTTTTCGTGTGCACGGTCGGTGACGGCGTGTCGGTGACGTTGCCGCAGGCGTGGACGGACCGCGCGCCTGCCCCGGGCGGGCACCGGCTCGCGATCGAGGGTCTCTGCGCACTGTCTGCGCTGGTGGATGCCCTGGTGAGCCGTTGTGACGCGGGTCGGGTCGGAGGATCGTCATGACTGGCGGCCCGCTCGTGGTGCCGACGGGCGCCCGGGTGGAGGTGACGAGCGGTGACGGCAGGCGTGGAGGGTTGGAGCCGGGTCGCCGCGCTGCTGATCGCGAACATGGTCGAGTCGGCACTGCTCGGCGAGGAGCACGGGGATGAGCGGTTCGCAGAAGATCTCCGCGTCGCACCGGTCCCGGTTGGCGCTGGTGTATGTGCGGCAGTCGACGATGCTGCAGGTGCGGGAGAACACCGAGTCGACAGCCCGGCAGTACGGTCTCGCCGACCGCGCCCGCGAGTTGGGCTGGGCCGAGGCGGATATCGTGGTCATCGATGTGGACCTGGGCGTCTCGGGCAGGTTCTCCGGGTTGCGGGCGGGGTTCGGGCAGGTCGTCTCGCGGGTCTGCCTGGGCGAGGTCGGTGCGGTGTTCGGCCTGGAGGTCAGCCGACTGGCGCGTTCCTCGGCGGAGTTCGGCCGGCTGCTGGAGTTCGCCCGGCTGACCGACACGCTGCTGATCGACGCCGATGGCGTCTACGACCTGGGCGACTTCAACGACCGGCTCGTGCTGGGGCTGAAGAGCACGATGAGCGAGGCCGAGCTGCACATCCTGGCCGGGCGCCTGCACGGGGCCCGCAGGGCGGCTGCCGAACGTGGCGAGCTGAGGCTGCCGCTGCCGGTCGGCCTGGTCTATGACGACGAGGGGCTGATCATCCTGGACCCGGACGAGGAGGTACGTGCCGCGGTCGCGGACGTCTTCGCCCTGTTCGACCAGCACGGCTCCGCACTGGGAGTGGTCCGGGCGTTCGCCGGGCGCCGCTTCCCCCGCCGTGACACCGGAGTCTGGGACGGGCGGTTGGGCTGGGGACGGCTGACCCATGGCCGGGCCGCCGACGTGCTCAAGAACCCCGCCTATGCCGGCGCCTACGCGTTCGGCCGCGCGGCCAGCAGCCGCAAGGTCCGCCCCGACGGCACCGTCGTGGCCTGCGTGAACCGCCGCCCGCGCGATCAGTGGACGGTACTGATCCCCGACCACCACGAAGGCTACGTCTCCTGGCAGCAGTACCTGCAGATCGAGGCGAAGCTGGCCGCGAACCGCACCAGCACCGGCGCGCGCCCGCCGCGTGAGGGACCGCCGCTGTGTCAGGGCGTCATCTACTGCGGCTCCTGCGGCTTCCCCATGAGCACCGGCTACCGCCGTGCTGACGGCACCGCGGACTACGTGTGCAACCGCGCCCGCAGCGACGCGGTGACCACCCCGGGCTGCCACTCGATCGCCGCCGCGGCGGTGGACGCGCAGGTCACCCGGCTACTGCTGGCCGCACTGACCCCCGAACAGGTGCACCTGGCTCTGGCCGCGGCCGACGATCTGCACCATCGTCACCACCGCTCGCACCGCGGTGCCGAGCTCGCCGTCGAGCGCGCCCGCTACGAGGCCGACCGCGCCGAGCGCACGTTCACCCAGGTCGAACCGGAGAACCGGCTGGTCGCCCGCTCACTGGAGCGGCGCTGGGAGGAAAAACTGGCCGCCCTGGCCCAGGCCGAGGCGGCGCTGGCCGACCTCGCCGCTGCCCGGCCCGTCCTGCCAGAGCCCGACCGCCTCCATGCTCTCGCCCAGGACCTGCCCCGGCTCTGGGACGCACCCACGACCGGTGCGAAGGACCGCAAGCGTTTACTGCGGACCCTGATCGCCGACGTGACTGTCCGTCATGTCGACCATTCTCGTGCTCACATCGGCATCCGCTGGCACACCGGTGCCACCGACGAAGTCGTCTGCGACCGGCGGACCAACCGCAACCCCACCCAGGCCGTCGAGCTGGTCCGTTCCCTGCTGGACACCCGCAGCGATGCCGAGATCGCCGGCCACCTCAACGCCCTCGGCCTGCGGACCGGCAAGTGCCGCCCCTTCACGGTCGCCTCGATCCGCCACATCCGCCAGCAGCACGCCATCGGCTCGAAGCGCAACGATCCCACCGGCCCCGGCGAGATCACCGTGCCGCAGGCCGCCCGGATCCTGGGCGTCCACGAAGCCGCGATCTACCCCTGGCTCCGCAACGGCGAGATGCCCGCCCGCCAAGACCGACACCGCCGCTGGTGCATCACCTGGAACCCCCAGACCGAGGACTACTGGCACAACCGCGTCGCCACGTCCTCCCACCTCAAGCGCACAAACCCCAACTACGAAACAGGACAGGCAGTATGAACCCGACTTCCCACA
>NZ_JASISZ010000185.1 GCF_030063355.1 Streptomyces sp. PH10-H1
GGGTCCTAAAGGGCCTTAAATGAATTCCTTTCGGAATTCCAAACCCCCCATGAATTCCCCTTCGGGGAATTCGTTGTGATTTATGTCGTGCCCCGTTGGGGCACTTGGTTGGGGTGTTTGCATTCCCTTTCAGGGAATTTGTGTTGTGTTTGATTTCGGTTTTCCTTTCCCGTTGGTCAAGGGAAAAACGTTTTGAATGCGCTTCGCGCATTCGGGTTTGCTTTATTCCCTCTTCGCGGGAACACCAGTTTTCTGTTGTGCTCCTATTGGTGTGATGGTGGGAATTCCGCTTCGCTGCATTCCTTTTTATTGGGTGTTTTCTTTCCCGAACGCTTCGCTTTTCGGGGTGGGTGCCGTGTCTGTCCGGCGGGGTGGTGGGTGCGAGGGGGTGCGGTGGGTGCATCACGTCCTGACCTGTGTAGTTACTGGGGTTTCGCTCCACTGGCCCGGGGGCCGGCCTCTCCTGTCGCGGGGTGGAGCTCGGGGGCCGGCGCCCGGGTGTGCCCTTTGCGGAGTTCCCGGATCGGGCGTGTCTGCCTTGGTTTGGTGCGGGCTTCGGGCTGCGGGTTGGAAATGATGCAGATGTAGTTTTGGCGAATATTGGGGACGCCCTCGGGGTGCTGGCCGTGTGCCGGGTCTGCCGGTTGAAGTTGGGGTCTGAGCCGGTGTCAGGTGATGCACCGTGTAGGACTGATCCCGTTCCGGGATTGGGTGGTGGGTGTCCCGGTCCCGCAATTGTATCGCGTTTATGGGTCACGGATTATTGATGGGTTCGCGGAGGTTGTTCGGTGGATTGCTTTCCGCTTCGAGGTGGTGTGTGCATGTGCCATACGCTGCTCTATTTGACGCTTAGTTAGGTAGAAATGGAATGGTGAATTGAAGGTGTGGAATGGGTGGGGGTGGGTTGGGCGGGGTTCGGGGAGAAGGGCGGGGTAGCCCTTCGGGACACCCCGGAGACGAGACACCCGCGCCCTCTTCGGGGCCTGACCGAGGGGGTGTTCAGGGGCCGGCCATCCAGCGTCCCCAGCAACCAGCGCCGGCCCCCGCCGGTGGCGGTTGAACAGCGGCGCTGCGCAGCCCCGTTCCAGCTTGCAAACCGCAAAAGCCCGGCTCAGGCCAACCGCAACAGGCAAGGGTGCCGCTGGCTACCTGCCTGACAAGGACCCCACCCCAGCCCTTGTGATGCTCATCACAGACACATTTGCCCCGGACATACCCATAACGAGAAGGGCGGCACACCGGACTAAATCCGCAGAACCGCAGTTCACGGCTGTCTAAAGGCGCGGCGGCACGCCCGGTGCGCTCCGGCCTTCGCGCGTCCAGACGGGAGGTAAAGGCACCCCCGTTCCGTCCCTAGACCGCACCTACCGACACCTCTACCAAAGCAACACGCCGCCCACGGCCCGAACCTCCCCGGAGTTCGGGCCTCTGCCATGCCCGCGCCGCCAGCTCTCCCACCCGGTCGACGCCGGGGTTGCGCGGCTAACCCCCGCCCTCTCTACGGTCCGGCTCATCCAGAACCTGCAAGGCAGCTCCCCCTGTCGGGACGTCCCCGGTCTGCGCCAAGGGCTGAGAACGCGACTTCGACGCAAGCCCGCGCCAAGGGCCTGGATCCCCAAGGGGTTCAGGCCATCGCCACACCTGCCTGTCCCGCCACCCGGTCCTCGAAGGAGCCCCACATGCCGCTCGCCCGCACCGCCTTGGCCTCACTACCCGCCCTGCCCGTCGGAGCAGCCGCCGTGTTCGAGCACAGCGCGGTGTACGCGCTGGCCGCGCTTGCGCTGTGGTCAGTCCTCGCGAACCTGCCCGCCCTCGTCGACGTCGCCGCGCGCTGGGGTGCCGATCGGCCGCGGCGAGAGCGGGAACGGATCGGGAACCAGGCGCTGCGTCAGATCGGGCAGACCGATCCCGAGCGAGTGGTGGCGCTGCTTGCCGGGTTGCCGCCCCTGGCCAATGCGTTCGGACACGAGCCGTCCGCGGCAGAAGGGCCCGCCCCGCCCGAACCCGTCGCCCCGACGGGTGATGCGCCAGCGGGCGGAACGGCAGCCGGTGGGTGACCGAACGGGGTCTGATCACCCCGTGACACAGATACCGCTGAACAGTTCGAGCTGTGTCATCGAACCCCTGTTTCCCCAGGTGGTGAGCGATGGCTACGTCACTGTTCATCTGTGTCATCAGATCGGGCGCACCCTCCGGCGCCCGGGACGTCAGTACACAGGTACACGGGTACACAGGTCAGCGCGCCCACCTGGTGAAACAGGGCTCCCAGTACACAGGTACACAGGTCCTCACCGGGCCTGACCCCCAATCCCCCAATCCCCCAGTGGGCTCCGCCACCTGGGCAAACAGGGGTTCTATCCCCCAATAGGTTGGGGGATTGGGGGATTGGGGGCGGTGCCGTGAACCCGTCCTCGCATCCTTCGGAGCCCGGCCGGGTGATCTGGCGGCGGGCGGGGT
>NZ_JASISZ010000186.1 GCF_030063355.1 Streptomyces sp. PH10-H1
AGCCCCGCCGGATACACCCGGGCCAGCAGCCCAACATTCACCACAGCACGCAACTCAGGCCCCACAACCGCCCCTGAACATCCGTCATACACGATGAAGGAGCAGGTTAACCTAACGGCATTGGATCAGGAACCATAGTGCGGCGTTCGTGAAAACGATCGTGAGTATCCAGCTGAGCAGCACGGAATCGATCACAGAATGCTCCGATATCGGGATCGAGCCGCCTGCTCGGGCCGTGGCCCGAGCAGGCGGGCAGCTCAGTGGTCAGTGGCAGGAGTGACCGGCCGCGCCGTCGTACCGGTCGTGGTGGAGGAATTCGGTGACGTACCTCTGCCGGCCCAGCGGTGTGAGGTCGAGATAGTGGTAGGTGCCCAGCAGCAAGTCGACCCCGCGCCCATAGGCCGAGTAGGTGTGGAAGACGCTGTCGCCGTCGCGGAGAAAGACACTCGCGCCGTGTCCCTCATTGCTCACAAAATGCGCCAGGCCCTCGTGCTGCAGAGTCGCTTCGTCCTTGTAGTTGTATTCAACGGGCGCGACGGACGCGTCGTTGGAGACGTGGAAGTCGTAGTTGAAGTCGCTCTCGTAGGAGGAGAACCACGGCACGGTCCAGCCCATCCGCGCTTTGAACGGCTCGATCTTGGCCAGCGGCGCTCGGGAAACGAGGGACAGCGAGGTATTCACGCCGTGCAGGTGCACCAGATGGCCGATATTGTCCGCCACCAACGAACAGCTCGGGCAGCCCTCATCCCAGCTCGGGTCGAACATGAAGTGGTAGACGATGAGTTGACGGCGTCCCTCGAACAGGTCGAGCAGGCTCGCCGGGCCGGCCGGCCCCGCCAGCTTGTAGTCCTTGGTGAGTTTCACCATCGGCAGCTCGCGGCGCTGCGCGTCGACCGCAGCCTGCGCCCTGGTGACGCCTTTCTCCTTCGCGAGCAGCTCCTTGCGTGCGATCAGCCACTCGTCGCGTGACACGACCTGCGGTAGCGCCATCATGTTCTCCTTGGATGCTTTCGTTTGCTGGATGGGGTTCTCCGGCCTGGGGAAGTGCGCGAGCCTCACGTGGTGAGGACTCGGTAGGAGCCGACCAGGGTGGCCTCAGACCGGTCCGGGGGAGCGACCAGCCGGTCGCCGATCCCTTCCTGGAACTCTGCGAACGCGGTCAACTCCGACAACGGGTTCGCCTCGCCCTCGACGACCCCGACGTGGACGAAGCTGACACCGTCGGCCAGCCGGAACGTCGCATACCGCAGACCATCGGGGCGATCCTGGTTCAGCTGGGCGAACACCTGCTGTACCAGCCGCTGGTTCTCCCCGGCGGCCTCGGCCCGCGTCTCATAACGCACCACGAACATCGTGCTCATCGGCTTCACTCCCGTGTCCGCACCCGCTGCGGCATCCGCCGCCTGCCTGTACTGATCCGGGAAACGGCGAAAACTCATCGCCGACGCCACGCAGCCGATCGACGAGTACCTGGCGAAGATCGAGGAACTGGTGGTGCAGTCCCGCGGCAAGATACGCGCCGACATCGTGCACCGGCGGATCACCGCGATGGGCTTCACCGGCGGGGAACGCACCACCCGTCGCGCGGTCTCCGAAGTCAAAGCCGCCCTGCGGGCCGGCCAGCGCCGGGTCTACCGGCCCTGGATCGCTTCCCTGAACTATTACTCCGTCGCCCCTCGCGTGGCCGTGGGGACTGTCACTCCGCGCGGCTCGGCGTTGACGTTAATCAGGTCGCGAAGCGTCGAGATGATCACTACGGTGTGACGCCACACGAGTTCGAACTCACAGCACGATGGCTGTCACGGAGTTGCCATGCCCCCGCAGATGAAGCTAACGGCGATAACACTTGACTGCGCCGGCAGCGCCCAGCAGGACCGGGATCAAGGTGCCGCCCAGGTCCATCCGCAGGCGCGCCCAGCGGCCGGCGCCCAGGGTATGCAGCAAAGCGTCGCGGGGGTCGCGGCCGGAGGCACCCATACGGGCGGCAGCAGCAAGTCCCAGGGCGGGCAGGGCGAGGAGGATGGCGAGCATGGCCCACGAGCCACACGGGGGGCAGCGGAGCGTCGGCCGTCAGGGGGGCGATGACCACGACGGTGAACTGGCGGCCCCGGTAGGAGTCCCCGTAACTGCTCGACAACGCGGCGGCCTGCTGGCCCGGTTCGGCGATGGCGGGATGCGAACAGCGCCGCGTTCCTTGCGGATCCCCGGGCCCGTGGAGCGAACGTAGTGCCGACGGCGGTACCGCTCCGGTGGACGTCCACGCGCGACCAGCGCTAATACTGCAACCGCATGTGGTGTGACTGTTGGCGGTGTGGCTCGTTGGTCCGTCTGTGTGACGAATCGTTGACGGTGGGGCGGGTCGAGTCGTGGGCTGCGGGTGTAGAAGGGTTGCATGCCCGGTTCG
>NZ_JASISZ010000187.1 GCF_030063355.1 Streptomyces sp. PH10-H1
TGTCCGCGTACTCGTTGAAGTGCTCAGCCAAGTACAGCTGAACGTGCTCAGGTGTCAGGCTGCGTCGGTGTCGCGTTCGATGGCGGCGAGTCGGTTCTTGAGCCGGTAGCTGGGGCCGTTGATGGCGATCACGTCGCAGTGGTGGAGGAGCCGGTCGAGGATCGCGGTGGCGAGGACTTCGTCGCCGAAGACCTGGCCCCACTCGCTGAAGGTCTTGTTCGAGGTCAGGATGATCGAGCCCTTCTCGTAGCGCTTGGAGATCACCTGGAAGACCAGGTTCGCCTCGGCTCGTTCCAGAGGCTGGTAGCCCACCTCGTCGACCACGAGGACGCCGGGCCGCAGGTAGGTGCCGAGTTTGCTGGTCAGACGCCCGGCAGCCTCGGCGGCCTTGAGGTTGCGGACCATGTCGTCGAGGCTGGTGAAGTAGATCGAGTAGCCGGCTCGGCAGGCCGCGACGGCGAGCCCGACGGCGATATGGGTCTTGCCGACTCCGGGCGGCCCGAGGAGGGCCGCGTTCGCCTTGGCCTCGACGAAGGACAGGGTGGCGAGGTCCTTGACCTTGCGCGGGTCGAGCTCGGGCTGGAAGGAGAAGTCGTAGTCGTCAAGGGTCTTGTGGTGCGGAAGCTTCGAGGTTCGCAGGCTCTGGCGGAAGCGGCGGTCGTCGCGGACGGCGAGTTCCTCGGCCAGGACCAGGTCGATGAGGTCGAGGTAGCCCATCTTGGCCTCGTCTGCCCGCGAGACGTACTGGCTCAGGGCCTCGGCCAGGTGGGGCAGGCCGAGCTTGATGGCCGTGGTGCGGATACGGGTGCTGACGAGCTCGCTCAAGACGGTTCCTTCGGCGTCGACGGGGTGGTGAAGGGGCGGGTGCCGGTCAGTTCGTCATAGACCGACAGCGGGCGGCGGCCGACCTCGATGCGGGTGGCCGCGGCCCGGTTCAGCAGAGCCCCCAGCGGACCGGCCCCGATGCCCAGGGCGTCCCGGTTGCGGGGCTGGGACGGGACATCACCCGTGGTCACGCGGCGGTTATCGCCCCTGGGCAGGCCATCCCAGTGCTTCTCATCGACGATGCGGGCGCCGCGGCCGACCGCCCGTGGATGGGCGGCCAGCAGGGTCTCGCCGCCGGCGTCGGGCGTGGTGGAGTGCAGCGTGACCTGGGACTTCGTGGCCCGGATCTCGACCAGTTGGCGGGGGCGGACCTTGCGGGCCGGCACTGAGTAGAGGTTCGCGTCGAAAGCGACCAGGCAGTCCTTGCCGACGTGCCGCAGATGCCGCTGGCTGACCACATACGGTGTTCGCGGCAGCGGCCGCAGAGCCACGTGATCGCGGACGGCGCGGTGCCCGATGACCTCGCCGTGGGTGCCGTGGACCTTCGCCCGCCGCAGCGGCACCCAGGCGGTGAACGCGGCGTCCATCTCCTCGACGGAGGAAAACGCCCGTCCGGCCAGGACATGGTCACGGACGATCAACACCTGCCGTTCGACCCGGCCTTTCCCGGTGGGCCGGTAGGCGGCCAGCACGTCGATGTCGAAGTCGTAGTGCCCGGCGAAGGCCACCGCCTCCGGATGCAGGGGCACCGCCTCGCCCGGGGCGACATGACGGCGGACGACGGTCTTGGTGCGGTCGTAGACGAGGGTCATGGGCACCCCGCCGAAGTGCTCGAACGCGCGGCGGTGGCAGTCGAAGAACGCTGCCAGGTCCTGGCTGGTGGTGAAGCAGCAGAACGGGTCGCGCGAGTACGACAGGACCATGTGGAACGAGTAGACCTTCGGGATACCCAGGTGAGCGAGCGTCCTACCCTCGTCGCCCCAGTCGACCTGGGCCTGGGCCCCGGGGATCACCTCGAACCTGCGGTGCAGTCCGGCCAGTTCACCCGGGCTGATGCCGAGCTCCTCGGCGATGCGGGGCCGGGCCTCCTGCAGATATATCTTCACCCGCTGGTAGTTGCCGCTGAAGCCGTACTCCGCGACCAAGCGTTCGTGGACCACCGCACCCTTGATCAGGATTTCGGCCCGCAGCATCGCGTCGATCAACGGCGCGACCTCGTCCACCACCCGGCTACGGGGCTGCCCGCTCACCGTCCGCAGCGGCGGCGCGACCGGCGCCTGCCCGGACAGGTACTTGCGGGCCGTGCGCCGGTTCAGCCCGGTCTCCTTCGCGATCTCCGAAAGGCTCATCGCCCCGGACTCGTACAGACCGCGAAAACGCCGAAGCTCCAACCACCGATGCGGGTCCAAAACCACCGTCAGCCGCCCTCCACCGCCCCGAACAGACAGCAGCAGACTGCCGACCAACCGCCCTCAGCACATCAAGAACTGAGCACGTTCATCCGTACGGGACTGAGCACGTTCACGTGTACGCCGACA
>NZ_JASISZ010000188.1 GCF_030063355.1 Streptomyces sp. PH10-H1
GGCACCCGGCGCTGCTTGAGCTCGGGCAGGGTCGCGCCCGGGACGCCGCGTTTGACCGCGATCAGCGCGTCCATCAGGCGCAGGCCCTCGAACGCGTCGCGGGCGTAGCGCACTTCGCCCTCGTAGATCTCGTGGAGGTCCTGCTCGACGTAGGCGCGGGTGAGGGCCGCTCCGCCCAGGATGACGGGGTAGTCCGCGGCCATCTTGCGCTGGTTGAGCTCCTGCAGGTTCTCCTTCATGATCACCGTGGACTTCACCAGCAGCCCCGACATCCCGATCACGTCGGCCCGGTGCTCGGTGGCCGCGTCCAAGATCGCCGCGACCGGCTGCTTGATGCCCAGGTTCACCACGTTGTAGCCGTTGTTGGACAAGATGATGTCGACGAGGTTCTTACCGATGTCATGAACGTCACCGCGCACCGTGGCCAGCACGATCGTGCCCTTGCCCTGCGCATCGGACTTCTCCATGTGCGGTTCGAGGTAGGCGACGGCGGTCTTCATCACCTCGGCGGACTGCAGCACGAACGGCAGTTGCATCTGACCCGAGCCGAACAGCTCACCGACGACCTTCATGCCTTCCAGCAACGTGTCATTGACGATCGCCAGCGCCGACCGGATGGTGAGGGCCTCATCCAGGTCCTGCTGCAGGCCGTTCTTCTCGCCATCGATGATCCGCCGCTGCAACCGCTCATCGAGCGGCAGCGCGGCCAGCTCCTGCGCCCGGCCGGCCTTCACCGACTTCATGTCCACACCCTCGAAAGCCTCCAGGAAGGCCTGCAACGGGTCATACCCCTCACGCCGCCGGTCATAGACCAGATCGAACGCGATCTCCCGCTGCTCCTCGGGAATGCGCGCGATCGGCACGATCTTGCTCGCGTGCACGATCGCCGAGTCCAGGCCGGCATCCACACACTCGTTGAGGAACACGGAGTTCAGCACGACGCGGGCGGCCGGGTTCAGGCCGAAGGAGATATTCGACAGCCCCAGCGTCGTCTGCACCAGCGGGTGACGGCGCTTCAGTTCGCGGATCGCCTCGATCGTGGAAATGCCGTCCTTGCGGGACTCCTCCTGACCCGTGGCGATCGTGAACGTCAGACAGTCGATGAGAATGTCCGATTCCAAGATCCCCCAGTTGGTCGTGAGATCCGTGATGAGGCGCTCGGCGATGGCGACCTTGTGCTCCGGGGTGCGCGCCTGGCCCTGCTCGTCGATCGTCAACGCGATCAACGCCGCACCATGCTCAGCAGCCAGCGCGGTGACCTGTGCGAAGCGGGACTCCGGCCCGTCGCCGTCCTCGTAGTTGACGGAGTTGATGACGGCCCGGCCGCCGAGCTTCTCCAGCCCGGCGCGCAGCACGGGAACTTCGGTGGAGTCCAGCACGATCGGCAACGTCGACGCGGTCGCGAAGCGGCCCGCGACCTCGGCCATGTCCGCCACACCATCGCGCCCGACATAGTCCACACACAGATCCAGCAGATGCGCGCCCTCGCGGATCTGGTCGCGCGCCATCTCCACACAGTCGTCCCAGCGGCCCTCCAGCATGGCCTCACGGAACTTCTTCGACCCGTTGGCGTTCGTCCGCTCACCGATCGCGAGGTAGGAGGTGTCCTGCCGGAAGGGGACCGTCTGATACAGCGAGGCGGCGCCCGGCTCCGGGCGCGGGCTGCGCGGCGTCAGGTCCAGGCCCCGGACCCGCTCGACGACCTGTCGCAGATGCTCGGGCGTGGTGCCGCAGCAGCCGCCCACCAGCGACAGCCCGTACTCCCGCACGAACGTCTCCTGCGCGTCCGCCAGCTCCTCCGGCGACAGCGGATAATGCGCGCCGTCCGACGTGAGCACCGGCAGCCCCGCATTGGGCATGCACGACACCTGGGTACGCGCATGCCGCGCCAGATAGCGCAGGTGCTCGCTCATCTCCGCCGGCCCGGTCGCGCAGTTCAGGCCGATCATGTCGATACCCAACGGCTCCAACGCCGTCAGCGCCGCACCGATCTCCGACCCCAGCAGCATCGTCCCCGTCGTCTCGACGGTCACGGAACAGATGAGCGGCAGATCGATCCCGGCTGCCTTCATGGCGCGCCGGGCGCCGACGACCGAGGCCTTGGTCTGCAGCAGGTCCTGGGTCGTCTCCACCAGAATCGCATCCGCGCCACCGGCGATCAGACCCGCCACGTTCAGCTCATACCCGTCCCGCAACACGGCATACGGGGCGTGCCCGAGGGTCGGCAGCTTCGTACCCGGGCCGACCGAACCCAGCACCCAGCGCGGCCGGTCCCTCGTCGCGAAACCGTCCGCGACCTCACGCGCCAACCGGGCACCGG
>NZ_JASISZ010000189.1 GCF_030063355.1 Streptomyces sp. PH10-H1
CCTCACCGAGCCCGAGCCCGGCTTGTTCACCCAGCCCCGCCCCTGAACACCAGCCCACCCCACCGAGCAGGGCACCTCACCCAGACCTCATCGCGAATCGGGCATCACGGCGCGAACCGCACTCTGAAACCTGTACCCGATCTCATGGTGAACCTAGTACCCCAGCTGTAGATCTTGATCTTGGCCTGTGGGCGGACAGCATCTCGGGTCGGTAGGTCGGCTTCTGCTGGCCGCTGGCAGGCAGACCGGGCCCGGTGGAACAGGCACTATGCCCCGGTGAGCATCGTCATCAGGTTCTTCGTGGCACCGGACGCCGAAGCTGCCGCTGTTGTCGCGGAGGGTCGTCCCGACGGGGTCTTCGAGTCCCTGACCTTCGGCAGCTTCGATGTCGAGGAGGCTCTGATCGAGTGGGAGGGCATCTTCACCGGTCGGAGCTTTGAGGAAGTCCTTGACGACGATGTTCCCGAGACTGTTGTCGACCCGGACGACGGCGAGGGTCCGCTCGTCCTCGCCGTCTCCGGCACCCTTCGAGATGCCCTGTGCACTGCCGTCGAGCACCGGCTCGCTGAAGTCAGCCGGCTGTGGGTGGCCGAGCGGGCGGCAGACGGCGAGGTCTTCGACCCCGAGATCGCCGTGTGGATCCTGAGCGGCTTGGCCGACCTGGCCCGTGCCGTCCGCGAGGGAGACGAGAACCTGTACTGCTGGGTGGCGTAGAAAAAGGGCACGGCCACCGTTGATCATCGTCGGTTGTGTGGACAGACGAAGATCAGCCGATGGCCGTGGGCCGCAGCGTAGACCCTGCCCGGTGGCAGCCGGTGTTCGACGACCTGATGGCGAGGGTGGCGAGGCGGTTCGCCCGGGTCGAGCCGCGTCGCAGGGCACGGGCCTTCGTGCTGGGCCTGCTGGCAGAGTTGCCGCGGAAGAACTGCTGGACGATCGCGGAGCATGCCGGTGACAGCAGTCCGGCCGGTATGCAGCACCTGCTCAGCCGCGCGTCCTGGGACGCCGACGAAGTCCGCGACGACATACGGGACTTCGTAGTCGAGCACCTCGGCAACCAGGACGCCGTCCTGGTGGTGGACGAGACCGGTGACCTGAAGAAGGGCACCGCGAGCGTCGGGGTGCAACGCCAGTACACCGGGACCGCGGGGCGAATCGAAAACGCCCAGGTCGCCGTCTACCTCGTCTACTCCACCCCGGTCGGGCACGCTGCCATCGACCGGCGCCTCTACATCCCACGCTCCTGGACTCAGGACCCCGACCGGTGCCGGGCCGCAGGCATCCCGGACCACACGGGGTTCGCCACCAAGCCCGCCCTGGCCACCGAGATGATCACCCAGGCCCTGGACGCCGGCGTCACGGCCTCATGGGTCACCGGCGACGAGGTCTACGGCGGCGACCCCCACCTGAGCGCCGAACCGGAGCGCCGTCAGGTCGGCTACGTCCTCGCCGTCTCACGCAAGCGACCGACCCCGACCCGTGCGGGCGTCTTCACGGCCGGCATGCTGGCCTACTGCCTCCCGAAGACTGCATGGCAGCGACTCTCAGCCGGAGACGGCGCCAAAGGTCACCGCTTCTACGACTGGGCCCAAGTAGAGATCGACAGCCCGGCGAGCAGCACGGGTCACCGGTCGTTGCTCATTCGACGCAACCGGCGCACCGGCGAACTCGCCTTCTACCGTTGCTACTCGGCTGGACCCGTTCCTTTGAGCGCCCTGGTCAGGGTCGCCGGGCGCCGCTGGACGGTGGAGGAGACCTTCCAGTCCGCGAAGGGCCTGACCGGCCTGGACGAGCACCAGGTCCGCCGCTGGACCTCCTGGCATCGCTGGACCACGCTGGCCATGCTCGCGCACGCATTCCTCGTGGTCACGGCCGCCATCGAACGGACCACCGTGACCACGCCGCCAGGGCTCGCCCCGCTGACCTGCGGCGAGATCCAACGTCTCTTCACCGCCTTCGCCGCACCGCAACCACGCGGCCTGGCGCACTGGCTCAGTTGGTCATGCTGGCGCCGACGACACCAGGCCCGTGCACGGAGCAGCCACTACCAACGTCAGGCCCTCCAACAATCGTGATCAAGATCTACAGCTGGAGTACTAGTGTCTCGTGATCCCGTTGGCGTTACTTAATCTCGTGTGTCTCGTTGGTACTGGCATGGAGCTCTCCGTGGAACAGGTCGCTGAGTTACGGGTGTTGGCGAGTAGTCGGAACGTGCCTGCGGA
>NZ_JASISZ010000018.1:0-14645 GCF_030063355.1 Streptomyces sp. PH10-H1
AGCCCCGTCACCGAGACCACCGACCGCCTTCCAGAGCCTCCTGGATCAGCAGGGAATCCCACGGTCGAAGTCCTGGCGCACCCTCGGAACCTGACCCCGACCACCAAGATCACCGACAGAGTCAAGCAGAGAGAGCACGAAGGCGAGAGCTGTACGCCTTGCAGCCGCCCAGGTGGTCGGGGCGGCTGCAAGGATGGCCACCGCCTGTTGATCGCAACCGTGCCGCGCCGGCGGGCCTTCATGCCCGGGAGGGGTGAGCGGGGGCGTCGTGCAGCAGGAGGTCGAGTACGGAGTGGGTGTAGGCGGTCAGCTGATCGGCGGTGTCCAGCGGCAGCACGCCTGGCAGCCGGGCTGCCAGCTGGTCGTGGCCGACGTATGCGGTGTAGCCCAGCGTTGCGCGCTGGATCGCCACGGCCGGCGGGAAGCCGATCTCCTCGAAGAGGCCGACGCAGTAGTCGAATCGGCGTTGCACCACTCGGCGCACGACGGGTGCGACGATCCGGTGGTCGGCAGCGGCGAGCACGTTGACCGCCACCGCGTTCTGCCCCGCGTTCCCGATGATGCGCGTGAACAGGATGCGCAATCGGGCGACCGGGTCCGTCTCGGGGGCCAGCGCGGCGATGTACGCGTCGGTGAACTCCTTCTCCCAGAGCCGGAGCGCGGCCTCGACGAGCGCCTCCCGGTTGGAGAAATGCCAGTAGAAGCTGCCCTTGGTGGTGCCGAGCCGAGTGGCCAGCGGCTCGACGGCGACGGCGGCGAGGCCGCCTTCACCGATGGCGGTGAGGGCAGCCGCCGCCCAGTCGTCCGCAGTCAGCCGCCGTCGTTCTTGATCCATGTCCATACGGTAGCGTACGGTCCACCATACGCTCCCGTATGGAGTCTCATGTAAAGGAGGCACCGTGCAGAACATCCAGCGCCGCGCGATCGACGCACCCGCCGCCGACGTCGGAGCCCTCCTGGACCTGCTGAGCACCCCGCAGGACCAGATATGGCCCGCCCCCGCCTGGTCGCCCCTGCACCTCGATGCCGGCCTCGCCGTCGGTTCGCGCGGCGGACACGGCCGGATCCGCTATGCGGTGACCGAGTACGAGTCCGGCAGGCGAGTGCGGTTCACCTTCGCCCCCGGGCTCGGCCTCAGCGGCTACCACGAGTTCCTCGTCGTCCCCGACGGCCCGCAGCGCTGTCGAATCGTCCACACCGCCGCCGGGCGGGTCGAGGGCCGGATGCGCCTGGTGTGGCCACTGGTGATTCGCTGGCTGCACGAGGCGCTCCTGCACGACATGTTCGACAACATCGAGCGCGTGGCCACCGGCCGATCGCCTCGCCCGGCCCGTTGGTCGCCGTGGGTCCGCCTTCTACGCCTCCGCTTCGCCCCACGGCCCTGAGAGGTGTCTGACCATCCGTTTCCCTCCGGGACCGACGCGAGACCCCTGAGTTGCACGGGTGGCGACCGTCCGGTCCTGGGAGGCGGCCGCGTGATCCGCCATCGGTTCCAGGCGGTGCGCCACGATGTCCTTCCTCCTGCGGGGAGTTGGAGGTGCCCCCGACGTGTGGTCAGGGGCACCCGTATGTCCACCGCCGGGATCCGGCCCTCCGGATCGGTTGGGGTGTGCGGTTGTGGTCGGAGCGGCCTTGCCGCCCATGTTCAGCACCGTCGGGCAGAGGCCTCGGCGTGCCTTCCCGCGGCCTCTGCACCAGGCTTCAGAACAACCCGATGACCCAGTTCTGCGCGTCATCCCCGGAGGTGCAGTCCAAGATCTCAACCGGCAGCCCTTCGGTCGGCTGGCCGTCCGGTACGGCGATGCACAGGTTGGTGTTGCGGTGCCCTGCCTGTGACATCACCCTCACGCTGACGGCGGGCGGCGCAACGCTGCTCCAATCCTCGTTGCTGACGCTCGTGCATCGCACTTGTGAGATGGGGGAGCCGGCCGCGACGGGGCCGTTCATGTACATGCACAGGCCGCTGAACTGGTTGATGATGTGGTAGGTGCTTCCGGAGCGGTTGAGGAACAGCCATTGCTGCGTGATGCTGCCGTTGCAGGTTGCCTGAACGATCGTCGCCTCGCCGGCGGATCCTCCTTCGGGCTGCAGGCACTTGCCGTTGCCGGAGTTGATGATCGGGTGGAAGGCACCGCTCAACGGGGCGAGGGGTGCGGGTTGGGCGGTCGCCGGTCCGGCGGTGGCCGCCATGCCGGCGCCCGCCAGGACGAGCGCGGTGGTCAGACCAGCGAGTTTGGTGCGTGCGGTTGGACGCATGACGTGGGAACTCCTTCGCGAGGTGGTTTCCGGCATGAGAGGCAGTTCTCTGGAGCCGGAATCTGAAGGCCTTGATCCCCCGCGCTACTTGCCGCGACGGATGCCAAGGACGGTGATCGACGGCAGCTCCCGGGCCGGTTCCTTGACGGGGAGCGACGACGACCAAGGGCTCAGGCTCTGCCGTTGACGCGGCGCCGGTCAGTCCGCAAGCGAACCGTCCAGTGCTGCCCCGCGTCCCCGATCTGAGAGGCCCTTGGCAGAGAGCGTGGTGCACGGGGGGCAGGCTGTCGCGTGCGGTGCCGCTCACCGGACCCAGCACCCGCGCATCTGCCCCCGTCGACCCGTCAGGCCGGTGTGGACGTGCGTCAAGAAGTCATCCGTCGGGCAGGCGGCAGCAAACACCGGCCCGCCCGTCGGGCCAACGGGTTCGCCGTCCCGAGGTGCGAAGGGTTCTGATTCGCACCGTGGCCGAATCGGGTTGACGCACGCCGTATAGGTCGCCGGTGAGCCGAGCGGTGTGTACGGAACGCACGAGCGCCGCCCTCGCGCGGCACTATGGTGGAGCGTGGCCTCAGAGCTGTTGGAGCGTTCGTCCCTGCTCGCCGACCTGGACCGCGGGCTGGCCGAGACCGGCTCGGGTGGCCGGATCGCCCTGGTGTCGGGTGAAGCCGGAATCGGGAAGTCAGCGCTGGTACGGCGCTTCATCCAGCAACACGACGGCGACACCCGCGTCCTGGTCGGCCTGTGCGACCCACTGCTGACACCTCGCACCCTGGGCCCGCTGTACGACATCGCCGCTCAGACCGGCGGCGCGCTGGCCGGGCAGATGGCCGCCGAGGCCGGTCGTGAGGTCATCTTCAGCGCCCTGCTGGACGAGTTGGCGCACTGTCGGCGCCCTCAGGTGGTCGTGGTGGAGGACGTGCACTGGGCCGACGAGGCCACCTTGGATCTTCTGGTCTTCCTGGGCAGGAGGCTGGAGCGGCTGCCCGCGCTGCTCGTGGTGAGCTACCGGGACGACGAGCTGGACCTGGATCATCCGCTGCGCACCGTGCTGGGCGATCTGCCCCCGGAGCGGACGCGGCACCTGCGGCCGGCGCCACTGTCCGAGGCGGCTGTCGCCGAACTGGCACGGCGGGCCGGACGGCAGTCCGCCGGACTGCACGCGACCACCGGCGGCAACCCGCTGCTGGTCACCGAGGTGCTCGCAGCGAACGAGCCGGGGGTACCCCGAGCCGTCAGCGCCCTGACCCTGGCCCGCTTCGCGGCGCTGGACCCGGCGGCGCAGGAGGCCGTACGTTTCGTCGCGGTCATCCCGACCCGCGCTGAACTGTGGTTACTGCAGGAGGCATTGCACGCGGACTCAGGGGTGGTGGAGGAATGCGTCACTGCCGGTCTGCTGGTGCTGGCCGACGAGACGATCGGCTTCCGGCACGAGCTGAACCGGCGGGCCCTGGAAGAGTCACTGTCGACACTGCGCCGCCGTGAGCTGAACCAGCAAGCACTCACCGTACTGTCGGCGGCGGACCGGGGCACCGACATCGCGCGGCTCGCCCATCACGCCCGGGAGGCAGGCGACACCCCGGCCGTACTGCGGTACGCGCCCGCCGCGGCCGCGAAGGCGGAAGCCCTCGGCGCGCACCGGGAGGCAGTCGGCCACTATCGGGCCGCACTGCGCCACGCGGACCGGTTGTCCCCTCCGAAGCGCGCCGGACTCCTGGAGGGTTACTCGTACAACGGCTATCTGATCGGGATCATCGACGAGGCGCTCGCCGCCCGGCAGGCCGCCCTGGAAATATGGGAATCGGCGAACCAACGGGAGAAGGCGGGCGAGAACCTTCGCTGGCTGTCACGGTTGCACTGGTGGGCCGGGCAGCGGAACGAGGCGGAGGCAGCCGCAGCCCGGGCGATCACCACCCTGGAACTGGGAGAGCCCGGCCGGCAACTGGCCATGGCCTACAGCAACCAGTCGCAGCTGGACATGCTCGCGGACCGGACGGCGGCGGCGATCGGCTGGGGATCGCGGGCGCTGGTGCTCGCCCGGCGGATCGGCGACCGCGAGACGCTGGCCCACGCGCTGACGAACATCGGCTCCGCCCGGCTGCACGACGGCGATCCCGCCGGACGGGCCGAGCTCACCGAGGCCATCGACGTCGCGATCGACGAGAAGCTGCCGGACCACGCTGCCCGAGCCCTGGTCAACCTCGCTTTCACCAGTGTGGAGAACCACGACTACCCGCGAGCCGCCCACTATGTTGAGCGGGCCCTGGAGTTCGCCCTCACACACGACCTCAACGCCTATGCGCAGTATCTGACCGGGACCCGCGCGTGGACCCGGCTGGATCTGGGGGACTGGGCGGGTGCGGAAAGCGACGCACGGCAGGCGTTGAAGGAGCGGGAGCAGCCGGGAACCAGTGTCGTGCCCGCGCTGTGCACGCTGGGGCGGTTACAGGCCCGGCGCGGGGACCCCCGGGCCTCCCTCACGTTGGACGAGGCCGCCCGGCGCGCCTTCGACTCCGGCGAGTTGCAGCGGATCGGACCCGTGGCCGCCGCCCGGGCCGAGCACGCCTGGCTGCGCGGCGACCGGGAGAATACCGCCGCCGAGGCCATCCGGGGCTTCGAGCTCGCCGTCGAACGCCGGCACCGCTGGTTCGCCGGTGAGCTGGCCTGGTGGTTGCGCCGGGCCGGACAGCGCCCCCGGGTGCCGGAGTGGGTGGCCGAGCCGTACCGGTTCTTGCTGTCGGGGGACTGGCGCAGGGCCGCCGACGCCTGGGAGGCGCTGGGGCATCCGTACGATCAGGCGGACGCGTTGTCCTGCGGGGACGAGGATGCCGCACTGCGCGCGCTCGCGCTGTTCGACGGGCTCGGTGCCGCGGCAGCCGCGCAGCAGGTCCGCCGGATGCTGCGCAGCCGGGGTCGGCTGCGGGTGCCCCGCGGTCCGCGCCCGGCCACGGTCGGCAACCCAGCCCATCTCACCGCCCGTCAGCTGCAGATCCTCCACCTGCTCGCCGCGGGTAAGCGGAATGCGGAGATCGCAGCGCGGCTGTCCTTGTCGGTGCGCACCGTGGACCATCACGTCGCCGCCGTCCTGTCCAAACTCGGCGTCGGCTCACGGGACCAGGCGGCCCCGGCCGCACGCCTGCTCGGGATCGTGCTCCCCCAAGATAGGCAACCGGACGACCCGGACTAGGTAGGACGTGCCGATCTGCCGACCGCCGGCTCGCCGCGAGAGTTCTCCCTGTAGGTGCTTCTGCGCCGCTTCGGCGGGGCATCCACGACGGGGGACGGCCCATGGCCATCGACGAGCAGGCGCTGCGGGAGCACCCGGAACGGGTCCTGACCGATTCGGCGGCGACCGTCCAGGCCGCGAAGGCGGTGATCGGCGAGCAACAGGGCCCGTATCAAGGAGCGGCCCGGTCCGGTTCCGCCCTGCCGACCCAGCTCGCCGCTGCCACTCGCACCGCTGCGTGCCATGGGGGGCGAAGTGTGCTGAGCGCACGGGCCGAATCCGCGACCCGCGACATCGTGGTCCGGGCCGGGTTCCACCGGTTCCGGCGGGTCGCCGAGGCGCCATTCAACGTCGTGTACCCGGGCGGGTCCTGAAGCATCGCGTCCCCACCGCGTCGTGCGCCGCGGTGGTTACAACCGAGCGACGATGACGAAAACGGGGGTTCCATCGGTGAGGCAGTCGAACGATTTCTTGGACAGACCGGCGCCATCGCCACCGGGAGACGGCGGGCGGGGCGTGCTGCAGGGTGCCTTCGGGCTGTTGGAGGCGGTGGACCGGGCCGGGGAGGCGCGGCTGACTCAGTTGGCAGCGCAGAGCGGCCTGCCCAAGTCGACCACGTACCGGCTTTTGGAGCAGTTGGTCGAACTGGGCGCCGTCCAGCGCTGCGGCACGGGGTACCGCATGGGTCCGCAGATGTTCCGCCTCGGGCAGGAATGGCAGCCGCATCCCGGACTGCGGGCCGCGGCGAGGGAGCCGGTACGCCGCCTGGCGGCGGCCACCGGTACGACGGTGGGGCTCAGTGTGCTGTGGGAAGGACGGACCCTGGTCATGTACTGGGCCCCCGGCGGGGACAGAGCCCTGGCCCCGCCCCGAAGCGGTACGCCCCTGCCGTGGTTCACCGCGGCGGGAAAGGTCCTCGTGGCGAGAGCACACCCCGCCCTCCCGCTCGATCCGCTCCCCGCGGCCTGGCGCCGGGAGGCGGCGGAGATCCGGGACCACGGTGTCGCGTTCGACCGGGAGGAGGTGACCGCGGGGGTGTGCTGTGTGGCGGTGCCCCTGCACAGCACGGGCAGGGTCCCGGTGGCCTCCTTGTGCGTCCTGACCGATCCCGCACAGAACCTGGAACGGCTTGCCGACGCCGTCCGGCTTACCGGCAGGGCGATCAGCGCCGGTCTGCGCGGCCGGTGAGAGCCGACCGCGCACCTCTGGAGCCGCGGAGCCGCCGCGTCGGCCCCGGGGTCCGCTGACCGGAACGGGATGTGACAGGGCGATCCGGGCGGGCGACGCTGAGGCGGTCCACTTCACATCTGTTCGTACTGGGAGCTGCCGGTATCGCCAGGCAGCAGCGGGTACTCCGGGGCGGCCTCCAGTCGACGGTCGCCTGCCTCCGCTCCCAGGACGGCCACACCACTGTCCTCACGGGAGAGGCACTGAAGATGGCTCAGCGATCCATTCACACGCCCAAGGGCCTGTTGGCAAGCGAACTCATCGACGAGAGTGAGCTTCCGGCCATCGCCGAAGTCGCTCAGCGTTATGCGGTGAGCGTCACCCCGGCCATGCAGGACCGCATCTTCGACTCCGACGACCCTGTCGGACGTCAGTTCATACCCACCGCCCTCGAACTGATCACCACGCCCGAGGAGAACGACGACCCCATCGGTGACGATCCGTTCACACCGGTGAAGGGCATCACCCACCGCTATCCGGACCGGGTGCTGATCAAACCCATGCATGTCTGCCCCGTCTACTGCAGGTTCTGCTTCCGGCGTGAGGTCGTCGGACCCGGGGACCAAATGCTCAAGGACCAGCAACTGGAAGTGGCCCTCGACTACATCCGGGCACACCCGCAGATCTGGGAAGTGATCTTCACGGGCGGTGACCCTCTGATCATCGCGCCCACGAAGCTCCGGCCCATGCTCGAAGCGCTCGACGCCATCGACCACGTCAAGGTCATCCGCTTCCACACGCGCGTGCCCGTCGTCGATCCCCGCCGGGTGACGGAGGACCTGGTCGAGGCGCTGCGCCTGCCGACCCCCGTCTGGATCGTGGTCCACACCAACCACAGTCAGGAGATCGGTGACGACGGCCGTACGGCACTGGCCAGGCTCGTCGACGCAGGCATCCCCCTCGTCAGTCAGACGGTGCTGCTGAAGGGCGTGAACGACACACCCGAGGCCCTCGAAGACCTCTTTCGCACGTTGATCGTCAACCGGGTCAAGCCGTACTACCTGCACCAGGGCGACCTCGCCAAGGGCACCGGACATTTCCGCACCACGATCGCCGAGGGACAGGCCCTTATGCGGGATCTGCGCGGCCGGGTCTCCGGCATGTGCCAGCCCACGTACGTACTGGATATCCCCGGCGGCCACGGCAAGGTACCCATCGGACCGGTCTACCTGTCGGACGGGGCCGAGCGGGTCACCGACCCGTGGGGCACCGAGCACGTCTACCCGCCGAAGCCCACCGACACGTGAGGACGGGGAAGGAACCGTGCGTTGGTGACCATGCCACCGAGCCGCACCGTCATTCGACGGCAGCGCGGCCTCTTGCCCCTACTGATCGCGTCCGTCCTGTGGGGCGTGTGGACCACCGGCGAGAAGTTCGGTCTCGCGGGCATGTCCGTTGTCACGCTGCTCGCGGTGACACTGGCTTCCTCGACCGCACTGCTGTGGGCGATCATGCTCCGCCGGGGCCACGAGCGGCCCAGCAGCGACCAGTTGAAACTGCTGGCGCTGCTGGGGCTGTTCGAGCCCATGCTCGGATACGGGGCCATCAGCCTGGGACTGGCACACCTCGACGCCTCCGAGGCGGCCCTGCGGAACGGCACCGAGGCGGTGTTCATCGTGGCGCTCGTCGCCTTGCTCAGCCGGCGGATGCCCACCGGCAGGGCCGTAGCAGGGGTCGCCCTCGCAGCCGTCGGGGTGGCGGTGCTGGGCGGCCCCCGGGTTGATGCGGCGCTCGCTGTCGGCTCCATGCTCGTACTGGCCGGTTCGCTCGCTGCGGCCATCGCCACGATGATCGCGGCGCGGGCCGTTGCCGACATGGACCCTCTGGTGGTGACGGCCTATCAGTTCGGATTCGGGCTGCTGTTCGCGGTGCCACTGCTCGTCTGGCAGTGGAGCACCGGTGACAGCGCTCTGACTCCGTCCTCGCGTCTCGGCCACTGGCTGGTGGTGATCGTGGTCTGCGGGTTCGGCCTCGCCATCGCCTACCTGCTCTACAACCGTGCCATCACAGAGGTTTCGGTGAGTGCCGCAGGCGTCGTCCTCAACATCATCCCTGTCTTCGGCGTGGCCGCTGCCATCGTCTTCCTCGGCGAGGGCATCACCCTCTGGGAGTTCATCGGGGCATCCCTGATCATCGGAGGGGTCTTCCTCTTCACCGAGCGGGACCTCAACGAGTGAGAACGGCCGGCCAAATCGGCCGGTCAGGGGCGAGCCCGCCCCCAGCACCGCCGTTCCCGAAGAGCGGGCGAAGGGCTGGAGCGGCTGCGGGACGTACGGATGCCAGCCTTGGAGGCCTCGTAACGTTCTGGTCTGACCACTCCTGATCGTGAGCTGCATTCCCGGACCGCGCGCAATGCCGTCCGGGGGCTGATGACCGGGCTCGCGAAGGAGGCGATCAGTGAGTACTGGGATCCCCCCTGGAGAAGCAGGCCGAGGTGACGACGGGGAGTGCCGGAACCATGATGGCGGGGGACGCGTTTCTTGAGCGGCGCCGTTGCGGGGCCGGGGGGATGGGCGCCGGAAGGGGTGCCGGTGGGGTTGTAGGGGTCCGGGCGGTGGTGGTTGTGCTGCGGGCGGTGGCTGCTTGCTGGCGTTTGCTGGTAGTTCCGGTGATGCGCCAGTGGAGGACTTCGGCGGGGGATTGCGCTGTGGTGAGTTCCCGTTGCTCGGACGCGTCCCGCAGGGCCTGGTGGGGGTCGTCGCCAGCCCTCTCGGCTTGGGCGAGGGTGACGGCCAGAGCGGGCCAGGCGGGGTCGGCCAGGATGCGGTCGGCGTGGGCGGGGATGGCTTGGCGCAGTGCTGCCTCGTAGCGGCGGGTGGCGTCGGGGCGGGATGCCGACCGGGCGAGGGCGGTCAGGGTGTGGCGGGCGGTCTGCTCGTAGGCGGTGGTCAGGTGGGCGAGCGCTTGTTGGGCTGCTGCTTGCTGTTGCTGGTGGTCGCGGACCTGGTGCCAGTGCATGGCGGCGCGGGTAATCAGGATCGCGACGGAGAGCAGGACGGCCAGGCCGGTGCTGTCCTGGCCGCTGGTGGCGGTGTAGATCAAGTCCTTCGCGGCCCGGCGCAGGGCGGCGGCCTGCTGGTGTTCGGCCCGAACGGTGGAGCGGGTGGCCCGGTGGAAGGCTGCGGCTGCGGCACGAAGTTCGGCCTTGCCGGCGGTGGGTGCGGCGAAGGTGGCGGTGTCGAGGAGGTCGCCGAAGGCGGCGAGGTGGGCTTGTGCTCCGGCGTCGTCGTCGCTGTCGAGTACGGCCAGGGTGTGGCGGGCGGCGTCGGCGGCAGCGTGCCAGGGGTTGGCGGTGCGGGCGGGTTGGTCCTGGGCGTCGAGGTGTTTGCGGATTTCGGGCAGGGACAGGTCGGGGGAAAGCTTGGAGCCGGAGTAGTAGATGGGTTCACCGGATGCGTTGGTGTCGCTGGGATGGGCGACGCTGTAGCCAGTGATGTCGCCGGATGGGGCCTGGCGCGGCCGGACCTTCATGCCCGTCCCCTCCAGGAGGGCGAAGAACTGGGCTTCGTCGCGGGCGGCGGCTTTGGCTTGGCGGACGGCTTCGCGTAGCTCGTCGCGTGCGGGCCGGGTGCGGCCGAGGCGTTCGGCTTTGAAGTGTTCGGGGCTGGTGGCGCGTTGGGGTGCGGTGCCGTCACCGCGGTGGAGCTGGCGCAGGCCGTAGTCCTCCTCGATGGTGCGGCAGGCGGCTTGGACGGCTTTGCGGTCGTAGTTGCGGCGGGCGACCCGGCCGTCCTGGCGGACGAGGGTGGCGGCGATGTGGATGTGGTCGGGGGCGTGGCGTACGGCGATCCAGCGGCAGGCTTTGGTGTCGCCGTCGGGGGCGATGCCGGCGGCGGCCACGACGCGGCGGGCGATGTCGGCCCATTCGTCGTCGGTCAGGAGGCGGTCGGTGGGTGCGGTGCGTACTGAGCAGTGCCAGTTCGTTTCGGTGGGGCGCTGGCTCTGGGGCAGGGCGTTGACGGGTAGGTCGAGCTGGGCGGCGAGTTTGGCCTCGGTGGCGGGATCGGGTTGGGGTCCGGGGTCGGGGGCGAAGTTGTTCCAGGAGGCGACCAGGTGCTGGTCGGTGTGCTCGTTGTGCTCCCCCGGCCCGAACAGGTAGTGGACGAGGCGTTTGGTGCCGCCGGATCCGGTGGTGATGTGCGGGATCACGGGTGCGCGTGTCCTTCCAACGCGACGACGCTGGCGGTGGCGTCGATGCGGTCCAGGACGTCGCCGAGGGTGTGCAGCAGCCGTCGGGCCGGGTCGTGCGGGGTGTCGTCGGGGTTCAGGTGGCGCAGGAACTGCGTGGTGTTGTTGGCGAGGGCGGCGAGCAGCCGGTTGGCTTCCATCAGCTCTTCGAGCTGCTGACGGGTGTCGGCGATGACGGCCTGGGGGTTGTCCGCGTTAGCGGCGTTCAGGGCTGCGGCGGCGGTGTAGGCGCCCGGTGTGATGCCGCAGAGGGTTGCGGCGATGGTGATGCCGGCCCATTCGCGGTCGCTGAAGCGGGGGCTGACCCGGCGGGTACGCGGACCGGAGGTGCGATGCCGGTGGCTGCCGCCCATATCCACAGGGCTGTGGATTCCGGTCGCATGCGTGGCGGTGAGGGCAGTGACGGCGGTGCCGACCTGGGCGACCCGGTGCGCGAGGTGATGCAGCAGCCAGTCGGTGTGATCGGGGAGGGTGCCGCCGGAGTTCAGGTGGCGGACGAGAGCGTTGAAAGTGCGGCCGGCGCGGGCGCAGGCGTGGTTGTCCCGCATGAGTTGATCGACCAAGTGCGGCTGGTGGGTGCGCCCGCCAGGTTCGCTGGGGCGGGATGCGGCGACGGCGGCTGCGGCGACGAACCCGCCGAGCTTCTTCTCACAGAGCATGCTGGCGCGGCTGATCTCGTTCCATTCGGCGTCGGTGAAGCGGGGGGCGACGCGATGCAGGCGTGGTTCGGGCAGGCGCAGGCGGTAGCGGGCGACGACATCGGCGATGGGGATCACTTCGGCGTCGCTCAGTGTGCGGGGCGGGGCGGGGGTGGGACGCGTGGGTTGGGTGGGGTTGTTGGCGGTCGGCACCCCCGGGCCGAGCGTCCCCGAAGCCGACCGCCCTCGGTCGGCGCCGGCCCTCCCCGCCACCCCTGGGGCGGGGAGAGGCCCGGCAGGAGTCCTTTCGGGACAACTTGCTGTGCGACGTGAGGTCGCATTTTCCGAAGTGAGGTGGATTTCGTGGAGAGGTTCTGACAAAGGAATTTCCTCCGAATCAGTGTCTGGATTCGTCCCCGCGCTCACATGCGTCGCTGGCAACGGCGGGGTGTGAAGCTGAGCGTTCACGCCCAAGGGCCCTCGGCCATCGAGGGCCACAGGCAAGGGGAAGGCTGGACGGGCGAACACGTGTGAACTCCTGGTTGATGCCTCGTGATATCGAACCCTGGGATGGCTGGTCTTCGCAGGGAAGGGCCCGGTGCTGCAAGGCGCCAGCGGCTTCCGGTGCAAGCAACACCGGAAGTAGGACACCGACGGCCCCGGGGTATAGGGAGCGCCCACCCCAGCCGCACCTTCGAAATGCGGAACACGGAAACCCTGACGGGGTCCGGAAACACTCGGTAAGCCAACCGCAAGGAAGGCCCAATTCCTCGGCAGGAACAGGATGGTCCAAGAAGCGAACGCCGGTCGGCCGAAAGGTCAGGGAAAACCGGGTGGTGGTCCTCTCCGCCCACCGCCCGCCATAACCCGCCGGATACGGGCCCTGGTGGCTCGACCCGAAAGGGTGCCCACGTGGACCAGGTGAGCCTTTGAAGCCCTACGCAAAGGCGCCGGAACCAAGGGACAAGTTAGATGCCGGAGGCGTGCATGAGTAGCACAGTGGCGTGGACCGCCCGCGCGTCCGAGGTAAACGGACCCGAAGGCTATTCGCCCACACAAGCCTGGAACAGCGTTGACTGGGCCGCGTGTGAGCGGAATGTACGGCGGCTGAGGCAGCGGATCTTCAAGGCATCGAGGGAAGGGGACCTTAAAAGGGTCCGGAACTTGCAGAAGCTCATGCTGCGAAGCCGCAGCAACACGCTGGTTAGCGTGCGGCGGGTGACACAGCAGAGCAGTGGTCGCAAGACCGCTGGCATCGACGGAGAACGCGCCCTCACACCGGCGGCGCGGGCCAAACTGGCAGCTCACAGCCACCGGTTGGCCACTCCGTGGAAAGTTCAGCCGGTCAAGCGCGTGTACATCCCCAAGGCGAACGGTAAGCAGCGCCCGCTCGGCATTCCGGTCATCCGTGACCGGGTGCTCCAGGCTCGCGTGAAGAACGCGCTGGAGCCCGAGTGGGAGGCCAGGTTCGAGGCGAGATCGTATGGATTCCGCCCCGGACGTGGCTGCCAGGACGCGATCTGTGCCATCCGGGCCTCCACGCGGGGCCCCAAGGCGAAGCGCCGTTGGGCGCTGGACGCGGATCTGGAAGGGGCCTTCGACCGCATCAGTCACGATCACCTGATGGCCATGATCGGGCAGTTTCCCGCCAGGAATCTGCTCCGGAGCTGGCTGCGGGCCGGCGTGATGGAGAACGGCCGTTGGGCGCCGACCGAGGAGGGCACTCCTCAGGGCGGCGTCGTGAGCCCTTTGCTGCTGAACATCGCCCTGCATGGGATGGAAGAGGCCGCGGGATTCCGCTATGAGAACCGCAAGGGGCGGGAGACCAACACCGCGCCGGGAGTACCCGTGTTGGTGAGGTATGCCGATGACTTCGTGGTGTTGTGCCACAGCAAGCAGGAGGCATATCGGGTCAAGGAGGATTTGACGGCCTGGCTTGCGCCCAGGGGTCTGCGCTTCAACGAGGCCAAGACGCATGTGGTCCACCTCGATGAGGGGTTCGACTTCCTGGGGTTCACCGTGAAGCGACACGGGGACAAGCTGGTCATCAGGCCGAGCATGGCAGCGTGTAATAAACTCCGGAAACGGCTGAGAACGGACGCTCGCGCTCTGCGTGGCGGTCCGGCCAAGGCCGTTATTCGCACGTTCAACCCGGTAGCGAAGGGGTGGAGTGCGTACTACCGGAGTGTGGCGTCCTATCGGGCCTTCTGCTCGATGGACTACTACATGTTCACGTTGCTCTATAAGTGGGCAAAACATAGTCACTCGAATCGTTCGGGGCTGTGGATTAAGCGCCACTATTTCGGCCGGTTCAACAAGTCCAGGCGGGACAACTGGGTGTTCGGCGACAAATCCAGTGGCGCCTATCTCCAGAAGTTCGCATGGACTGCTTATGCCCGCCATGTCCCAGTGAAGGGGGCGGCGTCTCCGGACGACCCGGCCCTGAAGGGCTATTGGCGGGCGCGTCGCCGCATCAAAGCGCCGCCGCCGATGGGGAAAACGAGTCTTCTCCTGGCGGCGCGGCAGAAGGGCGTGTGTCCGCTCTGTCGTGAGGCGTTGATCGAAGGAGCCGAATACGAACCGGACAATATGCGTGAGTGGATTGCCTGGTTCTCGGCGTCGAGGAAGCTGCTCAACAAGCACCACCTCGTTTACCGGAGAGACGGCGGTACAGACGTACGAGCCAACCTCCGCCTTGTGCATGCCGATTGCCATCGTCAGCATCATGCAAACGACGGAAATCGGACCGTAAGTTCACGTCCCACGAAGCCCAAGCGGCTTGCTTGAGCCGGATGCGGTGAAAGTCGCACGTCCGGTTCTGAGGGGGCCGGGGCGCAGTGATGCGCTCCGGCTACCCGACGCGCTGTTGTCCTGGCCTTCGTCAACGTCTTTGCTGTGCTTGGAGGTTGTTGAAGCTATGGAGGGCCCCTCTCCGCTCTGGTGCTGTCGGCCGGAGAGGTTCGCGTGGGGGTCGGGCCTGTTTCGGAATGGGTTGCGCACGAGGTGGCTCCGTTCGTGGGTCTGTGGTGGCGGTGATGGTTGTCGGGATCGGTGGTTTGGTCGGGCTGTGGTTTCGGGGTAGGGGCGCGGGGGGGGGGGGTGGGCGCCCC
>NZ_JASISZ010000018.1:14655-102955 GCF_030063355.1 Streptomyces sp. PH10-H1
GGGCCCCCCCGCGCCGGGGTGTGGGTGGGCGGGGGGGGGGGGGAGGGGGCGGGGGTTCAGGCCCGGTCGGCGAGGGGCTGCGGCTCTTCGGGTTGGGCGGGGTGTTCGCGGGCTTGGGACGCGTTGCGGACCAAGGCGATGGCCTCGGTCAGGCGGTGGGTTCCGGCGCCGAGTCCGGATTCGGTCAGGGCCTTGCGGGCGCTGTCGCGGGTGAGCGTGTCCGGGTCGCGGTGGGCTGCGGCGATGACCTCGGCCAGGCGTTGCAAGGAGGCCATCGGCGGGCGTCCGCCCTGGGCCTGGGTGCGCGGTACGGAACCCCCGTCCTGCCCCTGGCCTGCGCTGTCGGAGTCGTCCTGATGTTCGTCCTGATGGGAATCGGTCGGTGTGACGGCAGCCGTTGCGGTGTCCGGAAGGGGGGCTGCGGGTTCTTCGCCTCCGAAGGATTCGGTCGCAGCGGCGGGGGTGCTTTCGGTCGCCGAGGGCTGCTGTGTGCCGCGCTGGCTTGGCGCTTCGGTGCCGACGGGCTCCTCGTACGGAACTCCTGCGGCGGTTCGGTGCGGCGGGGTTTGGCTGGGGCCATTGCTGCCGTGGCGGGTGATCAGGATGTGCAGGTGGGTGGCGCCGGCCAGGGCGAGGGGGGCGATGGCGGACAGGATGGTGACTGTGGTGTCGTCGAGGTGGAGCTCGACTGTGCCGGGCTGGTTGAGGTCGAGGGCGTGCAGGCCGTTGGCCCAGATGCTGGCGGCGGTGGCGGCGATGAACAGGGTCCAGGCGTACAGCCGTGCGGGCAGTGGGGCATCGCGCAGGACCAGCAGGGCGCGTACGCCGTAGGCGATGAAGCCGTCGATCACGACCGGGAACAGGTAGGTGAGCTGGTGGCGGACGTGGACGGCGGTGGCCATCTGGCGCAGCGCGTCGAAGGACAGGGCGCAACCGGCGAGGCCGAGCAGGATGATGGCGGCCTGGTCCCACCAGGTGGCGCGGTGGCGACTGGTCGGCTCTGCGGGGCCGGCTGCGGGTATGGCGGTGTCGGGCATGCTGAAGGCTTCCTTGCTCTGGGTGTGTGCGAGGTGCCGTCTTTGCCGTCTTGCCGTTGCAACCGCAGGTCAGGGGCGGTACGGCAGGGCGCGCCTGTGGCGTCCGGGACGGCAGGGGCACGCGGCGGCGTGCACTGTCGGGCGCGGTTCGTCCGCTGGTGGTCCAAGCGGCGGGGACGGATCGTGATCCGTCTTGGGACGGCTTGCCGTCCCACTTTCAGGGCCGTTGACCTGCTGTTTTCCGTCTGGGACGGCAAGGACGGCAGAAGACGGGTGTGTGGCTCGGGCTGATCCCTGCCGATAGCGCGATGGTTGCGCGGTGGCAGGGACCAGCGGCCCGATCAGCCCGCGTCGGCCTGTGGGTTGCCGAGGGGGTGGACACCGGGGCAGTAGCGCTTCCAGGCGTCGGTGAACTTGGCGCGGGTGTAGCCCTTGCGCTGGATGTCGCCTGCACGCACGTTGCCGGAGTGGATGCCGTACTCGCGCAGCATCGCGCAGAGGCCGCGCGGGGTCAGGCCACCGCGCCCGTGTTCGGCCCAGGGGGCTTCGGGGTCGCCGTTGAGTGCGTAGAGGATCTCATCCGTGCAGAGTTGTGCCTGCTCGCCTTTGGCGTGGAAGATCCGCCGGATGTCGGCGAGGATGCGGGCGTTGCTGGGGCTGTCCTGCTCTGCCTCGGCTTCGGCGGTGACCATGGTCGTGCAGGCGTGCCGGGCGCGGTCGGGCCAGGGGCCGCCTGCGAGGTCGGCGATGATCACCAGGGGTTCCCAGGTGTCGGCGGCGCGGTCCTCGACCGGCATGGAGGGCTCCAGCAGCAGGGCCTGCTCGGCCAGGGGTGCTGTCCACTGGGCGAGGAGGGCGCGCAGTTCGTGTAGGTCGGGGCTGTCGCGCTTGGTGCGGTAGGGGCTGACGTGCTCGCCTGTGGCACGGCGGCGCATGCGGACCACGATGGAGCGGTCCATGATCGTGTCGGGGAGGTCGCCGATGCCTGCCAGCGCCGCCATGGCGAAGGTGTGGAAGCGGTGGGGGGTGTGGTCGTTGCCGACCACGCGAAGGACGTAGCGGTCGCGCTGGTGCCCGGCGTTGAGCAGGCCGCGCATCTCCTCGTTCTTCTCGGCCTGCTTGGGAGTGCCGAAGATGGTGTCGGCCTCGTCGACGAGCAGGGTGGGGGGTTCCTCGGTGATGGAGCGGAAGACGGCGGCCGCAGTCGAGTTGACCGTCATGACGGGGTGGTGGACGGTCTCGGTCAGGATGTCGAGGAGCCGGGACTTTCCGCAGCGTTTCGCTGGGCCGACCACGGCCAGCCGAGGGGCGTGCTGCCAGGAGGGCTGCAGGTGGGTGGCGGCGACCCAGAGCACGGTGGCGTCCAGCGCTTCCTCGCTCGGCAGGATCACGAAGCGGGCCACCGCCGCCTTGAGCCGGTCCAGGAGGGCCGCGCCGTGGCTGGCGGTGGCGTCGGGATCCGGTTGTGCTGCGTGGATGGGGTCGGGGCGGGTATCGTCACTCATGGAGATTCCTCACTCGACGGCTCCGGGGGGCAACCCGGTCCGTCGTTGGTTAGCTGTCCAGGGATGGGCGGTGTCGAGGTTTCCGTTCAACCCCCGGTGTTCGTAGCGCCGGGGGTTTTGTCGTTCTCTGGCGACGCGAGCGCCGTTCCTAACCTCCTCCAGGTTGGGATTTCCATGCCATGCCATCATTTGTACCCTGCTTGGCGTACGAAGTCAAACCGATGAGCGGTTTGAGTATCCATGCGATGGAAGAATAGCCCCAGGCGGGGCGCGCATGTGATCTGCGCCACTTTAGGGTTCATGCTCCTATGGGTTGGGAATCCAATGCTGGTATGGTTTAACGAAGGTCCGGTGCAATGTCGCATCGCCCAACAGGGAGGAGGTGAACATGGACGAGCCCAAGGAGCGCCATCTCGTCCCCAGCGAAGGGGAGGCCCTGGTGGCGCACAACCTGAAGATCATGAGGAAGACCGCTCGGCTGTCGCAGGATGATGTCGCCGAGCGCATGAGGCGCCTTGGCTTCAAGTTCCATCAGACCCAGATCGCCAAGATCGAGAACGGCACCCGTGCCATCCAGTTCGACGAGGTCATCGGCCTGGCGAAGGCGCTGAATCTGCCCGCCGAGTACTTCATGACCCAGGCAGTGGCCGACCCGCACGATTTCCACTTCGAGCTCCAGGAAGCGGGCTTCCGCCTCCAAGATCGGGAGAAGGAGTGGAGAACCGCCCAGGATCTCGCCGACGCGGCGAGGGGGCGCCTCGAAGAAGCCGAGCGCGAATACGACGAGATCGCAGAACGCCTCGGCGTGGATACCGCTCCCAGCGGTGACGGGCTGACGTTCTACCCGGCTCCCAACTCGCCCGAGGACCCACTCCGTAAGGACGAGGGCACGCCCGCCGCCGAGTAGTCGCACGGCCCTGCCCCGCGCGTCCCCCGGTGCTACGAACGCCGAGGGCCGCCTTGCGGACCCTTTTTTCACACCGCCCATCCCGCACAGCGATCACGTCGGCGCGTTGCCCTCGCGCCGCCGAGAGGTATCCCCATGTCTGAAACGACCATGCCCATCTCCCTGGTGGCGGACGCACTTGGCGTCAGCGCACAGGCCCTCCTGGACCTCGTACAGGCCAGCGCACCCACCGCGCCCGACCCCACCTTGGTCGCGCTGACCGTCGAGGAAGCCGCTCGCCGGCTCAGCGTCGGCCGGACAACGATGTACGCGCTCCTGGCCTCCGGTGAGATTCCGTCCGTGGCCGTAGGCCGCCTGCGCCGTATCCCGGCTGAGGCGCTGAACGACTACGTTGCCGCCCGCACCCGGTTCACCCGTTCGACCGTCGCTCTCGCGGCCTGAGGGGGACTGTCATGGCAAAGTCCCGGCAGCCCAACGGCGCCTCTACGATCTACCTCGGCAAGGACGGAAAGTGGCACGGCTACGTCACCGTCGGCGTCAAGGACGACGGTAAGACCGACCGCCGCCACATCAAGCGCAAGACCCGTGCCGAGACCACCAAGGCCGTTCGCGCGCTGGAGAAGGAGCGCGACGCGGGCCAAGTCCGGAAGGCCGGCCAGACCTGGACGGTCGAGTCCTGGCTGCTGCACTGGGTCGAGAACATCGCGGCCCTGCACGTCTCCGAGAACACCATCGACGGCTATCGCGTCGCCGTCTACCACCACCTCGTACCCGGCCTCGGCGCTCACCGCCTGGCGAAGCTGGAGCCCGAGCACCTGGAGCGCTTCTACAAGAAGATGCAGGACGAAGGCAGCTCGGCCGGTACGGCGCACCAGGTCCACCGCACCGTGCGCGCCGCCCTCAACGAGGCCAGGCGGCGGCGCCACCTCACCGAGAACCCCGCCAGCATCGCCAAGGCACCGCGCTTGGTGGAGGAAGAGGTGGTGCCGTACACGGTCGAGGAGGTCCAGCTCCTTCTGGAAGTGGCCAACCGTGAACGGAACGCCGCACGTTGGGTCATCGCTCTGGCGCTGGGCCTTCGTCAGGGCGAGGTTCTCGGACTCAAGTGGACGGACGTCGACTTCGACCTCGGGGTGCTGGTCGTCCACCGAGGGCGACTTCGGCCCCGGTACCAGCACGGCTGCGGCGACAGTTGCGGGCGCAAGCCCGGGTACTGCCCGCAGAAGGTCAACATCCGGCGCGAGGCCAAGGAGACCAAATCCCGTGCCGGACGGCGGCCCATCGGTGTCCCCGACGAGCTGATGAAGCTCCTCGCTCAGCATCGGGACGAGCAGGAACGTGAACGTTGCATTGCCCGTGACCTGTGGGTGGAGAAGGGATATGTCTTCACTTCGCCGACCGGCGAGCCGCTCAACCCGAACACGGACCACCACAAGTGGAAGGAGCTGCTGCGGTCGGCAGGACTACGGGACGGTCGACTGCATGATGCCCGTCACACCGCGGGCACCATCCTGCTGATCCTCGGCGTCTCCGACACGGTCGTGGACGCGATCATGGGCTGGGAGCCCGGCCAGTCGGCCCGCATGCGCCGGCGTTACCAGCACCTGACCGATCGGGTCCTCAAGGACACGGCCGCCAAGATCGGCGGACTCCTCTGGACCCGCCCGGACCAGCGGCCTCCCGCCGCCTGATCTGGGCAACTGCAACCCAAACTGCAACCCTCGAACGACGTAGGGCCCGACCGCGATGCGGTCGGGCCCTACGTCTGCCCTGGTGGGCGGGTGCGGAGGATACGAGATTCGAACTCGTGAGGGGTTGCCCCCAACACGCTTTCCAAGCGTGCGCCCTAGGCCACTAGGCGAATCCTCCGCGACGAACACTACAAGACGGGGAGGGGTGCTAGCGAACTCGTAAGCCGGTGATCCGATCGGGTACGCTGTGCGCAGCCCCTCACGTGGCGCTATCTCGCTGAACTCCCCCAGGGCCGGAAGGCAGCAAGGGTAGGTGGGCTCTGGCGGGTGCGTGGGGGGTCTTTGCTTGCCCTCGGGGGCGTCGGTTGTCAGTGGGCCCCGATATCGTCGTAGGCGTGTCCCTCGCTCTGTACCGCCGCTACCGTCCCGAGTCCTTCGCCGAGGTCATCGGGCAGGAGCACGTAACCGACCCGTTGCAGCAGGCGCTGCGCAACAACCGGGTCAATCACGCGTACCTGTTCAGTGGACCGCGAGGCTGCGGGAAGACGACGAGTGCGCGCATCCTGGCGCGGTGTCTGAACTGCGTTCAGGGGCCGACGCCGACGCCGTGCGGGGAGTGCCAGTCGTGCCAGGACCTGGCGCGGAACGGGCCGGGGTCGATCGATGTGATCGAGATCGACGCGGCGTCGCACGGTGGTGTGGACGATGCGCGTGACCTGCGGGAGAAGGCGTTCTTCGGGCCGGCGGGCAGCCGGTACAAGATCTACATCATCGACGAGGCGCACATGGTCACCCCGCAGGGCTTCAACGCCCTGCTGAAGGTGGTCGAGGAGCCCCCGGAGCATCTGAAGTTCATCTTCGCGACCACGGAGCCCGAGAAGGTCATCGGCACGATCCGGTCGCGTACCCACCACTACCCGTTCCGGCTGGTGCCGCCCGGCACGCTGCGGGACTACCTCGCGGAGGTCTGTGCCCGGGAGGACATTCCGGTCGCGGACGGGGTGTATCCGCTGGTGGTGCGGTCGGGCGCGGGGTCGGTGCGTGACTCGATGTCGGTGATGGACCAGCTGCTGGCGGGCGCGGGCGCCGAGGGTGTGACGTATGCCATGGCGACGGCGCTGCTCGGATATACGGACGCGGCGCTGCTCGACGAGGTGGTGGACGCGTTCGCGTCGGGCGACGGGGCCGCGGTCTTCGAGATCGTCGACCGGGTCATCGAGGGCGGGCACGATCCGCGGCGCTTCGTGGCGGACCTACTGGAGCGGCTGCGCGATCTGGTGATCATCGCGGCGGTTCCGGACGCGGTGGACAAGGGGCTCATCGATGCCCCGAGCGATGTCATCGAGCGGATGCGGGCCCAGACGTCCGTGTTCGGCGCCGCCGAGCTGAGCCGGGCGGCCGACCTGGTCAACACCGGTCTGACCGAGATGCGGGGAGCCACGTCCCCGCGGCTCCAGCTGGAGCTGATCTGCGCCCGGGTGCTGCTGCCCGCGGCGTACGATGACGAGCGGTCCGTCCAGGCCCGGCTGGACAAGCTGGAGCGGCGGGGCTTCGCCCCCGGTGCCGCCCCGGTCCCGGACTTCGCCTATCAGCCTGCCCGCGCCGATCACTCCGACCCCTCCGTCCACATTTCGGGCCCCGGGCCCGGCGGGTCCGATCCGGGTTCTGGCGGGTCCGGTCCTGGTGGGCCCGGCGGCCCGGCCTCGGTCCGTGCGGCCGTGGGCGGTGGGCGCCCGGGTCCGGCCGTGCAGCCGCCGGCCGCCGCGACGCCCGAACCGCGCGACGAGCCCGCGCCTGCCCCTGCCCCTGCCCCTAGTTCCGGCCCTGCGGACGGTGGCTCCCGGCAGCGGCCCGGCGCCTGGCCGACCACGGCCACTCCGGGCATTCCAGGTACACCGGCGGCCGCGTCCGCTCCGACGGCCCCATCCGCTGCCCCGGCCGAGGCCCCCCGCCCCGGCGCCTGGCCGACGGCGGCTCCGGGCCCGGCCGCCCCGCCGGCGCAATCCGCTCCCGCTCCCGCCGTCAGCCCCGCACCGGCCCCCGCCGCCCCGGCGTCGTCCGGGTTCGTGGGGGATCCCGCGCGGGTGCGGCAGATGTGGCCGGACATTCTGGAGGCGGTGAAGAACCGCCGCAGGCTCACGTGGATGCTCCTGCTGAACAACGCGCAGGTGGCCGGCTTCGATGGGCAGACGTTGCAGCTCGGATTCGACAATCCCGGCGCCCGCAACAGCTTCGCCAACAGCGGCAGCGAAGACGTACTGAAGCAGGCGATCAGCGACGCCCTCGGGGTGGAGTGGCGGATCGAGGCGATCGTCGACCCGTCGGGCGGGGGCGGAGGCGGAGGTGGCGCAGGAGGCGGCGGTGCCGGCTTCGGCGGCGGAAGCGGCGGCGGTGGCGGCGGTGGCGGGTCCAGGCCGCCCGGACCCTCCGCACCGTCCGCACCGGGCTCTCCCGTCTCCCTTGCCGCCCAGCAGGGCGGGCCCGTGCAGTCGGCCCCGTCCGCGCCGCAGGCGGCCGCCGCACGCCCGAGCGGTCCGCCTCCGCCGCGGATGACGGACGAGACGCCGCCGCCCCTGGAGGACGATATTCCGGAGGACGACGATGCGGACCTGGTTGAATCCCCCCTGTCCGGATACGAGCTCTTCGTGCGCGAAATGGGCGCTACGGTGATCGAGGAGATCCCGAACGACTGATGTCGCATGATGTTCCGCGTCGCGTCGTCCGTTCCTCCGTACGGCGTAGGGCGCAGGGCCGTCCGAGCACGTAGGCTCGCCCTACCGCGCAACGTCGTCGTAGGCAGGAGCGAATACGTGATCCCCGGTGGTCAGCCGAACATGCAGCAGCTGCTCCAGCAGGCCCAGAAAATGCAGCAGGACCTGGCCACGGCCCAGCAGGAGCTGGCCGAGACCGAGGTCGAGGGTTCCGCGGGCGGCGGTCTGGTGACGGCCACGGTGACCGGAGCAGGTGAGCTCCGCGGTCTGGTCATCGACCCGAAGGCGGTCGATCCTGAAGACACGGAGACGCTGGCCGATCTGGTCGTCGCCGCCGTGCACAACGCGAACGCGACCGCGGTGGAGCTCCAGCAGCAGAAGCTCGGTCCCCTCGCCCAAGGGCTGGGCGGCATGCCCGGTCTGCCGTTCTAGCAGCCATCCGGTCACCCGGGTAACGCCGGAAACGACCCCCGAGCCCAGCCCACACCGACCCCGGACCCTGACCCCGATCCCGAGCCGACTCCGAGCCGACTCCGACCTAAGGAAGGCACCCGTGTACGAAGGCGTGGTTCAGGACCTCATCGACGAACTGGGCAGGCTGCCCGGCGTGGGTCCCAAGAGCGCGCAGCGGATCGCCTTCCACATCCTGCAGGCGGACCCGGCCGATGTGCGGCGCCTCGCGCACGTCCTGGCGGAGGTCAAGGCCAAGGTGCGGTTCTGCAATATCTGCGGGAATGTCGCCCAGGACGACCTGTGCAGGGTCTGCCGTGACCCGCGCCGCGACCTCGCAGTGATCTGCGTGGTCGAGGAGCCCAAGGATGTGGTCGCGGTCGAGCGCACCCGTGAGTTCCGTGGCAGGTATCACGTACTGGGCGGGGCGATCAGCCCGATCGAGGGCGTCGGTCCCGACGATCTGCGGATCCGGGAGCTGCTGACGCGGCTCGCGGACGGCACCGTCACCGAGCTGATTCTGGCGACGGATCCCAATCTTGAAGGTGAAGCGACCGCTACGTACCTGGCCCGCATGGTGAAACCCATGGGGCTGAAGGTGACGCGACTGGCCAGTGGTCTGCCCGTGGGGGGAGACCTGGAGTATGCCGACGAGGTCACGCTGGGTCGTGCCTTCGAAGGGAGACGACTGCTCGATGTCTGACACCGCGGTAACCACACAGGACGCGCAGGGCGCGCCGCCGGAACGGGTACCGGAAGTCCAGGAGCCCGACGACTTCGCCGTCCAGATCTGCGACCAGATCGAGAGCTTCATCCTCTCGGTCCGCGAGGTCGCCAAGGGCGACGACCCGGACAGCGCGGTTCCGTACCTGCTGCTGGAGGTCTCCCAGCTGCTGCTGGCCGGCGGCCGGCTCGGCGCGCACGAGGACATCGTCCCGGACGAGCGCTACGAGCCCGATATCGGCCCCGAGCCGGACGCCGACGAGCTGCGCCAGCGCCTCGCCGCGCTGCTGGAGCCCATCGACGTGTACTCGGAGGTCTTCGACCCGTACGTGCCCCGCAGCACGCCCGTCGCCTGCCGGATTTCGGACGATATGGCCGACGTGGTGATGGATCTCACCCATGGCCTCGCGCACTTCCGCGCGGGCCGGATCAGCGAGGCGCTGTGGTGGTGGCAGTTCTCGTACCTGTCGAACTGGGGTCCGACGGCCAGCGCCTCGCTGCGCGCGCTGCAGTCCCTGGTCGCGCACGTCCGCCTGGACAGCCCGCTGGACGAGCTGGACGGCCTGGACACGGACGATTCGGCGGACGACGAGGAGGCGCTGGCCGAGGAGGCCGGCAAGGTCATGGCGGCCGAGCTCGGCACCCCCCTGGGCCTCCGCGCCCAGCCCGCCACCGGCTGACCACCCGGCCCTCCAGGACCGACGGCAAAGCTCTCCGTCGGCCCGCCACTGGCCGGCCCCCTGGCCGCCGCCGGCGGACCACCCACCCCCTGATCTGGGGTTATTTCGTTGAGTCCTGGGCAGGTGGCCCACCGAGTGGGCCACCTGTCTCAATATCCGGTACTGCGGAGGCCGCCCCGGCCCGCTCGTTAGACTGAGCCGACCGCAGTACCAAACCTCCCCGAGGAGCGCACGTGGGCCTTGTCGTGCAGAAGTACGGAGGCTCCTCCGTTGCGGATGCTGAAGGCATCAAGCGCGTCGCCCGGCGAATCGTCGACACCAAGAAGTCCGGCCATCAGGTCGTCGTCGTGGTGTCAGCGATGGGCGATACGACGGACGAGCTGATCGATCTCGCCGAGCAGGTGTCTCCGATTCCCGCCGGCCGGGAGTTCGACATGCTGCTGACCGCCGGAGAGCGGATCTCCATGGCGCTGCTGGCGATGGCGATCAAAAATCTCGGCCATGAGGCGCAGTCGTTCACCGGCAGCCAGGCGGGGGTCATCACCGACTCCGTCCACAACAAGGCGCGGATCATCGACGTGACGCCGGGCCGGATCCGGACCGCGCTCGACGAGGGCAACATCGCGATCGTGGCCGGCTTCCAGGGGGTGTCCCAGGACAAGAAGGACATCACCACGCTCGGCCGCGGCGGCTCCGACACGACCGCGGTGGCGCTGGCCGCCGCGCTCGCCGCCGAGGTGTGCGAGATCTACACGGATGTCGACGGTGTCTTCACCGCCGACCCGCGGGTCGTGAAAAGGGCCCAGAAGATGGACTGGATCTCGTTCGAGGACATGCTCGAGCTGGCCAGCTCCGGTTCGAAGGTGCTGCTGCACCGCTGTGTCGAGTACGCCCGCCGTTACAACATCCCGATCCACGTCCGCTCGTCGTTCTCCGGTCTGCCGGGCACCTGGGTCAGCAACGAACCACCACGAGGAGACAAGCCGATGGAGCAGGCGATCATCTCCGGGGTCTCGCACGACACGTCCGAGGCCAAGATCACGGTCGTCGGAGTGCCGGACAAGCCGGGCGAGGCCGCGATGATCTTCCGGGCCATCGCGGACGCCGAGGTCAACATCGACATGGTCGTGCAGAACGTGTCGGCCGCGGCCACCGGCCTGACCGACATCTCCTTCACCCTCCCCAAGACCGAGGGCCGCAAGGCGATGGACGCGCTCACCAGGGCGCAGGACCGGATCGCGTTCGACTCGCTGCGCTACGACGACCAGATCGGCAAGATCTCGCTGGTCGGCGCGGGAATGAAGACCAACCCGGGCGTCACGGCGACGTTCTTCGAAGCGCTGTCGAACTCGGGAGTCAACATCGAGCTGATCTCCACCTCGGAGATCCGGATCTCGGTCGTCACCCGCGCCGATGACGTGAAGCCGGCCGTTCAGGCGGTGCATACCGCGTTCGGGCTCGACAGTGACAGCGACGAAGCGGTCGTCTACGGCGGTACGGGCCGATGAGCCGCAAGCCGACTCTGGCCGTCGTCGGTGCGACGGGCGCGGTCGGCACGGTGATGCTGGAGCTGCTCTCCACCCGGCAGGACGTATGGGGGGAGATCCGGCTGATCGCCTCCGCGCGGTCGGCCGGGCGCAAGCTCGTGGTGCGCGGCACGGAGACCGAGGTCATCGCGCTGACCGAGGAGGCGTTCGAGGGCGTCGACGTCGCGATGTTCGACGTTCCGGACGAGGTGTCCGCGCAGTGGGCCCCGATCGCCGCCTCCAAGGGCGCGGTCGTGGTGGACAATTCCGGCGCCTTCCGGATGGATCCCGATGTCCCGCTGGTGGTGCCCGAGGTGAACGCCCACGCGGTGCGGATGCGCCCACGCGGCATCATTTCCAACCCCAACTGCACGACGCTGTCGATGATCGTGGCGATCGGCGCGCTGCACGCCGAGTTCGGGCTGAGCGAGCTGATCGTCTCCTCGTACCAGGCGGCGTCCGGCGCGGGGCAGTCCGGCGTGGACACCCTGCGCGACCAGCTGTCCAAGATCGCAGGCACGCAGCTGGGCACCCAGCCGGGCGACGTACGGCGCACGGTCGGCGACTTCGGACCCTTTCCGGCGCCGCTCGCGCTCAACGTGGTGCCGTGGGCGGGTTCGCTGCGGGAGGACGGCTGGTCCTCGGAGGAGCTCAAGGTCCGGGACGAGTCGCGGAAGATCCTGGCGCTCCCGGAACTGCGCGTCACCGCCACCTGCGTACGGGTGCCGGTCATCACCACCCACTCGCTGTCCGTGCACGCGCGGTTCGAGAACGAGGTGACGGTGGAGAAGGCGCACGAGATCCTGCGCAGCGCTCCCGGCGTCGTCGTGACGGACAATCCGGCGGAAGGCGAATTCCCGACCCCCGCCGACGTGGTGGGCACCGATCCGACCTGGGTCGGGCGGGTTCGCCGTTCGATGGACGACCCGAACGCGCTCGAACTCTTCGTCTGCGGGGACAATCTTCGCAAGGGCGCCGCGCTCAACACCGCACAGATCGCCGAGGTCGTGGCGGCCGAGTTCGTGGATTCGCACACATGATGTGATCAACTTTGTGGTCTGGACCACTTGAAGTGGCTCTCGGCCCGTTGGACAATTTCGCTCCCTGGCCTCTGCAACCGGCAGATGATGGGGAGCGTCTTTGTGTCAGCGCACTGCCCTACCGTGCTGCGTGCCGGGCGTGTTGGGCGGTCGCATCTCGTGCCTGATCAAAAGGGCGCATTGGGGAAGAGTTGGTACGCATGGGGATATCCGACGCCACATCAAAGGCGATGCCTTGCGCGTACAACCCTGACGGGGGGACGCGTGTCCAACAGTCGTGGCAGAGGCACTGGGTATCGAGACGGCTCTTGGTCGGAGCAGCGCTCCGGCGCGCGTGCCGCGCTCCCGTACGCCCGGTCGCACGCCAGGCCGGCCACGTACATCCGGCGGGATGCCGGTGATCGCGCCCTGGCCCATCGTGCGCGTGCCGTCCGAGCTGGGTGCTGACGCCACGATGGCCGTCGGCACCACGGTCGACCACCTCACCGAGACCTACCGTGCCCACTACCGGTCGCTGCTCGGCCTCGCCGCACTGCTGCTGGACGACACCGCCTCCTGTGAGGATGTCGTCCAGGAGGCGTTCATCCGCGTCCACTCCGCGCGCAGCCGGGTGCGTGACCCCGAGAAGACCCTCGCCTACCTCCGGCAGACGGTGGTCAATCTCTCCAGGTCAGCGCTCCGGCGGCGCATCCTGGGTCTCAAGCTCCTCTCCAAGCCCATGCCCCTGGTCGACATGCCGAGCGCGGAAGAGGGCGCCTACGAGATCCTGGAGCGTGACCAGCTCAAGACCGCCATGCGCTCCCTCCAGCGCCGTCAGCGCGAGGTTCTCGTGCTGCGCTATTTCGCGGACATGACCGAGGCGCAGGTCGCCGAGACGCTCGGAATTTCCCTGGGCTCGGTGAAGGCGTACGGTTCCCGTGGCCTCGCGGCGCTTCGCATCGCGATGGAGGCGACCGTATGACCACCCCCTACGACTCCCGTGGCATGGATCCAGATAACCGCGAATTCACCGAAGAGACCGAAGAATCCGCCCGCACACGCTCCACCCCCGAGGCAGGGAAGAGCCTCTGGCCAGGGAAGAGCATCGGGTCAGGGAAGAGCCTCGATGAGCTGGCCCTGCGCCGGCTGATGAAGGACGCGGTCCAGGGCATCGAGCCCGCGCCCGACGCGCTCGACCACCTGCGGCACGCGGTTCCGGCCCGCAGGACCCGCCGCCGCCAGGCCGCGGCCGGCGTGGCCGCCGCGGTCCTGCTCGTGTGCACCGCCGTACCGGCCCTGCTGCATGCCGCGAACACCGCGAACCAGGAGGACACCACCTCGGCCGCGGCCAGCTCCCATCAGCCGCAGCAGAGCTCCGGCCAGGGGCAGAGCGGCCAGGACGGCACGGGCTGGTCCACCGGCCCCGAGGGCGGGGAGAGCGCCGAGCCCACCCCGTCGACGGCAGTCCCGCCCTCGCCCACCACCAGGAACGAGCACGGCACCACGGTCGCCCCGACGGCCAGCGGCACCAGCGGCCGCGCCGCGCCGGCCTGTGTCCGCGCCCAGCTCGGCGACGGCGCGAGCAAGACCGGTGCTCCGGACGGCAAGGGCAACATCTACGGCTGGTTCCGGGTCGCCAACGTCTCGACGAAGATCTGCGTCGTCAAGAGCGGCGGCGCCGTCACCGCTACCGCCCAGGGCAGCGCCGACTCGACGAAGATCCAGGTCGTGGAGCACAGCACGGGCGACCCGGCCACCGGCCTGCCCGTCGTCGCGGCCGCCCCATTGCTCCTGCAGCCGGGCCAGACGTACGAGGTCCGGTTCGCCTGGGTGCCGGACGCCGCCGGTCCCAACGGCTGCCCGGTCCCGCCGACGCCGACACCCACCCAGACCACCGTCGGCGGCGCCACCGCCGGCTCGGCGGGCAGCGCCACCGCCGGCAGCACGGCGAACACCCCGGCCGCGGCCGATGTGCCGCCCACCCCGGCCCCGGCGAGCGTCGAGATCAGCCACACCCCGGAGGCGGGAGCACCGGCCGTCGCCGACACGACGATTCCCGGCGCGTGCGCCGGGACGATCTACAAGACGACGGCACTCACGGCGCCGTAGGGGGCCGGCGGGTGCCTGCGGGGGAGGAGCGACGTCCCGGCGAGGTCCCGCGGTGGCCCTCACGAAGTCCCGGCGAGGTCCCGGCGGCGGAGGAGCGCGGGGTGTGGGGCGCGGGTCCCGGTGGAGTCCACCGGCCGCGCTCCCCGTACCGTTGAGGCGTGTACCGGTTTCTGCTGACCCCGCGCTGGCTGGGAGTCCATCTCTTCGTCGTGCTCGCCGTGCCGTTCTGCATCTTCATGGGCAGCTGGCAACTGAGCCGCTTCGAGGCACGGATGAACAGCCACCACGCCGCCGAGCAGGCACCCAGGGCCGCCGCGTCCGCCGCCCCGGTCCCGCTCGCCGCCGTCCTCCCGGACACCAAGGCGCAGGTCACCCAGGACACCTCCGGCCGTACGGTCACCGCGACCGGCCGCTACGACACCGGCCACCAGTTCCTGGTCCCCGGCCGTGACCTCGGCGACCGCACCGGCTACTACGTCCTCACCCCGCTGCGCACGACCGGCGGCGCGGCCCTGCCTGTCGTCCGCGGCTGGCTGCCCGGTGCCGCCCCCTCCGCCGCCCCCTCCGCCGCCTCGTCCGCCACCGTCGTCGGCATTCCGGCGGCGCCCGGTGGTGACGTCACCGTCTCCGGCGCGCTGCAGTCCCCCGAGAACACCGGCACCCAAGGCGTCCAGTCCGGCGGCGGGCTTCCGCAGGGCCAGCTCGGCATGATCAGCGCTGCTTCCCTGGTCAACGTCCTGCCGTATGACGTCTACAGCGGCTGGATCACGCTCACCGAGACCACCGCGCCGCTCACACCGGTACCGCCGGCGGCCCCCGGGAACACCGGGCTCGACCTGAAGGCCTTCCAGAACCTCGGGTACACCGGCGAGTGGTTCGTCTTCGCCGGCTTCGTCGTCTTCATGTGGTTCCGGCTGGTCCGCCGCGAGGCCGAACTGCGCGCGGACACCGCGCTGGGCCTCATCCCGGACGAGGACGTGTCTCCGGTGGTGTCCCCGGGCAGGTTGGAGGATTCCAGCCTGCCCGGGGACTGAGGGCGAGGGACGGACCGGCTCGGACAGCCGACTAGCGCGCGTGCTTCATCGCGAAGGCCAGCTCCAGGCGCACCTGCTTGATCCGCTCCTCGACGACGAGCGAGCCGTGCCCCGCGTCGTACCGGTACACCTCGTGCACCTTGCCCAGACCCGCCAGCCGCTCGACGTAGTTGTCGATCTGGCGTATCGGGCAGCGCGGGTCGTTCATGCCCGCCGAGATGTACACCGGCGCCGTCACCTGCTCGACGTACGTGATCGGTGACGATGCCTCGTACCGGTCCGGGACCTCCTGGGGCGAACCGCCGAAGAGCGTGCGGTCCAGCGACTTGAGGGCCTCCATCTCGTCGGCGTACGAGGTGATGTAGTCGGCGACCGGTACGGCCGCGAGACCCGCCGTCCAGGCGGCGGGCTGCGTGCCGAGCCCCAGCAGCGTCAGATAGCCGCCCCACGAACCGCCGGAGAGCACCAGCCTCTCCGGATCGGCCAGCCCCGAGCCGACGGCCCAGTCGCGGACCGCCGCCACGTCCTCCAGCTCGATCAGCCCGACGCGGTGTTTCAGCGCGTCCGTCCACTCGCGCCCGTAGCCGGTGGAACCGCGGTAGTTGAGCCGTACGACGGCGAAGCCGTGGTCGACCCAGGCCGCGGGGCCGGCCGCGAAGGCGTCGGAGTCGTGCCAGGCGGGACCGCCGTGGACCTCGAAGATCGCCGGGAAGGGTCCCTCCCCCTCCGGCTTCTGGATGAGAGCGTGCACCGGTCCGCCGGGGCCGTCCACCCACACGTCCTCGACGGGTACGGAGGCCGGGGCCTTGAGACCCGGCGCCTCCAGCACCACCTCACCCGTCGTGGACCGCACCACGGGCGGCCGCTGCGCGGACGACCACAGGTACTCCACCGACCCGTCCGGGCGCGCCGTGGCGCTGCTCACCGTCCCCGGCGGGGTCTCCATACGGATGAGCGCGCCCTGGGCGGGATCGGCGCGCAGGTCGTAGCGGTACATCTCGCTCCGGGCCTGGAACGAGTGCACGACGAGCAGCGCGGAACCGTCGGGGAACCACTCGGCGGAGACATCGCCCGGCAGATCGATCGCCAGCGCGGTCTCCTCGCCGGTCGCCACGTCCCACACCATCGGCAGCCAGCGTCCGGCCCGCTGGTGCCCGACCAGCAGCCGGGTGTCCCCGGCCACCGGCGCGAAGCCCAGGCAGTCGAGACCGAGTTCCTCGGTGCCGCCCCGGGAGTCGTCCAGCTCGGCGACGGTCGAGCCGTCCAGGCGCACCACGCGCAGCGCACCGTGCATCGCGTCGCCGAACTCCGTGTGCTCGATGGCGATCAGCGTGCCGTCCTCCGACAGATCGCCGACCCCGGCGGACTCCGCGTGCCGGTAGATCTCGGCCGGCGCGGAACCGGGCCGCACCACGTGGATGGACGTGCCCTCCTCGTCCGTCGACCGGCCGATCGCCACGGTCCCGTCAGCGCCGAGTACCAGGCCGGCCGGGTACGAGGCGTCGAGGCCGGGCGTGGCCGGCTCGTCCTCACCGCCGCCGAACGGCTGGCGCATCCACACCCCGAACTCATCGCCGTCGGTGTCCGAGAACCACCACACCCACTCCCCGTCGCGGGACAGCGTGCCGTCCGTCGTGCCGTTCGGCCGGTCCGTCGCCTGGCGCTGCTCACCGGTGGTCCGGTCCCAGGCGTACAGCTCGTACGTGCCAGTCGCGTTCGATACGAAGAGGCAGCGCTCCGGCGCGTCCTCCGCCCATTCCGGCAACCCCACCCGAGGCGCACGGAACCGCTTTTCCCACTCCGGCATGGCAGCCGTGACATCGCTCATGGCTCCATCAAACCCGATGGCCGGGCGTCGTAACCCCGGCTAGGGTCACTCCCCATGTACACGAGGACCCCGGAGGACTGGCGCGAAGCGAATCGCGCCAGGTGGGACGAGCGCGTGCCGATCCATACCGCGAGCGAGTACTACGACCTCGACAGCTTCCGGGCCGGCCAGGACGTGATCCGCCCCTTCGAGGCGGCGGAAGTGGGCTCCGTCACCGGAAAGTCCCTGCTGCACCTGCAGTGCCACATCGGTCTGGACACCCTCTCCTGGTCCCGCTGCGGCGCCTCCCGGGTCGTCGGCCTGGACTTCTCAGAACCGGCCATCGAGGCCGCCCGCGATCTGGCCGCCGACCTGGGCCTCACGCCCGACCAGGCGTCCTTCGTCGCCGCCGATGTGTACGACGCGGCCGAGGCCGTCCCCGACTCCTCCTACGACATCGTCTACACCGGCACCGGCGCCCTGTGCTGGCTCCCCGACATGGGCCGCTGGGCCGAGACCGCCGCCTCGCTCGTCGCGCCCGGCGGCTTCCTCTACCTCGCCGAGTTCCATCCGCTCACCGACGCCCTCGACGACGCGACGGGCTCACGGATCGCCCACGACTACTTCGGCCGCGACGCGTGGGTCGACGAGGCCCCGGGCACGTACGCGGACTACGACGCCCCCACGGTCAACAACCGCAGCATCGAGTGGCAGCACACTCTCGGCGAGGTCGTCACCGCCATCGCCGCCACCGGCCTGCGCCTGGAATTCCTCCACGAGCACGACGCGACGCTCTTCCGCCGCTTCGAGACCCTCGAGCGGGGTGCGGGTGGCGAGGACCGCGGTGATGGCTTCTACCGGCTGCCGCCCGGCAGCCCGCGCGTGCCCCTGATGTACTCGCTGCGGGCGTCCCGCCCGGCCGACGGCTGATCGCGGGGGATCCGGCGGGGGAACCGGAGGACGGCCGTCCCGCCGTCCGGACCGATCCGCGACCCGGGAGGCGCGCCTCCCCAACCCGCCCTTGCCCAAGGCCTGTTCACGCTCTCACGCGCCGCAGGCACACAGAAAAGGCTGGAGGCCCTGATCCATAAGGATCTGGGCCTCCAGCCTTGTGTCACATGGTCGGGGTGGCGGGATTTGAACCCACGGCCTCTTCGTCCCGAATCACGGGCAAGGCGGTCGGTGGGGTTATCTACGCATGTCAGAGGTGGCGCAAGGGTCGTTCGTGATCACTGTTGGTCGGGCTGGTTGCTGTACTTCGCTGCTGTGCTTCTGCACTCACGCGGGCAGCCGGGGTGTGATGGCGGCCGGCGGGATGCCGTTTGTCGATCTTTCAGGTTACTTCTCGTCGCCTGCCATGCCTCACCCGCCGCAGAACCTTCCCGTCGGCACGCTGCCCGTCGGTGGCCGGCCGGTCGCGGACGTTGTTCGGGTGCTTGCCGAACCGCAGGACCTCACGTACAGTTTCTTGTACGTCGAAAGAAGGTTGACCATGAAGACCATGACGTATTCCGAGTCTCGCGCGCGTTACGCCGAGGTGCTCAACTCCGTAACCGACGACCGTGAAGAGGTCGTCATCACCCGGGCCGGACATGACCCGGTCGTCATCGTCTCCCTTGAGGACTACGAGTCCCTGAAGGAGACGGCGTACCTGTTGCGAAGCCCGGCGAATGCCCGGCGTCTGCTCGCGTCCATCGACGAGCTGGAAAACGGCGGCGGCACCGTACGCGAGCTGACGACCGACTGACGAGGGCCGCGAATGAAGATCACCTTCTCCTCCCGCGCCTGGGAGGACTATCTGTGGTGGCAGCTCCAGGACCGGAAGATCCTGAAGCGCATCAACACACTCATCGCGGACATCGCCCGGAACGGCAACGAGGGGATCGGCAAGCCCGAACCCCTCAAGCACGGATTCCAGGGTTACTGGTCTCGTCGCATCAACGACGAGCATCGGCTGATCTACAAGGCCACCGAGGCTGGTGTCCTGATCGCACAGTGCCGCTACCACTACGAGAACTGACGCGACCCGAGCGGGATCGAGCGCGGCCACGCGCGGTAGCGGTGGTCCATGGGAGGCGGCCGTGACGTCTTCCCGTACTGCGCCGGGTCTGCGAGGCCCGTTCCCGGCACATCCTGTCCGCCTGCGTGGATAGCCTGGGTCCGTCGGTGGCGTGCGGGGGACCCGCGCCGTCCCGAAGAGCTGTGGGAGTGGGTGCCAGGAGTGGGTACGGTAGCGAAGGCTGCCCCGTCGGCAGAGCCCGAGTCGGCGGTTCCGGACCGGGAGCGGCTGTTTGCGCGGGTGCCTGAACTCGCCGCAGGCGAGGCGGTGTTCCTTCCCGCTGATCCGCCTCGGATGGGGCGGGTGGCGTTCTGGAGTCCCGGTGGTGAGCCGCCGGACCTCGGGGTGGAACCCGAGGAGCTCACCGTTGTCCGCCCGCACGGCTCATCCGTGCGCCGTGCCCGTGTGATCGCCGTACCGCTTCCGGTGGAGCAGGCGCTGCCGTTGCTGACCCGCTGCCGGGCGCTCGGTGCGGACGGCAGTGAGCAGGCGTCGGCCGCCAACACTTCGGCCAACGCCTCGGGCAGCACGGCGTTCTGGGGTGCGGCTGCCCTGCTGGGCTTGCGTCTGATCGCCCGGGGCCGGTTGCTGCCCGGGGTTTCGCCGGAGGGTTTCGACGCGTGGCGGGTCGGCCCGCTGGACGCCGAGGACCACGAGCGGCTGGGTTCCCTGGCCGCAGCCATGCCTCCCGAGGCCCGCGCGGTCGCGGTCCCCGGAACCTCCCCGCTTACGCTTCCGGCGGGCGAGCCGCTGCTGCGGGCCTTCCTGGACGCCGTGGCCGACTCCCTCGCCCGCCCTCCCGCCGCCCGCCTGGTGACTGGCGGACCGGCATTCGCGGTCCGTGCACCGCAGCCCGTGCCCGAGCAGCGGGGCTGGGCGGCGGAGGTCGCCGCCGGCCGCGACGCCGGCCTGGCGGTGTCGCTGCGGCTGGAACTGGGCCGCGCGGAGTCCTTCCGGGCCGTGGTCCAGCTGCGCAGCCTGGCCGACCCCACGGTGCTCGCCGACGCCGCGGACCTGTGGTCGGGGCGGGCCACCGCTCCCGAACACTTCGGTCCACGGGCTCAGGTGGACACGCTGCTGACGTTGCGGCGGGCCGCCCGCGTCTGGCCCCCGGCCGGACGGCTGCTGGACGCGGCTGCCCCGACCGGCCTGGAACTGTCCGACGAGGAGGCCCAGGAACTGCTGGGCGACGCGGCGGAAAGCCTCGCTGCCGCCGGGGTCGCCGTGCACTGGCCCAAGGAGCTGGTACGCGAGCTGACGGCCTCCGGAGTCCTGGAACCCGTACGGCGAAAGGGGACTCAGTCCTCGGCCGAGTCCTTCCTGTCCTCCGGCGGGCTGCTGGACTTCCGCTGGCGGGTCGCACTCGGAGACCAGGAACTTGACCAGGAGGAGCTGGAACGGCTGGTCCAGGCGCACCGGCCGATCGTGCGGCTGCGCGACCAGTGGGTGGTCGTGGACCCGGAACTGGTCCGCCGACTGCGCCGGGCCGCGCAGTCCAGGAGGACGTCGCTGACCGCGATCGACGCCCTGGGAGCCGCGCTGACCGGCAGCGTCGAGGTGGACGGCGAACAGGTGGCGGTCACCGCGGGCGGCGTACTGGAGGAGCTGCGCTCCCGGATCGCCGACGACCCCGAGGCCCGTGCCGAGCGCGAGCCCCAGGGGCCGCCTCAAGCACTGGCCGCGACCCTGCGCGACTACCAGCTGCGCGGCCTGAACTGGCTGCACCGGATGACCTCGCTCGGCTTGGGGGGCTGCCTCGCCGACGACATGGGCCTGGGCAAGACCGTCACCCTGATCGCACTCCACCTGCGCCGCCAGGAAGGGAAAACCACCGCCGGCCCGACCCTGGTGGTCTGCCCCGCCTCACTGCTCGGCAACTGGGAGCGCGAGATCCAGCGCTTCGCACCCGCCACCCCCGTACGCCGCTTCCACGGCCCCGGCCGCGACCTGGCCGGTCTCGACGCCGGAGCGGACGGCGGCTTCGTCCTGACCACCTACGGGACCATGCGCCGCGACGCCGAACGTCTCGCGGAGCAGCCCTGGGGACTGCTCGTCGCCGACGAGGCCCAGCACGTCAAGAACCCGCACGCGCACACCGCCCAGGCACTGCGCAGGATCCCCTCGCGGGGTCGGGTCGCGCTCACAGGCACCCCGGTCGAGAACAACCTGTCCGAACTGTGGTCACTGCTCGACTGGACCACCCCCGGCCTCCTCGGCACGCTCACCTCCTTCCGCGACCGCTACGCCACTGCCGTCGAAGGCGACCGCGACGAACAGGCTGCTCGTCGGCTGGCCGCGCTGGTCCGCCCCTTCCTGCTGCGCCGGCGCAAGTCCGACCCCGGCATCGCACCCGAACTGCCGCCCAAGACCGAGACCGACCAGCCGGTGTCGCTGACGAAGGAACAGGTCTCGCTGTACGAGGCGCTGGTACGCGAACTCATGGCCGAGATCGAGGAGAAACAGGGCATCGCCCGGCGCGGCCTGGTGATGAAGCTCCTCACCGGCCTCAAGCAGGTCTGCAACCACCCCGCGCAGTTCCTGAAGGAAGCCGCGGGCGCCAAGCTTCCGGGCCGCTCGGGGAAGCTGGAACTCCTGGACGAACTCCTGGACACCGTCCTGGCCGAGGACGGGTCGGCCCTGGTCTTCACCCAGTACGTGGCCATGGGCGCGCTGATCGAACGTCACTTGGCCGACCGGGGCGTGGACACCCTGTTCCTGCACGGAGGCACCACGGTCAAACGCCGCGAGGAGATGGTCGACGCCTTCCAGCGCGGTGAGAAGAAGGTGTTCCTGCTCTCCCTCAAAGCCGCCGGGACCGGCCTGAACCTGACCCGGGCGGGACACGTCATCCACTACGACCGCTGGTGGAACCCGGCCGTGGAGGACCAGGCCACCGACCGGGCCTACCGGATCGGACAGACCCAGCCGGTCCAAGTGCACAAGCTGATCGCAGAGGGGACCGTGGAGGACCGGATCGCCGAGATGCTCCGCCAGAAGCGGGAACTGGCCGACTCGGTGCTCGGTTCGGGCGAGGCGGCGTTCAGCGAACTGAGCGACAGCGAACTGGCCGAACTGGTCACGCTGCGAAGGACAGAACGATGACCAGGCGTACCAAGCCGCAGAGAGAACTCACCCGCACATTCGAGGCGCTCCCTCCGGCCAAGGGAAGTCGCGCTCCTTTCGCCGAGTCCTGGTGGGGCCGCGAGTGGCTGTGTGCCCTGGAGGATTCCTCCCTCGACACCGGCCGCCTCCAACGCGGCCGGACCTATGCCCGCCGCGGCGCGGTCGGCCGGGTCGTCGTCGCCCCCGGCTCGGCCGCCGCCCCGGTCCAGGGCAGCCGCCCCACCCCGTACCGCTCCAAGATCCAGGTCGAGCAGCTGACCGACCAGCAGTGGGACCGACTGCTCGACATGATCGCCGAGCGGGCCGCCAACATCGCCGCACTGCTCGACGGCGACATGCCCGCCGGCCTCGCCGACGACGCCGCAGCCGCCGGCGTCCCGCTGCTGCCCGGCCCCCGGGACCTCGACCCCGCGTGCAACTGCCCCGACTGGGGCTACCCCTGCAAACACGCCGCCGCCCTCTGCTACCAGGTCGCCCGGCTCCTGGACCGCGACCCCTTCGTGCTGCTGCTCCTGCGGGGCCGCGGCGAGCGGGACCTGATGGACGAGCTCGGCCGCCGCAACACCGCCCGCGCCGCCGCCGAAGCCGCCTCCTACGCGTCGGCCCCGGACCCGGCCGTACCACCTCCGCCCCGGACCGGCGATCCCGCCGGGCCCGCCTTCGCCTCCCGTACCGCACTGCCGCCCGTGCCCGCCCCGCCGCCGCTCCCCGAGCGGCCCGGCCGCGGCCCCGCGCTGGTGGACGCGGCCACCCCGGCTCCCGGCCTGGACCCGGCCGCCCTGGAACTGCTCGCCGCCGACGCCGCGACGCGCGCCCACCACCTGCTTGCCGCAGCCCTGGGCGCCCGTCACGCCGACACCGCCCCACCCGCCTCCCTCACCGAATGGCAGGACGCCGTCCGCCTCGTCGTCGCCCACCCCACCATGGACGTCTTCGCCGGAATCGCCTCGAACTGCGGCCGCACCCCCGCCGAACTCGCTGCCGCCACCCGCGCCTGGCGACATGGCGGCGCGGCATCCCTCGACGTACTGGAAAACCCCTGGAACCCATCCACGGCCCGCCTGGAACGCGACCGCCAGGCGCTGCGAGCAGACTGGACCGACGGCAGACCACCCCGACTCCGCTCCTGGCGCAACCGTTGGACCGTCGAGGGCCGCGACGCCCAACTGCGCCTCGGCCGGGACGGACTCTGGTACCCCTACACCAAGGACCAAGACACCTGGTGGCCGGCCGGACCACCCGACGCCGACCCCGCCGTCGTCCTGACCGCCCTCCTCGAAACCTGACCGACGGGCCCCTGGGCTTTTCGCTCTCCGAGGTCCGCACCCTGCCCTCGGCATCCGAGGCGGGCCGCGCGTCCTGCGTTTCCGCATGGCGGATGAAGCGCCGGCCCCGGTCTCGTCGACCGCTGACGGTTGCGACCGGTCGGAAGTGCCGCAAAGGGTGATTACGGCGACCGCCCATAGGCGGTTGCTGTACTTTCGCGTCGGCAAAACGCCAGAGGCCCTATCGGATTTCTCCGATAGGGCCTCTGGCCTGCGTGTTACATGGTCGGGGTGGCGGGATTTGAACCCACGGCCTCTTCGTCCCGAACGAGGTCCGAGCGTGATCGACGCCTGACTGCTTGGGGTTTGTGCAGGTCACGGCGATGGACCCGGGTGGTTTCGCGCGGTGCCAGGAGGGCTTGGGGAGTGGGTTGGCTCCCAGATGGCTCCCAGGCGTCTTCTCTCTCGCGCTTACCGTTGGGCGGGTACAACACACCACGGAGATCGAGAAGTTGATTCTTGCAAAATACGCTCGACTTGACCTGGCGCCAGCCCTCGAGGACCGACAGTTTGGTCTTGTTGGGTTTCAGCCTCTGCTTCGTTGAGAGTCGCCTCGAACGACGCAGCCCGTACGGGACCTTCACCACCCCCTCGCACGCACTCATGGCCGTGACCCCGACTACATGAGCGTCCAGATACTGAGCCCTTTCCAACCTCAGGTTGAGGCGTGGTGAAGGACGACGACGGCCTTCGCGATGTCGGTGACCCGGTTGGTGCTGCAGCGGAGCTCCCGCAGAAGGCGCCAGCCTTTCAGGGTGGTCATGGCCTGTTCGCCGAGACAACGGATTTTGGCGTGGGTGGTGTTGTGTCGCCGCTTCCAGAGCTTGAGCCGGGGCCCCTGAACGGTACCCGGACGGGGCGCCCGGCACCCTGGTAAGCGTTGTCCGCCCAGCACTTTACGTCGACCTCGGCAAGCGCGTCGATGATGCCGTGGCGCCGGGTGGGGGGCAGGTCATGGGTCGATCCGGGCAATGCCGGCGAGGTCCACAGCAGGCGGCCGAACGGGTCGGTGAGGACCCGGATGTTCACGCCGTGGCCTTTGTGTTTCCCGGAGTAGTACGGGGTGTCGGCGGCGATCCGGTCGCTCGGCAGCAGGGTTCCGTCCAGGATGACGAAGGCTTTCGCCCGTACGGTCTTCATCGCCTCTTCCAGGGTGGGCCCCGGCGGCCAGGACATCGATGGCCTCGGGTATGTGTCGGTACACGGTCGCGACGCCGATGCCGAACCCTGTGGCGAGCTGCGCGTAGTTGTCCCCGCACCGAAGGTGGGTGAGGGCGAGCAGGGCCTGACGGCCGACAGGCAGCCGTCGCCACCGGGTCCCGATCTCTCGCTGCCGGGCGCGGAGCCGCGCTGTCAGGTAGCGCCGGGTGCCGCTGGACAGATCGATCGACGACGGGTAAACAAGCACGCGAAGCTCCTGGCGGACACGGGCGATCTTGGTCGAGGACCCGTCTACCGGGGGCTTCGCCGTTCGGTACAGCCGACAACCTCCAACACCGCAACGCCGCAGCAAGGTTGGAAAAGGCCCGCTGTCTCGCAGAGCACGAGTTTGCCAACGGTGGGTTGCCCGAAAGTGCGTTAGCTCCGTAGCTGGCGTGGTGGCCTCTCTGCAGGAAACTCCAGCGGGAAGCCGCCAGTTGTGAAAGGGCCATAGGGTGTCGAGACAGGGGCACGGGACATCGGGGAGGCGAGTATGTCGGGGCCGTTTCAGCCAGGCTGGCGGGTGCGGCTGCCACATGGCCCGAGCGGCTGGCTGACCGTCGACTTCGCCCGCCCCGACGCCGCTGGCGGCTGGATCGTCTATGTGGCGCCGGACGGACAGAACAGTTTTACGAAAGTCGTGCTCACGGCGGACGAAGCCGCCCGTGCCGAGGTTTTGGCCCGCGACGGTGGCGGTTCCTCCGCCGCCGCCCTGGCCGGTATGTGGACCTGTTGGATGACCGCCGCTGCAGCGGACACGTCGGCGAGCTTGTTGTCGTCCTCCCCGTTACGGCCATACACCCACCAGATCAACGCTGTGTACGGGGCGATGCTGCCTCAACCCTGGCTGCGCTTTCTGCTAGCAGACGAACCAGGGACAGGGAAGACGGTAATGGCCGGTCTGTACATGCGCGAGATGCAGCGCATCGGACTGATCCGGCGTGCGCTGGTTGTCGTACCTGCGGGTCTGGTCACCAAATGGCAGGCGGACTTCGAGCGGTTCTTTGGTGGTGGACTACGCCGGGTCACGGCTGCCACGGTACGGGAAGGTGCACTGGAGTTGGGGCACGACTTGTGGATCGTCTCCTTGGAACTAGCTGCGGTTAACGCCGCCGTACAGGATGCGATCCGCCCCGACCTTGCAGGATGGGATCTTGTCGTCTTCGATGAGGCCCATCGGCTGACGGCCACGGCACAGTCATTCCACCGGGTGGGACGACTACTGACGGGCACCAGCCCAAGGGCCCTCCTCATGACGGCCACCCCCCACCGTGGCTCGGAGTGGTTGTTCCGCCATCTGCTCCATCTGGTGGACCCCGAGGTCTATCCGGATCCGGGAGATGACTCCAAGCAGCCACTTACTCCCCTACGGCCTGGCAGCACTCACTTCCTGCGGCGTATGAAAGAGGACCTGGTCGACTACGACGGCGTCACGCGCCTGTTCAAGCGGCGTCACGCCACTAATCACAGGGTGCCGCTGGCCCCGGCTGAACTCGAGGCTTACACCCAGGCCCTGCAACTCGTCGACCAGTTCTTCCCAGCCACGGCCCGCCCGTTGGCACGGATGGTTTACGGCAAGCGGGCCGCGTCCAGCCTGTACGCACTGGCGGAGACACTGAAACGGCGATCGGCCAGTATGGGCGCCAAGTCGCAGGCCCAGGCGGCGGCGGACGCTGATCCCGAGGGGGATGACCAGGCCCTGCTTGAGGAGGCCCGCGTCGTCCACTCGGACTCCCGCTCCCCCCGGTCCGAGCGATCCGCGATCAGCCAACTGCTCGCTGGAATAACCGAGATGCTTAGGAATCCGGAGTATGTTCCTTCGAAATGGCATGTGCTGGTGAATCAGTGTTTGGCGGCGAATGGGATATTGCCCGGTGGACGCCAACAAGCGGTTGTGTTCACCGAATACGCTGACTCCGCCGAATGGATCGCCCAGCGGCTCACCGACGACGGTTACCCTGCCCGCACCTATAGTGGTCGCCAGGCACACGTGGAACGGGACAAGGTCCGCGCGGCGTTCATGGCAGGGGACTTTCAAGTCATCGTTGCCACTGACGCGGGCAACGAGGGAATCGACCTTCAAGTCGCCCATGTCCTAGTGAATTTCGATATTCCCTGGTCGCTGGTGCGACTGGAACAACGAATGGGTCGAATTCATCGGGTCGGCCAGGAACGTGATGTCGAGCTGTACAACTTGGTCGCTGTCGACACACGCGAGGGAGACACGCTGCACACGCTGCTGGAACGATTCGTCACGGCAGCGAATGAACTGGACGGGCAGATGTTCGACAGCCTGTCTCTTGTGGCCGAACTTTCAGCGGTCCCTTACGAAGACTGGCTGAGGACGCTGTATGGCGACGACGAACTAAAGCAGGACGAGGTCCTGGCCGCTGTGCGTCGGGTGAGCGCCGCAGAGCTGAAGCGCCGAGCTGAAGCCGTACGCGGTCAGGAGGCGGAACTCGCCTCCGCCGTCGATGTGGCGGCCGGACTGGCTCGCCTGCGGCAACAGTCGCTGGAGGGGATCCATCCGGTAGTCGTGGGAGCCTACATACGACGGCTGGCGCAAGCGGGGGTCCTGCGGGCCAGTCACACCGCCGCAGGAGAAGACGTCATGCTCATCGAGGCAGTTGACGCCCTGCCTCAGACCATGGGCGGGTCTCGGCAGGCTCTGGTGTCGATTGGCGGCGCGGCCCCGCACGAGATCTTGGACGCCGAGGGGCAAATACAGGGTCCACAACCTGTGTCGCTAGGCCACGGAACCCCAGCCCTCGCGGAACTGGTCGCCCACTGTGAACAGATACTGGTTCCGGATGTGTACCGTGGCGGGACCGTCGAGGACCCTGCGGCCACGAGTCCGTACGAGCTCATGGTCTTCGCGTCGGCTGTGTACTCGGCCGCCTCACCGGTCCGTACCCCTTGGTTCAGGCTGATACGTGCGGATCCCACCGGTGAGACCCGAGGGGTCCGCTGGGAGATCCTGGCCGGCCTGGCCGCCACCGATCACGCCGCTGGGCGTCCCGATCCTCTCGTTGCTGAGGTCGCGGAGAGCGAAGCACGACGCCTTCTCGCTCAAGTAATCGCTGAGCAGAAACGGACACGCAGAGATTGGTATGCCGCGGCCAAACGTGACCTCAGCAATCTGCCGGTCGATGTGACCCTCGACATCCCGGACCGTGGTGAACGACTTGCTTTGCGGGACCGGCTTACGGCCGCATCTGAGCGCAGGCTTGCGCAGCTGGAAGAGCTCTGCCAGGTGGAAGCGGAGCCGCCCCGACTCCTCGCCCGGCTTCAAGTGGTGCCAGGACAGGATGGAGCCTCACCTCATCGTCGTCAGGCGGAGGCTGTTGCAGCCGATCACGTGCGCAGGCTGCTGGAAGGCCGCGGTTGGACGGTGGATGACGTACGAGCCGAAAGCCGTGGCTTTCAGTTGTGTGCCCTGCGAGGGCAGGAGCGCCGGATGGCGCTGGTCAAGGGTGTCTGGCGAAGTATCGACGATGAGGACATACGGCTACACGAAAACGAGTTGCTGATGTCGGCCCAGCACCGCTCCGATTACGTGCTCTACGTGGTCGAGTCCTGCCACGACGGCGTCGGGCAACTGTTCGCATCTTTCCGGGATCCTTTTGACGTCTTGACCGCTGGTCTTCATCCTGAACCGGTCGTCCGGCTGTCTGGCGACATACTGCGATCCGCCCGCAAGGCAACGTCCGTCGTTGACGGTTCCTTTCCTGACCAGGAGACACTATGACCCGCATGATCGAACGCTGGTTTCCCTGTGCCGAGGTGAGCGACGCGTCGATGGTCGGGTGGGGAAGCGGGAACACGGAAGCGAGTCTCTGGGTGTGGTTCGCGAAGCGGCCGACCGCCCAGGCCAAGGCTGCCGTGTTGACCAGCCTGTTGCCGTGGCCGGAAGATAAGGCCGAGCAGCGAAAACTTCAGGATGCGGTCAGAGAGGTGCTCACCGCCAACACCCCCGCCAGGGTACGAACAGCAAACATGATGGGCGGTGCTGTATCCGTGATTCGAGCGCACCTTCAGGTAACCCATCCTGAAGGTGCCAGAGTGCTCGACCCGTTCTCCGGGCGAGCCGTAATCCCGTTGGAGGCGGGGAGGCTCGGGGTGCATGCGGAAGGCATCGACTACTCACCGTTCGCTGTTCTTGGCGGATCACTGTTGGCAGACCTCCCCTTCCAGGACTGGAACGACGAGCCGCCGCTCCCTTTCCATGGTGGCGGACAGGGCCAGGCCGAAGGTCGACTGGAACAGGATGTCGATGCGTTTTTGAACGAGGTCGGCCAGCGGTTCGTCGAGAGCATGGCCGATTTCTACCCGAAGCACTCGGGCGCCTACCCTTGGGGTTACTTGTGGGCATCGACCCTACCGTGCCAGGAATGTGGTCACCGCTTTCCGCTGGTCGGCGAACTGCGCTTGCGCCTTCCCCGGGAAGCGACCAGAACGCGCCCTGAGGACCTGGGTCAGAGTTTCTTCATCGACGCTGATCCACGTAACGGCGAATTTCGCGCAGTTGTGCACGAGGGCGAGCCCAAGGGCACACCGACCCGGGTCTTCACAGGCAGGAGTAAGTACGCCTCAGACGGGAGGGTCGCCGTCTGCCCGTTCTGCGAACACGTCCACTCGAAGGCGGTCCACACCCGGCTCAGCGCCGAGGGCTTGCGACGTGACGTCCTCCTGGTGGCGGCGGACATCGCGGAGGATGGCACCAAGGTCTTCCGTGAACCATTGGAGCAGGAGTACGAGGCTGCGGAGCGGGCCGAGCGGGCGTTGAGGGAAGAGCCGCCATTCGGGCCGCTGAGCGCTCGGCCGGATGAGCGGATACCCGCAGGGAACACGTGGACCATCAAGTCCGTCAACTATGGGGACAAGACTTACGGTGATCTCGTGCCGGCACGTCAGTCTCTGGGGCTGATCCGTCTCGCACGTGCGGTGAACGGGCTTGCCGAGAAATGTCTCCAGGCGGGTCTCTCACCTGCGTATGTACGAGCTCTCAGCGGTTACGCAACTGCCGCGATGATGCGCAAGATGCGTACGTCGTCCCGCGGCGCTCGCCTTCAAATTGGTAGCAGTGTCAAGGTCGGGGATGTCTTCGTCGCCCAGGCGGCGATCCTGCACTCCTACGACTGGTTCGAGAGCGGCCTCTCCGAGGGTCCGGGTTCCTGGGCATCCCTTGCCAAGAAGACAGTTTCTACGCTTCACCACGTAAGGAAGCGGGGGGTGGCTCGCCCGGCAGAGATCCACCGCGGGAGCGCGACGATGCTCCCTCACAGAGACGCATCGTTCAGCGCAGTCGTCACGGACCCCCCATACGACGACATGATCGACTACAGCGATTCCAGTGACCTTTTCTACGTCTGGGCCAAGCGGGCCATGTTCACCGCGGATTCCTCCCTCACCATGACGATGCATCCGGATGGCGTTCAGGAGAAGGACGAGGAGATCATTGTCAAGCGTGGTGGCAGTCAGGCAGGCGACCATCGGACCCTGCAGCACTACGACACCATGATCTGCCGTGCGTACCGGGAGATGCGCCGGGTGGTCGCCGCGGACGGCGTGGTCACCATCGTCTTCGGCCACGGCGACGTCGAGGTGTGGGAGCGCATGCTGCGCGCCCTCCACGAGGCCGGACTCGTCATCACCGCCTCCTGGCCAGCCAAGACCGAGGCGGGAGGCGCTGGCGCCGGTGCGTTGAATATTGTTACGACCGTCACAATGGCATGCAGACCAGCGAAACCCGATCGTGGCCGTGGAGACCTCATGGCCGTGGAGAGCAGGATCAAAGAGGCCATCAGGGAACGCATGCGCCTGTGGGAGAGTTCCGATCTTGCCCGCGACGACATGATGATGGCAGCGGTGGGGCCTGCGATGGAGATCGCCGGACAGTACGAGAGCATCAGCGACAACACGGGAAAACCGGTCGAGTTGCTCACTCTGCTCGCGACCGCGCAGAAAGCGGTCCAGGAAGTAACCCTGAACCGCATCGATTCCGTGCCGCTCGAACTTTTCGATGAGCGTACAAAGTTCGCGCTGTGGTGGATCGGCCTCCACCAACGGCGTCAGGTGGCCAAATCCGAACTGCGCTGGCAAGGACTGAGGTCCGGACTCGCCCTCGCCGAGTTGAAGACCTTGGTGAAGCAGGACAAAAAGGGCTGCTGCTTCGTTCTGTCCAGCCAGGTCAGTCCGGTCATCGATGACAAGTCCGCGGTGATCGACATTGCGTTGGCCATGGCGAAGGCATGGAAGGGAGGCGCCGACGACGTCGCGGAGGTGCTGGTGGCTGCGGGTCGTGAAGGTGACGACGAGCAACTCTGGGCGACCATCACGTTCCTGATCGAGAAGCTGCCCGAAGCAGACCCTGATGCCCTTGCCTGGACGGCTCTTGTCAGGGTGCGTCGTCCCATCGAGTCGGCCACGCACTCGGCGCATGAGACCAGGACGGCCGAATCTCGCCACATACAGCGGGAGGACATGCAAAGTCGCTTGTTCTAGACGGGAGTTCAGAGGCGGTCCGTGGTTGAATCTCGGTACCGATCAAGAAGAGTGCAACTGAACGGAACCGAGGGGGAACCGTGTCCGCGACCGCGCCGACACCGTGGTGGGAAACGCTGAGGCTGCGGGAAGAGATCACTGATGCCTCGGGGGTGGCCAGCGACATTCAGGTCTCGCTGTACCGAGTGGCGTACGGTCAGGGCGCGAGCAGACCGCACTATGCGAGCGCAGCCACCTACGGCCAAGTCACGCACCCCACCTCCCAACTGGTTGAGTTGCTCACCCAGATCGCCATTCGGTTGGCAGGGGCCACGAAGTACACGTCCGCGCCGGCGCTGACCCGACTCGACCAGGGAATGGGCGGCGGCAAGTCGCACGCCTGCATAGGCGCCTGGCATCTGGCGAAGGACCCCGAGGCACTGGCCCAGGAGGACATCGGGCGCGAAGTCTTCGAACAGGCCAAGGCCGCGCTAGGCCAGGAGCTGCCACGAGACCTCAACAAGCCGCACGTGGTCGTGCTGTCGTGCGACAACATGGTCCCCGGCGCGACGGACGCTGAGCAGGACGGGCCGTGGGCCCACAATCTCTATGAGCGGTTCCTTTGGAGGCTGTTCGACGGGCTAGACGATCGGGAGCCCCGTTACGACAGCTATCGGTCACATTTTTCCAGCAAGGCCAAGATCGGTGAGGCCATAGCATCGCTGGATCGCCCCGTGCTCATCATCATTGACGAAGTTCTCAACTACGTGGGCGACGGCTTGGAGGGCTGCGGGGACAAGCAGCTCATTGCGCAGGACATGGCCTTTCTCCGTGCGTTGACGGAAACGGTGAGCACTGCACCGCACGTGTCCATGCTGGTCGTGATGATCAATTCGGAGAAGGATCCGACCACGCTTCAAGGAGAAGGGGAGGCGCGACGTCAGGACCTGCAGGCGTATCTGCAGCGTAACGGCCAGACGAAGCCGGTGAGCGAGAATGCCGACTTCACGGCCATCCTGCGCCGTCGGCTCTTCGCCAATTCCGCGGACAGGGCCGTCGACCTGGCCGCTCAGCAAGCGGCTGAGGCGTTTCGGCCGATCATGGAACAGGGCAACTGGAAAACGAGGGTTTTCGGAGCCCTCAGCGGTCCGTGGACGAGCCGATTCCCGGACGCTGTCGTGCGTTCGTACCCCTTCCATCCCCAGTTGATGGATCTTGCTGAGCGGGAGTGGGCGAATCTCGCTGGCTTCCAACAGGTGAGATCAACAATCACGATCTTCGCCGCCACGGTGTACGCACTGACCGAACGCGCGAAGCGCGGCGAATGGGTACCGTCGCTCATTGGACCGGGAGACCTGCCGCTGTCGGACGGTATGGTACGCGATGCGGTCATCGGCTCCGGCCTGATATCCGATACCAAGACCCAGGGAAACTACCGCTCGATCGCGCAGAGCGACATCGTCGATCTGGAAGACAGCGGTGGTGCCGCGCGCCAGCTCGATGTAAGCCGCGTCGGTGCGCCGTGGGCGCAGAGCAACCCCCGCGCTGCCGAACGTGCCGCTACGTTCATCTACCTAGCGTCCATCGTCGGAACACGCGGTGGCTCGCGCCGAGGCGCGTCCGACCCCGAGGCCAAGGTGGCCACGGTCGTGCCCGACCCCGGCTATGACTACGCGGAGGCGGATGCCGTCGTACGGGCTCTCACCAACGTCGACGACGCTGGTCTTGCCACGGTCGAGATTTTCGAGGGCAGGGGCGGCCAGCCACGGCGCTACTACCTTTCGACACGGCAACGCCTCCCCATGTTGCTGCGGGCCATGCGTAACTCCGTGACCGATGAGGACCGAGATGAGGCCGTCGCCAAGTACGCCAAGGAGATGCTGACGCCGGGGCCGTTTGCCAAGACCCGTTTCATACACGCCGACACCAGTCATAGCCACCGTGCTCTCCTGGTTGAGGCCGAGATCGACGAGGCACGCACGACTCGGCTGATCGCGCTTGATCCGGCGATGTACACCGTTGGCAACGGCACACAGAAGGCCACCCTCGAAGCGGTACAAGCGGTGCTCGGACTCGGACCAGACCGGATTCCGGTGGCGTGGGCATCCTCTGCAATCTTCACCGTAGCTTCAGCCCGCGGCCGTACTCAGGCTCGCAGAGCAGCGGTCGAGTATCTGGCGATCGAGCGGGTGCTGGAGGGACCTGAAGCCGAAGCGGATGAGGACATCGCCCTGGAGGCCACGGCGAGGCGAGACGACGAGCTCCGTCGGCTCAAAGACAGTGTTCGTAGGGCCTTCCAGCACGTGATTTATCTGGCCCAGCCGGATCCCACCGTGGAGCGCGAGGTCATCCAGCGCAATCTGGAGCAGGGCACTCTTGACGGAGGCGTGGTATGGGAGGCACTGGCCGTCGCCCAGAAGGCTTTCCGGCCAGATGAGTTCACGGGCACCGCCCTCCGGCATAACCTGCGCGATAGCGATTACGACCGCCGTCCCCTGGCGGAGATACGGGATTCGTTCTGGGATACGCCGCGGCTGGGACTGCTCCCCGGTGACGGGACTGAAGCGTTGCGGCAGGCCATATACCGGGCGGTGAGCGACGGAGAACTCCGGATCGTACGGCAGGGCGGAGAGCCCGTCGTCGTTGATGCTCTCACCGGGATCAACTTTAACGCCCCGACCTATCGGCTCGCCAAACCCGTGCCCTCTCCCACCAAGGCACAGGAATCAGAGGACAAAGGCGAGCAGGGAGAAACCGGTGATTCTGAGCGCGTAGGGGGAACTAACGCGTCAGGTGACCCAGGTTCGCATTTTGCTACTGATTCTGTGGGCGGCGTGCGAGCTAGGCCCGGTGCCTCCGCTGATGGTCCCAGGGCTGTGGAGCAGCAGGTTGCCTTCACCGTGATGAAGAACCTCATCAGCGAGCCAGACTCTGCCGACAAGTTGGCCCAGCTCTTCAGAAAGCTCTTCGATCTCCTGGACCGCGGTGTGATCTCGTATCTGTCCTCCACGCTCCAGGTCACCATGCCGTCCGAACAGGCCAGTGAGGTCAGGGAACTGGCGCAGAGCCTTGGCATCGCTGTCTCTATCCGTGATCGCTGATGATAGGCATGGAGATCCGTTGACCCACGGGCCGGCGTTCCAGCCAGAGCCCTAGGATGCGACGCAGAAGACTCGCGATAGGCCAGTGCTCGAGTCCTAGAGCATCTACAACACCGATGAGCGTTTTCAGCACCTGTTGATCTTCAAAAGGCGCGTCTAGCAAAGAAAGATCCGGAAGGTGACGGTGGTCCACCTTGATGACGCGACCACCGTCTGTCTCTTGGCGCCAAATGCCTGCTTCTGCCAGCGCCTCGACTGCCTTACGGGTAAGCTGCCTCTCACGCTGATCGAGGTTTTTATTGTTTAGCAGCGGATTCAACACGGCACTCAGCGCCACCGGCTCGCTGCTCTGTCTCTGCGGCTCGTATTCCCGGAAGGCGGACAGCCGGAAGTTCACCGGCAGACAGGCAACGGCTTGCTGTCGTTCTCGACCGGCGGACCGCAGGGTCGCGACTCCTTGCCTCAGCCAGGACCTGGCTTTGCCAGCAAGAGTGCCGGTGCCGGTTGCCCACGTGGCACAGACGATGAGAACGCTGAGCGTGGCGGTTCCCGCTGATGCCAGTGCGTCGGATATCTCCGCTTCCACCAGCTCGGATGCCGTCGGATTCTGAGCCATGACGCCCGCCAGTACGTCAGCGAGCGGGACAAGGTGCCGCCCGGGCGTCTTCCGTAGCAACTCAACAGCATGCTGCACGAGGAGCGTCTGATATCGCGGGGAGGTCTCCGCGATCTGTTCCTGCAGCAGGTCAACGGCCAGATGCGCGGCAGGAGTGATAGCCCTGCTGAGGGCATCGCTCACGTCGGCGGAGCGCATCTGGGACAGCACATCCCCTCGCAGGTGGGCGCGTTCCGAGAAGATCCGGCCTGCGGCGAGCAGCCAGGTGTTCCTCCAGTGCGCTGACGGAACCACAGTCACCAGGTTTGCGATGACCTCTATGTCGGACGCGGATACCAGTGCCCTTGCTGCCATGAATTCCTGAAGACTGCGAATTTCAAAGCCGATGCCGCCCGCCGGCATTGGTGTCAGCAAAACCAGTCGCTGCGTAGCCAGGGACACAAGTCTTCCCGAGAGGATGTCCGCCTGGTCGGCGTCGTACTCTTCCTGCCGCAGGATGCGCGTTGCGAGCTGCCGCAGTTCTTTGTCGGACAGCGCAGCCTCGGCGTCACCTCTTTGCTCCGAACGCACCTGCAGCATGAGGCCGACTGCCTCCTGGAGGGAATCGACGTGAGTCTTGTGATGTTCGAGCAGTATTGCCGACCCGGTGGCCTTCGCCACTTCTCGGGCGAACAACGTCTCGTAGTAGCCCTTGAACAGGTCGTAGCGATGCTGCGGTGCCGTGGGCCGACGCTCAAGAAGCAGCGACATGATGGAGATCTGCAACGGCGAGCGCATCAGCCGTGACGTCCGCTGCTCTCTCGCCGCCTTCCGAACCCTGCCCAGGACCTGCTCCTGCTTGTCAGGATCGGAGGCGTGCCGTGCGCCAGCCAGCCGCTCGGCGTACTTGACCGCTTGATCTTCCTCAAGAGGGCACAGACTCAGGTATTCGTACTGGTCCGGATCGAATTCGTCCCCGTAGCCCTGAGGCCGTGTTGTTGCGATGGTCAGGAGATCGGCGTCGCGTCGAGCAGCGTCGACCTGGAATTCCTTGATATGCCGTAGCAATACTTCCCGGAGCTGCTGATCAGCCACCTCGTCCAGTCCGTCGAGTACCAGCAGCCAGGGCCATTTGCCCAGCCAGACGAGGAGTTGCTGCTCCGTTATAGTGGTCGGTGCCCGTTGGCTGACTTTCCTGGCGATGTAGCGAAGGATCGTCATATTGGGGTCGGCGGCGAATTTGTCCGCGTACTGATCCAATCGGATGTGGAAGGGCCAGCGGCGTGCGACAGGCAGCTCGAGACCTGCTGAACCGAGAAACGCACCGGTGAACTCGCTGCAGAGGGAGCGAACTTCGGCTGGGAGTGACCGATCGGGAAGGTCTGCCAGCAGTGCCACACGGTAAATCTGGCAGATTAGCTGAGCCAGGGTGGTTTTCCCTTGGCCTGGGCCTCCGAGGAGGACCAGGCGGTCGGATGTACTAGTGGCGTCTGGAGAGGCTGTTTCGTCTTCAGCGCGCAGACTTGGTCGCAGGATCCGGTTCCCGCGGGCGATGACGTACGCCGCGGTGTGGACTTCTGTCTCTTCACGGTCAAGACGGGCGGGGAGGTCGATGGCAACCCTATCAAGGCGCAGACGCTGGTCGTCGCTGTCGCCGGCCTGCCCGAGACGTACCCATCGTTCAGCCAGCAATTCCTTCGCGACATGCGACGACAGGGCGTCCTGGGCGCCGTCATCAACGCCACGTATGTAGTCGTGGAGGCGGGCTAGAACATCGCCCGGCGTAATCAAGCCGTAATATCTGCCGGCGACTTCGGGCTCACCGTCCAGCAACCGGCACAGCTGGTCGTAGTGCCATACGCGGTAGCCTTTCAGGCGGAGCCGAGGAGCGTATTCCTCAATCAGGGCGTTGACCGAGTCGATTCCACCGCTTCCCGGGTAGGGCGAGAGCACGACGTTGCTTACGGCTAGGAAGTAGTCGGGTCGGCGCCCACGTCCTGCGTTGGGATCGAGCCACTTCTCGAACTCACTTTTGAGGTGGCCCTTCAGCCACGTCGTGTTACTCCCAGTATCCATGGGGCGGTAGCGGAACTTGGCCTGGATGACGCCGTACCCTTCCCACGGCCCGTCCGGGTCAGGATCGGGGAAGTCGACTTTTCCCTCGAACGTGGCCTCCCGGCCGCCATCGGCGCCATCGCCAAAGGCTTCGACACCCGGACCAAGCGTCCTGATGGCCAACGCTTGGGTCAAGTGTTCGAATTCTCGCTCGCCTAGTCGGTTGAGGTCATAGTCCACGGGACCATCCTCACCCACTCAACGCCCGTTGGAGCATGGATTATTGAACTTTGATCGGCGGTCCTCCCAGTCGCCTGCCGTGCTTGCGGCCTGGGGGCTTGTGGGGCACGCACATTGGCAACGAGTTCCCGCGCGGGGTTCAGCCGGCGCACTCCTCGCTGTTCAGGTGCAGCATCGCGTATTCGTGTCCCTCTGGGTGCCGCGCCAGCCGCGCCATCGCCCGGGCGGTGCGGGCATTCATCCCCGGCCCGAACTCGGCCGCCAGGTGGCGGGCATGCCACGCCATCCGAGGCAGGAGCACCCAGCGCACAAGCGGGAACCGCACGTAGCCAGTGCTTACGGCTGGCCTGGGTCTTTCTCCAAGGAGGTGCCGGGTCCAACCGGTGCGTGCGTCGTCGTATCGGCCACCCCGCGAGTGGCGTGGCGCAGTCGGCCTTCACGGAGTCGTCTAGCCCGGGGACCACGGGAAGGAGCGGCGGGGACTGCCATCGTTGACGCGCGAGGCGCGGCGTTCACCGTCACCCGAGCCCAGGCTGCCCCTGCCTGTTGATCCGATCTAGGCATGGCCGACTCGCGCCCTTCTCACGCTGCTCGGACGGCCGTACACGGAAATGTGGGGGAGGTACTTCGATCGTGGCTGGGCGTGACCGGGTGTGGCTGCGCGCCGCGGGCGGGCGGCACTGATGAAGTCGGTGCTGGTCGGCGGTAACCTGATGCAGGTCCCTCTGATGGCATTCTGGCCGGTGGTGTGGCCGTATTCCCAGGGGCCTTGCTCATCGGCGCAGTGTCGCGTCGGCCGGGTGGTGGCTATGGCGTACGGACCGGTTCGTGGATTGTGGCATACGAGTCCCTTTGACGGAGCGGACGGCGGTTCCTGGTTACGACGCTGATTCCGGGGACGTTCCGTGTTCCAGGTAGGCGGTCAGGCCGTTCGCGCGGGCCTGGATGCCAGCGGTGATTCGGCGTACGAGGCGAGGGATGGTGAGTTCTGGCAGCTGTTCGGAGTCGTGGAAATCGTAGCTGCGGAGCTCGTCGGTTTGCAGGGCGATCTGGCGGCGGTGGTCCTCGTTGAGGCGGCCGCCGTCGAAGAGGTAGAGGACCTTGTCGCCCTCTCCCGGATTCGGCGCCCAGTCCACTACCAGCAGGCGGCCGATGCGGGGATTGATGCCCAGCTCCTCACGGACTTCGCGCACGCAGCATTGCAAGGGTGACTCGCCCAGTTCGACATAACCACCCGGAATATCACGGTAGTTCTTGTACGAGGGCTCGACGAGCAGGACTCGATCAGCGTCGTCGAAGAAGAGGGCGCCGGCTGCCATGCGCGGGTGGGCCATCTTCGCCTCGTGCTCGTTCTCGCTCACGGGACGGACTCTATCCGCCGGCGACGACGCGCAGCCTGCGAGCCAGGTCGGCCAAGGGCTGAGACGGTCTGCCTCGGGTGCCGCGCATCCAGCCGATGACCAGTTCCCGGCTCAGGTAGTGGTGGCGCACCTGTTCAGGGGCGGCCTGCTCGGCGTCCAGCAGCGTGGCCAGGGCATCGTCGGTTCTGTTCCAGGCGCTGAGCGCGCGGGCGACTTCCAAGCTGTGCCGGACACGCCGCTCTACCGGCATACCGCTTGTGTCGATTCGAGGTCCGAGGTCCGCGGCCACCTGTATGTCTCCGAGTTCTCCCGCAGTGGCCACGCAGTGAATGGCCACATTGGTTGGGCCGAAGGCTGTCCACATGTGATTGGCATCAGCACCGAGCCGCTGTGCGGTCTCGTCCGCTTCGCGAAGAAAAGTCTGCGTGGTTGCCCGGTCCTCTGCTCGTGCCGCAGCCATCGCCCCAGTGAGGAAGAGCGTTCCGTATACGGATAGATGCTCGTTGCTCGCGTTGTTCAACTCCGGCTGCATGACGGCCGCCGCGTCGTTCACCAGCTGAATCGCCGTGGTGAACCGCCCGGTGGACAGCACACAGTGTGTGACCGCTCGGAGCAGGGAGCCGGTCACTGCGCTTTGACCGCTGAGCTGTGCGGCTGCCAGACCGCGCTCGGCGGCGATCCACGCCAGCTCCGGCTCCCCCACCTTGCCCAGCACCATGGCGGCACCTTGGTAGATCAGGGCGAGCAGGGCATGAGCCTCCTCTCCCTTACGTCCCGAGTACGCGCGGGATGCGGCGAGGGCATCGGCCAGGACGAGGGGAAGGCGTCGTGTGGCGAAGCCGTAGCGGGACGCCTGGTAGGCGTCGAGGACCTCCTTCACGTTGGTCCGAAGGTCCTTCAGAGCCGGTGGTTCGTCATCGGACGGTCTCAACAGAGGCGTGAGCTGCCTGTAGTCCATGAGCGCTTCGCGCAGCGCGGGGACTGTGCGGTGGCCGCTGTCGCTCGACCATTCCATGAGGGCCGGCTCGGCGAGAAGGTCTCCGAGGGAGACGTCCAGGGCTTGGGCGAGTGAGGTGATGACCGATAAGCGGTCGAGCTCGATCCGGTTGTTCTCCGCCTTGCTCAGCCAGTCCGTGGTGCGTCCGACGAGACCGGCCAGGACCTCTTGGGAGAGACCGCGCCGGCGCCGGTACCAGGCGACGCGCTCGCCGATGGTCAGGTTCTCTGTCATTCCTTGCATGTCCTGAGCATCACCTCGTGGCCGGAATAGACCCCGGAAGGTTTTTCCGGGGTGCTGCGGGGTGCCGTGCCTACTGTCGCAGGAGACCGAGAAAGCCGCTGGGCTCCGAAGCAAATCGACAGAATGGAGGTGCAGAGGGTGCGAAGCACGAAGACGACGGAGTCGTGGATCGAGCAGGAGCTCGGTCCGTTCGGACCAGCAGCCATCAAGCCGTATTCCAGAACGCGGTTCGCCACGGACGGCAGTGCCTTGCTGAAGGTCTACGTGGGCATTGACCCCGAGGGTCGGCGCCTGCGTGAAGCTGCGACGGTCGCGCGTGCTGCCCTCCGCGGCATCTCGGTTCCGGCTGTCCTGGCCACGGGAAACGACGAGATCGGGTCCTGGACGGCGTTCCCGGTGGTGGATGGGACCCCATGCTCGGTAGGTACGCACAACGCGACGGAGGAGTACATCGGTTACGTCGTGGCTGTGAGTGACAGACTGCACCGACCTACTGCTGGCGCCAATCCCGGCTCCGGCTGGGCAGCGTGGCGAGCCGGTTCTGCCTCCTCGCGCCAGTTCCTGCTGGATCAGTTCTCTCCTCGCTGCCGGTGGCTTCCCTGGTGGGCGGTGCTGCGTGAGGCCCTCCAACCGATCGATTCCCATCTGGTGGTTCACCTGCATGGTGATCTCAAGCCAGAGCATTTCCTCGTGGATGGCGAGCTTCTGCACGTCGTCGATTGGGAGGCAAGCGCCCGCGGACCGGCCGTTCTCGACTACACCGACGTGGTCTTTCACCTCGTGCGCGACCTGTTGTACGAGGGCGTACCGCCCGGACGCATTCCAGTCGATCTCGTGACCCGGCTGCCGTTCAGCGGGCCGGTTCTCGCTTGGCGCCTGCTCCTGTGGCTCGATCGCCGCCGGCCCCAGGACATAGACCTCGTTACCACCCGCGCTGTCTACCGACTCGCTGCCGAAGAACAGGCCGCTTCCGCGTACATGTCGCTCGCCCAGACCGTCGCGCTCCTCCGCGCTGCCGGCGTTCCTCGCTGAATTCTCGCTTCAGCGCTCGTCCAGGCGTGCTGACGCCTGCGCCCATCCCCTTCTGTCCACCCTTGAAAGGGAGTTCGCGATGCCTCGTACCAGCACGATCCTCGGCAAAAGCCACCTCGTCATCGACACCGGCGTGGCCACACCGGGCGCGACGACCATCGTGGAACGCAAGGGCCTGGGACACCCGGACACCCTGGCCGACCATCTCGCGGAGCGGCTGTCGCGCGCTTACAGCCGTTACACGGTCGACCACTTCGGCGCCGTGCTCCACCACAACTTCGACAAGCTCGCCCTCCTCGGCGGAGCCAGCGAAGTCCGATACGGGGGAGGCCGGATGACTTCTCCCGTGCGGGTCCTGGTCAACGGACGAGCCGCACCGATGTGCGGAGGTGAGTCCATCCCGGTCACGGAGATCGTCGAGGCGGAAGTGAGGTCCTTCTTCGCCGAGCGGCTCCCCGAGGTCTCGGACAGCCTCGACATCGTCTTCAACATCACCAGCAATTCCAGCCCGGGTGCCGTGCTCACCGGTGACGAGATACCGGACCGGACCCGGTGGTTCAGCCCGCGCTCCATCGACGACCTGCGCGAGCGGCGCGTGAGGCTCTCGAACGACACGTCTCTTGGCACCGGCTGGGCACCGGAGAATTCCTTCGAGTCGTTCGTGAGGGAGCTGGTCGACCACTTCTCCGGGGATAGCGACTTCACCCGCGCCCACGCCTGGTGCGGTTCGGACGTGAAGCTCATGGGGTACTGGGATGGTGAATGCGCGGATGTCGTGCTGTGTGTCCCCCAGAAGTCCCGCCAGGTCGGCAGCCGAGGGCAGTACGTCCGCAACGCAGAGACCGTACTGGTCGAGTGCCATCGCCTGGCTGGCGTCCGCCTGCCTGGCGCCGAAGCTCGTTTCCGCCTGAACGCCCGTGACGTCCCGGACAAGGACGAGCTGTACCTCACCTATACGGGCAGCTCCATCGAGTCCGGTGACGAGGGCGTCGTCGGCCGGGGCAACCGCGTCAATGGGCTGATCACGCCGCTGCGGCCGATGAATCTGGAGGGGGCGAACGGTAAGAACCCCGTTTACCACGTCGGCAAGCTGTACAACATCGCCGCTCAACGGCTCGCTCTCCGGCTCCATGAGGCGACTGCGGGCTACGCGGAAGTGCACCTGGTCAGCACCACGGGCCAGCGCCTCGACGAGCCCTGGCGCATCCTCGTCCGCCTCTCCGCTGCCGACGCCGAGCTCGACAAGGTGCAGGCCCTGGTCGCCGAGATTCTCACCGAGTTCCCGGCCCTCACAGACGAGCTGGTCTCCGGCGGAATCGTGCTGAGTTGATGACGACGCGGACGCTCGGCGATATCCCCTCGGGCTGTCGGCAGCGCCTCCTCGCGCACTACGGCCCCGGAGCCCAGGGCTGGCTCGACACAGCCCCTGATCTCTTAGCCACTGCCGCGCAGCGCTGGAAGCTCTCGCTCAGAGGCTATGTCGACTCCGGACACGCATCGGTGATCGCGATGACGACCGACCTCGGCGGGCGTCCGCTTCTCCTCAAAGCTTGGGTCGACCCCGACCGATACCGCCACGAAGTGGACGCTCTGCGCTTGTGGGCCGGCGGACCCACAGCCGACGTCCTCGAAGCGGCGGACGATCTCGCCGTGGCCTCCCTCGAACTCGTTGGAGGCCGGCCTGGGGGCGCGGATCGACCACACCGTGAGACACAGATGGTCGCCGCCGCCCTTCAGGGACTGCACATCGTCGGGCGGCGCAGGAACCGGCCGAACCAATTTCCCCGGCTGGCCGACTACCTCCATGGGGAAGTCCTCCCCCGGATCCGTAGGCGGGAGCACACCCTAGACGTCGGCCGGTGGCGCCCTCCCATCGACGCCACGCTCCCGTCTCTCGCTGACCTTGATGAAGACCCGACCCGGACGACGGTCCTCCACGCGGACCTGTACCGGGAGAACGTGCCCTTCGATTCGCGGGCTCGGCCGCGCTTGATCGACCCGCTGCCCATGCTGGGCGACCCGGCGTTCGACTGGGCGTTCTGGACCGTCTACTACGACCTCGGCCAGGGGACCAGCGCACGGCTCACAGCTGCCTCGCGCGTGTCCCGGATCCCTGTGCCCGTACTCGCACCGTGGTGCCGCCTGCTCGCCCTCGACGGTCTCCTTTTCTACGTGGAGACCGGCGATCCGAGAGTGCCGCGGATAGCGGAAGTGCTCTCCGACCTCTCGGCATCGACTCGATGGAGCGGAACGTGATCTCCTACATCGTTCGCCATGGCCAGACGAACTACAGCAAGCGCTACCTCGTCAATGGCGACCCGGCCAAGCCCATCCAGCTCAACGACGAAGGCCGGCAGTCCTTGAGCCGTGCCTGGGCGACCCTGCCTCTGCATGCTGTGGCGACGTGGCTGGCCAGCGAATTCCCACGAGCCCAGCAGACGGCATTCCTGCTGATGGGCGTTCCGGCGGCCGAACTGGTCGTCGACGCTCGGTTGAATGAACTCGACTACGGGAAATTCGAGAGCAGCCCGTTTCTGGAATACGCGGTATGGCTCGACAGCCAGGGCGCGAGCCGACGTCCACCCGGTGCTACGGAATCGCAGAGCGAGGGCATCCGCAGGATGCTCTCAGGGGTCTTCGCCGCCTTGGAGCATCCCGGCCCTCGTGTACTCGTCGGCCACGGGCTGCTGGTATCTGTATTGCTATGGCACCAGGGCCGCTCTGCGAACGACCGCATGCCGTTGTTCTTCCCGGAGGCTCCATACGTCGAGCCGGTCGCCATACCCGACGACGAGCTCCCGATCCTGATCACGACGCTGCTGGACGATCTTGACGCGAGTGCTCACCAAGAACCTGCCGGCGACGGTGGCGGGACGATATTGCGGATCAGCGGAGGCTCGACGGTTGCTACCGTCGATTCTGCATCCCCATCCCGCTCGCTGGATAAAAAGGATCTTCCTCATGCATGATGCCCGCGCCCTCATTGAGATGGGTGCCGAAGCGGTTCGTCGGCTCGCTCGTCGCGGTTACTCCCTGGACCTGTCCCGGCTGGAAGACCTCCAGTCGCGGCGCAACCAGAGCATCCGCTCAGCCGACGAGCTGCGGGCGGAGGCCAAGCGGGTAGCAAGCGAAGTCCAGCAGACGGCCAAGCAGGGCGGCGACATCGCCAAGCTGAAGGAGCGCGCCCGCGAGCTGAAGGACCAGGTCCGCGAGATTGAGGCCGGCCAGGAGCAGAGCCAGGAAGAGCTCCGCGATCTGCTGCTCAGCATCCCGAACCTGCCCGACGACTCGGCCCCGGACGGCGACTCTGACGAGTTCGCGGTCGAGGTCCGGCGCGTCGGCACCCCGCCGTCCTTCCTCTTCGAGCCGAAGGACCACGTCGACCTCGGTGAGAGCACCGGCATCCTCGACTTCGGCCGGGCGACGAAGCTGTCGGGCCCTCGGTTCGTGGTCTCCCGCGGTGCGGGCGCCGCCCTTGAACGGGCACTGGCGACCCTCTTCCTCGACATCCACACCCGCCGCCACGGATACGTCGAGCACGCGGTCCCCTACCTGGTCACGCGTAAGACGATGACCGGCACCGGGCAGCTGCCGAAGTTCGAGGAGGACCTGTTCAAGACCGGCATGGCCGACCGCGAACTGTTCCTGATCCCGACGGCCGAAGTACCGCTGACCAATCTCTACGCCGACGAGATCATCCCCCCGGCCGAGCTGCCCATGGCCCTCACCGCGCACACGCCGTGCTTCCGCTCCGAGGCTGGCTCCTACGGCCGTGACACCCGGGGCCTCATCCGGCAGCACCAGTTCGCCAAGGTCGAGATCGTCCGGATGGTCGACCCCGCGGACGCCGACGCCACGCTGGACACGATGGTCGGCCACGCCGAGGCGTGCCTGAAGGAGCTCGGCCTCGCGTACCGCGTCGTCAAGCTGGCCGCAGGCGACATCGGCTTCTCCGCCCAGCTCACGTACGACATCGAGGTCTGGATTCCCAGCCAGAACACCTACCGGGAGATCTCCTCGATCTCGAACTTCGGCACCTTCCAGGCCCGCCGCGCGAACATCCGCACCCGAGGCGAGGACGGCAAGCCCAAGCTCGTCGCCACGCTCAATGGCTCCGGTCTCCCCATCGGCCGCACCGTGGCCGCGCTCCTCGAACAGTGCCAGCAGCAGGACGGCTCCCTCGTCCTTCCCGAATCGCTCTTCCCGTACCTCGGCTTCCGCCGTATCTCGGCGGACGGAACACCGGAGGCATAACGTGCTCGTCGGCGTCTGCGACTTCCCTGGTAGCTACGCCTTTCCACCCGCCGGGTACGGCGGGATCGAACGATGGCTGTGGGCGGTCGCCGTAGGCGCCCGTGCCGCAGGCGCCGACGTACACCTTCTGGGGCCGGGCTGGCTCGCGGACCTGGAGCCCGACTGGGTCCGTAAGCCGGATCGCCTGGAAGACATCACCGCCGGATCACTCGCCGAGCGCGCGCTGCGGAGTGCCGGATACGACCTCCTGGTCGTGGGGCACGAGTACCCCTCGCTGCCCGCCTGGACCCGCACTTGGAACGCGCTGGAATGCGACGTCGCCACGTTCCAGCACTCACCCGTCTTCCAGCACACCAGCACCGCCTTCGACGGAGCGCGGTCACGCCTCTACTGCTACTCGCCCGAGATGATCGAGCGGTACGCGGACCACCAGCCTGTGCCTGAACTCGCTGTCCACCTCGGCCTGGACGAGGACGAACCTCCGGCTGTTGCCGGCAGCGACCTCGTGTGGCTCGGCCGCATAGACGAGGAGAAGGCCCCGCACATCGCCGTCCGCGCCGCCCAGATGCTCGGCCGCCGAATACAGATCGTCGGACCCGTCTTCGATGAGGCGTACGTGCGACACCACGAGCGCCTCTTCAGCGCGAGCCACGTGAAATGGGTGGGCGAGCTCGGCGGCCCCGCCAAGACCGCCGCTATCCGCGATGCCTCCGCCTTCGTCTACACCTACGCCCGTACGTACGTGGAGGCTGGCGCCGCAGTCTTCGGCGAGTCCCTCCGCGCCGGCACTCCCATGGCCGCGCTCACGTGGCGCGGGGGAACATGCGCTGAGGCGGCCCTGTGCGATCAGACCGGGGCGATCACGGTGGGCGACCCCGACCTGGACGACGAGACGGCCGCAGGACTTCTGGCCCGGGCGATCGAAGAAGCCGAGGACCTTGACCACACGCAGGTCCAGGAGATTGGGATGCAACGCTTCGATCCAGCCCGCCACTTCACGGCGATGTCGACACGGCCATGCTGACGGACGGGGCTCGGGAACACGCGCTCGGGGAGTCATCCGCACGGGAGGACCGCTTACCTGCCGTGCTGCGACAAGTGTTCGGCCCGCAATGGGTGTTCACTTCTTCTGCCGGTCGGATCAGGATCGAGCACGCACACAGAGGCTCTCCGTACTGCCCGCCTCGCCGCACCCCGTCGTGGGAGGAGCTCCTGGCGGTGCTGAAGGCGGGCTTCGCGGCGCAGGGCGTCCCGCAGGCCGCCTGTCTGCCCCTTCGATGGGGCCGGGAGACCGAGCTGACGATCTCGGCTGTCCAAGCCCTTGACCCCCTCCTCAAGGACGGTCGCCCACTGACGTACCGCAGCGGCTTCCTGCCCCAGCCTGTCGTCCGCTTCACCGGGCGGCGTGACGCATCAGGTGACCTCCAGGACGGGTTTCTGACCTCGTTCGTCAACGTCTCCCGAGTCCAGCCGATCCAGTGCCTGGACGAGTTTGGGACGATCTTGGACGGCTGGCTCAGCGTGCTCTCCCGCTTGGGTTTCCACGCGCGCCACATCAGCGTTCACGGCAAGCTCTCGACCTGGCGGCGCCGCCAAGTCGTAGGCATCACTCTTCGCTTCGACCACCTCGACCTGCCTCTCGGCGACATCGTTCTCCTGTGGAACGCCGACAACCCCGAGCGAATGGCGGTAGACCTCGGCACCGGGCTGGAACGCCTGGCCTGGGCACGGACGCGGCTTGAGTGGTGGGATCTCGTCTTCGGTAGGTTCGCGTCCCTCGTGCCACGGGCGACACTCGATGCCGTCCGCACGGCCACCCTTCTCCTCGCGCACGGCGTCAGCCCTGCCGCGCGAGGGGCCGGCGGCATCACTCGCCGGGTCATCGGAGCGATCGACCCTGATGTGGCGAGGCTGGGCGTCAGCTCCCTGGTGCGTGCGTCCTACCGCTATTGGCGCCTTTTCGGCGAGCCGAATGTTCCCTGGCCGGCGGTGACCATGGCGATCGAGGAGGAGCTGGACAGCTGAAGAGAATTCCGAAATGAAGTGAGCCGCCTGCCAGGGCGGCCCTGTTGTAGCTCTCGTGTCTCATGCCGGGGTCTGTCTGCAGTTTCGTATATCCACGGCAGGTGCGTGAACGCGGCACGACTGCCGCTCTCGGAGCGGTATCGAACCACCTCTGAATAGCCATCGACTGCCGAGCTCTCCGGAAGCGATGAGTTCGCTGGAGGCAGACAAGGAAGAGCGCAGAAAGACTGGCCACATGGGGTAAGGGATGTCAAGGTAAACGACCTCCCAGAGATTTTCAGGCCGCCTTAGCTCGCTGCGTCGGTGGTCGATGGGCCCATTTCAATTCACATGGAGGCGTTCCTGAATCCGCATTTTCCGTTCGATCCTTCCCTCGCGACCGGCGTCCTTCCCACGTACTGGGTCGGCCCCCGACACCTGGCCGGTGACGACGGTCGTCTCTACGATGCCGTCGCGGACTACCTCGCCGGCTTCGGCTGGACGAGCCTGACAGCCGTTCGAGGGCGGCGTGAGCTCGATAAACCGCTGGAGGACCTTCAGGTGCTGCGCAGCACGGTCCTGCACATCAGTCCCGACGCTCTTCGGTGGGCGCAGTGGGTGTTGCCGGACGAGCCGTTCTACCTCGGTGGGCTGCCGATCGCGTGGCAGGTCTCTGCCCGCTCGGACGCGAGCAGTCCTCTCGCGGACTGGTCCGCCTACTTCACCCGTGAAGTCCCGGGTGAAGTCATCGCCGCCTTTCTCCAGGCACTTGACGCATGCGGCCAGCCTTCTGCTGCGTCCGCCGGACCCCGGGTGGTCCTCGATGCGGTCACCGCGCACGGTTGGTTCCGCGACGCAGAACAGCCCCAGACGGCGGCAATGCACCCCACCTTCACCGCTCGCATCAGTCTCGGCGAGGTGCCGCCCTTGATCCAGGACGCCGACCCCCGGGCTCTGATAGCCGAGGCGGAGGATGAGGGGGCGAGGGGCTGGCAGGCGTGGGCTGAGCCGGCCATGGGGGCCCCATGTCTGTGGGCTGCGTCGTTCAGTGCCAGCGTGCCCCACAGCCTGGTCGCCGCGTTCGCCTCCTCGCTCAGCTCCACCACACCGGTACTGCGCCGAGTGCTGCCGGAGAGCACGCGGGATCACCTACTACGGGCCCCTGCGAGCTGACCGTGCCCCACGCCGGGAAGCCGGGCCTCTCGCATGGGAGGCCCGGCTTCGTGCTGCTCGTGCAGCTCCGGTGTGTAGCGGACTTGTGGTTGCCCGAGCGGGAGCGGGCTAGTTGCTGTATCCAGCCTGTTGGCAGCGCTGGGAGATGGCGTCTATTTGATCTTTCCTGGCGCCGATCGCCGGGACCGGGAACGTCTCTGGCCCCGGTCACTCCATCGTTGGGTCAATATGTGACGCGGGCCTTCGCTAAAAGGTGTAGGGGGTGAAGGGACGCACCGGTTCCATCTGGAGGGCGAGCAAGCGATCGAACTCGACCCGTTCGTCCTGGCTCATCAGCTCGACGGCGTTGCCCAAGGTCTTCTTAGCGAGCTGGTTCATGAACGGAGCGAGGAACCGGTTCATGACTTCTGGGGCGTCGTACACTCCCCGCTTATACTCCATGTAGCGCTCGAACTGCGCATGGAACTCGAAGAATTCTTCGCGGTTTGCGTGGAGGGCGGTGGTCTGTTCCTCGTTGCTGAACGGTCGCCCGTCGCTGTGGGACCAGGTACGGGTGTCCTTTCGGTACGTGAAGTCCGAGTCGCAGAGAAGGGCGACGACGGAGGGGTTGACTTCCAGTTCGGTCATAGGGGTGTGCGGCTCCTTGTGGGATCGGTTGGGGTACATCAATCGTCTGGAGAATCGCCGGTTGGGCTAACCGGCGATCGTCGGCTATGTTGCGCCCGCCTCCCCGGGGTCAGTGCCGATGGCTGGAACGGCTCGACGCCCTGGCGACCGGTGATGCGACGGGTGCTGCGGCCAGGGTGCCCCGGCTGCCTCGGGTGGGTCTGACCTGCGGGTTTTCGGGTGCGGCGGGCAGGTGAGCGGTGGCGCGCAGGCGCCAGACGAGGACGTCGCTGATGGAGGTGGCGGTGCCGAGCTCGCGTCGTTGGGTGGCGTCGGCGAGCAGGGAGGCCGGGTCGTGTCCCGCTTGCCGGGCGTCGGCGAGGGTGGCGGCCAGAGCAGGCCAGCCGGGCTCGGCCTGGATGCGTTCGGCGAGCTCTGGCAGCACCTGACGCAGGAGGTCGGCTTGCCGTCTCCGGATACTCGCTGCCTGACGCTGGCCTCGCCGGCGGAGGGTGGCCATGGGGTGGGCTGCGGCCGCCTGGTAGGCGGCACGCAGGTGTTCGGCGGTTTGCTGGGCCGCGGCGGCCTGTTGGTGGTGGTGCCTCTTGGCGTGCCAGTTCGCCACGGTGATGGCGAGGAAGACGGCCATGTCGATGACCATGGCGGTGGTGGCGCCGTCCTCGCCGTGACCGAGGGCGGGGCCGCTGTGGACCAGATCGTGGGCGGCCTGGCGAAGGGCGCGGTCGTGCCCGCGTATGGCACGGATGTGGGAGCGGGCGGCCCGTTCGAACGCGGAGGCTGCTTGCCGTAGTTCGGTGCGGGTATGGGCGGCACAAGTCTGGGCGAGCGCGTCCAGGATCTCCCCTGTGGCGGCGATCTGCGCTGCTGCAATCCCGTCGTCACCGTGATCAATGATCAGCAGGGCGCGCCAGGTGGCGGCGGTGGCGCGACGTCGGGCGAACGCGGGATGGGTTACGGGCGGAAGGGCGGGCTGCGCGGTCTCGGAGCCGCCTTCGGGGACAGCCTGCGCCTGCTGGGTCCAGCGTTCTCGGATGCGGGGCAGGGACAGGTCGGGGGCGAGGGTGGAGCCGGCGTAGAAAACCGGTTCGTTGTCCTTGTTGCGGTCACCGGGCAGTGCGACCTTGTAGCCGAGGAGGTCACCCGACGGTGCGATCCGCTTGTGGATCAGGACACCGCCGGCGGCCAGCCGGTCGAAGAACTCATCCGTGGAGGCCGCGCCGGCTGCCGCGCCGCGCACGGTCTCGCGCAGCTCCTCCCGCACAGTGCGCTCCCGCCCAGCACGTTCGGCTTTGTGGCGTTCGGCGCTGGTGGGGCGTTTGGCTGCGGTGCCGTCGCCGGGCGTGACGCGGTGCAGGCCGTAGTCGGCTTCGATGAGGCGGGCTGCGGCCTGTGCGCGTTGGCCGGAGCGGTGGTGGTCGGGGCGGCGGCCGTCCTCGCGAACGAGGGTGGCGATGATGTGGATGTGGTCGTCGGCATGACGAACAGCGGCCCACCGGCACCCGGCACTGTCTGGGCTGACGGGGTCGATGCCGGTGGCGGCCACGATGCGGCGGGCGATGTCGGCCCACTCCTCGTCGCTGAGGATGCGGTCGGTGCCCGCGGCCCGCACGGAGCAGTGCCACACGTGCTGCTCGGGCCACTGGTCTTCCCCGAGCAGATGCAGGGGCTGGTCGAGGACCCGCTGGAGGTCTTCATTCGTGGCGGAGGGGTCCCGGCCGGGGTCGGGTGCCATGCCGTCGTAGGAGGCGAGCAGGTGCGGATCGACGTGCTCCTCGCGGGTGCCCTTGCCGTAGAGGTAGTTGAGTAGCCCCCGGGTGTTGCTGCCTTGCTTGTGGATGCGAGGGATCAAGCGGCCTCGCCTTTCGCGCGGGAGATGATCCGCTCAACGGCAGCCTTGGTGGCGGTGGCCGCACGGCGGACGTCAGCGAGGGTCTCCTCGACGTCGGTGGCGTCGCCGCCGGAGTTGAGGGTCTTGGCCATCTGGTTGAGGTTGCTGCCGGCCCAGCCGAGTTTGCGGCCGGTGGCGAACAGTTCGGTGAGGACGTCGTGGTCGGCTGCGATGGCGGCGGCGGTGCGGGTCTGGTCGCGGGCGGCGGCCAGGGCGGAGTGCGCGAGGAAACCGGCGATGCTCATGCCGACGGCGTCGGCGCCGGCCTGGATGAGGGCGTGTTCGCGTTCGCTGAGGCGGACGCTCTGGGCGGGACGCTGCTTCTTGTCACGCGGACGCGATTTCCCCCTGGCCCGGCGCTTGCGCCCGGCCGCGCCTGGCTGCGATCCGCCCTCGGTCGCAGCCTTCCCGTCCGGCGCCCCCTGGCGCTGGTCGGGCCCCGCCACCCCTGGGGCGGGGTCGAGTTCGGACGCTCCCCCGGCGGGGGAGTGTCCGAATCTCCAACTTGCTCCGTCTGAAGCTGGGGTGGGTTGTCTCTCGTTCTGGTGTTGGTCGGGGCTGGTGGTGCACGGATCCTGCATGGAAGGCTCCTGATGGGAGGGGGGAATGAGCGGATCAGGCCGGCGCTTGGGCAGTAACCCCGCGTCCTGCTGGTGCGAGAGGGGGGATCGCGGGGGAGTGCTGCGCCTGGTATGGCGGCGTGAACGTGGGGCTGCGGTCAGGCGGAGTCGATGGTCCGCGGATCCCCGTGCCGTCGTTTGTGGCTGACCGGATATCCGGTCAGGCCGTTGGGAGGCTGGTCTTGGCGCCCTGCTCCGCGGCTAGGAGCGCCTTGAGTTCGGTGAGCCGGTCCTCGGAGATGGTGAGTTCGGCCTTCCGGATGGCGTTGCGCAGCACGGCGCGGGTGGTTGTTCCGTGCACTGCGACGGCCTCGCGGCAGATGGCGAGTAGCTCGTCCATTTCGGCACCGGGAGGGCGGCCGTAGCGTTGCGCCGCGGGTACGTCTTCCTCGTGGGACGGCTCGGCGGGTGCTGGGGCGGGTGCCCAATCGTGCAGGGGGAGTTGTTTCTGCACGGATCGGTGAGCCACAGACTCGGGGGGAAGGTGGGCACCGAGGTGTTCCGTGGCTTCCTCGGTCTCGGAGGCGTAGTCGGCGGCCGGTGGGCTGTGTCGGGGCGCCGTCGGTTCGACATGACGCGTGGCGAGCCCGTCCGGTGTGGAAGCGGTCCAGGGCGATGGCAGCTCGATCGTGGCCAGCGCTGCCGCGTGACGGCGGACGGCGAGCTGCTGCAGCAGCACTTCGCGTTGGCGCTGGTCGATGCCCACCGAGGCTTCGGCGATGGCCTGCGACAGCCGCCGTGCAGTGCGCCGGCCTCGCCAGCTGGTGCGCTGCTTCTGGGTTCGCTCCGCAAGGTGGGCGGCCAGGGCGACGGCTTTGCGGGTGGCGCGGTCGCGGGTGATCTGCGCGGCATCACGATCGCGTTCGGCGATACCAAGGCGGGAGAGCAGGCGTTCGCGTACTTCGCGGCCGACCCGGGCGAGGACGCTGTGAGAGGCGGCCTCGGGCGTGCGGATGCGCAGTTCGATGCCCATGGCCTGATGCCAGAGCAGTGCGGCCATGACGGGTCCTACGAAGGCCCGCACCGTGCCGCCGACCGCGCCCGACTCGGCGTACGCGGGGATCACCTGAACAGCGGTGATGACCCAGGTGAGGATGCCGGGCAGGCCGGGGGTCTGTTTGGGGCCTTGGAGGTTCTGCCGCGCGAGCAGCGCCGTGGCGAAGAGGGCGAGTTCGGCGGCGGCGAACATCGCGGTGCGCTCGGTGGTTCCGTTCATGTCCAGGTAGTCGGCGGCGAACCGCCAGCTGGTGTCGGCGCTGTAGGTGGTACAGCCGACCGCGGCCAGTGCGGCGACCCTGACAGCGGGTGTTCCGGGCTGGCGCTTGCTGCGGTTTCGGTTGGTGAGGCGGTAGATCAGCAGGCCGATCAGGAGCATCGTGCATGCGGCCAGGAAGGCGGTAAACGCGAGCGACGTCGGGGTCCAGCGCCCCAGTGCGGGCAGGGGGAATGGCGTCATACAGGGGGTCTCCAGAGGCCCGCTGCGCCGGGTGGGCAGGCGGGAGCGCAGGCGGGCGGTGTGAGGAAGCGGTCAGGTGGGGCGGCGGCGTGCGGTCAGACGCCGGGCTGGCGTCTGCGGTCTGCGCCGGTGAGGACGACGGTCGTGGTCATCTCGGCGAGACGGGAGGCGACGCGGTCGCCGACGGCGTCGCGCAGCGCGGCGGTCGGCAGGTTGGTTGTGATGAGGGTGGGGAGCAGCTCGGTGTAGCGGCGGTTGATCAGCCGGTAGGTGATCTCCTCGGTCCACTCCGACTGTTTGGCTGCGCCGAGGTCGTCGAGGATCAGCAGTGGGCAGCTGCTGAGAGTGGCGAGGTCTCGCTCGGCGTCGTGGCCGGCGCGTGGGCGCAGGCGGGCGTACAGGTCAGCCGTGGTGGCTGCGTCCCACCGCAGTCGCACTCCGGCGGTCAATAGCGACCGCACCGCGCCGTATGCCTGGTGCGTCTTGCCGGTGCCGGTGGGTCCGGCGATCAGCAGGGATGGTCCGAGCGCGATGCCGCGGGTACCGCTCGGGCCGGGCCGCGCGGCGAGGGTTACCTCGTCGGCCCAGGCGGCGACCTGCTGGTGATCGGCGAGGGCGTGGCGGTAGCGGGGCGGGATGCGGGCTTCGGCCAGTTCCAGCGCGGTCACCCGCTCCGAGGGGGCCTCAGCGGGTGCGGCGGTTGCGTCGATGCCCCGGTCGGCGAGGATCGTGCTGAGGCGGGCGGCCAGGGTGCTGATGCGCTGCGGTTCGCGGCTGGTGGTGGCTGTGGTCACAGCTGGCCTCCGTAGGCCGCCTCGACGTCAGCTGGCACCGGGTTGGACCACGCCCGGTGTGGGGAGGCGGCTGCCTGCGGAGCGTTCATGGCCTCGTTAACCAGGCTCGGCAGCAGGTGCACGGACAGGCCCTTGGCACGCATCCGTCGCATCCCGGCGCGGATATGGTCGGGTGCGAGGCCCTCGCCGAGCAGTTTGCCGACCACCCGGCCGAGGTGGCCGAGCACGTCGCCGGGCGGCCGGTGTTCGCATGAGGCGACGTATTCGCCGACCAGGCTCTTGGCCGAGACCGAACCCGAGGCAGCCGGGGGCGCGGGGGCGCTTGCGCTCCCCACCGGAGGTGATCCTAGATCCAGGATCCTAGGTCCTAGATCCGGACCCTGAGTCCTCACCGCACCCTCCTGTCGTTGTGGTGAGGGCTCACTGAAATTGCTCTGAACTGCGGCTTCGTCGTTCACGGGTGACTCGCTACGTTCTCGGGAGCCCTCAGGCTCTCCTCCGTGAGGGCTCCCGACCGGTTCACGGAGGACACCGCGAACGGACGGGGCAGCCGCGGCCGATCGACCCTCCTGGTGGCGTGGGCAGGCCGGGCAACGGCTGCCACTGGGCCGGTTGATCTTCTGATGCCGAGCCCAGGCGACGATGTGCAGGTACCGCTTGCCGTCGGCGCCTTCGTATCGGCAGATCAGACCGGCACCGTCGAGCTGTGTGAGGTCGTCCTCGACTTCCAGCGGGCCGTGTTCGGGGCGCAGAGACCACAGGGCGCCGGCGATGACGGCGGCCTGGTCACGGAAGCGCCCGTGGTCATCTGCCTGGGTGAGCAGGCCGAAGAAGGTCCGCTCGGCAGGGACGCTCACTGCGGCGAGCGACTCGGAGATGAAGGCTTCCGGTTTGATGGTGCGTATCCGCGCCATGCCTATCGCCCCGCCTTCGTAGGCAGAGGACGGGAGTTCGGCGACGGGTACGCGACTACGGCCGCGAGGGCTGTAGCTTGTTGTGGCATAGACGGTTCCTCACCCGGTGGCGTTGTGGCCGCCACCGTCTTGATCGTCCCAATTCGGTTGATAGGGGACTTTGAACCCCCGGCGTTGGCCCGCCGGGGGTTTTTCATGTGTTCGACCCCAGGGGTTCCGGGCGTATGGCCAAGACAGCCACACCCTCTCCGCACAAGTCCAGCATTCTGCCGAGAATGCAAACAGCTCTCGGCGAACGCATCGTGCACGGCTTCCCTAAAACGATAGACCCGAATTGGCCGCTGACCTAGAAGCGGCACAAAAGGGACAATCGGTAAATCGCCCTCTGCAGAGCTTTGATGGGTGTGCGTTTTGGCCGGGCGATGCAGAGTCCCACGTGAGAGGCACCGCAGACGCCGCTCCATCAACGCCGTTCGAGGTATTTGGTCAACGGCGGATTCCAGGCTATGTTGCCTCGCTTGCGGGAGTCAGGGGACCAGACCTGACAAAAATGAAGCGCAACATAGCAGCACATCGCCGGTTACCCAAACCGGCAATGCAGAGCTACAACTGACCTATGCCTGAATGCCCTCTGGGAATTGGTCCGGCCGGCGTGCTGACCACCCGCGCTATTACCCGTGCCTGCACAGCGCGCGGATTCGCCCAGCGCCAGCTGGTCGAACGGGTGACCACGCTCGGCCGCCCCATGACCATCACGATGTTGTCCCGCATCGAACGCACACATGCCGCTGTGACGTCGACGACCTCGTCGCCATCGCAGCCGCCCTCGACGTCTCACCGCTCGCTCTGCTCGCCGAGACGAGTTGGCGGAACGAGCCCTCATAGCGCTCCCCGGGTGGGTCAACACCCGGCAGGCGCAACGTACTTCACACCGCCCCATACCCAAGTGATCAACCGGCGCGTCATAAGTCGCACCGGCGCGCCAGAGAAGGAACTTCCTTGCGCCGAGAGGCCATGCCCCCTGCCCTGTTGCCCTATCGCCTCCGTACCGCGAAGGAGGCGATCCAGCGTGGCTGAACAGCCAGCCACCGAGATTGCGCTGTCCCGCCTCTACCGCCCCGAGGAGGTGGCCGCCGTGCTCGGCTGCTCTGCCTGGTGGGTCAAGGACCGGGCCCGCCGTCACCAGATCCCCTTTGCTCGCGTGGGCCGTGCCTACCGCTTCACCGCCGGCCATCTCGCCGAGATCATCCGCCTCCATGAGGAGCGACCGACCACCGCTGCACGGCCGCCGGCAGTTGGTGCCCCACCTGCGGCAGCCGCTCGACGGTCCGGCGCACCCGAACCGGCTGCACCATCGCCTCGCCTGCGCGCCAGGCCGCCGCGCCGGTCCAACCGATCCGAATTCGACACCGCCGCATAGGACCCCGAACCGAAGAGGAAGGAAACGCACTTGGGTTTCGCGGAGAAGCGCGGAAGCTACTGGCGTGCCCGATACAAGACCGCTCCCGGCAAGCACCTCACCGTCGTCGACGAGCATGGCAAGGCGATCAAGTTCGCCACCAAGGGTGAGGCCCAACGCTCGGCGGGCGAGGCCGAGAACAAGTACCGGCGCGGCGACTGGCGCGACCCCGCACTGGGGCAGGAGACGTTCGGCGACTACGCGAGCCGCTGGTACGGGGCCCAGGATCTGGCGGCCTCGACCATGCAGAACTACAAGCGCCACATCGAAGAGCACCTCCTCCCCGACTTCGAGGACCACGCGCTCGCCGGCATCCTGCGTTCGGACGTCGACCGGTGGGAGAAGAAGGAAAGGGCCCTGTACGCGGCCTCCAGCGTCAAGACCTGGCGCTCCACGTTCCACCTGATCTTCGAGGACGCGATCGACGAAGGGCTGATCACGTCCAACCCGGCGACCAGGCGACGCGGGCGGGGCAAGCGCGCGGGCCGCTCCCGTGGCCGGGGCCCCGAGAAGGTCGTCACCGATCCGCTCGGCATCCTGCTCATCGCCGAACGGGCCGCCCTGCTGTCCGGCCGCGACGACGAGTTCGTTGCCGTGATCCTCAAGGCGTACACCGGGATGCGCTGGGGCGAGATCGTGGGGCTGGAGACCGAGTTCGCCCGCCCCGGCGCGGTCCGCGTGGAATGGCAGCTGTACGAGCTGGACACGGGCGAGATGGTGCGCTGCCCGCCCAAGGACGACAGCTACCGCACCATCGACGCCCCGCCCTGGTTGTCAGCGCTGGTCGCCAACCACATCGCCCGCGCCAAGCCGACCCCCTGCGCCTGCCACAGCAGGACGTACGTCTTCTGTGGCCACGGTGCAGCGCGCACCGGTGGACACCACGGTGCGAAGCTCGTGGACGTCGCCCGGCGCGCCGATGTCTCCACGGGGACGGTGTCCAACGTTCTCAACCACCCGGACCGGGTGACCCAAGCCACCCGCACCAAGGTGGAGGCGGCTATCGCGGATCTCGGGTTCATACGTGGGGGCGCGGTAGTCGGGCACACCGCGCACTGGCGCCGGAACGGCTTCGCTACCTGGCTCTTCACCCCGGCCGTCTCGGGCTGCTACCCGAAGAAGGCGCCCCAGGAGGCACGACCAGTGCCGTTGGTTGGCGAGCCATGGCCCGGCATCCCGGTCCGGGGGCGCAATGCCTCGGCACGGGCCGACGCGTGCTGGGTCCCGATCGCCAAGGGGCTCACCCCGCACGGTCTCCGCCACTCCCACCGGACCCACATGGAGGACATCGGCACGGAGAAGGTGCTCATGGACGAGCGCATGGGCCACATCGACGGCTCGGTCTCCGCCCGCTACGCCCACGTCACAGCGGGCATGCGCAAGCGGTTGCTGCTCGGCCTCACCGAGCAGTGGGAGGAGGCACTCGATACCCGGCTGGAGATGAGCCCCCGCTCACCGGTGCGGGTGCTCGACGCGCTCCTGCGGGCACGCCGCAGCGAGCTGTAACCCCAAGCAGGTGGGCGTCGTGCCCTGCAGCGGGGCACGACGCCTACCGAGGACGGTTTCTCGGCGGTACCGGGCCAGGGATGACATCGAGGTTCAGGTGCTCTTTGAACAGGTGTACCAGGTTGCCGCCGTCGAGAAGTTCGAGCCGTCCGTGCTCGTTGGCGAAGGCTTCGCTGCGCCGCCCGAACCAGGAGGTCGTCACCAGAATGCCCTTGGCGGCCCGTTTGTGTTCCACGACGCCGGCGAGCGCGGACACTGTCTCGAACGGCACCACGTTCTTGGTGCGCTTGGCCTGGATGATGCACAACCCCTTCATGACGGGGTCGGTATTCATGGCGATCGCGTCAACGCCCTCGTCCTGTGACGGCTGGGTATTCACGCTGTCGAGGCCAATGGCCTCGAACAACTGCCTCACCAGATGCTCGAATTCTGTCGGGGTCAGGTCCATCAGCACCGGCCGGCTGTCCAAGCCCGCTACAACGTCCATGCTGTCCATCAGCCGGAACTTGGTCAGGTCGAACGTGACCAGCGGGCGCACCGGTTCCAGCTCGTACGGGTTCGGCGAGATCAGGGACCGCAGCCGTTTCAGGCAAGCTCGCGGGTCCACCTGCGTCAGGACCAATTGCCCGAACTCTTCCCGGTCTGCCTGGAGGGTGATCAGGCACGGGTGTACATCACGTCCCGTAGCACGGTCGATAGTCGCCACATGCCCGTTCAACGCGATGGACTGCACTACGCCTTCGGTGTCCGCGGCGAAGAGCTCGTGCACGGTTCGCAGGGCGGTCTGCGCGAGGACGGACGCGTACAGCTCCTTGCGCTCCTTCTCAGGGCGCGCGATGGGTGTGATCTCGTCACGCAACTTCACATACCGAAATGCACGGGCCGCAGGGACCACACCTTCCAGAGGCAGGTCGATCTCGACGAGCAAGTCCCCTGTGTCTGCCTGGTACGAGACCTGGTGAGTCTTCGGGAAGCCGTGGGGGTACGCGGACGCGGCCAGGACCTTGTCGACGTACCACTCAACAGCCTCGACGTCCCTGTCCCGGTAGGCGTTGTGGCGCTCGTCGATACGAGCGTTCCATTCCGCGACCCGGGCGGCCTCTTCCTGGTTGCGCTCCTCGTGCCGATCACGTGCCTTCTTCAGTTTCTCGGCGCGCTTCTGCTCATCGCGAGCGTGGTCCCGCAGGGCTCTGTCGAACCGCTCGCGCGCCGCCTCTACATCCGCCTCGTAGGCCCGACGCTTGAATCCGAGGGCGCCCAGAAGCCCACGTGGAGGCTCCGGCTCGTACTCCTCCAACCGCGGGACCGGCATCTCTCGCGAAAGCGTCGCCTTGGGCGCGAAGACGGAGGGAACGAACACCTGCCGGAACCGCTCGAAGGCTGGCGGCCGACTGTCCAGTACGGCTGAGCGCAGCAACGTCGAGAGTTGCTCGGCGTCGTGTTCGGTCACACTGGTCCGGTCGACGGCCTTCTGGACTTGGGTAGCTTCGTACGCCAGCTTGTCTTCGCGAACCTTCCGCTTGGCATTGGCTTCGGCGGCCTTCCGCTCTCGCTCCCGCTCCTTGGCCTGTCGCGCGAGTTCCCGGGCGTACGGATCGTTTCCACCCGCCCCGTTTCTGCTCGCCATTGTGACCCCCCAGGTCAGTACATGATCGTGCGGTCGAAACTCCCCGAAGTATCCCGCATACGGTCAACGGCGTCAGCTGGTGTCGGTCAGGACCGCTCTGCGTCGATCGGCCTGCGGCAGTTCACCTGGTGCTCGGTGGGGTCGGCCACGGGGTCCCGTGGATGGAGGCGTCGAGGACGTCCCCCAGCCGGAGCCAGGCTGTGGGGCCTGAGTAGGAGGCGGGACTCGATGCGAAGCGTGTCCACGCCTTGTCACTGTCACCGAGCGCGTTCATGACGACGGTGGTGACGGCCTGGTGCGTAGTGCCGTAGCGGGAACTGCCGCCGACTGTGAGGGCGGTCCAGGCGGGAAGCGCACGGATCAATTCCGGATTGGTGTCGGGCAAGGCGAGTACCTCCCGTGCCCACGCCTCGCGGTAGCCCGGGGAACCGCCCAGGCGGCGACGGAGACCTGTGGTGATGTCCATCAGAGCGGCTTGGGGCGCCGAGTGGCGGGCCAGCACGTCAGCGAACGTGAGGTTCGGCCGGTAGGAACCTGACGCGAAGGCGATAAGCGCCTTCTCGACCAGATCGTCGTTCCCGGCGTGCCGCGTCAGGTAATCCTCCAGCACCTCCCCGGTTGCGCCGGCGAGGTCCCGAACGGTGACGCGGTTCGGATCGCCGAGCGCAGACTTGCGGGCCGCAGCCGAAGGATCGCCGATGATGCGCACGATCGAGGCACGGGTCTCGGACAGCAGCCGCTCCTTGTTTTGGGCTGTGTAGTCATGGGCCCGGGTGTACGGGTCCGGGCGGAAGTCCTTCAGTACGGTACGCACCTGGTCCTCCACCTCATCCGACACGATGGCCAGGTGCACCAGAGTGGCGTGAACCCAACGGAGATCGGGCTGTGTTCGGTAGGCGGTGTCGTTCTGCGGTTCCCAGAGCTTGAGGGCTTCGACGCCTGCCTCTGCAAATCGCCGGCCCAGGTCGCGCAGGAGTTCGTCGGGCGAGCTCCAGGTGTGGGGATCGCCGTAACGGTGCTTTGCGTCGGTGGGGTTGAGGATGTATCGCCAGCTTCCTTCCGCTGCGTTCTCCATCCACGAGGTGGTGGCGTGCTCGCCGTACTTTCGCAGGTTCGCCACGTCGGAGAGATAGTCCTCGAAGTGCTGGAGCCGGTCCGGCGCCAGCGCGCCGAGGTCGTCGGCGAAATGGGAACGTACCCGCTGCTCAGAGGCACTGTCCCTGAACATGCGACACATTCGTGTGAGGAGCGAGCTGTCCCGGAAGCGTGCGAGATCGTCTTTCGCGATCTCCTCCAGGAGGCTTGGCTCGACGTCCCAAGGGATGGTGCCGAGCAGGTGGCGGCGGATGATGTGGTTGGCATCGGATTCCTCGGACCAGGCGACCAGTTGCCGGTGGCGCGCGGTGTGGGTGGACACCACCTGCTCCCACATCCGCTCCCAGGCGTTCTTTGCGGCCTTGAACGCGTTCCACCAGGCAGTGGAGTCCTCACCCTCTCCTAGGTGCGTTGGGCGGGGGAACGTCGGAAGAAGATCGAGAGCCATGGCGAAAATCACGTCGTGCACATCCGGCTTCCGCAAGATCATTTGCGCGGCGGCCGGTTCCTGCAGCAGCTCCGGAGTCATGGGCTGACTGTGCGGCCCGCGCTGTCGCAGTTCGGCCGCGATCCCGTCGGCAAGCGGCTTCCCGCATCCAGCCCGACCAAGACTGCCGAGCTGCGGCACCGAGCAGCGACGGAGGGTCTTCGTGCGCTGCGTGTCGGTGCACGAAGGGTTGGACAGGGCTGCGGAGGCCAGTTCCATGGGCGCGCCCCAGTGGGGCTCAGCCGTTCGTTTGAGATCTTGGTCGATCGCAGTCTGGAGCAGCCAGTCCGGGGCGCCTTCCCTGAGCGCTCCCCCCAGCAGCGCCAACACGAGGTCATCGTGTTCGACACCCTCCGGCATGGCACGTACGTGCTCCACGGCCGCACGCGTTGGGGGCGACTCGGGCCCCGCCTCCGCGACGACGGCGCGCAGCAACTGGACAGGAAGCCCGGAACGCGGCTCCGTCGTACTCATAGCAACCCCCACAGATATCGGACCGTATGCCCGCCATCGTGCCGGACCGTAGTGACGGTCGTGGTCGGTAACTGGAATGAGACGTACGAGTAGCGGAATGGCGAGATCCTGTTGAAGACCAGCCGGCGGCGGCCTCGACCTGGCTCAATGGAGGCATGGAAAGTGGGGAGTGCTGGGCCTATCGGGCCAGGCCGAAAGAGCTGGGCGGCGCTCTGCGCCGGGTGGAGATCGTCCGGGTAGGTGCCTCGGGCAGAGCCGGGCGGGTTCACGTGCGGTTCCTGGACGGTGACGAGGCCGGACTGCAGGAGTGGGTGAGCCTCGATTCTCTGGCTGTGCTCTGGACGGACGTCGAGTCGTTCCGGGTGGATGACGCGGCCGAGCTGGCCCTGGTCGAGGTGTCGAGATGGGTTCGGGGCAGCGCCGAGTTCGAGGCGGCCCGGTTGATCTTGGGGTTCGTCCGGCCCAAGGGCCGGGTGCGTTTGCGCAAAGCGGTGGCTGACGCGGGTGTGCTGGAGCTTGGCCGCCTCGACGAGACCGCGCCGCTCGTAGGCATGGACTCCAGCGAGCTACGGGACGACCCCATGGTCTACAAAGACCGCAACGGCCTCTGCACCGCTGGCTGGCCGGTCACCGAGCGGATCGCCCGGCAGGTCGCCCAGCGCCTGGCCGAGAAGATCCTGCCGGAGGTGGACCGGCTGCAGCAGGCTCTGGATGAGGAGCGCGCCCAGTCCTCCTGGTATGGACACCGGCGCCGGGACGACCGCAAGCTCGATGCGGAGGCGGCCTCCCTGCGCACGGTGCGGGAATGGTGCGGGGAGGAGAAGGCGGAGCGCTACGACGAGCTAGTCGCCCTGCGCGCCGAGGTGCTGCGACTCGGAGAAGTGGGCGAGCGGGCGGTGAAGGCGCTCCGTGACCGGGGGCATGGTGTCATCGCCTCCACCATTGAGCGCGACCTTGGCGTCCATATCTCCAGCCTTGGTCCTGACGTGCGTCGTTGAAGCCGTCACGCGATCGCTCGGGCTCGGGCTCCGGCTTGGGTGGTGCGGGCTTCGCCGAGGGCTTCACCTTCTCCGGGCGTTGCGGGTGCCAGCCGTCGAGGAACGGCCGCATCTCGTCTCCGGTCGGCTTCGCGTGGAAGTTGCGGGCGCCGAGGCCCCTCCTGCTCAGGGTGGGGTCGAGCCGGTCGGCCTCCGCTTTGCCCCAAGCCGACCACTCCCGCAGCCTCTCGGCCTCGACGTGGTCGCCGGTCTGCGCGGCGGCGGCGTCCAGGGCGGTACAGAAGACCCGGATCTCCCCGGCGGCTCGCCAGTCCTCCAGGGCTGTCCCGAAGTGTTCGGCCCGATTGGCATCCACTGCCTTGATTGAAGCCACGCCGACTGCGGCCTCCCACTCCTGCTGAGCGCGCTCCCGCTGCTCGGCCTCCAACTGACGACGCTCAGCTGCCTGCCGCTCCCGCTCCTCCTGCTGCCGGCGCTGTTCCGTTTCACGCCCGAGCCGGGCCCGCTCCTGTTCCGCTTCACGCTCAAGGCGAGCCCGCTCCTGTTCCTCGGCACGGACCTTCAGCGCCCGAAGTACCGAACCGACCTGGTCCTCAAGCGGCTTCTTGGCGGTGTCGCCCCACTCCTTCTTCCAGCCGTAGTTGTAACCCTGCTGTTGAGCGAGCTGCAGTTCCAGCTCGCCGGAGGGCTCGAACCGATGCGCCGGGGTGACCCTCTGCCAGTCATATGTGCGGCGGTCCCCCTTCTTGGGCACGTACCGGACCTGCTTCTGCCGCTCCTTGAAGCCGATCTCGTATGTCCTGCCGTGGACCGTGAGCAGTGGCCTCGGCTGCTTGCGCTTCTTGGAGACCGCCATTTCCCCGTGGAGAGGAAGTACCTGCTCGGCGAGGAGGCGAAGCAGGGACAGCACTCGGGGAAGCACCTCGTCGGAGACCTCGAAAGCGCTGTGGTCCGTGGTCACGGCGGCGATGACGTCGTCCACGTCGGTGATCACCCGGCTGCGGGCCAGCCGGATCCGGTTCCACTCCGTGTCGTCCTCGCCGGTCACCCGGAGCAGCCCCAGGAAGAAATCCCCCTTGGCCCGTCCGCTGTACTTCAGGTGGTATCCGGCAGGCGCACACTGACGTGCCGCGTCGAAAGCCCTGCGGTATCGGGCCCGCACCGCCTCGTCCGGATCAGGGATACGCAGGAAGCGCCCGGCCTGCTGCACCTCCGCGATCAGAGCCGGCCCAACGGCTACCGGAGAAGGCCGTGGCGTTTTGGCGACGCTCCGCGCAGAGGGCTTCCGCTGAGCGGCGGCCGTCGGCTCGGGGCGATCCGATTCCGGCTGCCCAGGCTCGGGGTTCGCCGGCCGGGACTTCCGTGGTGCCGGCTCAGGCCGGTCCGGGTGATGCCCGTGCTGGAGGTAGAAGCGCCCGGCATCGGTGATCTCCGCCCGCCACTTCCCGCCCTCCTTGGGCATGACGATATGCCCGCGCTCCTTGAGGGCCTTGGCGGTGACGGCAAGTTCAGGGGTGTCTGATGTGACGGGGTCGACACTCTCCCCGATTCGGGTGAGGAGGACGAGTTGGCGATCGTTGAGCGGTGACCAACGGTGCATGTGATGGTCGTACCGTCAGAGCTCATGCCGACACAAGCTGTGCGGTGAGCTCTGCCCGTCGGTCGCCCCCTGGGAGCCGGATTCCGAAAACGGCTCCCAAACGGCTCCCAAGATCCCCCGGAAACGAGACAGGGCCTAGATTCTCAGTGAGAATCTAGGCCCTGACCTGCTGCTATACCGTCGGGGTGGCGGGATTTGAACCCACGGCCTCTTCGTCCCGAACGAAGCGCGCTACCACGCTGCGCCACACCCCGGTGCAACGAGATTCACTTTAGCGGACGGGGCGCCGGAGACGAAATCCGGTTTTCCTGGGTGGGGAGGCGGGGGCGGGCGCGGTCGAGGGTGATGAGGAGGAGGGAGAGGGCGGAGAAGACGAGGGCGAGGACGAGGGCGTTGCGCAGGACACCGGGGTAGCCGTGGAGGTCGACGTCGAGGAAGGGGTAGGGGTAGCGGCCCGGGGGGTCGATGAGGGCGCCGCGCACGAGGGCGAAGGCGGCGTACGCGAGGGGGAGGGCGAGCCACTGGTAGGTGTAGCGCCAGTGGAAGAGGGCGGGGGTGGTGAGGAGGAGCCAGTCGAGGGTGACTGTGACCGGGGTCACGGTGTGGAGCAGCTGGTTGGACAGCACCAGGTCGCCGGTGCGCTGGGCGAGGTGCTCCGCCTCGGAGAAGCCGCTGGACTCGTTGGCCAGGACCAGGTGGTAGACGAGGCCGGTGATCACGATGCAGAGCAGGACCGCGCCCGTGATGCGAGGGGACAGCGGGTGGCGGCCGGTCCAGTTGCGGTGGGCGGACCAGGCGAAGGTGATCGCGATGGCGGCGTTCGTCAGGATCGTGAAGTAGGTGAAGACGCGCAGCGGATCGGTGTGCGCGCACTCGATGGTGATGCCGGTGACGGCGGCCGCGGCGATCAGCGCGCGGTAGGCGGCGACGTACGGACGGCGGATCGCTGCTTCGAACATCACCTCACCGTACGGGGCGGCCGGCTTTCCGTGCGCTCAGCGTCAGCAGTGTCGCCTCGGGGGGGCAGGCGAAGCGGATCGGCGTGTACCGGTTGGCGCCGCAGCCGGCGGAGACATGGAGGTAGGAGCGGTGGCCGCCGGAGGTATGGCTGGACAGGCCCTTGACGCGGTCGGTGTCCAGGTCGCAGTTGGTGACGAGGGCGCCGTAGAAGGGGATGCAGAGCTGGCCGCCGTGGGTGTGGCCGGCGAGGATCAGCGGGTAGCGGTCGGCGGCGAAGGAGTCGAGGACCCGCAGGTACGGAGCGTGGACGATGGCGAGGTTGAGGTCCGCGTCGGGGTCGGGGCCGCCGGCGACGGCCTCGTAACGGTCGCGCTTGATGTGCGGGTCGTCCAGGCCGGTGAGGGCGATCTCGATGCCGTCGTCGAGCTTGAGGCGGCCGCGGCTGTTGCTGAGGCCGGCCCAGCCGGCGGCGTCGAAGGCGTCGCGCAGATCGCCCCAGGGGTTGCGGATCACATTGTTGACGGGCTCGGACTTGCCGTTGAGGCCGTGCTGGCTGCGGGACTTCTCCAGGAGGTAGCGGCCTGGATTGCGGAACCTGGGGCCGTAGTAGTCGTTCGAACCGAAGACGTACGCGCCGGGGAACCGCATCAGCGGGCCGAGGGCGTCGAGCACCTCCGGTACGCCTTCCGGGTCGGAGAGGTTGTCGCCGGTGTTGACGACGAGGTCCGGGCGCAGGCCCGCCAGGGACTGCAGCCAGCGGCGCTTCTTGTTCTGGCCGCAGACCATGTGGATGTCGGAGACCTGGAGGATCCGGATCGGCCGCATTCCGGCCGGCAGTACCGGGACCTCGACGCGGCGCAGCCGGAAGGACCGCGTTTCGATTCCGGCGGCATAGGCCACGCAGGCCGCACCGACTGCCGTTACGCCGAGGGGAAGTCCGTATCGCGCTCGCATGTGTCCATCGTCGCAGATGAGATGAGGGCCGCCAGAGCCCGCGGCGCTCCGCTGCCGCCGCGGAAGCCGGGAAAGGCGTTGATATCGACGATGAGGGGCGTCCCGGTTCGGTCGGCGATGACGTCCACGCCGTAGATGTCGAGGGCGAAGACCTTGCCCGCCTGCAGTGCGAGGTCATGGGCTCCGCGGGGTGGTGCGGGCGCACCGATGGGGGTTCCGGGATTTCCTGAGGTGCCGAAGGTGCCGGGAGATCCCAGGGTTCCCGGGGTTCCCCGGTTTCCCAGGGGCGACGGGCGCAGGCCCGTGAAGACCTGGCCCGCGATCACCCAGAGTTTGTGGTCCCAGCCGTCGCCCGGCGTGAAGTCCTGGACGACGACCTGCTCGTCCGGCCACTGGCGGGCGAGGGCCCGCAGCCCGGCGGGGTCGTCGATCCGGGTGACGAGGTCGCCGCGCCGGTTGTCGCGGCTCTTGACGATGAACGGGTACCCGGACGGGGGAGGCGCGGGGATACGTGACAGGCGTGCATCGGTCCGGGTGACCGGGAACGGGAGGCCCGCGGCCAGTGCCGTCTCCGCCATCCGTACCCGGTCCTGGCACAGTTCGGTCGACGCGGCCGAGTTGAGGACGCGCGCGCCGCGCCGCTCGAGGGCGCGGGCGAGCCGGATCGCGCGCGGCGTGTGGGACTTGAGGAGGTAGACATCGGCGAGCGCGTCGGGTGCCGGCTCGGCGGCGAAGGCCGGGTCCTTGAATTCCACCAGGGACGTCTGATGATGATCCGTCAGCAGGCGTGCGGTGGCGGCCAGTAGCGGATGGTCCGGCTTGTCCGTCAGAAAGCAGACCCGCCTCGTACCGGCCCTCATGCGCCGGCCTGCACGGGTACGAAGGCCCCCGCCGAAGCCGGACTTCCAACGCTGCTGCTGCTACCGCGACCGCTACCGATGCGAGTGCTACCGATGCCGGTGCTGCCGCTGCCGGTACGGACCAGGTCGAGGACGGCCCGCGCCACCCGTGCGACGGCGTCGGGGACCTTGCGGAAGCTCGGGAAGTCGTTGATGTCGACGACGACCGGGCCGTCGGGCCCCAGCAGCACGTCGAGCCCGTACAGGTCCAGGCCGAAGACGGCACCGATCTCGGCGGCGAGATGCGCCACCTCCCGCGGCAGCGGCACGAGCCGCTCGTCCACGGCGAGCTCCGGGCGCAGCGGCGAGGCCCGTTCGGTCGCGTACGCCTCGCCGCCGATGCAGTACACCTTCAGATCCGTCCCGGAGTTCGGTACGTACGGCTGGGCGATGAGCAGCCCCCCGTCCTCGGGGCCGGGACCGGTGAGCTGGTGGGGCGTGCGGACCAGCCGTACGTCCCGCCCCGAGCTGCCCGCCGCGGGCTTCACGACGAGCGGGAACCGGTCCGCGGGTATCTCGGCGAACAGTTCGGGGCGGGCCGCCGCGTACGTCACCGGTACCGGCAGGCCGTGCTGCTGCGCGATGAGTGCCGTGAGCGCCTTGTCGCGCACCGTCCTGATCGCCCGCGCGTCATTGACCGTGGTCAGGCCGAGGGCCGCCGCGCCTTCGAGCAGGGTCAGGCCGGGGCCGCCGGAGACCGTCTTGAGCACCCAGGCGTCGTGCGCCCCCGCCTGCACCGTCTCGGAGAGCTCGGAGAGCTGGATGAGGGAACCGCCGGGACGGATGACGTCCACCTGGTGCCCCCAGGCGGCCAGTTGGCCGACTACGTCGAGCGGCATGCCGTCATGACGGTAGTGCTCCTCGACGAGGAAACAGAGCCTCATCTGGTTTCCCTTGCCCCCCGGACGTCCGCCGACCCGTCCGGCAGAGCTGTGACGGATCAGAATGCCATGCGGGGCTTGGAGGACCGGCGTGAGGGACGGTCCGGGACAGCTCCGGGACCAATCCGGGGCAGGGACGGTACGTGGCACCGTTCCCGGAATGGTTCGGATCGCGTAGCGGAACGGGGAACGGTTCGCGCGCCGGTTCGCGCGGCGGATCGCCGAAAGCGGCGCGGAGCCTGGCACGTACGTGGCGGGGAGCCCGCGCCGAACGCAGCGCCGAACGCACCGCGAACCTGGCGCCGAACCGTTAATGGGCGGCAGCACCGCCGTGCGGGTGCGAGACTCGACCGTATGACCCCCACGCTCAAGCAGCGACTGCACGACGACCTCATCGCGGCCATGAAGAGCCGCGATGAGCTTCGCTCCGCCACGCTCCGCCTTACCCTGACCGCCGTCACCAAGAAGGAGGTCGCGGGCACGACCGCCCGGGAGCTCTCCGATGACGAGGTGCTCAGGGTGATCGCCGGCGAGGCGAAGAAGCGGCGCGAGGCGGCCGAAGCCTTCGCGCTGGGCAACCGTCCCGCTTCGGCGGAGCGCGAGCTGGCCGAGGGCGAGGTGCTCGACGCGTACCTGCCGAAGCAGCTGTCGGATGAGGAGCTGGTCGGGATCGTCACGGCCGCCGTGGCGGAGGCCAAGGCGGCCGGCGCCGAGGGCCCGCGCGCGATGGGCGCGATCATGAAGATCGTGAACCCGAAGGTCGCCGGGCTCGCCGAGGGCGGCCGCGTCGCCGCCGAGGTGAAGAAGCAGCTCGCGGGCTGAACGGCGGCAGCCACGCCGTAGCGGACACGCCGCAGCAGCCACACCGCAGAGGACATACGTGAGGGCGCCCCGCTCGGAAGGATCCGAGCGGGGCGCCCTCACGTATGTCCGTTTCAGGCGGCCTGTCTGCGCTGTCAGCCGCCGCCCGTCGTCCCGCCCGACCGGCCGTTCCCGCCGCCGATCAGATTCGGCGGGAGGGTGAACGTGGGCCAGGGGTTGGGCCCGCCGTTCGCCCCGCCGTTGGCGCCGTGCCCGCCGGTCGTCGCGCCGGCGGTGTGGCCGTTGCCCGGCTTACCGCTGTTGCCCGGGTTGGGGGTCCCGGCGGGGTCCGGGGGCTTGACCGGTTCGTCGATCGGCACGGTGGTGAAGCTGAGCGGCGGCTTGTTCGCCAGGGCGCCGCCGACGGCGTCCTTCCAGATCGGACCGGGAACGGCGCCACCGAAGACCTTCGGGTAGTACTCCCCGCCGATGTTGATGTCGACCATGGACACGTTCTTGCCGCCTGGCGCGCCCACCCAGACGGCGCCCGCGAGGTTCGGGGTGTAGCCGACGAACCAGGCGGCGTAGCGGTTGTCGGTGGTGCCGGTCTTGCCGGCGCTCTGCCGGTCGTCCAGCCCGGCCTTGCTGCCGGTACCGTCCTCGACCACGCCGAGCAGCAGGGTGTTGATGGTGTCCGCGGTCGTCTCGGACATGACCCGGGTGCACTGGGTCTGGGGGACGGCGATCGCCTTGCCGTTCGGGTCGATGGCGGACTCGATGGCGACCGGAGTGCAGTACGTGCCGCGGTTGGCGAAGGTCGCGTAGGCGTTGGCCATGGTCAGCGGGGCGATCGTGGCGGTGCCGAGCGTGACGGAGGGGACCTGCGGCAGCGCCGCGCCATTGCCCATCTCGACGCCCATGCTCTTGGCGATCGTGGTCACCGGGCAGACGCCGATGTCGCTGATCATCGCTACGAAGTAGGTGTTGATCGACTTCGCGGCGGCTTCCTTGAGGCTGTACGGGCCGTGCTCGGTCTGGTTCTCGTTGGTCAGCGGCTTTTCGCCGCGGTTGGTCCAGGTCCCGTCGCAGGTGCTGACCGGGCTCGGGTAGTCCATCTGGTACGGCGAGGGATAGACCTGGTTCGAGGGAGTGCCCTGCTCCAGTGCGGCGGCCGCGGTGAACGCCTTGAACGTCGAGCCGACCTGGAATCCGTAGTTCGAGCCGCCCATCCGCTTCTCGACCGAGAGGTTGATCTGCGTCTCGTTGGTCCCGAAGCCGTACGGGCGGGACTGGCCCATGCCGCGGATCTTGCCGGTGCCGGGCTCGACCAGCGTGACGGCGGTGGCGACCTTGTCGCTCTTGTAGACGTGCTTGCTGATCGAGCCCTGGACCGACGCCTGCGCCTGCGGGTCCAGCGTGGTCTTGATCGTCAGACCGCCCAGGGACCACCGCTTGGTGCGGTCCTCCTTGGTCTTCCCGAAGGCCGCGTTCTGCAGGAACGTTTGCCGCACGTAGTCGCAGAAGAAGCCCGCGCCGTTGACGGCGGTGATGCAGCCGCTCTTGGGCCTGCTGACCTTCAGGCCCAGCGGCAGCTTCTTCGCCGCGTCGGCCTGGACCTGGGTGATGTCCTTGAGGTCGGCCATCCGCTGCAGCACGAGGCTGCGGCGCTTGATGGCTTCCTGCTCGTCGTTGACCGGGTCGAAGCGGCTCGGCGACTGGACGATGCCGGCCAGCAGGGCGGCCTCGGGGAGGGTCAGGTCCTTGGCGCGCTTGCTGAAGTAGCGCTTGGACGCGGCCTCGACGCCGTAGGCCTGCTCGCCGAAGAACGTGATGTTGAGGTAGTTCTCCAGGATCTGCTGCTTGCCGAGTTCCTTCTCGACCTGGATCGCGTACTTCATTTCCTTGATCTTGCGGCCCACGGTCTGCTGGACCGCCTGCGCGACCTTGTCCGGGTCGTCGCCGGCCTGCTCGATGAAGACATTCTTCACGTACTGCTGGGTGAGGGTGGAGGCACCCTCAGAGACGCCGCCGTCCTGTGCGTTCTTGTTGAGCGCGCGCAGGATGCCCTTGAGGTCGATCGCACCGTGCTCGAAGTAGCGCGCGTCCTCGATCGCGACGATGGCCTTCAGTATGTTCGGGCTCATGTCCTTGATCGGGATGACGGTGCGGTCGCGCGAGTAGACCGTCGCGATCAGACCACCGTTGGAGTCGAGGATCTTCGATGCCTGGCTGAGCGGCGGGCGCTTGAGCTCACCCGGCAGGTCCTGGAATCCGGAGGCGGTGCCTTTCGCCGACAGGCCGAGGGCACCGGCGGCCGGCAGGGCGATTCCCGCCAGTACCACTCCGGACAGGACACTGACACCGAGGAACTTGGCGGCCTGCTGGGCCGTCGAGAGACCCCCGCCCGATCGCTTGTGAGGCATGGAGGCAGCCTACGTTGCCGTTCCCCGGACGTGCGCCCATCTGTTCGCCTACTCTGTATCGGACGGGCGCGACCGCAAAGCGTGCGCCTGTCTCCCTTCGTCACTCGTGTGGGTGATGAGAACTGCCCGAATTCCCGTCATATGCCGGGAGACTTGGGCGATATGCCAGCCGAAGTGACCGTTATGCACCATAGATCCGATATGGGTGCCGCTCACTCCGTTGGGTGATCTGCCGCGCACCCATAGTCCATTCGGGCCATCGAAGATTGGGCCTGAAAGGGCTGTTGCGTCACGCCTACCTTCCGTAACGTCCTCAACTGGCAACGGTGAATATGCCGGTTGCCGCCGTGGGGGAGCCTCGATTCGGGAGAGGACGGCGCCAGCATGAGTAGCTGGGTAACCGACTGGAGCACGCAAGCAGCGTGCAAGACGACTGATCCGGACGAGCTTTTCGTCCAGGGAGCGGCTCAGAACAGAGCCAAGGCGGTGTGCACCGGATGCCCGGTGCGGACCGAATGCCTGGCGGACGCGCTCGACAACCGGGTCGAGTTCGGTGTGTGGGGCGGGATGACGGAACGCGAGCGGAGGGCGCTGTTGCGCCGGCGTCCAACTGTCACTTCGTGGCGCAGGCTGCTCGAGACCGCGCGTACGGAGTACGAGCGGAGCACCGGCATCCTGCCGCTGGACGACGAGGACGACTACGCCGCCGCGGGGTGATCCCCGGCAAGCTGTCCGCCGATCGAGCGCAGGCCGTCCAGATCGTGCACGTCGCCCGCTAGGGCCGCTACGTCCACCATGGGCACCTCAGGGTGCACGGAGACGAATCGGTCCCGGGTGCGGCGCTCGTGCGCGACGACGCGCATGCGCTCGGCGTGCAGTCTCAGCAGACCGGCGGCAAGCCTCTGCTCGGGCGGAATCGTCATGTCGATCGTCAGGTCGTCGGCCGCCTCCTGAGCGGCCGGGCTCGCCGGGTCCGTCCCGTTGTTTCGGGAGTCAGCCTTCCCGGCGTCACGATCCACAATGCCGCCGTCCACAAGATTTTCCCGCGGCTCCTCCAGCGCCTGGGCGGCGGCCAGCGCCCGTTCCGCGGTGAGCTGGGGCGCACCGCTGCCGTGCACCCGGTTCAGCACCAGGCCGGCCAGCGGCATGTCCTCGGCGGCCAGCCGCTCGACGAAGTACGCGGCCTCGCGCAGTGCGTCCCGCTCCGGCGCGGCGACCACGAGGAACGCTGTGCCCGGGGCCTGCAACAGCTTGTACGTGGCGTCCGCGCGCTTGCGGAAGCCGCCGAACATGGTGTCCATGGCGGCGATGAAGGTCTGGACGTCACGCAGCAGATGCGCGCCCATCACCTTGCTCAGCGCGCCGGTCATCATCGACATGCCGACATTGAGGAACTTCATCCCGGCCCGCCCGCCGACCTTCGCGGGCGCCATCAGCAGTTTGATGAACCTTCCGTCCAGGAATGACCCGAGGCGCTGCGGAGCGTCCAGGAAGTCCAGCGCGGAACGGCTCGGCGGGGTGTCGACGATGATCAGGTCCCAGGCGTCCAGCGCGCGCAGCTGGCCCAGCTTCTCCATCGCCATGTACTCCTGGGTGCCCGCGAAACCGGCCGACAGGGACTGGTAGAAGGGGTTGTCGAGGATCGCGCGGGCCCGCTCGGGGTCCGAGTGCTGCAGCACGACCTCGTCGAAGGTCCGCTTCATGTCGAGCATCATCGCGTGCAGCGTGCCGCCCGCGCTCTCGTCGATCCCGACGACCGGGCGCGGCGTGTTGTCGAGCTCGTTGAGGCCCATCGACTGCGCGAGACGGCGCGCCGGGTCGATGGTGAGGACGACGGCCTTGCGGCCGCGTTCCGCGGCGCGCACGCCGAGCGCGGCGGCGGTCGTCGTCTTGCCGACGCCGCCGGATCCGCAGCAGACGATGATGCGCGTCCTCGGGTCGTCGAGGAGCGGATCGATCTCCAGCACCGGGCTCTCCAGCACCGGACTCTCCAGCGCGGGATTCTCCAGGCTCATGTCAGCTCTCCCCGCCCGTCGTTCCCTGCCGTCATTCCCTGTTTGCGCAGGCTGTCCGCCAGCCGGTAGAGGCCGCCGAGGTCGACGCCCTCGCTGCGCAGCTCCAGCTCGTACGTCGGCAGGCCGAGGCCGCCGATCTCGGCCCGCTCGCGGCGCTCCAGCAGGACGCGCTGCGCGTGCTCATGCGCCTGCGCGAGCAGCGGGTCGACGAGCCGCTCGGCCTGCCCGCCCTTGCGGGCACCGCCCAGGCCGGCCTGCGACAGCGCCTTGGCGACGGCGGCGCGCCGGCCGTTGGCGGCCGACTCGAGGTCGGCGTCGTCCAGCAGGACCGGACGCAGCATGTTGACCACGACCGCCCCGACCGGCAGTCCGGCAGCCCGCAGCTCCGCGACGCCGTCCACGGTCTCCTGGACCGGCATCTCCTCCAGCAGTGTCACCAGGTGCACGGCGGTCTCGGTGGACTTCAGCACCCGCATCACGGCCTGCGCCTGGTTGTATATCGGCCCGATCCTGGCCAGCCCGGCGACTTCGTCGTTGACGTTGAGGAAGCGGGTGATCCGGCCGGTCGGCGGGGCGTCCATCACGACCGCGTCGTAGGCCCGCCAGCCGGCGCTGTCCTTACGGCGCACGGCCTCGCACGCCTTGCCGGTCAGCAGGACGTCCCGCAGGCCGGGCGCGACGGTCGTGGCGAAGTCGATCGCGCCGAGCTTCTTGAGGGCCCGGCCCGCACGGCCGAGTTTGTAGAACATGTCGAGGTAGTCCAGCAGCGCCAGCTCCGGATCGATGGCGAGCGCGCGCACCTCGCCGCCGCCGGGCGCCACGGCGATCTTCCGCTCCTCGTACGGCAGCGCCCCGGTCTCGAAGACCTGGGCGATGCCCTGGCGTCCCTCGACCTCGACCAGCAGGGTGCGGCGGCCCTCGGCGGCGAGGGCGAGGGCCAGAGCGGCGGCGACGGTGGTCTTCCCGGTGCCGCCCTTGCCGGTGACGATATGGAGCCTGGTTGGGGTGGACTGTTGAGGGCTCACACTTCGAGCCTAACCACTGGGCGTTCGACCTAAGCAGCCCGCTACCCCTGTGTAGCCTCAAACGCCGGCCGGGCTGGGTTGTAGCTGTTGTGCCCTCAAGCGCCGGGCGGGCTGGGTTTGGCTGCTGTGCCCTCAGGCACCGGGCGGGCTGTCGGGTGGCCTCAAGCGCCGGGCGGGCTGGGTTTTGGCGGCTGTGGCCTCGCACGCCGGGCCGGCTGGGTTTTGACGGGTCTGCCCGCCAGGCGCCAGGCGCTGGGCGGGGTGGGTGGGGGTAGGCATTACAGTCGGGCTCATGGCTAAGTGGGAATACGCGACCGTGCCGCTGCTTGTGCACGCGACGAAGCAGATTCTTGACACGTGGGGCGAGGACGGCTGGGAACTGGTCCAGGTCATTCCGGGACCGAACAACCCGGAACAGCTGGTGGCCTACTTCAAGCGGGAGAAGCAGGCGTGAGCGCGGTCGAGGACAAGATCACCTCGCTCGGCCTGACGCTGCCCGCGGTGGTGCCGCCGCTGGCCGCGTACCAGCCGGCCGTGCAGTCGGGCGTGTACGTGTACACCTCCGGCCAGCTGCCGATGGTGGACGGCAAGCTGACGGTGACCGGCAAGGTCGGCGCCGAGGTGACGCCGGAGGAGGCCAAGGAGTTGGCCCGTATCTGCGCGCTGAACGCGCTGGCCGCGGTCAAGTCGGTGGCCGGTGACCTGGACCGGATCAAGCGGGTCGTGAAGGTCGTCGGATTCGTCGCCTCGGCGACGGACTTCACCGGACAGCCGGCCGTGATCAACGGCGCGAGCGAGCTGCTCGGCGAGGTACTCGGCGAGAAGGGCGTGCACGCGCGCAGCGCCGTCGGCGTGGCCGTACTGCCGCTGGACGCTCCGGTAGAGGTCGAGATCCAGGTCGAACTGGTCTGACCGTCCGGACGGGCCTCGGCGGCTCGCCCTCGAACATCGGGGCGGCAGGCCGTACGATCCCGCCCATGACCACCAGTAGCGGCACGAGTAACGGGCAGTGGTTTCCGGCCTCCTGGCCGGAGCGGATCCGGGCGCTGACGAACGGGGAGCTGATCCCCGTGACTCCGCGCCGGGCCGCGACCGTCCTGCTGCTGCGGGACACCGCGAGCGGCGGACCGGCCGTTCACATGCTGCGCAGACGCGCCTCCATGGCTTTCGCCGGGGGCGCGTACGCGTATCCGGGCGGCGGTGTGGACCCGCGGGACGAGAAGCCGGTCCGGTGGGCGGGGCGGGCGCTCGACGCGTGGTCGGCCGCGCTCGGAGTGGATCCGGTGTCGGCCCAGGCCGTGGTGTGCGCGGCGGTGCGGGAGACGTTCGAGGAGTCGGGCGTCCTGCTGGCCGGGCCGGACGGCGGCAGCGTCGTGGCGGACACCACGGGCGAGAGCTGGGAGGCCGACCGGGAGGCGCTGGTCAGCCGGGAGCTGTCGTTCGCGGACTTCCTGGCCCGGCGCGAGCTGGTGCTGCGCTCGGATCTGCTCGGCCCGTGGGCCCGCTGGATCACCCCGGAGTTCGAGGAGCGACGCTACGACACCTGGTTCTTCCTGGCCATGCTGCCGACCGGGCAGCGCACCCTGGACGTCTCGGGTGAGGCGGATCACACGGTGTGGCTGCGCCCGGCCGAGGCCGTGGAGGGCTACCGGCGCGGCGAGATGGTGATGATGCCGCCGACCATCGCGACCCTGCGCGCGCTGCTTCCGTACGACTCGGTGGGGGCGGCCCTGGCGGGCGCCGCGGACCAGGACCTGACGCCGGTGCTGGCGCGGGCGGTCCTCGAAGGGGAGGAGATCGTTCTGAGCTGGCCGGGCCACGAGGAATTCACGAAGCACATCCCCGCACCGCCGGAACATGTCCCCGCACCGCCGCAGGATTCCGTCCGGCCGCAAGAGCCGGCACCCTCGAAGCCCGCACCCCCGAAACCGGCACCTCCGAAACCCGGGCCGCCGAAACCCGCACCCCCGCAAGGACCCGTTCCCCCTCTGGGAGCCACCCAATGACCTCGGCGATCCTGCCCGGCAGGCCACAACTGACGATCGGCGGCCCCGCGACGGCGCGCGCCGTGTGCGTACTGGCGCCCAATCCGTCGCCGATGACCCTGGACGGCACCAACACCTGGCTGGTGTCCGAGCCCGGCTCCGACCTCGCGGTGGTCATCGACCCGGGCCCGCTCGACGACGCGCATCTGCGCAACGTCGTCGCGACCGCCGAGGCGGCCGGCAAACGCGTCGCGCTCACCCTCCTCACCCACGGCCACCCGGATCACGCGGAGGGCGCCGCCCGTTTCGCCGAGCTGACCGGGACCAAGGTGCGGGCGCTCGATCCGGCGCTGCGGCTGGGCGGCGAGGGGCTGGCGGCCGGTGATGTCATCACCACCGGCGGACTGGAACTGCGCGTCGTCGCCACCCCGGGGCACACCGCGGACTCGCTCTCCTTCCATCTGCCGGCCGACGGCGCCGTCCTGACCGGCGATACGGTCCTGGGCCGCGGCACCACGATCGTGGTGCACCCGGACGGCCGTCTCGGCGACTATCTCGACTCCCTGCGCCGCCTCCAGGCCATGACGATGGACGGCGGCGTCGATACGGTGCTGCCCGGTCACGGCCCGGTGCTGACGGACGCGCGCGGCGCCGTCGAGTACTACCTCGCGCACCGCGCGAACCGCCTTGCGCAGGTGGAGACCGCGGTGGAGGCGGGCTTTCTGACGCCCGCGCAGGTGGTCGCGCAGGTGTACGCGGACGTCGACCGGTCGCTGTGGCCCGCCGCCGAGCTGTCGGTGATGGCCCAGCTGGACTATCTGCGCGAGCACGGGCTGATCGAGGACCGGCTGGTCGGCGAATGACCGCCCAGGAACCCGACCGGCGAATGACCGCCCAGGAACCCGACCGGCGAATGACCACCCAGGAACCCGACCGGCGAATGACCACCCAGGAACCCGACCGGCGAATGACCACCCAAGAACCGGAACCGCTGGAGTTCGACCCGTGGTCCGCGCGGTTCGTCTCGGACCCGTATCCGGCGTACGAGACGCTGCGCGGGCGCGGCCGCGCGCACTGGTTCGAGCCCACCCGGCAGTGGCTGATCCCGCACTACGACGACGTCAGCGCGCTGCTGCGCGACCGCCGCCTGGGGCGTACATACCTGCACCGCTTCACCCACGAGGAGTTCGGCCGCGAGGCCCCGCCGGCCGCGCACGAGCCGTTCCACATCCTCAACGGGAACGGTCTGCTCGACCTGGAGGCCCCCGACCACACCCGCATCCGCCGGCTGGTCGCGAAGGCGTTCACCCCGCGCACCGTCGAGCGGCTCGCGCCGACCGTCGAACGGCTGGCCGCCGAGCTGGTCGACGGGCTGCACGCGGACGGCGGCGGGGACCTGCTGGCCCGGGTCGCCGAACCCCTTCCCGTGGCCGTCATCGCGGAGATGCTGGGCATCCCGCCCGCCGACCGGCACCTGCTGCGGCCCTGGTCGGCGGATATCTGCGGGATGTTCGAACTCAACCCGGACGACGCGACCGTGCGCCGGGCCGTGCGGGCGAGCGAGGAGTTCTCGGCGTATCTGCGGGGGCTGATCGCCGAACGCCGCCGCGCACCGGGCGAGGACCTGATCAGCGCGCTGATCGCCGCGCACGAGGAGGGCGACCGGCTCAGCGAGCAGGAGATGATCTCCACCTGCGTGCTGCTGCTCAACGCGGGGCACGAGGCGACCGTCAACACCACCGCGAACGGCTGGTTCACCCTCTTCCGCCACCCCGGCCAGCTCGACCTGCTCCGCGCCCACCCCGAGCTGCTCCGCGACGGGATCGAGGAACTGCTGCGCTACGACACCCCGCTGCAGATGTTCGAACGCTGGGTGCTGGACGACATCCAGGTCGGCGACACCGTGATCCCGCGCGGTTCCGAGGTCGCCCTGCTCTTCGGGTCCGCCAACCGCGACCCGGCCCGCTTCCCCGACCCCGACCGCCTCGATATGCGCCGGCCGGCCGTCGACAACCGGCATCTCACGTTCGGCGCGGGCATCCACTACTGCCTGGGCGCGCCGCTTGCCCGCCTCGAACTCGCCGCGTCCTTCGGCATGCTGCTGCGCCGGGCCCCGGGGCTGCGGCTGGTGTCCGAGCCGCGGTGGAAGCCGGGCTATGTCATCCGGGGCCTCGAGGAGCTGCTCGTCAGCTGGTGACGCCCCGGGCCGCTGACGAGCACGGGACCACGTGCGGGACCACGTGCCGGATCACGTGCGGGATCACGGACGGGTCAGGTCACGCGGCACCGTCAGCCGCCAGGCGCCCGGCTGCACCGTCCAGGTGCGGGTACGGACCGGCCCGGCGGCGGCGGAGTCCGCGCGGTAGCGGAAGTCCCGGCCCGAGACGGTGACGGTGCCGGCCCGTACACACAGCGGTTCCGCGCTGTCGGGATGGCATACGGAGACCTCCACCAGCCCCGGGAAGATCGTCCGGATCGACACCTCGTGCACGGGCTGGTCGAGATCCACCAGCACCACCCCGTCCGCCTCCACCCGCAGCCGCTGGCGCGGCGCGTGCCCGAACCCCGGCCCGTGCCCGTGCCCGTTCCCGTTCCCGTGGCCGTTTCCGTTTCCGTGTGCAGGGATCGGCGCGGTGAGCGTCCGCACCAGCGACCGAGCGGTCCGCTCCACGGGCGTCCACCAGTGCTCGGCTCGTGCCGGGCCGTCGCAGGGGATCCGCAGGGTGCCCAGCACGATGCCGCCGCTGTCGTCGACCAGCAGGTCCAGCTCGCGGTCCATGCCGTCGAGCACCGCCCGCGCCGCGGGCAGTACCTGGCCCGGCACGCCCAGCGCCCGCGCGAGCGAGGACCGCGGCCCGATCGGCACCAGCGCGAGCGGCGCCTCGCCCAGCGTCCGCTCATGGTGGAGCGCCCGCACCGCCTGCAGCAGCGTCCGGTCGTCACCGAGAACCACCGGACGGCGCCGGCCGCGGTGCGCGAGCACTCGCGCCACCTCTTCGGCCGAATCCGGGAGAGCGATTTTTACGGAGGACGCGCCCGCACACAGGACATCCTTCGCGATACGTACGGATTCGCCGTCAACGGCGCGTGCGGCGGGGTCGATGACCACGAGCAATTGCTGCCCGGTAGGTCGCTGAGCCGACACCTTGGTCCTTCCTCAGGTAAAATCTCGGTGCAAGAGCCCCTTGCGCCGTTGCGTCAGGGGCTTGGTCTATTCCGGGGCACCGGTTCGACGGCTCTCTGCACGTTGGACATGCCCCGCCCGGAAGGGGTGTACGCCTGTGCCCGCACTTGTGCTGCTCGGTGCTCAGTGGGGTGACGAAGGCAAGGGGAAGGCCACTGACCTGCTCGGTGGCTCCGTGGACTATGTCGTGCGTTACCAGGGCGGCAACAATGCCGGCCACACGGTCGTCGTTGGCGACCAGAAGTACGCACTGCATCTCCTCCCCTCAGGAATCCTGTCGCCGGGGTGTACCCCGGTCATTGGTAACGGTGTCGTCGTGGACCCGGCGGTCCTGCTCTCCGAGCTGAGCGGGCTGAACGACCGCGGCGTCGATACGTCCAAGCTCCTGATCAGCGGTAACGCCCATCTGATCACTCCGTATCACCAGACCATCGACAAGGTGACGGAGCGGTTCCTCGGCAGCCGCAAGATCGGTACGACCGGGCGCGGTATCGGCCCGGCCTACGCCGACAAGATCAACCGCGTCGGGATCCGTGTGCAGGACCTCTTCGACGAGTCGATCCTGCACCAGAAGGTGGAGGCCGCTCTCCACGACAAGAACCAGGTTCTGGTCAAGCTCTTCAACCGGCGCGCGATCAGCATCGACCAGGTCGTCGAGGAGTACCTCGGCTACGCGGAGCAGATCAAGGACTTTGTCGCCGACACCGGACTGATCCTGAACAAGGCGCTGGACGAGGGCAAGGTCGTGCTGATGGAGGGCGGCCAGGGAACTCTGCTCGACGTCGACCACGGCACGTATCCCTTCGTCACCTCGTCGAACCCGACCGCCGGCGGTGCCTGCACGGGCTCCGGCATCGGCCCGACGAAGATCAGCCGCGTGATCGGCATCCTCAAGGCCTATACGACGCGTGTCGGCGCCGGTCCGTTCCCGACCGAACTGTTCGACGAGGACGGCGAGAAGCTGCGGATCATCGGCCACGAGCGCGGGGTCACCACCGGCCGCGACCGTCGCTGCGGCTGGTTCGACGCGGTCATCGCCCGGTACGCGACCCGCGTCAACGGCCTGACGGACTTCTTCCTGACCAAGCTCGACATCCTCACCGGCTGGGAGCAGATCCCGGTCTGTGTGGCCTACGAGATCGACGGCAAGCGCGTTGAGGAGCTGCCCTACAACCAGAGTGACTTCCATCACGCGAAGCCGGTCTACGAGATGCTCCCCGGCTGGTCCGAGGACATCACCAAGGCGCAGACCTTCGACGACCTGCCCAAGAACGCGCAGGCGTATGTGAAGGCGCTCGAGGAGATGTCGGGTGCACCGATCTCCGCGATCGGCGTGGGCCCCGGCCGTACCGAGACGATCGAGATCAACTCGTTCATCTGACCGTTCGTCCGACGCACGGCGGTAACGGCAGTACGCACAACGCGGCGCGCCCCGGTGGACCCCCCGGGGGGCCCGCCGCGTTGTGTTCCGCTTCAGCTGACCTTCGTGTACGTCAGCGGGGCCTTGCCCGGCTCCTGGGAGTCACGGATCAGGTGGGTCGCGTCGAGCTCGGTGACGGTGGAGGCCAGGCCCGGATTGCAGGCCGTGGCGGGCACGGCGTTGGTGACGAGGGAGGCGCTCAGTTTCAGGGGCGGACCGGCCGACGTCATGTGCATCGCGAACTCGCAGTGGTAGGTGGCGCCCGTACCGATCAGGGTGACGATGCCGTCCCGCCCGATCGTCAGGGTGCGGGTATTGGCACCGTTGCTGTCGAAGCCGGCCTGCCAGGTGCCGACGAACTGGCTCGGTACGTCACCGGGTGCGGTGGAGGCCGTCGCCGACGTCGAGGGGGAGGTCTGCGGCGTGCCGGAGTCCGAAGGAGCGCTCGCCCCGGTCTTGTTGTCACGGTTCCGGGCGTCGGTGCTGTTGTCCTTGGCCTTGCCCATGGTGAGCGCGACGAAGGCCGCGCCGGCGCCCGCGACCACCGCGACAGCCACCGCGGCGGCGATCAGCACGCCCTGCCGCCGGTGCGGCGCCGACGGAAGAGCGGTGTAGCCAGGCGGGGGGCCGTACCCGGGGTGCGGGTAGCCGTAACCGCCGGGAGCGTACGGGGAAGGACCCGGCGGCGGGGTGGCCGCGGAGGTCATCGTCGGCTCGTGGTGGAGCGTTTGCGGGACGGGGTCGGACGCCGGCGCCGCGGGCGCGTGCTCTCGCTCGTGCTCAAGCGCGGATGCGGGCGTGGTCTGCGCCGCCGCCCGAGCCTCGGCGGAACCCTCCTCGTACGGGTTCTCGGCCTCCAGCAGCCGCACCGCATGCCGGCCGAGCTGCGCGACGAGCGCGCTCGGCAGCCAGGTCCTGCCGTCGGCCGGGGAGTGGCCCGCGATCCGTTCCAGTACCGCGTCCAGGTCCGGCCGCCGGTCGGCCTCCTTGACCAGGCAGTCCGCGACCAGCTCACGCAGTCCGCCGGGCAGCTCGTCCAGGTCCGGCGGCTCCTGCGCGATCCGGAACATCTGGGCGTGCACCCCGCTGCTCGCGGCGCCGAACGGTTGCTTGCCGGTCGTCGCGTACGCCAGCACCGAGCCCAGACAGAAGATGTCGCAGGCGGGGGTGACCCGGTCGCCGCGTACCTGCTCCGGCGACATGAAGCCCGGCGAGCCGACCAGCGCGCCGGTGTGCGTCAGGCCGCCGGTGACGGTCTCCAGGGCGCGGGCGATGCCGAAGTCGATGACCCGTGGTCCGTCGATCGTGATCAGCACGTTCGACGGCTTGAGGTCGCGGTGGATGAGCCCGGCCGTGTGGATGTCCTTGAGCGCGCGGGCCAGCCCGTCCGCCAGCGCCCAGACCGACCGCTCCGGCAGCGGGCCGTGGTCCTTGGCGATGACGCGCTGCAGGGTCGGGCCCGCGATGTATCCGGTGGCGACCCACGGGATCTCGGTCTCGGTGTCGGCGTCCAGTACGGGTGCCGTCCACTCGCCGCCGACCCGGCGCGCGGCCTGTACTTCCTGCCGGAAGCGGGCCCGGAACTCGTCCTGGGCGGCCAGTTCGGCCCGCACCAGTTTCACGGCGACGGTCCGGCCGCGCTCGGAGCGTGCCAGGAAGACCCGTCCCATGCCGCCGGTGCCGAGCCGGCCCAGCAGCCGGTACGCGCCGATCCACTGCGGATCATCGGATCTGAGCTCTTCCATGCCCGGCCGCCCCCTGCTTTGTCCGTCCCCGGTCAGGAGAGGATAGACGCCCCCGTGGCGGCGGGCATCAGGGCAGGTCGTCAGCGGGCGGGCCCGTACGGCGCCGCGTACGCGGGCGGGTACGGCGAGCTGCTCGCCTGCGGGGAGGCGGCGGCCCGGCGCTCCTGCATTGAGGTGATCCGCTGCACCACGAGGATCGCCAGCACCGAGGAGACGAGCGCCAGGACATCTTGGGCGATCCCGATCTTGACGATGAATTTGGCCTCGTCCGCGTAGTCGGCGTCGTACCAGGTGCGCCAGAACCAGGAGACGTACAGCGACGCGCACTGCAGGGCCCACGTCAGCCACCACAGGTGCAGCACGCCGCGCGAGGCGCCCGCCCGCCGCTGCCCGTACGCGTGGGAGCCCGGGTCGCTGGCCGTCCAGATGTCATTGCTGATCTGCTTCGGGATCCACAGATGGGCCACCGGGACGAACCATGCGCCGATCGCCCAGCCGCGCCCGAGCCGCTGCCCTTCCGGCGCGAACGCCTCGGCATTGGCACGCACCCGCCGGAACCAGGCCAGCCACACGACGACCGTCGGGACCAGGATGGCGCCGAACAGGGCGGCCATCTTGAGGAAGCGGGTTTTCTGGGCGTTGACCTCCCCGTTCGTGAAGTCCGCCGCGCCGGTGATGTAGTTCACCAGCTTGCGGAACAGCTCGATCTCGAAGTTGAGGTTCACGACCAGGCCCAGCATCAGCGCGCAGATCAGCAGGGTGAGGAGCGTGGACAGATTGCGCGGTGACTTCACCGTCAACGGCTTGGGATGTGGTTCGCCCGGCCGGTGGAACGCCTGCTCGGGGCCGTACGGCGACGGCCCGAATTCCTGGGGAGCGGGAGCCGTGGCGGGCGTCGCGGCAGGGGCCGGGGCCGGGCCGGCGGTTGCCTGCGGGGTCTCGGCCTCCAGGAGCCGCACCGCGTGGCGGCCGAGCTGGGCGAGAAGCTCGCCGGGGAGCCAGGGACCGGACGCGCCGGCGTCCGCGCTCGTCCGGTCCACGAGCTCGTCCGGCGAGGGGCGGCGTTCGGGGTCCTTGGTGAGGCAGTCGGCGATCAGGTCGCGCAGCGGGCCGTCGGAAAGGCCGCCGAGGTCCGGTTGGTCGTTCGCTATACGGAACATCAGCGCGTGCACGCCGCCTTCGGCGTTGCCGAACGGCATGTGTCCGGTGGCCGCGTAGGCGAGCACCGCGCCGAGGCAGAAGACATCGCTCGCCGGGGTGACGCGCTCGCCCCGTACCTGTTCGGGGGACATGAAGCCGGGCGACCCGATGACGGCTCCGGTCCGCGTCAGCAGGCCGTCGGCGACGGTCTCCAGCGCGCGGGCTATGCCGAAGTCGATGACGCGGGGGCCGTCGATGGTGATGAGGATGTTGGACGGTTTCACGTCGCGGTGGATCAGCCCGGCCGCGTGGATGTCCCGCAGGGCCTTGGCGAGGCCGCTCGCCAGGACGCGTACGGAGCGTTCGGGCAGCGGCCCGTGGCCCCCGGCGACCACCTCGTGCAGGGTCGGCCCCGCGATGTAGCCGGTGGCGACCCACGGAACGGCGGCCTCGGTGTCGGCGTCCAGCACCGGCGCGGTCCACTCCCCGCCCACCCGGCGGGCAGCCCGCACCTCCTGCTGGAAGCGGCGCCGGAACTCCGGCTGCGCGGCCAGCTCGCCCTTGACGAGTTTCACCGCGACCGTACGGCCGCGCTCCGACCTGGCGAGGAAGACGCGTCCCATCCCGCCCGCGCCGAGCCTGCGCAGCAGCCGGTACGAGCCGATCCACTGCGGATCCTCGGAACTCAGTTCTTCCATGTCCCCGACTTCCTTCGCACGCCACACCAAGGCGAAGGATAGAAGACATATGAACGTACGAGACCGATCGGAGGTATTGACAGGATGTCGACGTAAGTGGCGAGCGCCATACAAGGTGACCATGTTGCCGACCGGCGATGATCCTTAGCCTGGAGCGCATGACCCCTCCCTTCCCCGCCGACCCCGAGGCCGGAGCCGCAGTCAAGGCCGCCGACCGGGCGCATGTCTTCCACTCGTGGTCCGCCCAGGCGGTCATCGACCCGCTGGCGGTGGCCGGGGCCGAGGGCTCGTACTTCTGGGACTACGACGGCAACCGCTATCTGGACTTCTCGTCCCAGCTGGTGAACACCAACATCGGCCATCAGCACCCGAAGGTCGTCGCCGCGATCCAGGAGCAGGCGGCCAGGCTCTGCACGATCGCGCCGGGCTTCGCCGTCGACGTACGGTCCGAGGCGGCCCGACTGATCGCCGAGGTCACCCCCGGCGATCTCGACCAGATCTTCTTCACCAACGGCGGTGCCGAGGCGGTTGAGAACGCTGTCCGCATGGCCCGGCTGCACACCGGCCGGCACAAGGTGTTCAGCGCGTACCGCTCGTACCACGGCGCCACCTCCACCGCGATCAACCTCACGGGTGATCCGCGCCGCTGGCCGTCCGACACCGCCTCGGCGGGTGTCGTGCACTTCTGGGGCCCGTACCTGTACCGCTCGCAGTTCCATGCGACAAGCGAGGCGCAGGAGTGCGAGCGCGCGCTGGAGCATCTGGAGCAGCTCGTCGCCTTCGAGGGCCCGCAGTCCGTCGCCGCGATCATCCTGGAGTCGGTCGTCGGCACGGCGGGCCTTCTGGTGCCGCCGGCCGGTTACCTCGCGGGCGTCCGCGAGATCTGCGACCGCTACGGGATCGTCTTCATCCTCGACGAGGTCATGTCCGGCTTCGGCCGCACCGGCGCGTGGTTCGCCGCCGACCACTGGGACGTCGTCCCGGATCTGCTGACCTTCGCCAAGGGCGTGAACTCCGGCTATGTGCCGCTCGGCGGTGTCGCCATCTCCCCGGAGATCGCCGCGACCTTCGCCACCCGCGCCTACCCGGGCGGTCTCACCTACTCCGGCCACCCGCTGGCCTGCGCGTCCGCCGTCGCGACGATCAACGCGATGCGCGAGGAGCGGATCGTGGAGAACGCCGCCGAGATCGGCGAGAAGGTCATCGGCCCCGCGCTGCGCGACATCGCCGCCCGGCACGCCTCGGTCGGCGAGGTGCGCGGTCTGGGCGTCTTCTGGGCCCTGGACCTGGTCAAGGACAAGGCGACGCACGAGCCGCTGGTGCCGTACAACGCGGCCGGCGCGGACAACGCGCCGATGGCCGAGTTCGCGGCGGCGTGCAAGAAGGGCGGCCTGTGGCCGTTCGTCAACATGAACCGCACGCATGTCGTGCCGCCGTGCACGGTGACGGAGGCCGAGGCCAAGGAGGGCCTGGCGGCGCTGGACGAGGCGCTGACGGTCGCCGACCGGTACGCCGTCAACGGATAGGTCAACGCATAGGTCATTGGATAGGTCAACGGACAGCGCCTGTCCGGCTGATCACGTCTCCGGCTGATCACGAACGACACATAACCCCCACACGCTTCCCTCGCCGGACGTGCGGTTGATTCCGGGAACCTCGCATATCGTGTGCGGAGTAAAAGCGGAGTGAAACGTATGTTCGGACGAGGGGGCGGGGCGGCGGTGATTGCGGACAGCGCACCGGTGAAGCGCAACAGCCTGCGCCAGCAGATCGCCGACGCGCTCCGCGACGAAGTGCTCACCGGCCGGCTCCCGGCCGGCCGCGACTTCACGGTCAAGGAGATAGCGGAGCTGTACGGCGTCTCCGCGACGCCCGTCCGCGAAGCGCTCGTCGACCTCGCCGCGCAGGGCCTGCTCGACGTCGAGCAGCACCGGGGCTTCCAGGTCCGGCACTTCGGCCCCGACGATTTCGTCTCCATGGTCGAGGCGCGCAATCTGGTCACCGAGGGGATCTTCAGCCGGATCGACGGCGACCAGCTGCGCGAGGTGCCCCCCGAGGTGATCGCGTCCGTACGCCGCCGGGGCGAGGCCGCCGCGCGGGCCGCGCGGGCGGGCACGCTCGATGTGCTGATCGGCTGCGACATCCGCTTCTGGCGCGAGATCGCGGCGCTGTCGGGCAATCCTCACATCTGCGAGTTCCTCGACCGGATCCGTACCCATACCTGGATGTACTCGGTCCCCTATCTGCGCGCCCACCCGATGCTCGCGGGTGTCTGCTGGTCGGATCACGTCGAACTCGTCGACGCCGTCCAGGACCGTGATCTGCACACCGCACGCCGTATCGTCGTCGCCTACAACGACCATTCCCTGGCGCTGATGGCGAAGTTGGCCCCCAGTAGGCGACCAGTGGACGACCAGTCGGCGACCACCTCCTGACGGCGACCCCGCCTCGCACTACGCTGGCCCGACGATCGCATAGACGACTTGGAGCGCCTGTGGCCTGCGACTTGTGGCTGGTTCCCCTTGTGGACGTGCTCTGCCACAGCCCGGAAAACCCCTTCTCCGAGGAACTGGCCCGTTACGACAAGGCCTTGAACGAAGCGGGGCTGCCGCCGGTGCCCGTCCACACCTATATGCCGGGCCTGTCCGGCGACGTCGGCCCGGTGGCCGGCTTCGACTACGACGCGCTGCACTTCCTGCGCCGCGCCTTCCTGTTGAACCTGCAGGGGCTGGAGGTCACCCCGGTCGACGCGCTCGGCGGCGACTACGAGCAGCTGCTGGAGATGTTCGAGGCGACCGCCCAGCAGTCGCACCTCGTCTGGCACTACGACCACGCGGGCGCGTACGTGCCGCTGGATTTCCCGCATCCGGTGGTCAACGACGAACTCCTCGAAGGCGGCGGCCCGCTGGGTTCGAGCCATGGCCTGCTGCGCGATCTCGCGTCCGTGGCCCCGGCGATCGGCATCGACCCGGTCAACCCGCCGCAGCCCCCGGCCCCGCCGGACCGGCCCACCGGCCTGGAGGAGCCCGCGGCCCAGCCCTCGTACGATCCCAGCCCGTTCGCCCGTGAACGGCACGTCTGGCTCGGTCTGCACACGGCGGCCACCCGGTCCCTCGCGCAGGGCTCGATGGTGGTCTTCAGCTGACGGCGTCTTCAGTCTTCAGTAGAGGGACGGGGGCCGATCAGCGGGTCGGCCCCTCCGGGGGCCGCTGGCGCGGCATGTTGGGCCGGCCGCCGGGCGCCAACGGGAAGCGGCTGACGGGCCCGCCCTCGGTACGGGCGGTCCAGGGCACCGTCGACTGCGCGCGCAGCGGCGCGCTCCGCGTCCCGAACTCCGTCATCCAGTCCGCCGTCTCCATCCTGACCAGGTCCGAGACGTCCTCGCAGAACCGGCGCAGCACCGCCAGACAGCGCTCGGCCGCCTCCGCGGCCGTGCCCTCGGTGGGGCCCAGCACCTCCCGGACGCACTCCGACGCCCAGTCGAACCGCAGCGCCTCCAGCCGCCGCTGCACCGCCTGCGCGGTGGCGACGTCCCGCATCCAGCCCGAGGTCAGCCCGAAGCAGCGGTCGAGGCCGACACAGACCCCTGCGAACAGCAGCGCCACGTAGCCCCAGCGCGCGGCGCCGTCCGCGGCCCCCGTCAGGTCGATGAGCGGCAGCGCGGCGCCCACGGTGCCGAAGCACGCGGCGGCCACCCGCAGCGCGCGCGCCCCGTGCCGCTTCCAGACGCGGTCGGCGAGGTACCAGTCGGTGGTGCGCAGTGCCCCGGACTCGGCCCAGCGATAGAGCTCCTCCAGGCGTTCGGCGGGCTCGCCCCAGTCGCCGAGGGGAAAAGGCAGCGCCCGCAGGTCCTCCTGGCTATGCAGAGCCCGTTGAACGGGCTCCTCCCGGGGAGCCTCCTCGGGGTACATGTCCGGCTGGCTCACTGCGCGCTCCCTCGCAATCCTGCGCTCGTCTTCCGCTCGTCCTCCGCTCGTCTTCCGAGACGGCGAAGCTCCCTTCTTACCGCCGAACGGCTGACCGTGCTGGCAGGATCGCTGTATTTCAGCCCTTAAGACCGACCGGCAATAGGCAGCCGCTGTCGAGTGATCAGGTGGGGTGGATGCGGTGCGGGCACGGGTCCAGGCGATCATGGAGTTCTCTACGCTCAGTGATCACGAAGGACGGCCGTGCCCGCGCTG
>NZ_JASISZ010000190.1 GCF_030063355.1 Streptomyces sp. PH10-H1
CTCGACTTTCGTCATTCTGATGGGTCGTCGGCTCCTATGCGGCTGTCGAAGACGAGCTCGAGGAGGCCCTGCCCAGGGTCGAGGCATGAACTCCAACATCGGCGGTACACCAGCGCGATGTGCCCGCCGTCCTCGCCGATGATGCCGTCGCGATGGACCTCGGCGGTAGCGTCAATGGTGACAGCCGCGTCGTCTGCGCAGGCGCCGACCGGATCCGTGCGCATTTGGTGCTGCTTGGCGTGATGGAACGTGTTCACACCAGCGACCGGAAGGACCGGCAGCACTGGCAGCAGTTCATCGCATACGGACGCGAAAGGTGAGGCGCATCGATGAGCGTGTTCGACGAGTACCTGGCGGACTGGGACTTCGGCGAGCCGTGGAAGCCAGTGGTCGAACACCTTGCTGCCCGCGTCGCCACGTGGCCGAACGGTGCGCCGGAACCCGACGAATTCCTGGTCGACTTCCCCGTCGACGTTCTGTGGACGGACGGCCTCCTGGTCTGGACGACGCTGGTCGACCCCGTCCTCAACGGGGCCAGTTACTGCCTGGGCGGCCAGATCGACCTCACGGGCCTGCGATGCGGACTCCTCAACCCCCACAATCCCGGAGACTCCCTTGACTGCCGCTTCGTCCTCCTCGGTTACGGGCGGTCCCTCAGCGAGCTGACCGACGCTCTGCTGGACTGGGTGACCGCACAGGCCGGCCCTCCTCTCGACTCTCGACGTTTTCGTTGATCGTCGTTTGGGTCGCTCGGGCGGGTGATGTGGGGCCGTCCGGCCGCGTGGGGTGGGGACAGCGGAGAAGCATCGGCGGTGCTTCTGTCTCCTCCGGGGAGGGACCCGCCGATGCTTCCGGATCCGACCGTACCCGCTTCGCTGCTCGCCGTGCTGGGGTTACTGCGGGGTTGCTTCACCGCGCCGACGTTCACCACTTTCGCGGCGCTGGTCACGGGGCTGGTCGCGCAGACCGGGCGGGGCACGGTGACCGGGATGCTCGCGGGTGCGGGGTTGACGCGCTCCTGGTCGCATGACCGCGCCCACGCGTTCTTCTCCCGGGCCCGGTGGAGCCCGGACCTGTTGGGCATCGCCCTGTCCCACCTGGTCGTGCGCCGTCTGCTGCCCGAGGGCTCGGTGCTGACGGTCGCGGTGGACGACACCTTGTTCAAGCGGCGCGGGAAGAAGGTGTTCGGCGCGGCCTGGCAACACGACGGCGCCGCCAAGGGCCCCAAGCCGGTCGGGCGCGGGACGTGCTTCGTCGTGGTCGGCATCATCGTCCAACTCCCGTTCCTGGCGAGGCCGGTGTGCCTGCCGGTGATGGCCCGGCTGTGGCGCCCGAAGCAGGAGCAGTCCAAGGTCGACCTCGCCGCGTCCATGCTCCGCCTGCTGGCCGCATGCCACCACACCCGGCGCATCCACGTGGTCGCGGACGCCGCCTACCACGGGCGGGCCCTGCGTGACCTGCCCGCCACCTGCACCTTCACCACCCGGCTGCCCGCGTCCGGGGTGCTGTACGACCTCGCCCCGCCGCGCACCGGCCGCCGCGGACGGCCCGCACTCAAGGGCGCCCGCCTGGGCACCGCGAAGGACCTCGCCGCCACCCTCGTGTTCGCGTCCGTCCACGTCACGCGCTACCAGCGCACCGAGACCGTGCACCTGGCCGAGCAAACCTGCCTGTGGTACGGCTCCTTCCACACCCAAACGGTCCGCGTGATCCTCCTACGCGACGACGACACCGCCACCGGCTATGACCTCGCGCTGGTCACCACCGACCTGACCACCCCCGCCCCGGCGCTGATCACCCGCTACGCGTGGCGCTGGGCGATCGAGGTCACCTTCGCCGAGGCCCGCGACCTGCTCGGGACCGGCCAGGCCCAAAACCGCACCCGGGCCGCCGTCGAGCGCACCGTCCCGTTCGGCCTGTACTGCTACACGATCACCGTCGCCTGGTACGCGCTGCACGGCCACCACCCCAGCGACGCCGCCGACCGCCGCGAGCACGCCCCCTGGTACACCACCAAGACCGACCCCTCCGTGGCCGACATGCTCGCCAAGCTCCGCCGGGTCATAATCGCCGCCCGATTTCTGCCCAGGAGCCCAGGCCGGCCCACCGATCAGGAAATCCGCGCCGTCCAGCAAGCATGGGCCACAGCCAGCCTCGACACCGCCGCATAGGAGCCGACGACCCGTCAGAACGACGAAAGTCGAGC
>NZ_JASISZ010000191.1 GCF_030063355.1 Streptomyces sp. PH10-H1
CGTAAACGCTGGACCATGCGATGGAAGGCCGCACTCCAAGCCTTCGACATGGCATTCGACGGCCGGCTCACCGCCGGACGCCGCTAGAAATCAACCGACCGAGTTCCACCGTTCGCTGTACAGACCCAGCGGACCTTGCATGCCAACTAATGGCGGCAAAGGTAGCGAATCCATCGACCGGACATCAGGGGGGAAGAATCCAAGCGAAGTTAACCAGTCCCCGAAAACACCCACCACCGTGTCCGTGGGGTCGTTCAAGGTGAGCGGCACGGCCGAAGATGTCGCGAACGCAATCGACAAGGCTTACAGCAAGCACTCTGAAGTTTTCAACCATGCATACAGTTCGCACACATGGAACCCCAACGAGAACTGCATGATGGGGATCGATGAAAATTGCAACAAAATCCCCTGGGATAGCACCGTCGAAACGGTGATGTACAGGGATATATGCGGGCAGGAAGGAATTACGTGCACGGCGCGGAAGAGTCTTAAGCAGATAGCAATAGAAACAACTGCATATTGGCTTCAGTTTGAGGCCGGGATAGAAAAGGGGCTTGGTAAGGGGCTCGCAAATGCCGAAGAGCCGAAAGGGGCACCGTGCAACAGTTTCCCAGAAGGCACCCTGGTACTGCTCGCGGATGGATCAGTCAAACCGATCGAAAAGCTCCAAATCGGTGACGAAGTCGCATCCACGGACCCGGAAACTTCACGCTCCGGCGCCCGAAAAGTTGACGCCACTATTGTCGCCACCGACGACACCGACTTCACCACCATCACCGTCAACGGAGAAGAGCGACAGAGCACCCTCACGGCCACCGATCACCACCCCATCTGGTCGCCCAGCGCACACGCATGGATCGATGCAACGGATCTGAGAGCCGGCATGGACTTGCTCTCCGCCACCGGCGAGCCCCTGCGTATCGTCTCGGTCCAACACCTCCATCGCCTTCAGGCTGCGTACAATCTGACCGTCCGCGACTTGCACACGTACTATGTACTCGCGGGTAATACGCCGGTGCTGGTGCACAATGACGGTGGCGATGATTACAACCAGGCGATGAATAAGGCGCTGGGTTGGCTTGAGCAGCGTGGGTTCAATGCCGGAAGGCCAACAATTGGCAAATTTGGCACAATTCAAGGTAAGCCGATCGGCATGCAGACCAGCGACGGAAAGACGGGATTCAGGATCGAGTTTGACGAGCGCAATGGCGCTCATATCAATGTCTGGAGTGGAAAGGAAAAAGGTCCACACTTTACTTTCGATGCCGCCGAGTCAACTGTAACGAAAATCCAAGGCCGTTTTGGGTGTTGATGATGACTGAAAATTATTGGGCGAATACCGTATATGGCGCCCCGCCGCTTGAGAGTCTGGAGCGTTGTGATGCTTCGGCTATCTTCGACTGGCTAAGTCTTCAATTTCCGACCATTGGAACGAAGATTGATTGGCCTCGCGTGTCAGGCAGGCATGCGCACTGGCGAATTGACGATGAAATTCGGCTAGCGGCAATGGCGGCCAAGGAAGTATGCCTGCGCACCCTTCCGGATTCAGTGGTTGAGCACGTCGGAGATGGACTCTCCCCCTATGGGGTACGTTTTACGAACGCCATCTGCTCTTCGGTTGTCGCCGAGTTGCTCGAAATTCCTGAGCACCACTTTTTCCTTGCAGTGGATCGATCGTGGATCGTAGTCGTTAGTACCGAAGGGGATCTAGACATCGTCGATCAGCTTCGTTTTGAAAATGATCAGCCTAGAGATCCTGGTGATCAATCGGGTGGCGTTTGAGTAGTCTGGTATGGGTGACCGATCGAACGCGAATGTGGGTGGCGGGTAGGGCATGGAAGAATTGGCTCCTCGTTAGCCAGCGACACCGGGCCTCTGCTTGGGATTCGGGTCGCGCGGCGAGCTGGCGCGGTTTGTATCAAGTGTCCAATACTGAGCGACATGCAGAACTCATCGCGGGCTGCGCTATTCGACACCGGAAGTGGACGACAATGTCTCGTCGAGAGCGGTTGGGGTGGCTTCAGATCATTGCCGCCTCCTAGTGTCTCGTGATCCTGATTGCGTCACTTCGAGTTGTTTGCAACGAGCTTCTTGATGCTGGTCTGGACGAGGCGGACCTTCGCCAGAATCTCTTCGGCGGTTGCGGTCCAAGTGAATGGTCTTGC
>NZ_JASISZ010000192.1 GCF_030063355.1 Streptomyces sp. PH10-H1
AGCAACGCCCAACATCCTGACCGTTACCCCGGAGGCACACGGAACTCCGGCGCTTCGCGCCTCCAGGCCAAGGATGCGCTTCACCCCCGCCCCAAAGGGCGGAGCACCGCGCAAGATCAGAGGTAGACCTTGGTCGGTATCGGCGTGGGCTCGGCCGGTCGTACGTTGGCCACGTGAACACTGAAGCGAACTGTGACGATGTGGGGACCGGAGCGCAGTGCCGTCCAGAGCCGATGATCACCGCGCTGGTGGTCGCCGGGGTCGCCGCCCTGGCCGCGTTTACGATCTTCGGGGAGATCCAGGCACAGCGGACGATGGGTCTGCTCGGCCTGGACATCGCGGTCGGGGCGCTGAGCTGCGCGCTGGTACCTGTACTCCTGCGCTGGCCGGTGGCCTGCGCTCTGGCACTGAGTGTGCTGGCCGCCGTGTCGCCGGCAGCGACCCCGGCAGCCACGGCCGCTGCGCTCGTGGTCGCGCAGCGGCGACCGTTCCCGACAGCGGTCGAGGTCGCGGGCGCGGGGATCGCGATGCACGCCGTTCAGGGGCTGTGGCGCCCGGCCGGCGGGCTCTCCTTCGTCTGGTGGCTGGCGTTGATGATCGCCGCCTATGCCGCGTTGCTGGGCTGGGGCGCGCTCACCCAGGCGCGTCGGGCTCTGATGGCCTCGCTGCGCGAGCGGGCCCGCCGCGCCGAGGCCGAGCAGGGCCGCCGGGTGGCCGAGGCGCGGGTGTCGGAGCGCACGCGGATCGCCCGCGAGATGCACGACGTGCTGGCCCACCGGCTGTCACTGGTGGCGACGTACGCGGGGGCGCTGGAGTACCGGCCGGACTCCCCGCCCGAGCAGCTCGCCCTCGCGGCGGGGGTGGTGCGCGACGGTGTGCGCCAAGCGCTCATCGAACTCCGCGAGGTGATCGGCGTTCTGCGCGACGGGGAGACCACCGACGATGACGAAAGCGGCCAGCGACCGCAGCCGGTGCTCGCCGACATCCCACGCCTGGTCGAGGAGTCACACCACGCGGGTGAGCAGGTCGTTCTGGACGGCAGGACGCCGGATACCACCGTGGTGCCGGCCGTCGCCGGTCGGGCGGCCTACCGGGTCGTCCAGGAAGGACTCACCAACGCACGCAAGCACGCGGCCGGTCAGCCGGTGCACGTGGTGCTCGCCGGCGAGCCCGGCACGGAGCTGGTCATCGACATCCACAACCCGTTGTCCCGCGACGCGCCCGCCCGGCCGAGTGTCCCGGGCAGCGGAACAGGCCTGATCGGGCTGACCGAGCGCGTACACCTGGCCGGCGGCCGGCTCGACCACGAGACGACCGCGACCGGCGAGTTCCACCTGCATGCCCGGCTACCATGGCTGGGGTGAACAGTGCGGTGCGAGTGCTGATCGTCGATGACGACGCCCTGGTACGCGCCGGGTTGGCCATGATGCTCGACGGCGCCCATGGCATCGCGGTCGTGGGCCAGGCGGCCGACGGCGACGAGGTGCCCGACGCCGTCGCCGCGCATGCTCCCGACGTGGTGCTGATGGACCTGCGGATGCCGCGCCTGGACGGCATCACCGCGCTCGGCAGGCTTCGGCGCAGCCCGCGTCCACCCGAGGTCATCGTGCTGACCACCTTCGACACCGATGAGAACGTCGTGCAGGCGCTGCGCCTCGGTGCCAGCGGATTCCTCCTGAAGGACAGCCCGCCCGCACAGATCGTGGAGGCCATCCGGCGGGTCGCCGCCGGCGACCCGATCCTGTCCCCCGGCATCACCCGCCGCCTTATGGACCGGGTCGCCACCCAGGCCGGCGCCTACGAACGGGCCTGTGCCGCGCTGGCCGTCCTGAGCCCGCGCGAACGGGAGGTCGCCGTTGCCGTGGCCCGGGGGCGCACCAACGCCGAGATCGGCACCGCACTGCACATGAGCGTTGCCACCGTGAAGGCGCACATCACCCATGTCCTGACCAAACTGGCCGTCACCAACCGCACCCAGATCGCCCTCCTCGCCCACGACGCCGACCTCCTCTGAGCCTCGATCCACCGCGTGATTTCCGATCTTGGTTTTCGGGTGCCTTTCGCGGTTGTGGGGCAGGCCGGTATCCCGGATGACCGTTCCGGTGGCGGGTTCTCCGAGGTTCCTTGTGGTTGCGAGC
>NZ_JASISZ010000193.1 GCF_030063355.1 Streptomyces sp. PH10-H1
GTGGCTGCGCCATCTTGAAGTGGCTGGTCAACAGGGGTGGCGTGACCCCGTTTCGGGGTGCTCGTGCTGGTCGTGGGCGGCAGTCTGGGGTGTAGATCGTCCGGCGGGGTGGTTTTGCCGATGAGTTCACCGTCCTCGAACGGTCTACCCAGCGACACGACCGTTCGCGACAGGAGTGCCATGTCCACCATCCAGCCAGTGATCATCACTGCCGACCAAGACGCCCTGGTCGGCTTCTATACGAAATTGTTCGGCGCCGAGGAGATCTTCCGGGTACCGGCGGAAGGCCCGGCCTTCTACCTCGGCTTGCGCATCGGCGACACCGACCTCGGGCTGGTGGCCAAGACGAACCCGGGGACCGGGGCGGCACCGCGGATCCTGCTCAGCATCGGTGTCGACGACGTCGACGAGACGCTCGGCCGGGTGACGGCGCTGGGCGGCTCGGTCCGCGGCGGCCCCAACGACATGCCGTGGGGACAGCGCGTCGCCCACATCCAGGACCCCGACGGCAACCCGGTGAACCTCACCCAGCCGATCCCGGCTCAGTGACGCTGCTCCGGGGAGCTTGTGCTGGTCGCGGGCCGCCTGCGGTAGAGATCAATTTCCTGCAGTGGCCTCGATGTTCGTCAGTACGAGCAGCGCGCGAAGCAGGTGGGTGGCGCGGGCGGGGTCAGTGCGGAGCTTGGTGAGGATCCGCCAGTTCTTCAGGTGGGCGAACCCGCGCTCGACGGGCGCGCGTCCGGCGGCCAGAACCCGGTTCGCCGTCTTCTGCCCGGGGGTGAGCTTGCGGTAGCGGGTGGCCTTGAAACCGGTCACGATGACCAGGTCATCGGGGTCGTCGGGCTTGTCCACGCCGAGGAAGCCCAGGTCGGCGAGCGCGCCGAGGCCGGCCGCCTTGAGATGTTCGACGAGATGGTCGTGGCGGGCGGCGGTGGCGTCGTGGGTGCGGCCGGGCCGCGCGGCGGAGATCCAGATCAGGCGGCCCCTCTCGTCGGTCAGGGCGAGGAAGTGCAGGCCGTGACGGTGGTGCTTGCCGGAAAAGTGTTTTCGGTTGTCGCGGCCGGTGCGGCGCTGGGTGGCGATGAGGGTGCCGTCGACCAGGACGACTTCCCCGCCCCGCTTCGCGATCTTCTTCAGGGCCCGGTCCAGGCGCGGAGCGCGGGCGGCGAGCAGGTGGATCATCTCGTCGCGCCAGCGGCGGACGGTGGACTCGGCGATGTTGTTGCCGCCGGCCATGTCGGCCAGGCGCTGATCGTGGCGGAGCACGGCCAGGACGATCACCGCGATCTTCCCCGGCGGCAGCGACCGCCAGCGCGAACCTATCGATTTCAGGTGACGCCGCAGCAGGCTGGCGAGGTGGTTGACGGTGCTCGTGGACAGCGGCAGACGGCACTGGTAGACAAGGGACACGGTGTCCCCGATGTGCTCTTCGGTTTTGCTCACACATTCCCAACGAGCCCCGGGGGCACCGTAGTTACGTCCGCCCCAGGAACTGCGGGTCACGGGCGGACGGTGAACCGCCCGTCGGGACGCTTGTGCAGCCAGCCGCGATCGGCCAGTTTCGTCAGCTTCCCGCGCAGCGGCTCCACCTTGCCCCGCACCCCGGTGTCCAGCCCGAGCGCCTCGCCCACCTGCCGGACCATGACCGGCCCGCCAGCAGCGCGGACGGAAGCGAGAATGCGCTGGTACTCCGGCGGGAGCGCGGTCTCGGCCATCTCCGGGGCGCGGTGCGGGATCAGCAGCACCTCCTTCCCGCCCACCTGCGCGACAGCCGGCGCCGTCGCGGCCCGTTCGGCGGCGACCTGCCCGCCCATCCGGGCCAGGACCCGCTCCGCCGCCGCCAGGTCCTCGCGTTCGGCCCGTACCTCGGCCAACTGCTTGACCAGCTGTTCTTCCAGATCGTCCAACTCCGCGCGGCGTACCGCGATCCGCTCCTGCACCTCGGGATCCACCATGCGCCGGATCGTAGGGAGGAGAACGAGGCGGCGGACCGGAACAGGCGAACCGCCCTGCCCGACGATCTACATGCTGGACACTGCCCCGCCACCAGCCCGAGCAGCCTCACCCGCCATCACACCAGAGGCCCTGACCAGCCAGAATCAAGATGGCGGAGCTTCAG
>NZ_JASISZ010000194.1 GCF_030063355.1 Streptomyces sp. PH10-H1
TGAGGTGATCCCCGTAGTGTGGACACGCCTGACAATGGATCTTGTTGATCCTGGAAGGTGTAGACCACGTGGCAAGGCCCTCGAAGTACAGTGCGGAGTTCCGGTCCGACGCGATCGCGTTGTGGCGGGCATCGGCGGGAAGGCGGACGTTCAGGGACGTCGCGGCCGATCTGAATGTCAACCCCGAGACGCTGCGGACCTGGGTGCGTGACGCCGACGACGGTCCGGCCGCCTCCGGCGGGTCGCAGGACACCGAGGCCGAGCTGGCCCGGCTGCGCGCGGAGAACGCCAGGCTGGCCAAGGCGGAGAAAGAATGGCAGCTCGAGCGGGAGATCCTGCGACGGGCAGCCGCCTATTTTGCCCGGGATTGCGTCCTGAACACGAAGGGGAGCTGACAGTAGGGCAGCTTCCATGAGTGGTGCTGTGCGGATGATGAAGGTTTTGTGGCCCTTCGAAGCCGCCCTGCGGGGGGAGGCTTCAAACCGCCTCATGCTGCGTTGGTTGATGACCGTCGTGGTGAGCGATGAGGAAAAGGCGTCCTGAGAGGCGTCAGGTGGGGATCGGGAAGACGAACGCAAGTGAATCGCTGCTGACGTGTCGAAACGAAATCAGACGACATCAAAACCGGGGTGTTCCCGAAATCCCGGGATGAGCCTGGCGGGTGCCCGTCTATTGGCCAGGTGGTGTCCGGCATGCAGGCGACGTGACCCCGGTCTGCGGCTTCCGTACGGAACAGGAGAAGGCAGGTACCGATACCGCCCGCCGCGATGCGGCGGCAAGAGGGAGTGCCCCAAGCAGCAGCAACTGCGAGGGGTCGAGTACCGATGCGGGACCTGCTGGCGGACCGGCTCGTAGTAGTGATGAAGCCCCTGTAATGGGGGTGGAGCGAAGGGGCCGGGTCGTTCGTGACTGAGTTGATCACATCAACCGGATGACGTCCGGGAGGAGTGCGATGGGCCAGTTGAAGTCATCGACCAAGCCATTTGAGATTTCGAAGTGGGAGATCATGGAAGCCTGGGGGGAAGTCAGAGCAAATAGAGGCGCGCCAGGGGTGGATGGGCAGAGCATCGACGACTTCGAGAAGGACCTTAAGAGAAACCTCTACAAGGTCTGGAACCGTATGTCGTCGGGCTCCTACTTCCCGCTTCCGGTACGTGGGGTGGCTATTCCCAAGCCGCACGGCGGCGGCACGAGAATGCTCGGCATTCCCGCTGTGGCCGACCGTGTGGCCCAGACCGTGGTGGCCCGGCATCTGATGCGAAGGGTGGATCCTATTTTCCATCCGGACAGCTACGGATACCGGCCGGGACGGTCCGCCTTGGACGCAGTGGAACGGTGCCGGGAGCGCTGCTGGAAGCGGAATTGGGTCGTGGAGTTCGACATCGCCCGGTTCTTCGACAGTGTGCCCTGGGGCCTGCTGGTCAAGGCGGTGGAAGCTCACACCGACGCCGTTTGGGTGAAGTTGTATGTGCGGCGGTGGCTCCAAGCGCCGCTCGCGATGCCCGACGGAGCCCTGCTGGAGCGGGAGCGCGGGACCCCACAAGGGGCCCCGGTGTCTCCCGTCCTGGCAAACCTGTTTCTGCACTACGCGTTCGATGCCTGGATGGCGCGGGAGTTCCCGTCCATCTGGTTCGAACGCTATGCAGACGACGCGGTGCTGCACTGCGGCACAGAGCGCCAGGCCCGTCAGGTACTGGCCGCGCTCACGGACAGGATGGCCGAGGTCGGGTTGCGTCTGCATCCGGCCAAGACCCGGATCGTCTATTGCAAGGACGGGAATCGCCGAAGCTCCTACGAGCACACGGCGTTCACGTTTCTCGGGTACACGTTCCGTGCCAGGAAGAACCGGAGTCGGCAGGGGAACATGTTCCTGGCGGTCGATCCGGCGATCAGCAGGGACGCCCTGACAAGGATCGGTCGGGAGGTGCGGGGCTGGCACCTGCACACTCGTACGGATCTGACCTTTCAAGAGCTCGCCCGATGGGTCAACCCCAAGGTGGCAGGCTGGATCAACTATTACGGCCATTTCAGGCCCTGGGAGCTGATCCCTTTCA
>NZ_JASISZ010000195.1 GCF_030063355.1 Streptomyces sp. PH10-H1
TTGGGCTTCACAGCCGAGATCGCACGCAAGGGTGTGCCGGCACCGATCCAGGCCGGCAAACGCTGGGTGGTCGAGCGCACCCACTCGTGGATGAACGCCTACGGCAAGCTCCGGCGTTGCACGGAAAAGAGCGGCAGCGTCGTCGACTTCTACCTCTACCTCGCCGCAGCCCTCGTCACGCTCCGTATGCTGATCCGCCGAGCGACGAGCCGCTATCGCTGGGACGGCCGCCCCACCACCCGGCGGCTCAAGTGATCCATTTGCCGGTCGGTCTTAGCTGCAGCGGCGACGGCGTGTCGCCTGCGACGTTCACCGCATGCGCGCCACCAACAACCCCGCCGCTGACGGCTTCGCCTGGGACGGCACCCCCAAGAACCGCCGTCCCCCGCGCGCCCTGCGCGTCAGCCCCGACAGCCCCACCAAACTCCTGCGCTCCGGCCAGACCGGCCGCTGCACCGCCTGCGGCAACCGCGTCGAGTGGTACTACCGCGACAGCGACCGCGCTGTCCCCCTGCACCCCGGCGAACTACCCACCCACCTGGTCCCGGACGACCAGCGCTGGCACGTCTTGTCCGGAGCGGCCCGACCGACCCAGGACGGCTCGCCCTGGTGCCGGGTACACCACCACGCCCTGTGTCCCGCCACGCCCAACCCCGGGGTCCCGGGCCTGCAGGAGGCCCGCAGGAACCTGGCGCTCAACACCCGCCGCCTCCTCGACACCGGCCGATTCACCCCACGCCAAACCCCGCCCGCCACCGACCCGGCACAGACACCTCCCCGCCGCCCCGCGGTTCAACTCCTCCACCTGCTCTACCTCGCCCCCGCACCCGTCGACCAGATCACCTGCGTAGCCCAGACCCGCGCCCGCCACCGTTGCACCCAGCCCCTGCTCGCACCACGAACCACACCAGGCACCTGGATCTGCATCCCCACACCCGCCACCACCGGGCACCTGACCGCACCGAGCACCCCCACTGTGATGGCCGCCTACGACCTCAACCAACTGCCGTACGCCGAGCAACTGCGCTGGCGCGCCCAGCGCTGCCCCACACACGCCGCCACACCCTCCGCCGCAGACACCGCCCTGACCGGCCGGGAACCCTTCGACACCTTCGTGCACCACCAACACATCCACCCCCAACCCTTCGACACCCTCCACCACGCCGCAGGCGGCCATGGCCTGCCGGAACCTCCGCCACGGCATCCGCCGCCAACCTGACCGCACGCAGCCGCACACCGCGCCCACGAGCCCCACACGGGCCGGGCACACCACCCTCCAACCCCCACCGGAGCAACCCGTGCTGAACCCCACCGACGAACAAACCACAGCCGCCGACCTCTTCCACGCCGGCGACCACCTCGCCCTGCAAGCCGGCGCCGGAACCGGAAAGACCAGCACCCTGCTCCTCCTCGCCTCGCGGACCCAACGCCGCGGCCGCTACATCGCCTTCAACAAAGCCATCGCCCTCGACGCCGCCACCCGCTTCCCCCGCACCGTGCTCTGCAAAACCGCCCACGCCCTGGCCTACGCGCGATCGGGTCTGTCCAGCCATCGGTGTAACTCGGGTTGTGTGAGTTACCGGCGGCCGATGGAGAGTCGGCCGTCGAAGGCGATGTCAAAAGCCTGCAGTGCGGGCTTCCATCGCATGGTCCAGCGTTTGCGTCCGTGCCCGGTGGGGTCCAGGCTCATGACGGCCATGTAGACGCACTTCAGGGCAGCTTGCTCGTTCGGGAAATGCCCCCGGGCGCGGACGGCCTTGCGGATGCGGGCGTTCACCGATTCGATGGCGTTGGTGGTGCACACGATCTTGCGGATCTCGACGTCGAACTGCAGGAATGGCACGAACTCGGCCCAGGCGTTTTCCCAGAGGACACGGCAGAGTGCCCCTCTTCGTGACGTTCCTGCAGATTCGCTGCTGGTGACGCACCCCTTCCACCCGTTGTCCGGTCGCAGGGTGCGAGTGTGCCGGACCGTGCACCGGCCGGGC
>NZ_JASISZ010000196.1 GCF_030063355.1 Streptomyces sp. PH10-H1
TTCGGCCTGGGGGCCGGATCGGATCCAGCGGGCTTGGTGCTGGTCATGAGGGTGTGGTTCTCCTGTCGGTGCCCTCTCAGGCTAACCCACCGAAGCGGGACGTCTCACCCAAGGCTGACAGAGAGGGGACGATCAGCGCCTGCTTGCAGAGGGGGCAGAGCCCCTGCTGCCGGACCGCCAGGACAAGACTCGTCTTGTCCATGGGCGGCGGCGCCTTTCTGCGGCGGCGGTCCCGCCAGTACTCGGTCAGCGCGGGGTCGTCCGGGGACGCTCCACCCTTGACGGGGTAGTGGCGGACGATGCCGGTCCAGGCGAATTTGATGAGGAAGGCGCCGCTGTCGCGGTCGCCGAACACCCACCGGTCTCGCCGGGACGGGTGGAACTGCCCGAAGTACCGGTCCACGACCCAGTGCCTCGACTTGTTGCGGTGACTGCGCCTGGCCCATTTGAAGGTCAGCCGCCACATGTAGTGATCCAACGACGAGAACGTCGTCGTGGATGCCACCGCCCGGTAGTAGGCAGCCCAACCGCGAACGATCGGGATCAGCCTGCGCAACACGGCCTCAGCCTTGGCCCCATGCAGGGCCTGAACTTCGGTCCGGAGTCGCGCCCGGAGCCTCGCGCAAGCCGCTGTGCTCGGCTTGATGATCAGCTTCTTCTGGCTCTTCCGGCGGACGTTGAAGCCGAGGAAGTCGAATCCCTCATCGAGGTGGACGACCGTGGTCTTCTCCTCGTTGAAGCGAAGGCCTCTCGGCTCCAGCCTCCTCAAGTCGGGCCCTGACCTGGTGCACCTGGGCTTCGTCGTGGCAGAGCACGACGAAGTCGTCGGCATACCTCACCAGCACCGGAGCGCCCGGGGCGGCGCCGGGCTCACGCCCGGCATGCGTCACCGTGTATTGGCACCCTGCGGCTTCTTCCAATCCGTGCAGAGCGACGTTCAGCAGCAGCGGGCTGATCACACCGCCTTGAGGAGTTCCCTCCTCGGTCGGTGCGAACCGGCCGCGGTCGATCACGCCCGCCTTCAGCCATCCGTGGATCAGGTCCCTGGCGGGGAACTGGCCGAGCATGGTCATGAGGTGGGTGTGGTCGATGCGGTCGAACGCCGCCGACAGGTCCGCGTCCAGGACCCACAGACGCTTCGGGTTCTTGCCCTTCACCGTCCAGAAGATCGCGGATATCGCGTCCTGGCAGCTGCGGCCGGGCCGGAAGCCATAGGACCTCGGCTCGAACCGCGCTTCCCACTCGGGTTCCAGCGCGTTCTTCACGCGGGCCTGGAGGACCCGGTCACGGATGACCGGGATGCCGAGCGGTCGCTGTTTCCCGTTGCTCTTGGGGATGAACACTCGCTTGACCGGCGTGGCCTTCCAGGGCTTCGGCGACCGATGGATCTCGTCCGCCAGGAGCCCTCGCGCCTTCGGCGTGAGGGCTCGTTCCCCGTCGATGCCAGCCGTCATGCGACCACTGCTCTGCTGCGTCACTCGCTTCACGCTGACCAGCGTGTTGCTGCGGCTCCGCAACATGAGCTTCTGCAAGTTGCGGACCTTCTTCAGGTCCCCGTCCTGCGTCGCCTTGAAGATCCTCTGCCTCAGCCGCCGTACGTTTTCCTCGCAGGTGGCCCAGTCGATGCCGTGCCAGTCGAGTAAGTCGTCCTCGGGTCCGTTCACCGCAGGCGCGAGCGTCACGACAGGTGCCGTGATCTCCATGTCCGCCTCCGGTGTCTAACTTGTCCCTCGGCTCCGGCTTCCTTGCAGCGGTGACTTCAAAGGCTCGCCTGATCCACGTGGGCGCCCTTTCGGGCCGGGCCACCAGCCTGGGCGTTTCACCAGAGTGGCTGGGGTTGTTGACGGAGTGTGAGACGAAAAGAAGAGGTGCCTTCTGACCTGCTTGGATGCGACTTGCTGAGGGTCGTATCGGGGCGGGTCGGAAGGCACCTTT
>NZ_JASISZ010000197.1 GCF_030063355.1 Streptomyces sp. PH10-H1
CTTGACTCTGTCGGTGATCTTGGTGGGGTCGGTCTGAACGGCGGGGTGAGTGGGCATGCTCGGGCTGCTTCGTTGACCGATACAGCTGCTGAGGTGTGTATTGTCGCTCCGTCCGCGTTCGGGTGAGCAGGTTCCGTCTCTGACCGCGAAGATCGCGCGAGCGAGCAATCCCGGTGGCACGACGGCGATGTGGGTGCGGGACCGGCTGGACGGGCTGTGGTGCGATGAGGACTTCGCCGACTGGTACCCGCGCGACGGGCGTCCCGGGCTCTCGCCCGCCCAACTGGCCACCGTCAGCGTGCTGCAGTTCCTCCTGGGCCTGTCGGACCGGCAGGCCGCTGAAGCAGTCCGCTGCCGCATCGACTTCAAGTACGCCATGGCCATAGAGCTGGACGATCCCGGCTTCCACCACAGCGTGCTGACCGACTTCCGCGAGCGCCTGACCCAGGACGACCGCGCCGACCGGCTGCTCGATCTGGCGCTCGCCCGCCTCAAAGAAGCCGGCCTGGTCGGCGGGCACGCCACCCAGCGCACCGACTCCACCCACGTGCTGACCGCGGTCCGTGACCTGACCCGGCTGGAACTGGTCACCGAATCAGTCCGTGCCGCGCTCGAAGAGGTCTCCCGCACGGCCGGGCACCTGCTCGTCGGGCTGGTCGACGAGGACTGGGGGCGCCGCTACGGCCGACCGGTACGCCTGGGCAAGAACCCCACCCGGCCCACGACCCGGATCCTTGCCGCCGGCGACGACGCATGCCGTCTACTGGAACTACTGCACCACCACAGGGCCGCCTACCGATCCGGTCCACAAGCCGAGGCCCTGCGGCAGATCGTTGTGCAGAACTACTACCACGACCGGGCCGGCCGTCTGAGCTGGCGCACCGCCGAGGACGGCGGGCTGCCGCCCTCGGCCTCGGCGATCGTCTCCCCCTACGACACCACCGCTCGCTACGTCCGCCACGGGCACATCATCCGCTGGAAGGGCTTCGCCGCCCACCTGACCGAGACATGCTCCTCGGGCAGCGTCAACGTGATCACGGACGTCGCCACCACCTCGGCCGCCACCAACGACGGCCAGGCCCTGCCCGGCATCCACACCCGCCTCGCACGGCGCGAACTCCTGCCCGGCGAGCACCTGGTCGACGGCGGCTACACCTCCCTGGTCCACCTGGAACGAGCCGCCCGCGAACATCGGGTCACCCTCACCGGCCCACTGCCGGGCAACCCCACCCGCCAGCACCGCAGGAACGAGGGCTTCGACCGCGACGACTTCCACATCGACTTCGACAAACAACAGGTCACCTGCCCCAACGGCCAGGTCAGCGCCGGCTGGCACGGCCCCTACCCGACCTCCTCGCCCACCGCGGCACCCCTGATCGTGGCACGGTTCACCAAGAGCCAGTGCCAGCCGTGCCCCGACCGCCCCCGGTGCACGAAGTCCAGCGACGCCCGCAACGTGGGCTTTCCCCCACGCGAACTCCGCGACCTGCAAGTACGTGTCCGCACCGAGCAGCAGACCCCGGAATGGAAGGCCCGCTACGCGGTCCGCTCCGGCGTGGAGGGCACCGTCAACGAGTTCGCCCACGGGCACGGCATGCGCCGCTGCCGGTATCGCGGACAGCCAAAAGCCCACGTGCAACACGTACTCACAGCCATCGCCGTGAACATCGAACGGCTCAGCAACCAGCCAGCCACACAGCAAGCCCCGTCACCGAGACCACCGACCGCCTTCCAGAGCCTCCTGGATCAGCAGGGAATCCCACGGTCGAAGTCCTGGCGCACCCTCGGAACCTGACCCCGACCACCAAGATCACCGACAGAGTCAAGC
>NZ_JASISZ010000198.1 GCF_030063355.1 Streptomyces sp. PH10-H1
TGGGTGTCGTAACCGCGTCACTACCAAGGGGCCCGTTCTTTCATGCCCGCAGCCGTACCCGTACCTCCGTACAGATGGTCACCCGTGCCGTACGCCTCGAACGAGATCCGGTTTGCCACAACGCACTGAGCCGAGCACGCCACCAGACCCCAGCACCGCCTTCGACCTGTGGGGCCCGGCGCAGCTGCGCCGGGCCCGGACCTGGGGCTACTCGGTAGGTAGGGTCTCCCGCAGCGCCTTGGCGGTGGCAGTTGGGTCGTAGCTCTCGGGGACGCCCTCGACCAGGATGATGTCGCCCTCAATGTGCCGCGAGCGCAGCGGTGCGATCTCCTGGTATGCGGGTGAGTCCCACCAGGCCCGTGCCTCGGCGATCCCGGGGAAGCCGATCACCACGACGTGCCCGGGCCAGCTGCCCTCTTTCACCTCATGCTGTGCGGCGTGCACGAGGAATCGGCCGCCGTGCGGCTCGAATGTCGCGGTGATGCGCTCGATGTACTCAACGATCTCAGGGACCAGGGCGGCCTCTTGCAGGTGCGCTATGGCATAGGCGGGCATGGTGTCCTTCCAGTCGGTCGGGCTCGGTACGCCGCCGATCACGGCATGCGAAAGCACCCGGGTTGATGTGTGCGACCAGCCCCGCTGAGTCCTTGCCCTCGGCCGGAAGTCGGCCAGCTCGATGGGAGCGGGGCGCTGCCTGCGTCTCCTGGGTGTCTAGAAAGCGCCGGTGGGGGACCAGACGTTCTCCTCCTGCATGCTGCCGCAGCGGTACAGGCGGATCTGCGCGCCCTGGGTCAGGCCGCCCCAGGTGTTCAGGCAGTTGGCCGAGGCCACCTTGGGCTGGAGCTGGACGGCCCCGCCGTAGTAGGTCTTGTTGAACAGGCTGTCGCTGGGCGACGACAGGTTGCATTCGTAGAGCTTGAGGTGGTTGCCCGTGACGTCGCCGCCCTCCCAGTTGTTCAGGCACAGGGCCTGCTTGTCGCCAAAAGAGCGCGAGGCGACGATCCGGAAGTGGGTGGAGTCCGCCGACTCGATGGACCAGTTCTGGGCGTCGGTGCTGTTGCAGCCCCACGCCTGGACCTGGACGCCGGGTGAGAAGTTCCCGCCGGTCACGTCCAGGCACAGGTTGTTCGCGAACTTGATCTCCGTGTAGCCGTCGGCGTGGGCCGGGGTGGTGGCGACGGTGAGGGCCAGGATCGGAGCAGCGGCGGCGGCCAGGGCGGCTATGCGCTTGCGCATGAGCATGAGGGATTCTCCTGATGGGGTGTGCGGGGGACGGTTTCCCCTGTTGGAAGAGTGGGTCCAAGCGTGATCGATCATCAGCGCCACGACCGTGGATATTGCCAGATCGAAGATCGTCGGTAGCCGGTGCGCCGATGGGGAGATGAGTGATACACATCACATGTGGCGGGTTTATCGCAAAATCTGAAGTTGGACCCGCTGCTTTAGGCGTTCTCTCCGCATCCCGGGACTACGGCTACGGCCGCGCACTGTGGCGCGCTGCCATGACCGGGGGATGCGAGCCTGTCAGCTCCTCCAGACCGAAGTAGGAGGAGCCTCCGACCGCCTGTGCCAGGCAGAAGGGCTCACCTCTCTTGGCTTCGTTTGCTCCAGGATGGTTTGACGACCACGGCGCCCCATGGACGCCACCACTGACTCACCACACGACGGCGCCCGCTCCTTCTGCTCTTCCGTTCTAGTGTCCCGAGTCTCAGAAAAGCAATAGAAGTATGCTGAGGTCATGGCACGCATGGGACGACCGACGGTCGAAGTGGTTCTGACGGACGAGGAGCGCGAGACGCTGGCGCGTTGGTCGCGGCG
>NZ_JASISZ010000199.1 GCF_030063355.1 Streptomyces sp. PH10-H1
CCAATGCCACGAAGTTAAGGGCCCGTTGGCGATGTCAAGGGTAGGAGAGATGTAGGAGGGGCCTCTGCTATGCAGGGGATCGACCAAGATCTTCCTGAGAGAGCAGAGGCCCCGTGGTCCAGTTTGTCACGGGCGGAACCGACGTGTTCGCGCCCGGTCATATCGGTGAATTGACGCAGGTCATCCCACCCGAGTTGGTAGATGCGGTGCTGGAGGAGACCGGAGCCCGCGAGCGGCGGCTGCGGAGCCTGCCCTCGCGCGTCGGCGTGTACTTCGTGCTCACGCTCGGACTGTTCGAGTATCTGGGTGCCGAGCTGGTCTGGGGCAAACTTGTGGCCGGACTGACTGTCACGGTGCCGCGGCCGTCGGAGAAGGCGCTGCGTGATCTGCGGCGGCGAGTGGGTGTGGCCCCGTTCAAGCGGCTGTTCGAGGTGCTGGCCGGTCCGCTGGCCCAGCCGTCCACGCCCGGAGTGTGCTACCGCCGCTGGCGCACGGTTGCCTTCGACGGATGCGGGAGCCTGAACGTCCCCGACCACGAGCGCAACCGGTCCTGGCTCGGCCGCACCCATCGCCACCACGGCCCGACAGGCTACCCCCGTCTCATGCTCATGACCCTGTGCGAAACAGGCACCCGCGGCCTGATCGCCGCCGTCTTCGGCTCCGCCTCGAAAGGCGAGACCGACTACGCCCACGACTTGGTCGGTCACCTGACCACGGACATGCTCCTGCTGGCGGACCGCGCCTTCGACAGCAACGAACTGCTCGCGGACATCGCAGCTCAGGGGGCGCAATTCCTGATCCGCGCTACCAGCACCCGACGACCGCCGGTGCTGGCGCTGCTGCCCGACGGTTCCTATCTGACCCGGATCGGCACCCTCCGGCTGCGAGTGATCGAGGGCGAGATCCACGCCCGCACCGCCCACGGCGGCGACTTCGGCGGCACCTACCGCCTACTGACTACGCTCAGCGACCACCGCACCGATCCAGCCGCCCACCTGGTGCGTCTCTACCACGAACGCTGGGAGATCGAGATCACCTACCTTGCACTCCGTCATACCCTGCTCAAGGGTCGCGTTCTACGGTCCAAGGACCCGGTGGGCCTCCAGCAGGAGATGTGGGCGCTACTCACCCTCTACCAGGCCCTGCGCTCGGTGATCGTGACCGCGGTGGAGACCGTCCCCGGCTGCGATCCCGACCGGGCCGGCTTCACCGTTGCCGTGGAGGCCGCCCGGGACGCGGTCGTCAGCCCCGTCGCAGCGGCCCTCCCCTCACAGTCGAACAGCCACCGCGACCTGGTAGGTCACATAGGCACCCTCGTCCTGCACACGCTGCTGCCCAGCCGCCGGTCACGGTTGTCCGCCCGCGTCGTCAAGTGCGGCACCTCCCGCTACAACATCTGGAACCGCGACGGGCGCCCCCGCGAGAGCACACCAATCACCGCGATCGAGATCACCGTGCACCCACCGGTCCTGCCCGGCGTGCACGATCCGGGCCAGACCCCCTCCGGGCGCTGGGGCCAGGTCTGTAAGATCCTGGCCGCGAATGCCAACCAAGCCATGCACATGCGCGACATCGCACAGCACCTCGGCCTCGCGACCACAGGGAACCGCCTCAAGGGTTTCACTGCACAGCTCTGCTACTGGGCCCGCAACGGCCGACTCATCCGCACCGCCCCGAACACCTACAAGATCACCCTCCCCGACAGCTTGACATCGCCAACGGGCCCTTAACTTCGTGGCATTGGTCGA
>NZ_JASISZ010000019.1 GCF_030063355.1 Streptomyces sp. PH10-H1
ACGGCATCGCACCCTCCTCGATCAACAACAAGCCGTCCGCTGCCTGCCCCCACCCCTCCACGATCATGCCCCGCACACGAAGAAGCCCCCGCTCATCGAACAGGGACTCCCTTTGCCACAACGCACTGAGCACGACGCTGACCGCATGACGATGCCCCCGGAGAGCACGGACTCTCCGGGGGCATCGTCACACCTGGGGCGGATCAGCCCAGCAGCCTGCTCCAGGTACGCGCGTCCACGACGCCGTCCGAAGGGAGCGAGGCGGAGGTCTGGAAGGACTTCACGCCGGCCTCCGTACCGGGCCCGAAGGCGCCGTCCACGGTGGTGGTGATGCCGTGCGCGGTGAGCTGGCTCTGCACGGCCTTCGCCGCGCTGCCGGACGCCCCGCGGGCGAGCGGCGCGACCGCCTGGCTCCAGGTCTGGTTGCCCGCGACGCCGTCGGCCGCCGCGTGGGTGGTGTTCTGGTAGGCGGTCACCGCGCTCAGGGTGGCGGGCCCGAACGAGCCGTCGACCGTGAGCGTCGCACCGTGCTGCACCAACAGGTACTGGAGCGTCCTGACCTTCTCGCCCGTCGCCCCGCTGCTGAGCATCGGCCACACCGGCCCGGTCGGATCCCCGCCGATCCGCGCCGCCACATCCCGGCGCAGCTGCGGGATCAGCGCGTAGAGGTGGTCGCCGGGGCACTCGGTGTTGTTGAAGTCCCGGTGGCCGTAGATCTGGTAGGCCCGCAGGCCGTACTGCGTGCAGATGTATGTGATCAGGTCCACCAGCACCGCGTACTGCGCACTGCGCGGGTCCACCGTGCTGTACGTACCCTCGTTCTCGATCCCGATCGCGACGGTGTTCTGCGCCGTGCAGTGCGCGGACTCCACATGCTGGGTCCCGGCGACGAGTGTGGACAGGCTGTTGTGCCGGCCCTCAGTTATGTACGCGCCCCGGCTGATCGTGAAGTGCTGGCCGGTGTCGATCCAGTGCTCGGTGTCCATCTGGTACGTCTGCATCGCCCGCGCGAGCGCGTAGGCGTGGGCCTGCGAGTAGTCGGTGACGTTGTCGGTCGCGGTGTGGTGCACGATGACTTTGTCCGGCGCGCCGTTGATGAGACTCAGCGTGCTGCTGGGCGTCCGGGCGCCCCACGTCGTCGTATCGGCGATCACCGGCCCGGTGGCCGCCTGTGCGCTACCCGCCGGCAGCGCGGACGCCAGCAGCGCCCCCGTCCCGAGAGCGAGGGCTCCGGAGAGCACGGTACGGCGGGCCGGGTGGGACGGCGGGTTGGTCGCTGTCACGATCAGGAACTCCCCTGGGGGTCACGGGTGGTGTGTGTGGTGGGTGGTACGTGGTGAAAGGCGTCGGCCCTAGAACCACTTGGAGCAGATCTGGTTGTTGCCGTGGTCGTCGTACTGGCACGCGTGCGATACCAGATCGGCGTCGTTGATCATCGCCGTCCATACGGGACCTGAGCCCGTCGGGATCACCGAATAGCCGAAGTACCGGTTGTTCATGACCTCGTACTTGTAGAACGGAACACCGTTCCTGCCCCGCGCCCAGGCGGTCCGGCAGTACGGGCTGTAGCGCAGCTCCACGCCGGTGTACGTCGTCGACACGGTCTCCGCGTCGTTCTGGCAGACGGTCGTGCTCGGATCCAGGCCGTTGCACAGATCCGTCTGGCACCAGGTCGCGGCGGACGCCGGTGAGGCCCCGGCGAACAGCACGCCGGACGCGGCCAGGGTCATGGCCGCGCCGGCCGTGGCGAAGCGCCGGGAGAGGTTACGCATGATGAACTCCGCTCTTCCCGGTGCCGTCAGTACAAGATGGTCGTGCTATAGCCGCCGTTCGTGAACTTCTCACTCGCCTGCGACTGGATGCCCGCGTCGTTCACCATCAGGGTGTAGTAGTTCCCCGACGCGGAATCCGGGACGAACTTGGAGTAGGACTGCCCGTTCGTGTTGGCGATCTTGATGGTGGTCGAGTCGCCGCGGACTCCGCCCACTCTGCGGGCCCAGGCGGCACGGCAGGTGGGGCTGTAACGCAGCTCGATGCCGGTGAACCCGATGTCCACCGTGGTCGCGTCGTTCGCGCAGATGGTCGCGGCGGGGTCCAGGCCGGTGCAGTTGGAGGCGTAGCAACTCGTCGCGGCGGAAGCGGGCGAGGCGACACCGACCATCAGGCCGGACGCGGCCAGGGTCATGACGGCGCCGGCCGTTGCGAAACGCCGGGAATTGGTGCGCATGGAGTACTCCCTCGTCAGAAAAGGCTGAATCGATCGGGCGGCCCGAGCGCCGAGGGCACCGGAATGCCGGCTCGCGCCGTATACGGGTGCGGGTATGTGCGGGTGCGGGTGCGGGTGCGTGCGGTGCGGCTGCGGGTGTGTGCGGCCTAGTACAAGGCGCTGCAGCTCACGTTTCCGGGGTACGGCGAACCGCACGCGTGCGACAGGAGGTCCTTGTCGTTGATCATCAGGGTCCAGGTGACGACTCCGTCCCCCGGCACCCACGCGTCGTACCGCTGGCCGGCGTTGTTCTCGACAAAGAGCTGGGCTCCGGCCTTGGCGTACTTCTGCCGGGCCCACACGGCGCGGCACGAGGGGCTGTAGCGCAGCTCCGTGTTGACGTTGCTCTCCCCCACGGTGACGGCGTCGTTCTGACATGTGGTGCCGGCCGGGTCCCGGCCGGTGCAGCCGTTCGCGTAGCAGCTGGTGGCCGCGGAGGCCGGGGAGGAGAGGAAGACGACGCCGGAGACGGCCATGGCGAAGGCCGCTCCCGTGGTGAGGATCCGGCGGGACAGGGCGGGCATGCGGAACTCCCTTGTCGGTGCATCGGCACAGGGGACAGCTGACATGGCCAATCTCCACCGCCCTGCGCCGTCCCGGCACCGGTCCCGCGTCCCCAGAGCGTCCCAGGGACGCGGACTCCCTGGTGGGACGCCGGCTCCCGGGCCGAGCATGGGTGGTGCACCGCGTATCACCTCAGAAGGAGTTCCCCGCGCCATGCGCTTCGTTCGCCCCGCCCGGACCATCGCGGTCCTCAGCCTCACCGCTCTCGCCGCCACCGCGGCCGTGACCGCCCCGGCGCAAGCCACCACGTCCCGCAGCGCCTGCTTCCAGTCGGCCGGCACCCGTACGTCGCCGAACGGTGGATGGACCATCCCCGCGGTGTACCTCAGGCTGGGATCCAGCGGCATCTGCGTACGGGAGCTCCAGGAGGACCTCGCCTCCTTCGGCGTCACCCTCGACGAGTGGAACAACGGGACCTTCATCGACGGCCGGTTCGGCCCGCGCACCGACCATGCGCTCCGGCGGATCCAGAGCGACCTCCACCTCGACGCGGACGGCGTCGTCGGCCCGCTGACCTGGCAGGCCCTCGTATCCGGCACGTCGATGGACGGCTGAAGCCGCGCCTGAGCGCAGACGTGAGCCGGCCCCCGGGGAACAATCACCGGGGGCCGGCTCATGCTCATGCCACTTCGGTGTCAGTACCACATCTGATTCTGTTCAGCGGTGCACATCCACTGGATCGCCGCGGTGCCCCAAGAGGTGCTGCGCCCCGCCATGTCGAGGCAGCTTCCCTCATGGTTGATGAGCTGGTACACGCCAATCCCGTTGGGGCCCCACTCCTGATCGGGGTTGCCGTTGCACCCCCACTGGATCGCCTTCGCTCCCCAGCCCGATCCGTAGATCCCCAGGCACAGACCCGAGTTGATATTGCGGATCTCATACTTGTGGTACTTGGTCTCGACGAAACGCCACTGCTGGTCGGCGTAAACGCGCCCGTTTCCGCCGACGTTAGGAGCCGCCGGTCCCGTCCCGCCATCGTTGACCGTCCCAGGGACGACCCCGCCCGTCCCAGAGACGCGCCACCGGTGGCTGAGGTTCAGGCGGTGCGAAGTGCGGGGCGGGTTCGTGGCTGGCGTTCAGGCAATGCGAAGTGCGTTCCTGCGTCGCTTCGCTCCTGGCCAGCTCCTGGCCCGGGCGGAGTGGGGGCCTGCCGCTGCGCGCCTGAGCGCGCTCGGCCTTTGCCAGGACGCCCGCTCGACCCTACAGTGGATATACGCGGTACTCAGATGGATATCCCGGAGGTGGCCGGCATGACCAAGACCTTGATCGACATTGACGAGCAGCTCCTCGCTGACGCGGCTGTCGCCTTCGGCACGAAGACCAAGAAGGACACCGTCAACGCAGCCCTCCTGGAGGGGGTGACGCGCAAGCGTCGGGCCGTAGCGCTGGCGAGACTGGCGGCCAAGGCGGACGCAGGCCAGTTCGATGTGCTCCTGGACAAGGAGAACTACCGACGATGAGCGCAGCCGTCTACTTGATCGACACGAGCGCTCTGGCCCGGATCCTCAAGGATCCCGTGCGCAGCACATGGAAGAAGCCGCTCGAAGAGGGCATCATCGCCGTCTGTCCGATCACGGAGATCGAGTACCTCTACAGCGCCCGGAACGCCGAAGACCGCGTAGAGCTCGCCGAAGATCTCAAGGCGCTCTTCAGCTGGGCCCTCATGGACGACCGCGCCTACGCACACGCCTGGGATGTTCAGAAGGCGCTCACGGGGCGCAGTCAGTACCGCTCGGCAGGTGCGGTCGACCTGCTGGTCGCCGCCACCGCCGAGCTGCAGAGACTGACCGTGCTGCACTACGACAACGACTTCGAGACCATCGCCGCAGTTACCCGCCAGCCCACTCAGTGGCTGGCTCCTCCAGGCACACTCTGACCGCCGCCCGGACCGAATACGGGACGGTCGACAGGGGCCGGGGTTCAGGCTGTACGGAGTGCGATTCTGCCTGAACCGCAGCCCCGCACCCGCCGGTTGCTCATCGCACCGGGGAGCGCAGCGAGCCGGGGACGCTTGGCCTGAACCTCAGCCCGCCAACCCGTCGAGTTTCCCCGACTTGACAGCCCGCAGGAACGCGCGGAGCGCGGCGGGGGTGGTTGTGACGACCCGAGCGGGGTCGTCACTCTCCCGGAGGTGAGGCGTGCCCGCAGGGCCGGCGGCCAGCTCGACGCAGTTCGCGGCGCCGCCCTCGCTGAAGCTGGACTTCTGCCACCTGAGCTGAGACATGTGCGCCTTCCTAGAGCAGGGGGTACAGGATCCGCTCGATGAGGCCGATCGAGTCCTTCGTCACGCGGGCCTCCGGCAGCGCAGCGGCATCAACGGGAGGGAGTGCGTCCTCCCCCAACTTAGCGAACCAGCCGTTGTACTTGGCGATCGAGTCGGACTCCTCCAGGTACAGAGACTGCTCGATGTGCGACACGACCGCTGTGGCCAGTTCGGAGACTCTCGGCTCGATCACCACGAACCCCGTTCCGAACCCCACGCGACCGTCGAACGGCAGGATCTGGATGGTCACGTTGGGGAGCCGGGACATCTCGATCAGCCGGAGCAACTGGCCTCGCATGACTGCTCGGTCACCCAACGAGAGGCTGAGCGCGGCCTCGTGGATGATCGCGTGAAGATGCGGGGCCCGCTCGCCTGTGAGCAGCTTCTGCCGCCGCATGCGGAATTCGACGGCGGCGCTCTGCTCTTCCTCAGAGGCTTTCGCGTACCCGTCCCGGTGAAGCACGGCAGCGTACTCCTGTGTCTGCAGCAATCCGGGAATGAACATCGGTTCGTAGTTACCGAGCCTGACGGCACTTGTCTCAAGTTCGGCCAGATCCAGGTGCGGAGCACCGAGCAGCTTGCGGTACTCGCTCCACCAGCCCTTGCCCGAGTCCTGACCCAACTCGATCAGAGCTTCGATAAACGGGCTAGCACTAACACCAGATGCTTCCGCCAGGCGCTGCACGCGCTCCGCGAAGAGGCCCGTCTTCCCCACCTCGACATTGCTGAGCTGGGGCTGCTTCATGCCCAGAAGAGACGCAGCCTCGGTTGAGGACAGTCCCGCCCGCTCGCGCAATCGGCGTACTTCCGCCCCGAATCGGCGCTGGCGATAGGTGGGATTGACTCTCAGCCCCATGCGACCTCCCTGAGTGACGCGCATAGTTTTACCCAGCGAGGCCGGGCGCGTCCACAACGTAACTACCCTTCCCGCCCAACGGGTTGAATAACTAGCACGAATCCCGCTACCGTGAGTATGCCATCGGTCACAGAAAACCCCACACCTGGAGGCTGCCACATGTGCATGCCCGACGAGCCCTGGTCCTACGGTCTCTATATCCCCCACGACCCCCGCGCCGTCGGCATCGTCAGAGCCACCCTGCGGAGCATCCTCGCGGCGGCGCGGCTGGACTGTCTCATCGATACCACCGAGCTGCTGGTGTCGGAGCTGGTCACCAACGCCTACCGGCACAGCGGCTGCGACGACGCGTTCGTCAGTGTGGACTGGGTTCCGGACGATCTGCGGGTGGCCATCTGGGACACCGGGCCGTCGCTGCCGCGCACGCTGGAGCCCGGGCCGGAGGACGAGAGCGGGCGCGGGCTGGGGCTGGTCGAGGCGCTCGCGGAGACTTGGGGGGTGGACGAGTCCACCGACAAGGCGGGCGCGGTCACGGGCAAGGCGGTGTGGTTCCGCATGGCGCCGAAGTCGGCCTGACGGCAGTCCACGTCGAAGGGGTGTCCTCGGTTCGTGAGAACCGAGGACACCCCTTCACCGTAAAGCGCGGGCCGCAGGCTAAGACGCGGCGCCGACGACGTCCTTGACCTCGGCGAAGTGGCACGCCGAGTCATGGGCGGCAGGTGAGTCGACCCCGACGAAACGCTCCGGGATCGCGAGCAGCGGGACGTCCGTGGCGCACTTGTCCTGCGCCTTCCAGCAGCGCGTACGGAAACGGCAGCCGGAGGGCGGGTTGGCCGGGGACGGGACGTCGCCGGACAGGATGATGCGCTCACGGTGGGCGCGGGCCTCGGGGTCCGGGACGGGGACGGCCGAGAGCAGCGCCTGGGTGTACGGGTGGGTCGGGTACTCGTAGATCTCGGCGTCGGAGCCGATCTCGGCCATCTTGCCGAGGTACATGACGCCGACCCGGTCGGAGATGTGCCGGACGATCGAGAGGTCGTGGGCGATGAAGATGTAGGAGAGGTTGAACTCGTCCTGCAGCTTCTCCATCAGGTTGATGACCTGTGCCTGGACCGACACGTCGAGCGCGGAGACCGGCTCGTCGCAGATGATGACTTCCGGGTTGAGCGCCAGGCCGCGGGCGATGCCGATGCGCTGCCGCTGGCCGCCGGAGAACTGGTGCGGGTACCGGTTGATGTACTCCGGGTTGAGTCCGACGACGTCCAGCAGATCCTGGACCTTCTTACGGCGCTCACCCTTCGGGGCGACCTCCGGGTGGATGTCGAAGGGCTCGCCGATGATGTCGCCGACCGTCATGCGCGGGTTCAGCGAGGTGTAGGGGTCCTGGAACACCATCTGGATGTTGCGGCGGACGACCTTGAGGGCCTTCCCCGACAGCTTGGTGATGTCCTGGCCCTTGTAGAGCACCTCGCCGGCGGTGGCCGTCTCCAGGCTCATCAGCAGCTTGGCGACGGTGGACTTGCCACAGCCGGACTCGCCGACGATGCCCAGCGTCTCACCCTGGTACAGGTCGAAGGAGATGCCGTCGACGGCCTTGACCGCGCCGACCGTGCGCTTGAACACGATGCCCTGGGTCAGCGGGAAGTGCTTGACCAGGTTCCGGACCTGGAGGATCGGCTCGCCGCGGTCGACGGGGGCATTGATCGCCGCCTCGACGGCCTCGACTGTCGTCTCATCGTCCTTGGTGAGATCAGCCATGGATCGTCTCCTTCCAGAAGTGGCAGGCGCTGCCACGGCCCAGCAGTTCGGCGCCGTCGGCCTCGGTCACCGTGTGCAGCGGCGGCACGTCGGTCCGGCAGATGTCCTGTGCCATCTCGCAGCGCGGGTTGAAGGCGCAGCCGGAGGGGACGGCGAGCAGGTTCGGCGGCAAGCCCTTGATCGCGTAGAGCTCCTGGCCCTTCTGGTCCAGGCGCGGGATCGACCGCAGCAGGCCCCTGGTGTACGGGTGAGCCGGCCGCTTGTAGATCTCGTGCACGGGCGCGGTCTCGACGATCCGGCCGGCGTACATGACCGCGATCTTGTCCGCGACATCGGCGACGACGCCGAGGTCGTGGGTGATCAGGATCAGGCCCATGTTGGACTCGCGCTGCAGCTCCGCGAGCAGGTCCATGACCTGGGCCTGGACCGTGACGTCGAGCGCGGTGGTCGGCTCGTCCGCGATGATCAGGTCGGGCTCGAGGGCGATGGCCATCGCGATCATGACGCGCTGGCGCATACCGCCGGAGAACTGGTGCGGGTAGTCGCCGACCCGCTCCCGGGCTCCCGGGATCCGGACGCGCTCCATCAGTTCGATGGACTTCTTCTTGGCGTCCTTCCTGGACAGCCCCTGGTGCACACGGAACATCTCGCCGAGCTGGAAGCCGACGGAGAGCACCGGGTTGAGCGAGGAGAGCGCGTCCTGGAAGATCATCGCCATCTTGTTGCCGCGCAGCTTGCGCCGCTCGCTCTCCGGCAGGGCCAGGATGTTCTGCCCGTGGAAGAGGATCTCGCCCTGGGCGACGCGCCCGGGAGGGCTGTCCAGGATGCCCATGATCGCCTGGGCGGTCACCGACTTGCCGGAACCCGACTCGCCGAGAACCGCCAGCGTCTCACCGGCGCTCACGCTGTAGTTGACGCCGTTGACGGCCTTGGCTATGCCGTCACGGGTCTTGAATTCCACGTGGAGGTCGCGCACTTCGAGCAGGGGCCCGCCGGCGGCGGTCGTTCCAGTGCTCTCGGCGGCCGTTTCGACCGTGGTCATGCCGTCACCTTCGTCCTGCTTGCTCGTAGCTCGTGGGGGTCGTCCGACTCATGGGGGCGCCTCACCGGAGCTTCGGGTCGAGCGCGTCGCGCAGGCCGTTGCCGAGGAAGACGAAGCCGAGCGCGGTGGTGACGATCGCGAGGCTGGGATAGACCCACAGGTAGTCCTTGACGCCCATGAAGTCCTTGCCGGCGAAGATCATGTTTCCCCACTCGGCGACCTCGGGGCTCACCCCGACACCGAGGTAGGACAGCGACGCCTCGGCGACGATCGCGATACCGACGCTGCTGGCCGCGTAGACCACCACCGAGGTGACGGAGTTGGGCAGGATGTGCTTCAGCACGATCCGGGTGCGGCTCGCGCCCAGCGCCTTGGCGGCGTGCACATAGTCCATCTCGCGCACCGACAGGATCTGGCTGCGCAACAGACGGGCGAAGGTGGCCCAGGAGAAGATGCCCAGCGAGATCACGACGGGCAGTACGCCACGGCCCATCAGCAGAATGATGACGATGGCGCCGACGAGCAGCGGGAAGGCGAAGAACACGTCGGCGACGCGCATGATCAGCGTGTCCCAGATGCGGCCGAAGTAGCCGGCTATCGCACCGAGGGTGATGCCGATCAGGCAGGCCAGCATGATCGAGGCCAGGCCGACGATCATCGCGATCCGGCTGCCGTAGATGATTCTGGACAGCTGGTCACGGCCGAGGGCATCGGTCCCCAACCAGTGTTTGCCGCTCGGGTTCTTCAGGGTGTTCATCAGATCCTGGTGGAGCGGGTCCGCGGGTGCGATCAGCGGGGCGAACACTGCCACCAACAGAAGAATGACGACGATCAGCAGGCCGAAGACGGCCAGCTTGTTGGCGAGGAAGCGGGCGCGGATCTCGCTCCAGTTGCTGATCCTCGCGACACTCGGTTCGGCTGCGCTCGGCGCGGCCGGGGCCGGACCGGCCGCGGTACCCGACCCATCCATGCCCGTGACGACCTCAGTCATGGTGTGACTCCTAATTCGGGACGACCCTGTGGGTCAGGAGAGGCGGATGCGCGGATCGAGTGCGGCGTAGAGCAGATCGACGATCAGGTTCAGCAGGATGAAGACAGCAACGCTGTACGTCACCACGCCGACGATGATCGGGTTGTTCTGCGACTGAATCGCCGTGATCAGCGCGAGTCCGATGCCGTCCCAGTTGAAGATCGTCTCGGTGATGAGCGCACCGCCGAGCAGACCGCCGAAGGAGATACCCAGATAGGTGATCACCGGGATGACCGAGTTGCGCATGATGTGCCGGGTGAGGATGGTCCGGCGCGGCAGCCCCTTGGCCACCGCCGTCTTGACGTAGTCCGCACGCAGCACTTCGAGCATGGTGCTCCGGGCGATCTGCGCGACGAGGGCGGCGTCGATGATGGCCAGCGTTACCGCCGGCAGCACCATCGAATTGAAGGACCCGTCCGAAATGAGCGGGAACCAGCCCAGCTCCACCACGAAGAAACGCTGCAGGATCATGCCGATAACGATGGAAGGTACGCCGACGGCGAGCGTGGTCAGGAAGGTCACCGACACGTCCCAGACCGAGTATCTGCGCATGGCCGCCAGTACACCGACACCCAGGCCCAGGACGACGTCGAAGACGATCGCGGTCACCGCGAGCTTCGCCGTGTTCACCAGCTTGGGCTGGAGGATCTCGTTGACCGAGCGGCCCTGGGTGTAGTCCTCGCCCAGATCGCCCGTGCCGAGCTTCTCCACGTAGTGCACGTACTGAACGATCAGCGGGTCATCGAGCCCGTAGTGCGCGCGCAGTTCCTTGACCACCGCGGGATCACGCGCCTTGTCGCCACCGATCGAGCCCACCGGGTCACCCGGGAGCACGAACAGGCAGGCGAACAGGATCATCGTCGCACCGAGCACGACGACAACCAGCTGGCCCAGCCTGCGGACCACATACCTTCCCATGACTTACCTCTCTACCTCGCTGCCGCACCGAAGCAGCCACAACGCCCGGATCGGGCGCGCCTGGACGGGGCGGTGGATCGCACCGCTCCCGACGGGGGCCGGGGGCCGGGGCGACAGAGTCTCGACTCAGCGCCACGGCCCCCGGTTTCGCGCCGCACGATGTGCGGCGGAGTGTGACTACTTCAGGGTGATCTGCGCGAGGTTCGGGTCCTCGTGGAAGTCCATCGCGCCGTTGGCGAACTTCTTGGAGTTCACCAGACGGAACTGGGTGCGGTTCCACAGCGGGATCAGAGCCTGGTCGTCCATCGCGAGCTTCTCAGCCTGCTTGTAGACCATGTTGCGGGCGGCAGTGTCCTTCGTGCTACGGGCCTTCTCCACCAGCGCGTCGAACGCCGGGTTGTTGTAGCGCGAGCGGTTGTCACCCTGGACCTTGCCGGACGCGTCCGGGTTGATGGACTTGGAGTCCAGCAGCGGGAACAGGAAGTTGTCCGGGGTCGGGTAGTCCGCGCCCCACGCGAAGCGGTAGGCACCGGTGGCGCCCGGCGCCTGCTGGCCGGCGAGCAGCTCCTTGAACGGCTTCGCGTCAATCTTGACGTTCAGACCGAGGACGTCCTTCACCTGCTGGGCGACGGCCTGGACCCACTCCTCGTGGCCACCACCGGTGTTGAAGCCGAAGTGCAGCTCGTCACCGGGCTTGAGACCGGCCTCGGCCGCGAGGGCCTTCGCCTTCTCCTTGTCCTGCTTGACGCAGGAGACGCAGAGGTCCTTGGTGTACACGTCCGCGAACGACGGCGGCAGGATCGTCGTCGACTTGGTCTGCAGCCCCTGGAAGACACCCGCGATGATGGCGTCCCGGTCGATCGCGTAGGAGATCGCCTGACGTGCCTTGGCGGTCTTCAGCGGGCCGTTGTCGGTGATCGGGAGCAGGTAGTTCATACCGCTGGTGTCGGCCTGAAGCCACTCGCCCTGGGCGGTGTACTTGGCCTTGGCCGCGGGCAGCTGGGGCGGAGGCATCCGGGCCCAGTCGAACTGACCCGACTGGAAGCCCTGGTACTCCAGCTGAGCGGCGCCCGTCGAGTTCAGGATGGAGATGTTGACCTTGTCCAGGTGCGCCTTGTCCAGACCGTAGTCGTCGTTGCGGACCAGCGTGATGGACTTGTTGTGCTCCCACTTGCCCGACATCTTGAACGGGCCGTTGCCGATGGGGGCATCGTTGTAGGCCTGGTTCTTGCCGGCGCCCGCGACCTTCGGGACCGGGGACATGGAGGTGTGCGTGGTCTTGATGTCGAACTCGTAGTCCGGAGTGGCGAGCTTCACCTGGATGGTGTTCTCGTCCGGGGCGCTCAGGCCGGAGAACGTGGTCGCCGTGCCCTTCTGCAGCGCCTCGAAGCCGTCGATCCCGCCGACGTTGGGCGTGGCCACGTCCGAAGCGGAATCCTTCGCCGCCAGACGGGTCCAGCCACGGATGAACGACGCGGCGTTCACAATTTCACCGTTGGTGAACTTGGTGCCGGGCTTGATCTTGAAGGTCCAGGTCTTGCCGTCGTCACTGACCGTCTTGGAGGTCGCGAGGGCGGGTATGACCTTGCCGTCGGCGGTCGGCTCGTACAGACCGGTGAACAGGTTGTCCGTGACGAGGATGCCCTCGGACTCCTGCGAGTTGACCGGGTCGATGGCGACCGGCTCCACGATGCCGAGACTGAAGGTGCCACCGCCCTTACCCGAACCTGCGGACGACTTGTCGTCCTTGTTGCTGCCGCCGCAAGCGGTCGCTGCAAGAGCAACGATGACCGCGCCAACGACCCACTTGGCGCTCTTGGCACCGCGCATGGATTGCCTCCTCAGGAGTTCACTGTTGATACGTGAAAAGAAGGCCGACCATCCGCTGACACCCCTGACAGCGAAACCGGCCCTCTGTTGCTCGTGAGTCGGCGCTCCCCATAAGCGCTTGGACCCATTGACCCGAGCTGAACTGCGTCCCACTATCGGGCACGTTTAGGCGCGTAACCACACCCAAATGGTCTCGCTTTGATCACATCAGGGATGAACTTGGCCCACAATTCGGACATTTGGAACGTAGACAGACACCCGCGAAACGGACTGTTAACGCAACATCCGGCGAATCGTGTCCGCTATACGGACGACTGGCCGGTGAAATCGGTTGCGGAAGATCCAAAAAATCAGGCCAAGTCTACGCGGGTCATGTCCACCCGTCCCTGATACCGGGAGCCCGGCCACCCCGGGCGGGCGGTGTTGAATCCGTCCCATGAGCAAGGAGACCTCAGGACTGCTGCACCACGTCGAGCTCTGGGTCGGCGACCTGGCCGCCGCCACCGCGAGCTGGGGCTGGCTGCTGGGAGAGCTGGGCTACGCCCCTTTTCAGGACTGGCCCGCGGGGCGCAGCTGGAAGCTGGGCCCCACCTACATCGTGGTGGAGCGCTCCCCCGATCTGACCGGCGACCGGCACGAGCGGCGCCGGCCGGGCCTCAATCACCTGGCCTTTCATGTGGCCGACCGGGCCATGGCCGACGACCTGGCGGCCCGGGCGCCCGGCCACGGCTGGACGCTGATGTTCCCCGACCGGCACCCCTACGCGGGGGGCGGCCGGCACTACGCCGCCTATCTGGAGAACACCGAGGGCTTCGAAGTCGAGCTGGTCGCCCCCATCGCCACCGCGCAGCCGGATCAGTAGTCTGACGGCTCGTCAGATAACTGGCCGGTGCGGAAGGGATACCCAGTGCCACAAGGTGAGTTGGAGCACACTCGGCGCGAGGAGACGGTGGCGGCGTTCTGGCGCGGGATCGACACCCACGACTGGGGGCTCGTCGCCGCCACTCTGGCGGACGGGTTCGTGCGTGTCGGGATGCGGGGCGACGAGGACGACACCGTCCGGGGCCGGGAGGCCTACGTGGCGTTCGTCTCACGGGTGACGGAGCGGATGGCCTACCACCACCTGGAGTCGCGCCGGACGTTCCTCAGCGCGGACGGGCGGCGGGTACTCAACGAGGCGGTGGAGACGATCCAGCCGACAGCCGCGGACGAGCGGAACGTGATGCGGTTCGCAAACGTCATGGAGCTGGACGCGGACGGACTCATCACCCGGCTGGACATCTACTGGAAAACTCCGGTGTTGCAACCGCCGGCCTGGATCGTCCCGGCAAACGCGGCGGTGCCGTGACCGGCGGTTCACCGGGCTACGTGTCCGCGATCGCCGGACGGCCTGAATTCAGCCCGTCGAGGGGGCACCTCCCAGCGGTAGCTGGGGGAGCTTGAGGACGAACCGGCCCCGGGCCCGTGCAGGCCCTGTCCGGGGCCCGGACACGCCTCGGACAGGCGCCCGGATGCCCGGAGATGCCCGGCCGGCCGGCCGGGGCCGCCAGGGCCCGGGAAAGCCCGAGAGGGGGCCCGGGGGACATCCCCCGAACCCCCTCTTCACTCAAACCCGAGCGGGAGGCGTCAGCGCTTGGCGCGCGAGTACGCGCGGCCGCGCTCCTTCTGGTCCAGGACGACCTTGCGGATACGCACGGTCTCCGGGGTGACCTCGATGCACTCGTCCTCGCGGCAGAACTCGAGGGACTGCTCCAGGGAGAGCCTGCGCGGCGGCACCACGTTCTCGGTGTTGTCCGCGGAGGCGGCGCGCATGTTGGTGAGCTTCTTCTCCTTGGTGATGTTCACGTCCATGTCATCGTTGCGCGAGTTCTCGCCGATGATCATGCCCTCGTACACCTCGGTGGTCGCCTCGACGAAGATCACGCCGCGCTCCTGGAGGTTGATCATCGCGAACGGCGTCACGACGCCGGCGCGGTCCGCCACCAGGGAACCGTTGTTACGGGTGCGCAGCTCGCCGAACCACGGCTCGTGACCCTCGAAGATGCTGTGCGCGATACCGGTGCCGCGGGTGTCCGTGAGGAACTCCGTACGGAAGCCGATCAGGCCACGGGCCGGGACGACGAACTCCATGCGGACCCAGCCGGAGCCGTGGTTCGTCATGGTCTCCATACGGCCCTTGCGGGTCGCCATGAGCTGGGTGATCGCGCCGAGGTACTCCTCGGGGCAGTCGACCGTCATCCGCTCGGTCGGCTCGTGGACCTTGCCGTTGATCGTCTTGGTGACGACCTGCGGCTTGCCGACGGTCAGCTCGAAGCCCTCGCGGCGCATCTGCTCCACGAGGATCGCCAGCGCCAGCTCGCCACGGCCCTGGACCTCCCACGCGTCGGGACGCTCGGTGGGCAGGACGCGGAGCGAGACGTTGCCGATGAGCTCCTTGTCCAGGCGGTCCTTCACCTGGCGGGCGGTGACCTTGTGGCCCTTGCCGCCCTTGCCGACCAGCGGCGAGGTGTTGGTACCGATGGTCATGGAGATGGCCGGCTCGTCGACCGTGATGAGCGGCAGCGCGACCGGGTTCTCCAGGTCGGCCAGCGTCTCGCCGATGGTGATCTCCGGGATACCGGCCACGGCGCAGATGTCACCGGGGCCCGCCATCTCGACGGGCTTGCGGGTGAGCGCCTCGGTCATCAGCAGCTCGGTGATCTTGACCTGCGTGACCGAGCCGTCGCGGCGCATCCACGCGACCTGCTGGCCCTTGCGCAGCTCGCCCTCCTCGACCCGGAGCAGCGCGATACGGCCGAGGAAGTTGTCGGCGTCCAGGTTGGTGACGTGGGCCTGGAGCGGCGCGCCCTCGGTGTACTCCGGGGCCGGGACCGTCGACAGGATGGTGGAGAAGAACGGCTCCAGCGAGTCGCTGTCCGGCGGGACCGTGCCGTTCTCCGGCTTGGTCAGCGAGGCGACGCCGTCGCGGGCGCAGGCGTAGACGATCGGGAACTCGATCTGCTCCTCGGTCGCGTCCAGATCCAGGAAAAGGTCGTAGGTCTCGTTGATGACCTCGTCGATCCGGGAGTCCGGGCGGTCCGTCTTGTTGATGCACAGGATGACCGGCAGGTTCGCGGTCAGCGCCTTGCGCAGCACGAAGCGGGTCTGCGGCAGCGGGCCCTCGGAGGCGTCCACGAGGAGCACGACCGCGTCGACCATCGACAGGCCGCGCTCGACCTCACCACCGAAGTCGGCGTGGCCGGGGGTGTCGATGATGTTGATCGTGATGACGTCGCCGCCACCCTTGGGGTGGTACTTCACGGCCGTGTTCTTGGCCAGGATCGTGATGCCCTTCTCACGTTCCAGGTCGTTCGAGTCCATCATGCGGTCGTCGAGGTGCTGGTGGGCAGCGAAAGCGCCGGCCTGCTTGAGCATGGCGTCGACAAGGGTCGTCTTGCCGTGGTCGACGTGGGCGACAATGGCGACGTTACGAATATCGTGGCGCGTGGACATGCTGCGGCGCTTCTCCCGGGATCGTGGATGGCTGCGCGTTCCGTGTTGACGCACTCGCCCGCCGGGCAGGACAAGCCGCGGCCTTACCCCATGGTACGGGGCCTCGGGCGACTCGGCCGCCCGGGAGAGCTCCGGGGCCCGCTCCCACCGGCCCCACGGGCCCGATCAGGGCGCCGCGGAGCCGGTGGGATTAACGGAAGGACCCGTGGCAGCGCCGGTTTCGGGCCGCCTCGCGGCCGCTGGGCCCCGGCGCACCCCGGAGCGTCAAAGACAGTCCGCGCGGGGTACTACTTACGGAACCCGATGTCCTGGTATCGGGGGGCCTCGAACCCGAAGGCGCCCGCATTGGCGACGGTGGGCCTGAGGGCGACGAGCTGGGGGCGCTGGAAGAGCGGGATGGAGCCGGCGGCGGCCCAGATCCGGGAGTCCGCGCGGGCGGCGAGATCACGGGCCGCGCCCTGGTCCAGTTCTGCGGAGGCCTGGTCCAGCAGCTGGTCGATCTGGTCGGTGCCGACGCGGGAGTAGTTCTGGTCCACCGTCAGTGTGCCGTCGGGTGCGGGCAGCGGCTTGGCGAAGATCGGCCGGTCGTCGGTGGCCGGATAGGCCGTGCCGGGCCAGGAGTAGAGGGCCAGGTCGAAGTCGCCCGACGCGACGTGGTCGTGGAAGAAGCTCGCGTCGGCGACCTTGGTGATCTCGGTGCGGATACCGATGCCGGACAGCGTCCTGGCGATCCGGGCGCCGACGTCGGCCGTCGTCGGTGAGCTCGAGGGGAGGACGAAGCGCAGCGTCAGCTGCTTGCCGTCCTTGCGCAGGGCGCCACTGGGCTCGACGACCGTCGTCACCCCGATCGCGGGGGCCGGCGCGCCCTCGGCGGGCTGGGCCGGGGCTGCCGGCTTGGCGGGGTCGGCGGGCTTGGCAGGATCCGCGGGCTTGCCGGGGTCCGCGGGATTCGCCGGGGCGCCGGGCTTCGCCGGGTTGGCGGCCGCGGCTCCTGCCGGGGCCTTCGGGGCGGCGTGCTGCCAGCCCGCGTCGGCCAGCAGCGCCTGGGCCTGCCCCGCATCCGTGGGGCCGAGGGCCGAGCTGTGGTCCTCGTAGCCGTCCTGCGAGGCGAGGACCAGGTGATTGCCGAGCGGCCGGGCGGGCAGGCCGAGCGGTTTGAGCACGGCGTCGGCGATGGCCTGCCGGTCGATCGCCCGGGCCACCGCGTGCCGGACCCGTTCGTCGGCGAGCGGGCCGGTGCTGCCGTTGAGCGCGAGCTGCGTGTACGCCGCGCCGGGGGCTCTGCGGATGACGAGGCTCTTGGCGGCCTCGGCCTTGCGGACCAAGCTGAGCGCGGTCGTGTCGAACTCCGCCACGTCGAGCCTTCCGTCGGCCAGCGCGGCAGCCCGGGCGTCACGCGGCACGGCGGTCAGCACCAGCTGGTCGAGCTTGGAGCGCTCGCCCCACCAGGCCGTATTGCGGACCAGGGTGACGGCGCCCGCCTTGCGGTCGACGTCCTTGACGCTGAACGGGCCGGCGACGGCGGTCAGGGCGGAGCGGGCGCCGTCGTTGAAGGCGTCCGGGGTGCCGGTCACGGTCTTGGGGTACAGCGGGGTGAACAACGACTGCCAGTCCGCGTACGGGGTGGCGAAGGTGATCTTGACCTCATGGCTGTCCGCGCCCTGGCTGACCTCGGCGATCCGGTCGTAGCCGGCGTTGCGCGCGCTCCAGTACGCGGCGTTGTGGCCGCTCAGCGCCTTCCACTGCGCCGTGAAGTCGTCGATGCCGACGGCCCGGCCGTCGCTCCACTTCGCCTTCGGGTTGAGCTTGTACGACACGACCTGCTTCGGCTCGTGCTCCACGACGGCGGCAGCGACGAGGAAGTCCGCGTCCCGCTGCGGGCTGCCCCGGCCGTCGAGGCGGAACATGGCGGGCAGGACGGCACCCGCGATGCGGGCGGTGTCCTCGTCCGCGTCCGCCTGGAAGGCGTTGAGCGTGGCCGGCACGCTGTCGACGGCCCAGCGCAGCGTCCCGCCCTCCCGGACGGCGCTGCGGGGCACCGAGGCGATGTCGGTGCCGGGGACGGCCTTGCTGCCGCCGCCACCGCCCGAGGAGCATCCGGCGAGGGCCAGAGCGGCGATGCCGGCCAGGGCCGCGCCGCGCCGCCCCGCCCCGCTGCGCAGCCCCGGCACACCGGACCGGGGCTGATACCGGTGCCGATACCGGCGACTGGGGGCTGCCCCGCGTACGGATGCGGGAATGACGCTGCGGGACATGGTCAGGTACCTCCGCGGGCTCTCCGGCCGCCGCCGGACCGGCATACGCCTATGGGGCGTACAATCAGTCATACTCAGTTGGCGGTATTTGTCGCTTATCGCACCTACTGAAAGCGACGCTTACCCGCGTGGCGGCGCGACACGGCGTGAAGAGGGCAGCAGGCCACCCGAACGGCGGTGGGGCGCCCGCCGGGGGCCGCGAGCGCGCGACTTCCCCCGATCCCCCGGCCGGGCGCCATTTCACCTGTACGCGCTCTTCCCAATCGCGCATGTGACGCGCGACACTCGCTTCCGCATGAGCGTCACCAACCGGACTGCGGCAGAGGTGAGGGCGAATCCATGTCCCTGCAAGACGATCTGACATCGGTTCAGCGTCGGCTGGACGACCTGGTCCGCAGCGTGGGCCTGCTGGAGCAGCACGTCGGGAACAGCCTCGACATGCGGCGGGTGCGGGCGGACGCGGACCATCTCCGCGAGAGCCTGACCCTGCTGCGCGAGACCGCGCGGGGCGCCGGCCCGCCCGGTCCGGTGGAAATGGTGATCGTGCCCGACACGCCCTACGACCCCGGGCTGTGGTCCGACTGCGAGGACGAGGGGCTGGGATCGGCCCACGGCCACGCGCCGTAGAGCCGGACACGCGCCGTAGAGCCGGACAGGTCCTGACCGCCTCCCTCCCCCTTCCGCTCCCCTCCGGAGTACGCATTGGCCACCGGAAGCACCTCCCGTACCGAGTCCGCCGACAGCGATCCCGCGCGCCGGGGCGTCCACACCCCAGGGCGCGCGGCCATCCCCACCCGACATCTGCGGACCGACCGGTGGTGGGTTCCACCCCTGGTCACCGCGCTCGGGCTGGGGGCGTTCATCGTCTACTCGACATGGCGCGCGTTCGCGAACAGCCACTACTACTCGGCGCCGTACGTCTCGCCGTTCTACTCCCCGTGTCTGGCGTCGAACTGCGAGGACATGAACGGCGGTGCCGACTGGCACCTGTTCGGGAGCTGGTGGGGCATCTCCCCGGCCCTGATCGTGCTGATCTTCCCGCTCGGCTTCCGGCTCACCTGCTACTACTACCGCAAGGCGTACTACCGCGGGTTCTGGGCCTCGCCCCCCGCCTGCGCCGTCGCGGAACCGCACGCGAAGTACACCGGTGAGACGCGTTTCCCGCTGATCCTGCAGAACATCCACCGGTACTTCTTCTACTTCGCGATCCCGGTCGCCGGGATCCTGACCTACGACGTGGTGCTGAGCTTCCGCGACGCGGACGGCAACTGGGGCCACGCGGGCCTCGGAACGCTCGTGCTGCTCGTGAACATCACCCTGATCTGGGCGTACACCTTCTCCTGCCACTCCTGCCGGCACATCATCGGCGGCAGGCTCAAGCACTTCTCCGAGCACCCCGTGCGGTACCGGCTGTGGGGCTGGGTCGGCAAACTGAATGAACGTCACATGCTGCTCGCCTGGGTCTCGCTGATCAGCGTGGCTCTCGCGGACTTCTACGTATATCTCGTCGCCAGCGGCGCCTTCGACGACCCGCGGTTCTTCTAAACGAAGGGGATGCCAGAAAGCATGACGCAAGTCGAAAGGCACACTTACGACGTGGTCGTCGTCGGCGCGGGCGGTGCGGGTCTCCGCGCCGCCATCGAGGCCCGCGAGCAGGGCATGCGCACCGCGGTCATCTGCAAATCGCTGTTCGGCAAGGCGCACACAGTGATGGCCGAGGGCGGTATCGCCGCCAGCATGGGCAACGCCAACTCCAACGACAGCTGGGAAGTGCACTTCCGCGACACCATGCGCGGCGGGAAGTTCCTCAACCAGTGGCGGATGGCCGAGCTGCACGCCCGTGAGGCCCCGGACCGGGTGTGGGAGCTGGAGACCTGGGGCGCGCTCTTCGACCGCACCAAGGACGGCCGGATCTCACAGCGCAACTTCGGCGGGCACGAGTACCCACGCCTCGCTCATGTCGGCGACCGCACCGGGCTCGAGCTGATCCGCACCCTCCAGCAGAAGATCGTCTCCCTCCAGCAGGAGGACTTCGCCGAGTTCGGCGACTACGAGGCGCGGCTGAAGGTCTTCCAGGAGTGCACCGTCACCCGGGTGCTCAAGGACGGCCCTGCCGTCAGCGGGGTGTTCGGCTACATCCGCGAGTCGGGCCGGCTCTTCGTCATCGAGACCCCGGCCGTGGTGCTCGCGACCGGCGGCATCGGCAAGTCCTTCAAGGTGACCTCCAACTCCTGGGAGTACACCGGCGACGGGCATGCGCTGGCGCTGCTCGCGGGCGCGCCGCTCATCAACATGGAGTTCATCCAGTTCCATCCCACCGGGATGGTCTGGCCGCCGTCCGTCAAGGGAATCCTCGTCACCGAGTCGGTGCGCGGCGACGGCGGGGTGCTGCGCAACAGCGACGGCAAACGGTTCATGTTCGACTACATCCCCGACGTGTTCAAGGAGAAGTACGCGCAGTCCGAGCAGGAGGCCGACGGCTGGTACGCCGACCCGGAGAAGCACCGCCGGCCGCCGGAGCTGCTCCCCCGCGACGAGGTGGCCCGCGCCATCAACTCCGAGGTCAAGGCCGGCCGCGGCACCCCGCACGGCGGCGTCTTCCTCGATGTGTCGACCCGGCTGCCCGCCGAGGAGATCAAACGCCGGTTGCCGTCGATGCACCACCAGTTCAAGGAACTCGCCGACGTCGACATCACCGCGGAACCCATGGAGGTCGGCCCGACCTGCCACTACATGATGGGCGGCGTCGACGTGGAACCCGACAGCGCCGCCGCCCGCGGCGTGCCCGGCCTTTACGCGGCGGGCGAGGTCGCCGGCGGGATGCACGGCTCCAACCGGCTGGGCGGCAATTCCCTCTCCGACCTGCTGGTCTTCGGCCGCCGGGCCGGACTGCACGCCTCCGAGTACGTGGCCGGGCTCGGCTCGGGGCGGCCCGCCGTCCCCGAGGACCAGATCGACAGCGCCGCGGCGGAGGCGCTGCGGCCGTTCAGCGCGGAGGCCGCCGACCCCGATCTGCCGCAGGGGCACCCGGCGGAGAACCCGTACACCCTCCACCAGGAACTGCAGCAGGCCATGAACGACCTGGTCGGCATCATCCGGCGGGCCCCCGAGATGGAGGAGGCGCTCAGCCGCCTCACCGATCTGCGGCTGCGCTCACGGCGGGCCGGCGTCGAGGGGCACCGGCAGTTCAACCCCGGCTGGCATCTGGCGATCGACCTGCGCAACATGCTGCTCGTCAGCGAGTGCGTGGCGCGCGCCGCGCTGGAACGCACCGAGAGCCGCGGCGGCCACACCCGCGAGGACCATCCCGGCATGGACCGTGCCTGGCGCAAGGTCAACCTCGTCTGCGAGCTCTCCGACCCCAGCGGCGGCCTCGCGGACACCGATCCGCAACGCGGCCAGGTCAAGCTCACCCACCGCGACATGGACCCGATGCGGGACGACCTCCTCGCCCTGTTCGAGAAGGAAGAACTGCTGAAGTATCTGACGGACGAGGAGCTGGCCCCGTGACGTACACAGCACACTTCAAGGTGTGGCGGGGCGACGCCGAGGGCGGGGACCTGCAGGACTACGAGGTGGAAGTGAACGAGGGCGAGGTCGTCCTCGACATCATCCACCGGCTGCAGGCCACCCAGGCCTCCGATCTCGCCGTCCGCTGGAACTGCAAGGCGGGGAAGTGCGGATCGTGCAGCGCCGAGGTCAACGGCAGACCGCGGCTGATGTGCATGACGCGGATGTCGGTCTTCACGCCCGAGGAGACGATCACCGTCACCCCGATGCGGGCCTTCCCCGTCGTGCGGGACCTGGTCACCGATGTGTCCTTCAATTACAACAAGGCGCGGGAGGTGCCGGCGTTCGTGCCGCCGGCCGGTCTCAAGCCCGGCGAGTACCGGATGCAGCAGAAGGACGTGGAACGCTCCCAGGAGTTCCGGAAGTGCATCGAGTGCTTCCTGTGCCAGGACACCTGCCATGTGGTCCGTGACCATGAGGAGAACAAGACCGCCTTCGCCGGGCCGCGCTTCCTCATGCGGATCGCCGAACTCGACATGCACCCGCTCGACGCCGCCGCCGAGCAGGGCCTCGACCGCAAGGCCTCCGCCCAGGACGACCACGGGCTCGGGTACTGCAACATCACCAAGTGCTGCACCGAGGTGTGCCCGGAACACATCAAGATCACCGACAATGCGCTCATCCCGCTGAAGGAACGGGCCGTCGACCGCAAGTACGACCCCCTCGTCTGGCTGGGCAACAAGATCCTCCGCCGGCCGTAAGCCTGCGGCGGCCTGCGCCGTCGGCGGGTGCCCCGCCGGAGGCGGTGCGGTCGCGAGGGGCACAAACGGCGCATACGCTCCCGAACAGGGCCATGCCGTCGGCGCGTGGCGCGGCGAAGGGCGCGACCGGATGCGGCTGATACGGCGGGTCGGCAGAACCGTTGTGCTGCTCGGCGTACTCCTTCTGCTGCCCGGCGCCATCGGCACGGCACACGCCGACGACCCGATCACGCTGTCCAGGACCGGCCAGATCACCGACAGGGTGAGCGCGCTGGGCGACCGTGAGCAGCAGGTCGCGAAGGCGCTGGAGAAGCTCTACACCGGCCACCGGATCCAGCTCTTCGTCGCCTACGTGAACGGCTTCTCCGGCCGCAACGCGCAGGAGTGGGCCAACGCCACCGCGCAGCGCAACGGCCTCGGGCAGAACGACGTACTGCTGGCCGTCGCCACCCACGACCGGCAGTACGCCGTCTCCGCCGACCAGAGTTCCGGGTTCACCCAGAGCCAGATCGACGAGGTGAACCGTTCCGCGATCGAGCCCGCGCTGAAGCAGAACGACTGGGCGGGCGCCGTCATCGGCGCCGCGAACGGGTACGGGGCCGTACTGGGCGGGCAGCCCGTCGTGGCGCCCGCGATCACGCCGGGTCCCGAGGATCCCGGCGGCGGCTCGGACTCGACCGGCTCGGCAGCCCTGTGGATCCCGGTCGCGGCGGTCGGCGGCGCGGGCGTGCTCGGCGCGTATGCGTACTCGCGGCGCAAGCGGAGCGGCACGGGCGCACCGCCGAAGGGCGGCGGCTGGGGTGACGGCGCGGGCGCCGCGGAGCCCCGGATCACGCCGCTGCCCGAACTCGACGCGCAGGCCAAGCAGCTGCTGGTGGAGACGGACGACGCCGTGCGTACCAGCCAGGAGGAACTCGGTTTCGCGGCGGCCCAGTTCGGCGACGAGGCCGCCAAGCCGTTCACCGAGGCCGTCGGTTACGCCCGCGGTGAGCTCACCGCGGCGTTCCGGCTGCGGCAGAAACTCGATGACGCCTTTCCCGAGGACGATGAGACCCGGCGGCAGATGCTCGACGAGATCCTGAGCCGCTGCACCCAGGCGAACCGCCGCCTGGACGCCGAGTCGGATGCGTTCGACCGGCTGCGGGCCCTGGAGTCCAACGCACCGCAGGCCCTCGCGCACGCCGAGGCGACCGCGGCGGCGCTCGGCACGCATGTGACGGCCGCCGAGACCGCGATCGGCACGCTCGTGCAGCGCTACGCGGACTCCGCCGTCGAACCGGTCACCGGGCATCCGGCGGAGGCACGGGACCGGCTGGAGTTCGCCGGGACCTCGCTCGCCCAGGCCCGGCAGGCGATCGACGCGGGCGACAATTCCCGGGCTGCGGTGTTCATACGGGCCGCGGAGGGCGCCCTCGACCAGGCCGGGACGCTCGCCGAGTCCGTCGTGCGCCGCGCGGAGGAGCTGGAGCAGGCCGACGCCAAGCTCAAGGACGCGCTCACCGAGACCGACACCGATCTGGCCGACGCCCGGGGGCTGCTCGCCGGCACCACCGCCGAGGCGCCGACAGCCGATCTGCGGGGCCGCATCGCCCGCGCGGAATCCGTCCTCACCGACGTACGGCAGGAGCGGACGGCCGGCCGCTACGACCCGATCTCGGCGCTGCGCAGGATCGAGGAGGCGGACGCCGCCCTCGACGGGGCACTGGCCGGCGCCCGCGAGGGAGCCGTGAACGAACAGCGGGCCCGTGGGCTGCTCGGCCAGGCGCTGCTGGCGGCCCGCAGCGAGGTGGCGGCGGCCCGGGATGTCATCACCACCCACCGCGGCGCGATCGGCAGCCAGGCCCGTACCCGGCTCGCCGAGGCCGAACGGCGGCTGGAGCAGGCCGAGTCGCTGGCCGCCACCGATGCGGCGGGCGCGCTCGGCGAAGCCCAGCAGGCCGACCAACTGGCACGTCAGGCACAGCAGTTCGCCCAGCAGGACGTGGGCGGCGGCGGCGGCTTCGGGGGTGGCGGGCGCGGCGGCGGAGGCATGAGCGGCGCCGTCCTGGGCGGGATCATCCTCGGCGGAATCCTGAACGGCGGCGGCATGGGCGGCTTCGGCGGGGGCGGGGGCTTCGGCGGAGGCGGCGGACCCGGGAGCTTCGGCGGGGGCGGCACCCGCGGCCGCATAGGCGGCGGCGGCCGGTTCTGACCCGCACCGCCCTGCTCGGACCTGCTCGGACCTCTGCTCGGGCCCGCTCCGACTCGCACCGACGACCCGCGATCCGCGCTCTTTCGTCCACTCGCATCCACAGCGCCGGAAAGGAACACCAGCCATGACCAAGCAGACGATCCTCGGCCGTGTGACCCAGCTCGCGAAGGCCAATATCAACGCTCTCCTCGACCAGGCCGAGGACCCGCAAAAGATGATCGACCAGCTCATCCGTGACTACAGCGACAACATCGCGGAGGCCGAGGAGGCGGTGGCCGCCACCATCGGCAATCTCCGTCTGATGGAGCAGGACCACGACGAGGACGTGGCCGCCGCCGGGGAGTGGGGCGGCAAGGCACTCGCCGCCAGCAGGAAGGCCGACGAGCTGCGGGCCGCCGGCGATACCGCGGACGCCGACCGCTTCGACAATCTCGCCAAGGTGGCGCTCGGCCGCCAGGTCCAGTCGGAGAAGGAGGCGACGACTGCGCAGCCCGTCATCGCAAGCCAGACCGAGGTGGTCGACAAGCTCAAGTCCGGGCTCGACCAGATGCGGGCCAAGCTGACCGAGCTGCAGAGCAAGCGGGATTCGCTGGTGGCGCGCGCGAAGTCCGCACAGGCGCAGAACCAGATGATGGACGCGGCCAAGAACATCAACGTCCTGGACCCGACCAGTGAGCTGGGCCGTTTCGAGGACAAGGTCCGGCGCGAGGAGGCCAAGGCCAAGGGCAAGGAGGAGCTGGCCGCTTCCTCGCTGGACGCCCAGTTCGAAAGCCTCGACAGCCTCTCCGACACCGCGGAGGTCGATGCCAGGCTCGCCGCCCTCAAGGCCGGCGGATAGCGCCTGCCAGGGCGGCAAACCCGCCTCAGTACATGCTCAGCAGGTCGTCCACGCTCGGCTCCGCCCCCGGCGCGCCGCCGCCCGGCAGAGCGAGCTCGAACCAGACGGTCTTCCCGCGGTGGGTACGGCGGCTGCCCCAGCTCTCGCTGAGGAGGGTGACGAGCTGGAGGCCGCGCCCGCCTTCGTCGGTGTCGCGGGCGCGCCGCCGCCGGGGCTGGACCAGGGCGCCGTCCCAGACCTCACAGACGAGGGTGCGGTCACGGAGCAGCCGGAGCCGGATATCGCCGGCCCCGTGCCGCAGGGCATTGGTGACCAGCTCGCTGACGAGCAGTTCCGTGGTGTCGACGAGCCCCTCCAGTCCCCAGGAGAGCAGCCGCTCGCGGGCGTACTCGCGAGCGCGGGCGACCGAGGCGGGGTGGGGCTCCAGCGTCCAGTCGCCGACGGAGTCGGCCGGCAGGCCGTGCACGCGGGCCATGAGGAGGGCGATGTCGTCCTCGCCATGGGCGGTGTCGAGGGTGGCGAGGATGTGGTCGCAGACGTCCTCCAGCGGCCGCTGCGGATCGTCGAACGCCGCACGGAAGGCTTCGAGGCCCTCGTCCAGCGGGTGGTTGCGGGATTCGACGAGGCCGTCGGTGTAGAGGGCCAGCAGAGCGCCGTCGGGGAGTTCCACGTCGATCTCCTCGAAGGGCTCACCGCCCACGCCCAGCGGCATCCCGGTGGGTACCTCCAGCATCAGCGCGGGCTCGCCCGGCTCGACGACCACCGGCGGGAGGTGCCCGGCGTTGGCGATCGTGCAGCGCCGGGTGACCGCGTCGTAGACGGCGTACACACAGGTGGCGAGGTAGACCTCGGTGAGGTCCGTGCCACCGCGGTCCTTGCCGCGCCTGCTGCGGGTCTCGGGCGGGGCGCCGAGGCCGCGGGCGACCTCGTCGAGCGCGGTGAGCACTTCGGCCGGTTCGAGGTCGAGCAGAGCGAGCGTCCTGACGGCGGTGCGGAGTTCACCCATGGCGACGGCGGCCCGCAGCCCGCGGCCCATGACGTCGCCGACGACGAGCGCGGTGCGGTGTCCCGGCAGCTCGATGACGTCGAACCAGTCGCCGCCGACCTCGGTCTCCATATTGCCCGGCAGATAGCGGCAGGCGATGTCCAGCCCGGCCGCCTCGGGATTGCCCGGCGGCAGCAGACTGCGCTGCAGTATCAGCGCGCGCTCGTGCTCGCGCCGGTACAGCCGCGCGTTGTCGATACAGACCGCGGCGCGCGCGGCGAGCTCCTCGGCGAGCATCCGGTCCCGTTCCGAGAACGGTTCGCTTCCCTTGGCGCGGGAGAACTGCACCAGGCCCAGGACGTTGTCGCGGGCGACCATGGGGACGATCAGCGTGGACTGGACGAGCGCGCCGCCCAGGTCCGGCTCGGGGTCCACGCCCAGCATCTGCGTCTGGGCGGTGCGCAGCGCGCTCGCGCAGGGCGAGCTGAACGGGTGGCGGTGGACGGATCCGACGGGCACGGAGCCCTCGTCGCCGTCACCGCCCAGGATCGCGGAGGGCGCGTTCGAGACGGCGCTGGCGAACGCCACCCGGCGCACCTCGCCACTGCCGTCCGCGGTGCCCCTGACATCCTCCTCGCCGACGAGCAGCGCCTGGTACAGGTCGACGGACGCCAGATCGCAGAAGTGCGGTACGGCGACGTCGAGCAGCTCGCGGGCGGTGGTCTCCAGGTCCAGGGAGTTGCCGATCCGGACCCCGGCCTCGTTGAGCAGGGCGAGATTGCGGCGGGCGTGCGCGGCCTCCCGCTCCGCCCGCTGCCGGCCGGTGACGTCCATGGCCAGTCCCGCGACCCCTATGGGACGTCCGCTGCCGCTGTGCAGCCGGTACAGGGAGATCGCCCAGCGCCTGCGCCCGTTCTCGCCGGGCACGGTGCCGACCAGCGGCATGTCGAGTACCGGATCGCCGCTCCCCAGCACCTGGCGCAGCGCGGCGGTGAGCCGGTCGGCCTCCACGCGGGACAGGAAGTCGTGGGGGCCGCGGCCCCGGTGCTCTTCCGCGGACCGGCCGAAGACGGTCGCGAAACGTTCATTGACGCGGAGCAGCCGCAGATGGGTGTCGAAGAGGACGAAGCCCATCGGGGACTGCCCGAAGACGGCCTGCGAGGCAGCCAGGTCGGTCTCGATCTGCCGCAGCGACGAGACGTCGACGGCGATGCACAGCGCCCCGCGGTCGGCGGGCATCACATAGATCTCGGCGATGCCCTCGGTACCGGAGGCGTCACGGTAGGGGGCGAGCCCTATCCACTCGCGGCCATCCAGGATCTCCGCGACCCGCTCATGGCCGCGGTCCCAGGTGTCGGGCGGGGCGAACGCGGTGATCGGGTCCTTGCCGAGCGCCTGCCCGGCCGGCACACCGAAGAATTCGGCGGCGCGGTCGCTCCACTGGTCGATCCGCCCGTCGGCGCCGAGCGAGAACGAGGCGACGCGGATGTAGTCGTAGATCGATCCGGGCGGACTGGACTGCCAGACCGTGGTCCGGGGGGTCGTGCTGTTGTCCCGCTCATCAGACAAATCGGCCCCCGCTGGCATGTCGTTCACTCGCCCGACCCCTCCAGCTCAGCACACATGGACCGGTTGGAGCCGAGTATTCAGCATCATGACCGTCCCGCACACGGTCTTGACGATCACAGCATCATCTCGGCTCCCACTGGTTCCCGTTCGCCTCTACTCGCTACCCGGTGGTGCGGACCTGAACCGCCCTGTCCGGGGTGCGGGACGGAACGGGCCGGTCATGTACCGGACATCCCCGGGGGCATCGCGAGCTCGAACCACACCGTCTTGCCGAGCGTCCCGTGCCTGGTGCCCCAGCGGCGGGAGGCGCGGGCCACCAGCTGCAGGCCGCGGCCGCCCTCGTCCTCCTCGGTGGCGACCCGCTCCAGCGGGGGGTCGGGGAGCGGGTCGGAGACCTCGACCAGCAGCGAGGAACCGCGCACCATACGGACGCCGATCGGCCCGTGCGCGTACCGCAGCGAGTTGGTGACCAGTTCGCTGACGAGCAGCACCGTCACATCGGTCAGCGGTTCGAGATGCCAGTCGGCGAGCGTCTCGCGGACATGGCGGCGGGCCCGCCGTACGGCACTGGGCTCGGCCGGGAAGGTCCAAGAGGCGGTGCTGCCCTCCGGCAGACCGCCGAGCCTGGCCATCAGCAGGGCCACGTCGTCCGGCTCACGGCCCGGCACCATCGCGGACAGCAGATCGTCACAGGCGTCCTCCAATGAGGAGAAAGGCCGGCAGAGCACGGCGCTCAGCCGGTCCAGGCCGTCGGTGATGTCCTCACCGCGGGCCTCGACCAGCCCGTCGGTGTAGAGCACCAGCACCGTTCCGTCCGGCACATCCAGCTCGACGGACTCGAACTCCACGCCGCCGACGCCGAGCGGCGCGCCCGACGGAAGTTCCAAAAGCGTCGCACCACAGCCGGCGAAGCCGCTCTCCACCCCCGGATAGACCAGTACGGGGGGCAGGTGCCCGGCCTTCGCCAGAGTGCAGCGCCGTGTCGACGGATCGTAGACCGCGTACACGACGGTGGCCATCCAGGTCTCGTCCTGACCCTGGGCGAGGTCGTCGCCGAGGTCGTTGACGCGCCGCAGCAGTTCGTGCGGCGGCATGTCGAGCCCGGCGAGAGTACGTACCGCGGTACGCAGCCGGCCCATGGTCGCGGCGGCGCCGAGACCGTGCCCCATCACATCGCCCACGACGAACGCGACCCGGCCGCCGGCCAGCTGGATCACGTCGAACCAGTCACCGCCCACCTCCGTGCCGACGCTGCCCGGCACGTACCGGAAGGCGACCTCGACGCCGGGCGGCTGGGGCACCGTCTGCGGCAGCAGGCTGCGCTGCAGCATCAGGGCGCCCTCGCGCTCGCGGACGTACAGCCGCGCGTTGTCCAGCCCGGAGCCCGCCCGGTCGGCCAGCTCCATCGCCAGCGCCAGATCGTCCCGGTCGAACGGCTCCCGGCCGTCCGCCCGGCTGACCACCAGCAGCCCGAGCACGACGCCGCGCGCCCGCAGCGGCAGCACCAGCAGCGAGTGGATGCCCAGCTCCATGGTGGCGCGCACCTTGGGATCGCCGGGGAAGGTGGTGGCGAGCAGCTGCTCGTCGTTCTCCACCAGCTGCGGCCGCCCGGTGGCCAGTACCGTCCCGAAGATCGACTTGCGGGTGAAGGAGATGACCGATCCCAGCTTGATCATCCGGTCCACCTCGGGACCCTGCCGGATCGCGCCCACGCCCAATTGCCGCATCGGCGTGCTCTCGCTGTACTGCACCGTCGGCAGCTCCCCGCCGTCGGCGACCGCAGCGTGCAGGATCACCCCCGAGTAGTCGCTGAACCGCGGCACCAGCGCCCTCGCCAGCTCCTCCGCGCCCCGGTGCACGTCCAGCAGCCCGCCGATCCGCGCGCCGACGTCGTTGAGCAGCGCCAGCCTGCTGCGGGCCCGCTCGACCTTCTCCGCCGCTTCCTGCCGCTCGGTCACATCCATCACGGTCGCGCTGATCCCCAGCACCTGGCCCGCTCGGTCCTCGAGCCGGTGGTACGACAGCGAACGGTGGCCGAGGCCGCGCGGGGCGAGCATCATCAGGTCGATGACGGGGCGGCCGGTGGCCAGCACCGCGAGCTGCAGCGTGGTCAGCTCCTCGGCCATGTCCGGCTCGACGATCTCGCTGACGGTACGGCCGATGTGCTCGGCGGCCGTCAGCCCGTTCATCCGGGCGAGGGCCTCGTTGACCCGTACGTAGCGCAGCTCGGTGTCGAACACCGCGACGCCCAGCGGCGAGGAGTCGTAGAGCGCGTCCAGCGCGGCGAGGTCGTGCTCCAGCGTCCGCAGCCGGCTCGTCTCGGCGACCGACGCCAGTACGAAGGGCCGGCCGTCCCCGTCCACCAGCAGCGACGCGCGAGCCTCGACCTGCACACTGTGCCCATCGCGGTGCCGCAGCGACAGGATCCCGTCCCAGCGGCCCGTACGCAGCAGATCCGCCAGGATCCGCTCGGCCCGGCCGGGCGCGGGCACCGCCGCCATCCGGCGTGCGCCGGCACCGCCCGACACATCGCCCTGGTCGAAGAGACCGCTCACCCGCCGGCCCACGATGTGCTCGCCCGCCCACCCCAGCATTTCCTCTGCCAGCGGGCTCCAGAGCAGCACCCGGCCCGAGGTGTCCAGCATGACGACGGCCACGCGCAGCGTGTCCAGCAGCGTGCCCGTCGCCCCGCCCCCCGCCTTGGCCGCCGGCCCCGGCTGCAGCCCGCCACGCCGCCGCGCCCCGGCCGCCTCATCGCTGCTGCTCACGCCGTCCACATCGTCCCTGACCGAATCGGGCCGGATCGCCCGGCTATGAAGAGGGATCAACCCCCACATACCCGATATCTCCCCCTCCGTACCGCCCGCCTCCGGCGCGGACGTGGGGATGGCCCCTCCGGGGCCGGGCCGGCCGGGGCCCGGGGCGCTGGGCGGCCCCATGTTCTGGCCTCGGACGCCGGCCCGGGCCGATCTTGGCCTCGGACGCCGGCCGGGCTCGTTGTGCCCTCAAACGCCGGGCAGGCGGTAAGAACACGCCCGGCGAGCGGCCGGCCGGTCCGCTGAGACCTGCGGCCACCGAATTGCCCGGCCGGCGCTTGAGACCAAGAGCCAGCTCGGCATGCGCCTGACGCCACCCAGCCATCCCGGATCAGCCCGGCCGGCGCTTGAGGCCATCCGTTCAGCCCGGCCGGCGCTTGAGGCCACCCCATCAGCCCGGCCGGCGCTTGGAGCCGACATCACCCCCAACAGCCCGCCCGGCGTTTGAGGGCAAAGGGCGGGCGGGGGGAAGGGGCCTCAGCCGGAGGCGAGGAGGTGGGCGGCGGTCCAGGCGACAGCCGGCCTGTCCTGGTCGAGCCAGTCGACGTCGTGGATCCGGTCCGGCGCCAGCCACCGAAGCTCGTCGTGGTCCTCCAGCGGAACCGGCGTGCCCGAAACCAGCCGTGCCGTCCACGCGTGCAGGACCAGCCCCGAGCGCAGCGGCCACTCCCCCGGGATCCGGGCGATCGGCTCGACCTCGACGCCGAGCTCCTCGCGCAGCTCGCGGATCAGCGCCTGCTCGTGGGTCTCGCCCGGCTCGACCTTGCCGCCCGGCAGTTCCCAGCGGCCGGCCAGCGCCGGCGGCGCGCTACGCCGGGCGGCGAGCAGCCGTCCCTGGTCCAGTACGGCTCCGCCCACGACCACGCGCAATGTCATGCGCGGAACCCTACGACGCCTGCCGGTCGATCCGCTCGACGAGGTAGAGCTGCTTGTGGCCACGCGTGTCCAGCGTGCCCGCGACGCGTTCGGCCTCCTCGCGGGTGGCGTAGCGGCCGACGCGGTAGCGGTTGCCGTTGTCGTCCTGTCGTACGACGACCCACGGAAGCTCGGTCATCGAACAACCCCCTCGGCCCCGGCCCCGGCCCCGGCTCCGGCTCCGGCTCGGGACTCGGCGTGGCCCTCGATACGCGCCACGTGCTCGACGTTGGCCCGGTCATCGGCGTCGCCGCTGGGGACGGCGTCGAACCAGGCGTCGAGGATCTCCGTGAGCAGCGCGCCGCTGGTCAGCCGCAGGCTGAGCGCCAGCGTGTTGGCGTCGTTCCATTTCCGGGCGCCACGCGCCGTGTAGGCGTCACCGCACAGCGCCGCGCGCACCCCGGCCACCTTGTTGGCGGCCATGGCCGCGCCGGTGCCCGTCCAGCAGCAGACCACGGCCTGCTCGGTGCGGCCGGCCGCCACTTCACGGGCGGCGGCCTCGGCACTCCAGGCCCAGTCCTTCCGGTCGCCGGGGCGCAGCGCCCCATAGGCGAGCACGGTGTGGCCGCGGTGGCGCAGCTCGTCGACGACCAGCCGCGCCACCGGTTCATCCATGTCCGAGGAAACGGCAATCCGCATATGCCCGACCCTACGCCCGAGCCTCACAGCTCGGGTGCGGGTTGACCCGAAGAGGTACCTATTCGGCCAACTGTGCGACTTGATCAGCCTGTTCGGATGGCCGGCAGCGGCACCAGGACCGTCCCACCGCCGCCCCCCGCGTCCTTGCGGACATCTCCGCACCCCGCGTCGAGACCGCAGCACAGCGAGCAGACCGGCCCGGACGGTACGGGGCGGTCCGCGACGTCCGGCAGCCCGTACGCGGTCGCGCACACCGAGCAGGTGCGGGTGGCCGTCACATCCGCTACTTCAATCCCCGGGCCATTTACCGGATTCGGCCGGGCCAGGCAGCAGCGGCCCTCGGTCGCCCAGGCACGGAGCCCGATGTCCGGCTGTCCGTCACTTCACCGGCAGGTGGTACGCAACGCGGTAGCGCTCGGCCGGCACGATGATGTCCGCGGTCTCGACCGGGCGGCCGGACGCGTAGTACGTCCGCCTGACCTCCATCACGATGTGACCGGGCACTCCGCCGAGCGCCGCCGTCTCGTCCGCGAGTCCGGGCCGCGCGCCGACCTCCTCGACCAGGTTGTCCACCACGAAGTCGATGCCCGCCATCCGCTGGACGACACCCTGCCCGGCGAGCGGCCCCTCCTCCGGAAGCATCACCGGAGTGCGGCCCGTGACCGCCAGCGGCTCCCATGAGGTGGCGAGCATCATCGGCTCGCCGTCGGTCCGGTAGAGGTAGCGCGTGCGCATCACACGGTCGCCGGTCTCGATCCGCAGCCGCTCGGCGACCGGCTGCGGTGCCACGTCCTGGCTGCTGCTGGACTCCCAGGTCCCCTTGACGCCCTCGTCGCCCTGCTCCTGGCGGAAGGGGCTGGGCGGGCTCGCCGGGCGGTAGCCCGAGCGGATGATGCGCCGCGGTTCCGCGCGCTCCCGGACGTACGTCCCCGAGCCGGAGCGCCCTTCGACGAACCCTTCGGCCATGAGCACCTTGCGTGCCTCCAGCGCGACGGTGTCGGACACTCCGTACTCGGTACGGATACGCGCTTGGGAGGGCAGCCGGGTGTGCGGCGCGAGCGTCCCGTCGAGGATCTTCTGGCGCAGGTCTTCGGCCACACGAAGGTACGCGGGCTGCTCACCGAAAGGCACGGTGCCCCTCCCTCAGGTTGACTATCTGCGACAGCTTGACAACCCTGGGTGGCCGACCGCAAGCCATACCCAGAGCATTACGCGTTGGTTCCCGGGCTGCCCGGCGCCGTCCTGACCGAACCGGTCATCTTCCGGCCGCCGTCGCCGAAGAAGCAGGTCACCTTGCGGTCGCCGCCGGACCAACCCCGCTCCTGGGGCACGAAGTAGATGATGCTGAGCGAGTCGGGCGACCGGTCGGAGCCGGCGAGATAGGCCGCGGCGAGCGTGTTGCACCGGCCTTCCGCGACGCCCTCCACCACGCTGTCGCCGGGGTACTGCCGGTCCGGCGGAAGCCGGAACACGCCGAACGCCTCGGCGTCGTGCTCCGTGCCGCACGGCACCACGTCCACGCCCTTGGACTCCCCGCGGGAGTCGCTGAGCGAGTCGCCGCGGAGGTTGAAGCAGTCGCCCTTGCGCAGGTCCGTCGCGCGGGTGCCGTCGTCGAGATGGCCCGTCACGCCAAGGGTGATCATCAGCGCGACGAACAGCGTCATGACGCCGGAGACGGCGATGCCGGCGATGGCCAGCGCCTTGCCCTGCTGCCCGCGCTTGCGGATCTGGGAGAGCGCGATGATCCCGAAGACCACCCCGAACACGGGGATGCAGCTCACCGCCAGCACGAAGGACGTGATGGCCATGCCGTTCATCGACGGCGGGGGCGGCGGCGGGTACCAGAACTGCTGGTACGGCGGCGGGGGGTACGGGGCCTGTCTGTGAGGGGGCTGACCGTAGGGGGGCTGACCGTAAGGCGGCTGCCCGTACGGCGGATGGCCGTGCGGGGGTTCGCCGTGCGGCGGCTGGCCCTGCGGCGCCTGGCCGTGCGGGAGTTGTGCGGCGGTCTGCGGCTGGTCGTCCTTCACCAGCCGCGGCCGGTCGGTCTCCGGCGGCTGGGGCTGGTCGGTCTCCGACGGCTGGGGCTGGTCGGTCTCCGGCGGCTGGGGCTGGTCGGTCTCCGACGGCTGGGGCTGGGAGTCCTGCGGCGGCTGAGGCTGGTCGCCTGGCGACGGCTGGGGCGGCGGTATGTCCACCAGGGGATCTTACGGACTCCGCAGAACCCTGCCGCACCCCCTTGACCGTATTGGTCTAGGCCAATACTTTCCTCTCTGCACGGAACTCACGGAACTGCCCGCACAGCACGGCTACATTCCCGGCTCACGCACAGGAAAGAGCCCCATGCGTCGAAAATTTCTCGGCAGGCTGGCCGTCACCGCCTGCTCCCTGTCCCTGGTGGTGGGCCTCCCCGCGTTCACCGCCTCCGCGAGCGCGAACCAGCCCGACCGGCACCACAGCCCGGAGTACAAGCGGGTCGGCTACTTCACCCAGTGGGGCGTCTACGGACGCAACTACCAGGTCAAGAACCTGCAGACCAGCGGCACTGCCGCCAAACTGACCCACCTCAACTACGCCTTCGCCAACATCGGCACCGACGGCAAGTGCCTCGAGGCGAACGCGCCGGGCCAGGGCGACGCCTGGGCCGACTACCAGCGTCCGCTCGACGCCGCGAGCTCCGTGGACGGCACCGCCGACACCGCGGAGCAGGCCCTGTCGGGCAACTTCAACCAGCTGCGCGAGCTCAAGGCCGCCAACCCGCACCTCAAGACGATGATCTCGATCGGCGGCTGGGGCTGGTCCACGCACTTCTCCGACGCGGCGCGCACACCCGCCGCACGGAGCGCCTTCGTCGCCTCCTGCATCGACATCTTCATCAAGGGCAACCTGCCGCTCCTGGACGGCAAGGGCGGCCCCGGATCGGCCGCCGGCCTGTTCGACGGCATCGACATCGACTGGGAGTGGCCGGGCTCGGCCGGGAACACCGGAACCGTCCACCGACCCGAGGACAAGCGGAACTTCACGGCCCTGACCGCCGAGTTCCGTCGTCAGCTCGACGCGTACGGCCGCCGGACCCATCAGCATTACGACCTGTCCGCGTTCCTCCCGGCCGCCCCGGCCAAGATCGACACCGGCTTCGAGGCCCGCAAGATCTTCGACTACCTGGACTTCGGCACCGTCCAGGGCTATGACTTCCACGGGCCCTACGAGGCCACCACCAACCAGCAGTCGGCGCTCACCACGCCCAGGAACTCCCCCGTTGCGCATGAGTTCAGCGACGACCAGGCCGTCGGCGACTGGCTGAAGCGCGGCGCGCCCGCCCGGCAGCTGGTCCTCGGTGTGCCCTTCTACGGCCAGGGCTGGACCGGCGTCCCCGACGGCGGCACCCATGGCCTCTACCAGCCGTCCACCGGCCCTGCGCCCGCCACCTGGCAGGCCGGGAACGAGGACTATCACGCCCTCAAGGCCCTCGCCGCGTCGGGCACGTACTCCGTTTACCGTGATACCCGTAACGGCTTCGCCTGGCTCTACGACGGCACCAACTTCTGGACCTACGACGACCCCCAGGTCCTCAAGGCGAAGACCTCCTACATCCGCAACCGGGGCCTCGGCGGCGCCATGGTCTGGTCCCTGGACGGCGACACCGCCGACGGTGAACTGATCACCGCCATCGACTGCGGCCTCTCGCACCGCTGAGTCCGCTGAATCCACTAGGTCACTGACACACCGGCGGCGGTCGCCCGGTCTTTCGCCTGCTCCGGCGGAAGACCGGGCGTTCCGGTTCTCTCGACGCGTGTTCTCGCGACGCGTGCCGAACGGGCCCCACGAGATGCACAGTTCACGTATCCGCGCAAGCCGATCCGGGATTCTGCCTGACTCCCACCACCCCTGCGTTACGTTGAGTTAATGACAGCTCACCCAGCGCGCCCCGGAGTCACGGGTGCGGCGGTCCGGCCACGGGAAGGCGCCCCCATGCCGCCCGCACGAGCACCCGGATCATGGGATCTGGCCGGATTCCACCAGGAACTGAGCGCGCTCAGCGAGCGGATCTCCGAGCTGCGCGGCCGCCGCGACGGCCGCCCGGAGGACCTCCTCGGCGCACTCGACCTGGCGCTCGTCGAACTGGAGGTCGCCGAGGAGGAGTTGCGGACGTGCCTGGAGGAACTCCACTTGCACGGTGAGCAGATCGCCTTACGCGTCGAGGGCGCCGACCGCGAATGGCAGATGCTGAACACCACCTTCCGCGAACTTCCCGTTCCCGTCTTCCTGCTCAGCCCCGAGGGCACCATCCACCGTGCCAACGACGAGGCCGCACGGCTGCTCAGCAGCACCGGCGAGCGGCTGACCGGCAAGCCGCTGGCAGCGCAGGTACATGTGGGGTACCGGCGGATCTTCCGGTCGGCGCTCGGCGCCGCGCTGCGCGGCGCCCGGCCGGGCCCACTGCCCCTGCTGCTCACCCGCGCCGACGGAACGAGCGCGGTACACGTCCAACTGGCCCGGCTGGAGACGCCGCCCGGCGCCCGCCCGCTGATCTCCGCCGTCGTCCTGTCCCCCGACGACACCCCAGGCAGCACGGGCAGCACGGGCAGCGTCGGCAGCCTGCACACCGCGCCCCGCGCCATCGCGGCCGCGGGCCGCGCGGGTGCCCGGGACAAGGACGGGGACGCGGCGGCCCAGCGGGACGAAATCGCCATGGGCGTAAGGCGGTTGGACGTCGTCTGCCGGATGACGCGCCTGCTGGTCGGCGAGCCGCTGCGGCCGGGGCCCGGCCTGCTCGAACAGGCCGTGGGCCTGCTGGCCACCGAGTTCGCCGCCCGGGTCATCGTCTTCCTGGTGCGCGCCGGGACACCGCACCAGGTCGCCGCGATGCCCGCCGACGCGCCGCCGTACGCCAGGCCGCGGGCGGGGACCGGGCCGGGGACGAAAACGGGGTCGCGGGCCCGCCGCGAGGGGTCGACAGCCACGGCGCAGCGCGTCGCCCGCGCCGTCATCGGCTCCGGCGCCGCACTGCTCGAACCGGCGCCCCCGGCCGAGGCGGTCGGCCCCCGTGCCCTCGGCCCGGTGCTGGGCGTTCCGCTGGGCAGCGGTCCTGAGACCCTGGGTGCGCTGGTCCTCCTGCGCAGCGATGGAGCCCGTGGCTTCACCCTCCCCGACCTCGGTTTACTGGAGGAACTGGGCCAGCACCTCGCGATGGCGCTGCTCGCCGAACGGGACCACCGCCGCCGGGCGAACGCCGCGCAGGTGCTCCAGGCCAGCCTGCTCCCCGCCGAACTCCCCGAGATCCCGTACACCCAGGTGGCCGGCCTCTACCGGCCGCCGGGCGAAGGCCCGCAGGTGGGCGGCGACTTCTATGACGCCTTCGCCACCCTCGGCGGCTGGGGCCTGGTGCTCGGCGACGTGTGCGGCAAGGGGGTCGAGGCCGCCTCCGTCACGGCCGCCGTACGCCACGGCATCCGCACCCTGAGCGTCTGGGAGCACCACCCGGAGGTGGTGCTGGAGAAGGTCAACCAGGCGATGGCCGTGCAGCATCCGACCGACCGCTTCGTGACCGCCGTCGTCGCCCATGTCCGTGCGGAGAAGGACGTGGCCCGGGTACGGCTGGCCAGTGCCGGGCATCTGCCCGCCGCAGTGCTGAGGGCCGACGGCACGGTCGGCCTCGCCCGGGGCGGCGGCCGGCCGCTGGGCCTGTGCGACTCGCCCGAGGCCGAGGCCGAGGATCTCGTCCTGGAGGGCGGGGACGTCCTGCTGATGTACTCGGACGGGGTCACCGAGGCCCGCGACCACGACCGGTCGTTCTTCGACGACGCGCGGCTGCTCGCGGCCCTGGCCGGGGCCCGCGGCATGTCCGCCGAGGCGGTCGTGCGCGCGGTGGAACAGCAGGTCCTGGAATTCACCGGCGGCGCCCCGCAGGACGATCTGACGCTGCTCGCCCTCCGAGTCGTCCCGCTGGAAGAAGCCCGGTCATGAAACAGCAGCCGGGCGCGCTGGGGCGGAACGCGGTCCCTGGCATCGTTCCCACCGCGGCGGCCCCGGCCGCCGCCACCGCTCCGACACCTCTCCCCGGCCCGGCCTGCCGCACCTTCCCCGGAAGCCCGGCTCATGTCTCCGCCGCCCGCCGCTACGTCACTCAGGTCCTCATCGACCCGGACTACCGGCGCGTCGTGGACGACGCCGTACTCCTGGTGAGTGAGCTGGCGAGCAACGCGATCCTGCACACCCGATCGGGTGATCCCGGCGGCGGCTTCACCGTCGAACTGGCCTTCCCCGCGGACATGTTGCGTATCGCCGTGCACGACCAGGGAAGCCGGGAATTCCCGCGGGTGCTGCACGGCACCGGGGAGGGCGGACGCGGCCTCGGTCTCGTCGACGTGCTCGCGACCGACTGGGGCATCACCGGCACCCCGGCCGGCCGCACCGTCTGGTTCGAACTGACCCTGCGCCCCTGACGAAGCCCGACCCCCGAAAGGGACCGGGCCAGGACGCAAGCGGCCTCCGGATCCGTGGACCACTCGTAAAAGGTCCCAGGCCACCCGGCCAGCAGCGTGATATTCACGCCGCCGGCCAGCCATCCAGGGAGACCTCCGATCCGTCGTTCAGATAGTGGTGGAGGGCGTTGGCAGTTGTGTCGACGAACGCATCCGGGATGGCCTCGGCGTCGACCCAGCGGACCTGAGAGTGCTTGCGGGGTTCGCGGTTCTCGGGTTCGCCGGTCCAATTCGGTCCGACCCCGTCTGGCCCAGCTGTCTTTCAGGCAGCTATCCGCGTCGCCGTAGCTGATGCACTACGGGAACCACCCCCAGACAGAGCATCGCCGAACCGGCGAATGCCGCCCCGCCCGACAGAACCGCCTCAGTCGGCGGGGTCCCTGACTGGGACTTCAGGAAGCCGACACATACCGCGACGAGCAGGGAAGCGAGAAACATCACCAATAGCCAGGGAATCCAAGCACCGCCCGAGGTGCCGTCGGTCGCGGGGGCGTTCGGAGTGGTCACAGTCGGTCGTCCTTCTCGAATCGGAGTTGGTGGCGCATGACTTGCGCGGTGAAGGTTCCAGGTCTTGGCGGAGGGCCGGGTTCAGTGCGTGGGCGCGTCAGAACATCAGTCAGGCTGGTACGCGTCTGTCGCAGTACGGCAGCGAACTCCTGATGCAGACATTCCAGTTCATCGAGTCCCACCAACGTCTTGGCAATGGCCCTTTGCTCGGACAGCGGAGGAAGATGAACTTGCAGAAGCCCGAGGGATTCGGTCCTCAGCGACGGTGCAGCGGTGGATGCTGCACGGTCCCGCATCCAGCTGACGGCCTCTTCGCGGCATAGGCAGTACAACAAGTACTCGGGCAGCACGGCGTCTTGATCCTTGACTCGAAGCCTGATGACGTTCGGACTCATCAGCCAGCCGGCCTGTTTGCCCCGCACCAGGGCCGGCGCCCCGATCGCTCCAGAGCGGATACAAACGATGTCGCCCTCCTCGAGACTGAAGGCCGACAGGCGGTGCGCAGTCTCGCCGGAGACCAGAACGTTCCGCGCGTCACTGATGCGTCCGTCCTTGAGATGTCGGGGAAAGACCACGGGGACGTCGCCATCAGCCGTCCGTTGTGCGGCACCCAGCCTGGAGAACGACGGACCCGCCTTGATCTCGCACAAGGCGACCAGCGGTACGGGCGGGCCGGGGTGGTCGTCACGATGAGTGGGTGACTCTCGGAGGCCCATGTAAGGCAGTTCAGCGGTGGCCCTCTGCGCCCGCAATAGACGTCCCTTCAACTCGTCCAGCCGGTCCCACCCATTTGCGAGCGCGCCCTCTGAATCCTCCTGGCTGTGGCCGACTTGGATGTGCTCGATGGGGTTGAGTGAGCAATTCCGGGCGAGCAGTTCCTGCCTGGACACAAGGGCGCTCGGTACGGAATCCATCCCGGCTTTCATATCCAGGGCGGCGGGTTGGCGATCACCGGCTCGGCACGCGGCATACGCACCCAAGAGCGATTGGATTTCTCCCTTGCCGAGTACGCGCCGGGGGCCACTCTTGGTGCCCAGTTTGCTCGCGTCCAGGAACAGCACCTGATCGCACGGACTGCCCGGATGCCGTAGCAGCCACACGGACACCGGTACGGAAGTGCCCGTGAACAACTTCTCCGGTAGGGCGATGATGCAGTCGACGACTCCGTCCTCGACCAGCTTCTTGCGGATTTCTTGCTCGGCCCGGTGTCCGGAATTGCCGGCCTTGTTGGGCATGATGATTCCGACTCGGCCGCCCTCGCCGACCATCGACAGAGCGTGCTGGACGTAGGCGAAGTTGTCATTGTCCGCAGGCGGAGGCCCGTACGGCCATCGTCCTCTCTCGCGCTCATGCGCCACGGAATCCTTCATGTTGAAGGGTGGATTGGTGAGGACGATATCGAAGGGCACCGGTGCACTTCGCCGAGCATCGCTTTCCCAAGGGACAGCTCGGCTTAGTTCCACATCAGGCTGCACACCGTGGAGGGCGAGGTTCATGTTTGCCAAGCGCCAGGTGTCGGCCCTCCGGGTCTGTCCCCAAGCCCGCACGGTTACCACTGGCTCCTCGTCCTGATCCCCCGCAAACGCGGCTGCCGCCTCAACCAGGAACTCCCCTCCGCGAGCGAAGGGGTCGTAGACCGACGACGGCTTCCCCGGGCCGAATCCGGCGCAGGCCAGGTCCGTCATCAGGCGGACCACCGCGCGAGGTGTAAAGAACTCCCCACTACCCAGCGCAGCACGCCGCTCGTACTCGTCGAGGATCAGTCCGAACATCTCCTCACGTAGCCGCGCCACCCCATCGAATACCTTCCACAGGTCGCGGGCCGTACGGGGTTCGAGGCGTGCCAGCGCCTCAGCCATGGTGGAGTCGACGGTGACACGACGCATGTCCTCGTCGACTGCCTTGCCAACGTCGAGGAGCAGTTCTGCTGCTGCAGGCAGCCCTTCAAGGCGCCGGGCTCTGGCCAGAAGATCAGTCCACCGAAGGCCACCCACTCCACGGAGGTGGTGCAGGGAGAACAGCAGGTTCAGGTAATCGATGTCACTGGCCGCCCCACGAACGCGGTCGACGACCTTTCCCATCAGCTCCTGCACCACTCGCTGATCGTCCGGACTGGGCGAATCGACGGCCGGCTTGGGGCGGGGCCCACGACCTGGGGAGGCGTGGGACGGGATGTCCGTCGCCATGTTTCGCCGGGCTCGAGCTCCGTACACGATGCCGTGCTCTTCCCCTCCGGCCAGCCCTCTGCGCGGCACCGGCCGTTGATCCAGCCAGGCCAGGATCTCTGACTGCCGGAAGTAGTCCAGCCCGCTGGAGCGCCTTGGGGTGGGGAAGTCAAGCTCTTGCTTCTCCCAGGCGGTGACGGTCGGTCGGCTGACCCCTGCCAGGGTGGCGATCTCAGATCGCCTGAGTAGCGGGTCGTCGCCTTTGGGCGGTTGAGGCATGCGGTCGGTCCTTTCAAGTGGCTCTGTTGAGCGGCTTGTTGAGAACGACGTTAGGCTCATCGGGGCAGAAGACCCAGTGCGCACTAGCAGTGCGCAACTTTTCTGCGTGGCGCGACAGTGCGCCCGAGCGAGGCGCGAGGTGGAACTAACATCCGCTGGACAGCGATTACCTTGGCCACGGGGCCATCGGGTGCACAGAGAGCATCGAAGGGCCTAAGGCACTGACTCATGCATGCCACTCGCACGCAAACAGCTCCAACAGGCCTCACGCCTCCCGCCCCACAGCCAGCCCCACCCAGGGAGTTGCGTTTCTAGCGGGTCAGATATGCGTCAACACTGGCGCGCGAAGGCTGGGACTGATGACGAGCGCACCTTCCGAGTGCAACAACTAACTCATCATCCTGACCGGAGCCACCTGCCCCCCGGTCAGTAGTGATAGCGGGCAGCGAGGATGATGATCTCCTTGTCCGTGACCAGATAGACGAGACGGTGCTCATCGTCGATCCGTCGCGACCAAGCCCCCGGCAAGTGATACTTCAGCAGCTCAGGCTTGCCGATCCCCGTGAAGGGATCACGCTTGACATCCTCGATGAGCTTGTTGATCCGGGCGAGCATCCTGCGGTCGTTCTTCAGCCAGGATGTGTAGTCCTCCCAGCCTTGATCCTCGAAGACAAGCCTCACGCGGCACCCGCAGCCGGGTCTGCCGCGTCCGGGTCGATCAGCCCACGCTCCGACACGTTGATGTTCTGCAGGGCGTTTTCATACGCCTTGAGCAGTCGCCGCGCGTTCGCCGGCGAGCGCAGCAAGTACGAGCCCTCCCGCAGTGCCGCGTAGTCCTCGGCCGATACGAGCACGGCATTGCCATGCTTGGAGACGATTTCGATGGCCTCGTGATCGTCGTTGACCTTCTTGATCAGCGGAAAGAGAGCCTTGCGGGCTTCGCTCGCGGTTATGGACATATGGCCGAACCCCTTCCATTGAGTGGTACCTAATAAGGTACCACTCGCGCACCCTCCAGGCGGGCCGAGCGACCGACTGGATGCCGCGGAGGTTGGACGAACCGCTGGCCGTGTTGGCCGCAAACGACACAGCCATGCCGCACGCACTGTCGCTGGCCACGCAGAACGGTGGCCCGGTGAGTTCACGACCAGCACCAGCGCCCGCTCCGCCGACACCGACAGGCCCGGAACCCACCCTCACCCTCCCTGGCAACACCCCCGACCACATCCGCAACTGGCGGTCAGCGCACGGGGCCGCTTTCGCAGGACGGAGCTGCCCCAAGGCGCTACCGGGGATTGTCGTAGGAAACCCAGGCTCCCTACGGCGCCAAAGCCGAGGGCTGAGCAAAAGCGACGTAGTGGCCTTGCGCCTAAACGTTGAAGCGGAATGTCCGCCAGCCGATCCTGACCTGCGGCGTAGCCCCACTCAAGGCTCTGACCAGGCATTTCCCCGTTGACGTGCGCTGGGTCCCGACGGTCGCCCACGGGTGTCCTGCGGACTGACTGCGGACCGGGCGGACGTCCGGCAAGCAGGAGGTCAGAGAGCGCCGATCCGCACAGTCTGCGCGGCCACGACCACTCACACCCGACGACTTGCGACCGCCGGTAGCATTGACACCATGAGCAGTAGCAAGAAGTACTCGATCAGCCTGCCCGAGGACCTCGCCGAAGCCGCACGCGCCCACGTCGGCCCCGGCGGCTTCTCCGCCTACGTTGCCGAAGCCCTCGAACAACGGGTCGCCATGGACAAGCTCCGGGAGATCGTCGCCGACTTCGAGACCGAGAATGACGAGCTCACCCGCGAGGAGGTCGAGGCCGCCCGCGCGCTGCTGCGCCATGACCACCGACAGGTCGGCGGGGCCGCCGCCTGATGCCCGGCACGCTACTGCTCGACAGCGAAGGCCTCTCGAAGCTCTACCGCAAGGACCGCGCCGTCGTGGCCCTGGTCCAAGCGGCATCAGAGGAGGGCGTCCGCGTGGCCACAAGCGCCATGACCACCCTCGAGGCCGACTACGAGCGCATCCACCCCGCCCGCATCAAATGGGTCCTCTCCCGCATCGACGTTCACGACGTCACCAAGGAGATCACCGGCCAGGCCGCGGCCCTCCTGCGCACCCACCACCTTCACGGCCACAAGTACGCCATTGACGCCGCCTTCGCCGCCATCGCCCGCACCGCACCCCAGCCGGTAACCGTCCTGACCTCCGACCCAGAGGACCTGACGCTCCTGTGCGGCCCTGCCGTAGAGGTCGTCAAGGTCTGAACGCCGGCCACAGCCGTACGTCTCCGATCCGACCAGGATCGGAGCCGCCCTGGACAGCCGCCCCGAGCACATCCGCGAGGTCACCGAGAACAACTTGCGATAGTCCGCCATTGTGTACACCTGGAACACCCGGTACCTTTGAGCGCATGACGCAGATGCCCATAGAGTCCATCCGTGACGTCCGCGCGCACCTTGCCGAAGTCGTCGAGCGGGCCGATCGCGATGACCAGCCCACCGTGATCACGCGACGAGGAAAAGAAGTCGCCGCCGTCGTCTCGATCGACGTCCTGCGCAAGTACCAGCAGTGGGAAGAGCGCGAGATCAATCGCATCATCGACGAGCGGATGGCGAACCCCTCGGCCGGTGTCCCCATCGAGGACGTCATGAAGGAGACCCTGGCGCGCGGTGAGTGAGTACCGCACTGTCTTCCGGCCCGAAGCGCAGGACGAGCTTCGTAAAGTCCCCCGCGACCTGGCGCTGCGCATCCTGGCCAAGCTGACGGAACTGGAGAGTGACCCGCTCGGGTTCAGCACCACGGCGCTCGTGTCCCAACCCGAGCGCCGTCGCCTCCGGGTCGGCGACTACCGCGTCATCTACACCATCGACAACGGCGAACTGATTGTGTGGATCGTTCATGTCGGACACCGATCCACGGTCTACGACACGTGGGGCCCCATCCACAGCTCGACACGAACTGTCGCCAACCCATCTCCTCCCAGCACGGGACGAATGAAGAGAGGTGACATGGGGTGATGGCGGGTGATGCCGGGTCAGAAAAACCAGCACCATCCCAGCGCGGGAAGAAACCAGGGGCCCGACTCCGAAGAGTCGAACCCCTCCTGACCTGCATGTTTGCTAGATCAGCGACATGGTGGCGTGTCACCCACTACACGTTGAAGCGGAACTCGACGACGTCGCCGTCCTGCATGACGTAGTCCTTGCCCTCCATGCGGGCCTTGCCCTTCGCGCGGGCCTCGGGGATGGAGCCGCAGGCGATGAGGTCGTCGAAGGAGACGATCTCGGCCTTGATGAAGCCGCGCTGGAAGTCGGTGTGGATCACGCCGGCCGCCTCGGGGGCGGTGGCGCCCTTCTTGATGGTCCAGGCGCGGGTTTCCTTGGGGCCGGCGGTGAGGTACGTCTGCAGGCCGAGGGTGGCGAAGCCGACGCGGCCGAGTACGGCCATGCCGGGCTCCTCCTGGCCCATGGACTGCAGGAGCTCGAGGGCCTCTTCGTCGTCGAGCTCGATCAGCTCGGCCTCGATCTTGGCGTTGAGGAAGATCGCCTCGGCGGGGGCGACGAGGGCGCGCTGCTCGTCCTTGAACGCCTCGTCGACCAGCTCGTCCTCGTCCACGTTGAAGACGTAGAGGAAGGGCTTGACGGTGAGCAGGTGCAGCTCGTGGAGGAGCCTGCCCTGCTCGGTGCCGGCGTTGATGCCGGCGGAGAAGAGGGTGCGGCCCTCTTCGAGGATCTTCTGGGCGTCCAGCACCGCGGCGAGGACGGCGGCCTTCTCCTTCTGGAGGCGGGCCTCCTTCGTCAGGCGCGGGACGGCCTTCTCGACGGACTGCATGTCGGCGAGGACCAGCTCGGTGTTGATCGTCTCGATGTCGTCCTTGGGCGAGACCTTGCCGTCGACATGGACGACGTTCTCGTCCTTGAAGGCCCGGATGACCTGGCAGATCGCATCGGACTCGCGGATGTTCGCCAGGAACTTGTTGCCCAGTCCCTCGCCCTCGCTCGCGCCACGCACGATGCCGGCGATGTCGACGAAGTCGACGGTGGCCGGGAGCAGCTTCTGGGAACCGAAGATCTTGGCGAGCTGGGCCAGCCGCGGGTCGGGGACACCGACGACGCCCACATTCGGCTCGATGGTGGCGAACGGGTAGTTGGCCGCCAGCACGTCGTTCTTGGTCAGGGCGTTGAAAAGGGTCGACTTGCCGACATTCGGCAGACCGACGATTCCGATCGTGAGCGACACGTGGCGACTTCCCGTAACGAGAGGAGCGAGGAGGGTGGAGCGGTCCAGGGACCGATCCACCAGTCTACGGGGCGCGCGCTTCGCCCACCCTTCACCGTCGAACAGAAGGCCAAGGACCGGGCAAAGGCGTGTCCTGCCAAGGCATCACCGGGGTCGTCCGCCTACTTTGAGTGGGTGGAGCAACACAGCGCGCGCACCCGTACGAAGAACGGCACCAACAACGGCAACAGAAACGGCACCGGGAACGGCAGCAGAAACGGCACTGCCCCCGGCAGACCCCGCCTTCCCCGGCCGGCCCGCCCCGTGGGCACGGCCGAGAGCCCGGCCGTCTCCCGGGCGCCAGGGCGCGGCCAGGCCGCCGCGCTCCTGCCCAGGCTCGTGGCGCTCGCCAGATCCGTGCGGCTTCCGCAGGCGCAGCCACGGCTCACCGGGCTGGGCACCGGGCTGCTGACCACCGTGGTCGCGGCGCTCGGCGGGGCGCTGGACTCGCTGCTCTTCGACGGGCCCGGGGTGTTCTTCGGGCTGGTCTTCGTCGCGGTGTGCATCGCGGCGGGGCTGTATGTACGGCCGTACGACCTGGTGGCGGCGCCGGTCGCCGCCCCCATCGCGTTCGCCACGGCCATCGCGCTGACCGGCGACGACGGTGGCGGCGGCCTCGTCGGACACCTGATGGGGATGTTCACCGGCCTCGCGACGATGACCGGCTGGCTCTACACCGGCACGCTGCTGGCCGCCGGGATCGTCGGCGTCAGAGCTTTGCGGCGATCATGGCGGCACCGACGATCCCAGCGTTGTTCTGCAGACCCGCGGGGACGATATCGGCGCTGACCCCCTCGATCAGCGGCAGGAACTTGTCCGCCTTGCGACTCACTCCGCCGCCGATCACGAACAGGTCGGGCGAGAACAGCATCTCCACGTGGGCGAGGTACTTCGACAGCCGGTGCGCCCAGTGCTCCCAGCTCAGGTCGTCCTCCTCACGGGCCTTGACCGATGCGCGCGTCTCCGCGTCATGGCCGTTCAGTTCCAGATGGCCCAGTTCGGTGTTGGGCAGCAGGCGCCCGTCGACGAAGACCGCGCTTCCGATGCCCGTGCCCAGCGTCAGCAGGATCACCGTCCCGACATGGCCCCGGCCCGCGCCGAAGGCCATCTCCGCGATACCGGCCGCGTCCGCGTCATTGACGAGCTCCACCGGCATGCCCAGCCGTTCGCCGATCATGGCGCGGGCGTCCTTGCCGATCCAGTCGGAGTCGACGTTGGCCGCCGTCCGGGTCACCCCGTCCACCACGACACCGGGGAAGGTCACCCCGACCGGCCCCGACCAGCCGAAATGCTCCACGACCTGCTGGACGCCGTCGAGGACGGCCTCCGGCGTCGCCGGGTGCGGGGTGGACACCTTGCAGCGCACTCCCGTGAGATCGCCGCGCTCCAGGTCGACCGGAGCGCCCTTGATGCCTGTCCCGCCAATGTCCACGCCGAACACGTCCATGACCTCCACGCTAAGCGTGAACCGGTCGGCTCACCCCTTGGCGTATACCCCGTCCGCCCGTCGCCCACCGTCACCCCGTTGCGGGAGCCGGTGCGGGAGCGGTCCGGAACCCGGCGCGGAAGCGGTCGTGCGGAAGCGGTCCGTAAGGGCTACGCGCCCTGCGGGTTCCCGGCCTCGGCCCGCAGGTCCCGGCGCAGCTCCTTCGGCAGCGAGAACTGGATGCTCTCCTCCGCCGACCGGAGGATCTCCACATCGCCGAAGCCGCGCTCGGCCAGCCAGTCCAGCACACCCTCGACGAGGATCTCCGGGACGGAGGCACCCGAGGTGACGCCGACCGTGGTGACGCCCTCCAGCCAGGCCTCGTCGCACTCGTCGGCGAAGTCCACCAGGTACGAGGCCTTGGAACCGGCCTGCAGCGCGACTTCGACCAGCCGTACGGAGTTCGACGAGTTCTTGGAGCCGACGACGATCACCAGCTCGGCCTCCGCGCCGATCTGCTTGACCGCGACCTGGCGGTTCTGCGTGGCATAGCAGATGTCGTCGCTCGGCGGGCTGATCAGCCCGGGGAAGCGCACCTTGAGGGCGTCGACGGTCTCCATCGTCTCGTCGACGGACAGCGTGGTCTGGGAGAGCCAGACGACCTTGCTCTCGTCGCGGACCTGGACGTTCGCCACATCGGCCGGGCCGTCGACGAGCGTCATCCGCTCCGGGGCCTCGCCCATCGTGCCGACGACCTCCTCATGGCCCTCATGGCCGATCAGCAGGATGTCGTAGTCCTCGTTCGCGAACCGGACGGCTTCCTTGTGCACCTTGGTGACCAGCGGGCACGTCGCGTCGATCGCGGCGAGGCTGCGCTGCGCGGCCTCCTCGTGGACAACCGGGGCGACACCGTGCGCGGAGAAGATCACAATGGCGTTCTCCGGCACCTCCTCCGTCTCGTCGACGAAGATCGCGCCCTTCTTCTGCAGGGTCTGCACCACGTACTTGTTGTGCACGATCTCCTTGCGCACATAGATGGGCGCACCGTACTGCTCCAGTGCCTTCTCGACGGTGATCACGGCGCGGTCCACGCCTGCGCAGTATCCGCGGGGGGCTGCGAGCAGGACGCGTCGGGCAGTCGTAGCAGTCGTAGCAGTCATGCCAGCCATGGTACGGGGCGGCCGCCCGGGTCACGGGGGCCCGCCGTGCCGCGCGGCGGGCTCACCCGGCCATCCACCCCGTACGCTCCCCTGCCCGGGCGGCCCCGCTCCGCTCGTCGGCGCGGCACGGTTCCCGCAAGCTGAGTGGCATGACCCGTGGCACGACCCGTGGCCCGACCGGACCATCCGGACCGTCCGCACCGACGCCCGCCGACGACGGCACCCTCCGGCGCAGCCTGAGCTTCCGCGACCTCGTGGTCTACGGGCTCCTGTTCATCGCCCCCATGGCGCCCGTGGGCGTCTTCGGCGCGCTGAACGCCAAGTCCCACGGGGCGGTCGCGCTGGTCTATGTGTTCGCCACGGCCGCGATGGCGTTCACGGCGTACAGCTATACGCAGATGGTGCGGGTGGTCCCGCAGGCCGGGTCGGTCTTCGCGTACGCGCGGGCCGGGCTCGGGGAGGGGCCGGGCTTCATCGCCGGCTGGATGGCCATGCTCGACTACCTGCTGATCCCCGCGGTGGCCTATCTCTTCTCCGGCATCGCGCTGCACGCGCTGGTCCCGTCCGTCTCCCAGTGGGTGTGGACGACGATCGCGGTCGTGGTGACCACCGGGCTCAACCTGTGGGGGGTGCGGGCCGCCGCGACGGTCGGCTTCCTCGTGCTGGCCCTGGAGATCGTGGTGCTGATGATCTTCGTGGTGTCCGCGGCCGTGGTGCTGGCCACGGACGGCGCGCAGCGCAGCTGGGCCGCCCCCTTCACCGGCGAGGGCGCGTTCTCGCTGGGGGCGGTGCTGGGCGCGGTGTCCGTCGCCGTGCTGTCCTATCTGGGCTTCGACGCCATCGCCTCCTTCGCGGAGGAGGCGGCGGGGGGATCGGCGAAGGTCGCGCGGGCGGTGCTCTTCTGCCTCGTCATGGCCGGCGTTCTCTTCATCCTGCAGACGTATCTGGCGTCGCTGCTCGCCCCGATGTCCGCTGCCGAGCTCGCGGCGAAGCCGGCGGAACAGGGCTCCGCCTTCTACGACACGGTGGACGCGGCCGTCGGGGGCTGGCTCCACGACCTCGTCGCCGTCAGCAAAGCCGTCGGCGCGGCCTTCGCCGCCCTCGCCGGGCAGGCCGCCGCGGGCAGGCTGCTCTTCGCGATGGCCCGCGACCGGCGCCTTCCGGGTCCGCTGTCCAAGGTCGACGCGCGCAGCGGCGTGCCCCAGCGGGCGCTTCTGCTGGCCGCGGCCATCACCCTGGTCGCCGCCGTGTGGGCGGCACGCCGCGACGACGGCCTCGACCGGCTCGTCTCCGTGGTCGACATCGGCGCGCTGACCGCCTTCGCGCTGCTGCATCTGTCCGTCGTCGGCTGGTTCGCCGTCCGCCACGGTCCGCCGGACGTGGTGCGGCATGTCGTCGTTCCGCTGCTCGGCCTCGCGGTCACCATCGCCGTCATCGTCGAAGCCGCCGGATCCGCACAGCTCGTCGGAGCCGGGTGGCTCGCCGCCGGCTTGCTCGTCCTGGCCGCGCAGTACTCCCGCCGCCCGCCGGGTCCGCCCGACAGCCGGTTCGTCCTCAATCGCCGGACGGGCTGAATTCAGCCCGTCCGGGGAGCACCTCCCAGCGGCAGCTGGGGGAGATTGAGGACAGAGTGATCCTCGCCGGAGGCGAACCGGTGTCGGGGGTGGCGGATACGCTCGGGGAATGGCTCTGAGTACGTCGGCGGATACGCCGATCCCCGTCGGCGAAGTGTCGCGGCTGATCGGCGGGTGGGTGGACCGGCTCGGCGCCGTCTGGGTGGAGGGGCAGATCACCCAGCTGTCGCGGCGCCCGGGCGCGGGTGTGGTGTTCCTGACGCTGCGCGACCCGTCGCACGATGTGTCGATCTCGGTGACGTGCTTCCGTGCGGTCTTCGACCAGGTCGCGGATGTGGTCGGCGAGGGCGCCCGCGTCGTGCTGTTCGCGAAGCCGGAGTGGTACGGGCCGCGGGGGCAGCTGTCGCTGCGGGCGACGGAGCTCCGGCCGGTGGGCGTCGGGGAGCTGCTGGTCAGGCTGGAGCAGTTGAAGAAGGCACTGGCGGCTGAGGGGCTGTTCGCACTCGACCGCAAGAAACCGCTGCCGTTCCTTCCGCAGCGGATCGGGCTGGTGACCGGCCGCGCCTCGGCGGCGGAGCGCGATGTGCTGGAGAACGCGCGGCTGCGCTGGCCCGCCGTCCGCTTCGAGGTGCGCAATGTGCCGGTGCAGGGTGTCCACGCGGTGCCGCAGGTGGTGGAGGCGGTACGCGAACTGGACGCGCATCCGGAGGTCGACGTGATCATCGTGGCGCGCGGCGGCGGCAGCGTGGAGGATCTGCTGCCGTTCTCCGACGAGGAGTTGGTGCGGGCGGTGGCGGCGTGCCGTACGCCGGTCGTGTCGGCGATCGGGCACGAGCCGGACTCACCGCTGCTGGACCTGGTGGCGGACCTGCGCGCGTCGACGCCGACGGACGCGGCGAAGCGGGTGGTCCCGGATGTGGGCGAGGAGCTGACGCGGGTCGAGCACCTGGGGCTGCGGGCGCTGCGCGTGGTGACCGGTCTGCTGGACCGTGAGCAGCGCGGTCTCGACGCGGCGCTGAGCCGGCCCTCGATGGCCCGGCCGCACCGGATGGTGGAGGAGCGCGAGGAGCAGGTCGAGGCGCTGGTGGACCGCAGCCGCCGTACGCTGCGGCATCTGCTGGACCGGGCGGACGGCGAACTTGAGCACACCCGGGCGCGGGTGGTGGCGCTCTCCCCCGCCGCGACGTTGCAGCGCGGCTATGCGGTGCTGCAGCGTACGGACGGCTCAGTGGTGCGCGCGCCCGACGAGGTGGCGGCGGAGGACGAGCTGCGGGCCCGGGTGTCCGGCGGTGCGTTCATGGTCAGGGTCACCGGGACTGTCGTACCGCCCGCCTAGTCTTGGACCATGGCAGAACAGGACACGCTGGGATACGAGCAGGCCCGGGACGAACTGGTCGATGTGGTGCGGCGGCTGGAGGCCGGCGGCGCGACGTTGGAGGAGTCGCTGGCGCTCTGGGAGCGCGGCGAGGAGCTCGCACGGGTGTGCAGGCGGTGGCTGGAGGGCGCGAGGGCCCGGCTGGATGCGGCACTGGCCGAGGGCGCGGACGAGGAGTCCGCCGCTGAGTGATGTGACGAGCGTCACGCCGGACCCAGGAATCGTTGAACTTTCACACACGTTGATGAGAGTGTTCAGGACGTGCCCATGCGGCGCAAATTGCCACGATTCCGTAAGAGGTTCCTATGTCTCTCGTACTCGACGCTTCCGCCCAGGACCTGCTCTTCCGTGAGGCCCGCACGGCGAACACCTTCACCGACGAGCCCGTCACCGACGAGCAGATCCAGGCGATCTACGACCTCGTCAAGTACGCGCCGACCGCGTTCAACCAGCAGCCGCTGCGTATCGTCCTGGTGCGTTCCGCCGAAGGTCGCGAGCGCCTCGTGCAGCACATGGCCGAGGGCAACCGGGCGAAGACCGCCGCTGCCCCGCTGGTCGCGATCCTCGCCGCGGACAACGAGTTCCACGAGGAACTGCCGACCCAGTTCCCGCACTTCCCGCAGGCGAAGGACATCTTCTTCTCCGAGCGCGCCGTGCGTGAGCAGGCCGCCACCCTGAACGGCTCGCTGCAGGCCGGCTACTTCATCCTCGGCATCCGCGCCGCCGGCCTGGCCGCCGGCCCGATGACCGGCTTCGACGCCGCGGGCATCGACAAGGAGTTCTTCACCGACGGCGACCACTCGGTCCTCGCCGTGGTGAACATCGGCAAGCCGGGCACCGACTCCTGGTTCCCGACGCGCAGCCCGCGACTGGCCTACGACGAGGTCGTCACGACCGTCTGATCCCCCGCACCCTTCGCACCCTCCCGAACGCCGGGCGCCCGTCACGGGCCGCCCGGCGTTCGCGCGTCACGCGGGCGAACCAGCCCGGGACCGGTACCCGTACCGAAGCCCGTCAGGACGCCTTGAGCGCGGCGGCCAGCTCAGCGAGCTGGTCGTCCGGGGCGGTGCCGGTGATCATCGTCGTGACGCCCTTCTCCACCCGCACCAGGGCGTTGTACTTCGGGCCCTTGTAGCGGTCCCACGTCACCCCGCCGGCCGTGACCGTGCGGGCGCCGTCGCGGACTGCCTTCTTGCTCTTCTCCGTGATGAACTTCGCCGCCGGGGCGTTGCCCTGCTCCACCGCCGCGTACTCGTTCTGCGGGTCCACGAAGCCCAGGTGCCACTCGATGGCCGCGGCGTCCTTGGCGTTGTACGTCACCGTGGTCGCGCGCCAGTCCTTGCCGAGTCCCTCGGGCGCGGCCACCGGGAAGGGCGCGTCGCGCCGGGCCTGGCTCAGTTCGGACTGGAAGCCGATCGGCTTGACCGGGTCCGCGTTGGGGTCGTGCGGAATGAACACGTAGATGACCGCGACGACGGCGCCGATCACCACCATCGACAACACCAGGTCCCGCACCGTCTGCTTGCCGCGCTTGTTTGCCACGCCTCCATGGTCCCCCATACCGGCCGGTGCCCGGGCCCGGGGGTCGACCGCCCCGGGCCCGGGGGTCGACTGCCCAGGCCCGGGCGTGCCCGCTCACGGCCCCGGGGGTGGCGCGCTCATGTGACGTGCGCCCTGCTCACATTCGCGATGACCCGATAAGGTCACAGCACCCTCTTTTCCGGCCGTCCTCGTACAGAAAGGTGCGCTGTGATGACCGAACAGCATTTGCCGCCCCAGCTAGAAGTGAGTCCCGAGGCTCCCGATCGCAACCTTGCTCTCGAACTCGTCCGGGTGACCGAGGCCGCCGCCATGGCAGCCGGTCGCTGGGTCGGCCGCGGCGACAAGAACGGCGCGGACGGCGCCGCGGTGAAGGCGATGCGCACGCTCGTCTCCACCGTCTCGATGAACGGCGTGGTCGTCATCGGCGAGGGCGAGAAGGACGACGCCCCCATGCTCTTCAACGGCGAGCGGATCGGCGACGGCACCGGTGCGGAGTGCGACGTCGCCGTGGACCCCGTCGACGGGACCACGCTCACCGCCAAGGGCATGGCGAACGCTGTGGCCGTACTCGCCGTCGCCGACCGCGGCACGATGTACGACCCGTCGGCTGTCTTCTACATGGACAAGCTGGTCACCGGCCCCGAGGCCGCCGACTACGTCGACATCATGGCGCCCGCGTCGGTGAACGTCCGCCGGGTCGCCAAGGCCAAGCACAGCGCGCCCGAGGACGTCACCGTCATGATCCTCGACCGGCCGCGCCACGACGGCCTGGTCAAGGAGATCCGGGAGACCGGCGCGCGGATCAAGTTCATCACCGACGGCGATGTCGCGGGCGCGATCATGGCCGTACGCGACGGCACCGGCGTCGACATGCTGATGGGCATCGGCGGTACGCCGGAGGGCATCATCGCCGCCTGCGCGATCAAGTGTCTCGGCGGCACGATCCAGGGCCGGCTGTGGCCGAAGGACGACGCCGAGCGGCAGCGGGCGATCGACGCGGGCCACGACCTGGACCGCGTGCTGCACACCAATGACCTGGTCAGCGGCGAGAACGTGTTCTTCGTCGCGACCGGCATCACGGACGGCGAGCTACTCCAGGGCGTCCGCTACCGCGCCGAGACCGCCACCACCGAGTCACTGGTGATGCGCTCCAAGTCCGGCACGATCCGGCAGATCTCCTCCACCCACCGCCTGTCGAAGCTGCGCGCGTACAGCGCCATCGACTTCGACCGCGCGCGCTGAGCGCGAGCGGCCACTGAGCCGTCGCCGGGCGCGGTGGACACGCGCCGGGCGATGGACGAACGAAGGGGCCGGGCCCGCCGACTGACGCGGCGGACCCGGCCCCTTCGTTCCTTCAGCCTGCGGCGGCGATCCTGGCCGGTCGCGGCAGCTCCGCCTCACGGCGGCGCCTGCGGGCGAGTACGACCCGGCGTTCGGCAGCGGTCAGACCACCCCACACGCCGTACGGTTCGGGCTGCAGCAACGCATGTTCGCGGCATTCCAGCATCACCGGGCAGCGGGCGCATACCCGCTTGGCGTTCTCCTCACGGGACAGCCGCGCAGCTGTCGGCTCTTTCGACGGGGCGAAGAACAACCCCGCCTCATCACTGCGGCACGCCGCCTCCGAGTGCCATGGGCCTGCCAGATCCCGTGGGTGACTCGGCGGGAGGGCAGTGTCCTTGACGGGCTCGATCGGTTGAAGCACGGGATACTCCTGACGACGGCTCGGCGTTTGTCACCCTTGCCCGTCACCGCGGGTGTGCTCCCAGCGTGTTATTTCAGCGGTCTCAGCGGGGAGGAACCAGGCGAGCGACGTGGTCGAAGCCCTACCCGCTGTGCGCGGGTTCATGCGCACCGTGTTCGCCGCCGACCCCTCTCGATCGAACATCCGTCCGACAAAAGCGCGCAGTAGCGATCATCGCCGTCGGAGATCACTGCAACAGCCCTGCTGAATGCTGGCCACTGGCGGAAACCTCCAAGGGCCCACGGGGCGTAAACCCGCACCATGCATGGCGTAAACGCGCGGCATGCAACCGGAATGGGACGCCCCGGACGTCACCCGTCGAGACGCTTGTTCACCCATTCCTTCAGGCGCTTGCCGCGCTTCGGCTTCGCCTCGACGCCGCCGAAGATCGCGGTGCCGGTGACGATGACGACCGGGGCGTTGGGGTCCGGCGCCTCGTACGTCTTGACCTCGAAACCGCCGAAGATTCCGGTGCCGCTGCCACGCAGAGTGACGTTCTCCGGGACACGCACCTCGACGCCGCCGAAGATGGCGGTGGCGTGGATCACGATCTGCTGGTGCTGGAAGACGGCTTCGGTGAGGTCGATCTCCACACCGCCGAAGCAGGCGAAGGCATTGGTACGGCGGCCGACGAGCCAGCGGCCCTTGCGGACGGCGCCGCCGAAGACCGCCACGAGGTTCTCGGCGACCACCGGGGCGGAGGGGTCGGCGAGCGGGGCGAGCGGACGCGGGCCGCCCTCCCTGGTGGCCGGCAGATCCCGCACCAGCGGTTCCAGCTCGCCGAGGGTCTTGGCGGCTTAGACCTGGTCGAGGCGCTCCGAGTGCTCCTCGGAGCTCAACCGCCCCTCGGCGAGGGCATCACGGAGAATGTCGGAAATGCGGTCCCGATCGGCGTCGGACGCGCGCAGCTCCGCTTCGGTGGTCGGCTTGTGCGTCGGCACCGGCTGCTGCGACTTCTTCTGGAGCTGCGATTCATCCACCCGCCTACCGTACACAAACGCGATAGATCGCGACTAGTGCGGGTGAGCCGTACCTCACAACAAACAGAGCGCCGTGGCGCTCTACGCTTGTCGGGATTCGTCGACGCAGCCGAATGACGCAGCCGAGTGAGGAAGCCCCCCCATGCCCGAGTTCTCCCATACGGACCTCCTCCCGCTCGGCGAGGACACGACGCCGTACCGGCTGATCACCTCCGAGGGCGTGAGCACCTTCGAGGCCGACGGCCGCACCTTCCTCAAGGTCGAGCCGGAAGCGCTGCGCACGCTCGCCGCCGAGGCGATGCACGACATCTCGCACTATCTGCGTCCGGCCCACCTCACGCAGCTGCGGCGGATCCTCGACGACCCCGAGGCGTCTCCGAACGACCGCTTCGTGGCGCTGGACCTGCTGAAGAACGCGAACATCGCGGCGGCCGGCGTGCTGCCGATGTGCCAGGACACCGGCACCGCCATCGTCATGGGCAAGCGCGGCCAGCACGTGCTCACCTCCGGCGGTGACGAGGAGGCGCTGTCGCACGGCATCTACGACGCCTACACCAAGCTCAACCTGCGCTACTCGCAGATGGCCCCGCTGACCATGTGGGAAGAGAAGAACACCGGCTCGAACCTCCCGGCCCAGATCGAGCTGTACGCGACCGACGGCGGCGCGTACAAGTTCCTGTTCATGGCCAAGGGCGGCGGCAGCGCCAACAAGTCGTTCCTCTACCAGGAGACGAAGGCGGTGCTCAACGAGGCCTCCATGATGACGTTCCTGGAGGAGAAGATCCGCTCGCTGGGCACCGCGGCCTGCCCGCCGTACCACCTGGCGATCGTGGTCGGCGGCACCAGTGCGGAGTTCGCGCTGAAGACCGCCAAGTACGCCTCGGCGCACTACCTCGACGAGCTGCCGGGCGAGGGTTCGCCGTCAGGGCACGGCTTCCGGGACCAGGGCCTGGAGGAGAAGGTCTTCGAACTGACGCAGAAGATCGGCATCGGCGCGCAGTTCGGCGGCAAGTACTTCTGCCACGACGTGCGCGTGGTGCGGCTGCCCCGGCACGGCGCGTCGCTGCCCGTCGCCATCGCGGTGTCCTGCTCGGCCGACCGGCAGGCCGTCGCGAAGATCACCGCCGAGGGCGTCTTCCTGGAGCAGCTGGAGACCGATCCTGCGCGCTTCCTCCCCGAGACCACGGACGAGCACCTGACTGCATCCGATAGCGGCTCCGCCGAGGGCAACGCCGTCCACATCGACCTGAACCGGCCGATGGACGAGATCCGCGCCGAGCTGTCCAAGTACCCGGTCAAGACCCGGCTGTCGCTGTCCGGCACGCTCGTCGTGGCCCGCGACATCGCGCACGCCAAGATCAAGGAGCGGCTGGACGCGGGCGAGTCCATGCCGCAGTACCTGCACGACCACCCCGTTTACTACGCGGGCCCGGCCAAGACCCCCGAGGGCTTCGCCTCCGGCTCGTTCGGCCCCACCACCGCGGGCCGGATGGACGCGTACGTCGAGCAGTTCCAGGCGGCCGGCGGCTCGTTCGTCATGCTCGCCAAGGGCAACCGCTCCAAGCAGGTGACCGACGCGTGCAAGGCGCACGGCGGCTTCTACCTCGGCTCGATCGGCGGCCCGGCCGCGCGGCTCGCCCAGGACTGCATCAAGAAGGTCGACGTCCTGGAGTACGCGGAGCTGGGCATGGAAGCGGTCTGGAAGATCGAGGTCGAGGACTTCCCCGCCTTCATCGTCGTCGACGACAAGGGCAATGACTTCTTCAGCGATCTGTCGGGCCCGGTCCTCTCGATCGGCCGCCGCGGCTGATCCGCCAACCCGGATCCGCGCGCACGGACGGGCCCCGCCGCTCCATCGGCGGGGCCCGTCCGGGTACCACGAGCCGTTACGCGAAACGCTCTGCCCGAAGCGCGTCACGCCGAACGCATCACGCAGCACGCAGCACGCGTCACGTCCTATGCGAAGCGCTGGCTCGCCGAGCCGTCGCAGGCCGCCAGCTTCAGCGGCGAACTCGCGGCGCTCTGGGTCACGCACAGGCCGGTGGCCGCCGCCGGGCGGATCGTGCCCGCCGTCAGGGTGAACCTCTGATTGGCACCACCGTGGCAGTCCCACAGGATGAGGCCGGTTCCGGCGCTGTAGTTCGCGGCCGGTACGTCCATGCACCGGTCCTGGGTGAGCTGGATGTGCAACGACTGATACTGGCTGTCATAGGTGAACGACTGGTTGCGGCCGCCGTGGCAGTCCCAGCCGAGCAGCGATGTGTTGTTGCGCGACGAGCCGCCGTTGGCGTCCAGGCACTGGCCGGTGGCCGCGTTCTTGAGTGGCTTGAACGCGTCGTCCCAGCCGCCCTGTCGGAGCACCGGAGTACCGGTGCTGGCCGGGTCGGCGCAACCGGCTTCCTGCCAGCCCGAGTTGTAGAGTTGGGTGAGGCAGGAGGCGAAGGCTGCGTGGCCGCGGACGTTGGGGTGGAAGGACTGGCGCACGGAGTTGGCGTCGGGCGGGAAGGGGTTGGTGACGTTCACGACCAGCCCGCGCGCCCAGGTGTTCTCAGTGCACGCCTCATGCCCGTGGAAGAGCCGGGAGTTGTCGAGGTAGACGGCGCCGGTGTCCTCGGCCGCCTTGCGCATGCCGAGTTCGAAGGCGGGCACCGCGGAGTTGCGGCCCCAGGCGAGGTCCTCGTCGTAGCCGGTGCAGCCACCCGGGATCTTGCCGGGGAAGTTGGGGTTGTCGTAGATGTCGGGGCTCATCGGGCTGGGGTAGCCCATCACTACGAGCTTGTAGTCGGCGTCGGCGTAGCCGGCGTCGCGCATGACCGTCCGCAGGTCCTGCACGGTCGACTCGACCTTGGGCACCAGCCCGTCGACGCGGGCCTGCCAGCCGGGCGCGTACTTGGACTGGCAGGTGCCCTGCAACAGGAACCAGCGCTCCACGCAGTCGGTGATGACCGGGCCGAACTGCAGGTCGTCATTTGCCCCGGCGACCAGCACCACCATCTTGATCTTCGTGTTGCGGGCCTTGACGGCGAGGCTGTCGCTCTGCACCAGCTCGTCCGGGTACTGCTTGCTGCCGCCGATCCTGATGTTTCCGGTGTAGGCGCCCGAGCAGGCGACGTTGTACGTCTCGTCGGCCGGGATGCCGGTGCGGTGGATGGCGGAGTCCGGGGAGCGGTGGCACCAGTTGTTCGGGCCGTCGGTACCCGCCTCGTAGGTGCCGACACCCTCGCCGGAGATCTCGCTGTCGCCGAGCGAGATCAGCCCGGTCTTGCGGTCGGCCATCGGCCGGACCGCGGAATCCCCGTACAGGGCGGTGGCCTCCGCCGCCCGGATCCCCTCCAGCTCGGCGGAGAGCGGCTTGACGCTGCTGCTCTGCACGGCGCTGCTCTGCGCGGCGGCGGAGGCCGTGGTGGCCAGGCCGGTTCCGCCCGCGAGGACGGTCGCCAAGACGGCCAGTGCCGCCCCGGCGGCACGACAGCGTCTCTTCCTCGACATGCGCATGCGTCGCTCCTTCCACAGGAATGAAATGGGCTTCGGCACTGTCCTACCGATGGGTGTTACTTGGAAGTAGTACGACAATGGGAATGTTGCCGAGGGAAGGGATTCCAGCCATGTCCGAGGACCGATCCCAGGACCGAGCCCAGAACCGAGCACAGGAACAGCCGTTCCGGATCGAGCACGATTCGATGGGCGAGGTACGGGTGCCGGCGGACGCGAAGTGGCGGGCCCAGACGCAGCGCGCGGTGGAGAACTTCCCGATCTCCGGCCAGCGGATCGAGCGCGCGCACATCGAGGCGCTGGCCCGGATCAAGGCCGCCGCCGCGAAGGTCAACGCCGGCCTCGGCGTCCTGGACAAGGACATCGCCGAGGCGATCCAGGAGGCGGCGGCCGAGGTCTCGGACGGCCGCTGGGACGGGCAGTTCCCCATCGACGTGTTCCAGACCGGCTCCGGAACGTCCTCCAACATGAACGCCAACGAAGTCATCGCGACCCTGGCCACCGAGCGGCTCGGCCGCGACGTTCACCCGAACGACCACGTCAACGCGTCCCAGTCGTCGAACGACGTCTTCCCGTCCTCCATTCACATCGCCGCCACGGCCGCAGTCACCGCCGACCTGATCCCGGCGCTCGACCACCTCGCGGCGGCCCTGGAGCGCAAGGCGGCCGAGTTCGCGGACGTCGTGAAGTCCGGCCGTACCCATCTGATGGACGCCACGCCCGTCACCCTCGGCCAGGAGTTCGGCGGTTACGCGGCCCAGATCCGGTACGGCGTCGAGCGGCTGCGGGCCGCGCTCCCCCGGCTGGCGGAACTGCCGCTCGGCGGCACCGCGGTCGGCACCGGCATCAACACCCCGCCCGGTTTCTCCGCCGCCGTCATCGCCGAGGTGGCGCGGGCCACCGGGCTGCCGCTGACCGAGGCGCGCGACCACTTCGAGGCGCAGGGCGCCCGGGACGGCATCGTGGAGACGTCCGGCCAGCTCAAGACGGTCGCGGTCGGGCTGACCAAGATCGCCAACGATCTGCGCTGGATGGCCTCGGGCCCGCGCACCGGCCTGGCCGAGATCAATCTGCCCGACCTCCAGCCGGGCTCGTCGATCATGCCGGGCAAGGTCAACCCGGTGATCCCGGAGGCGGTGCTGATGGTCGCGGCCCAGGTCACCGGCAACGACATGACGATCACGCTGGCCGGCGCCGCCGGGAACTTCGAGCTCAATGTGATGCTCCCGGTCATCGCCAGGAACGTCCTGGAGTCCGTCCGGCTGCTCGCCAACGTCTCCCGGCTGCTCGCCGACCGCACGGTCGACGGCATCACCGCCAACGTCGAGCGGGCCCGCGAGTACGCCGAGTCCTCGCCCTCGGTGGTCACCCCGCTGAACAAGTACATCGGGTACGAGGAGGCGGCCAAGGTCGCCAAGAAGGCCGTGGCGGAGCGCCGGCGGATCCGGGACGTGGTGATCGAACTGGGCTATGTCGAGCGGGGAAAACTGACCGAGGAGCAGCTGGACGAGGCCCTCGATGTGCTGCGCATGACCCATCCTTAAGGGCCGATCCGTAAGATCTGTTCATGACAGCCGACACCCTTCTTGACGGAAACGGGCCGAGTACCAGCGGCTACTGGTCGCCGGGTGAGCAAGTGTTGTGGCGTTATCGGGGCAACGGCACCGACGAGCTGCACATCTGCCGCCCAGTGACCGTCGTGCGCGATGACGCCGAGCTGCTCGCGGTCTGGATGGCGCCCGGCACCGCGTGCGTGAAGCCCGTGCTCGCCGATGGGTCGCCGATCCACCGTGAGCCGCTCGCCACCCGCTATCTCAAGCCGCGCACTACGCGCGTCGAACAGTGGTGGGGAGCGGGTGTGCTGAAAATCGCACACCCGGGCGAGCCGTGGTCGGTATGGCTGTTCTGGGACAAACGCTGGCATTTCAAGAACTGGTACGTGAACCTGGAGGAGCCGCGCCGACGCTGGTCCGGCGGTCTGGACTCCGAGGACCACTTCCTCGACATCGCGGTCCGCCCGGACCGCAGCTGGCACTGGCTGGACGAGGACGAATTCGCCCAGGCGCAGCTCGCGGGCCTGATGACGGCCGACCGGGCCGAGCGGGTACGGTCCGCCGGACGGCAGGCGGCCGGGGTGATCCGCTCCTGGGGACGTCCGTTCCGGGACGGGTGGGAGGACTGGCGCCCCGATCCGGGCTGGGCGGTGCCGTCACTTCCGGACGACTGGAACCGTCCGGCAAAGTGACCTCGTGAGCCCCTTGATGCTCCCCGGGTCGTCAAACGTAGGATCGTGCTCCGCAACACTGCGCAATTCCGAACCACGACCCAGAGTCTGACGCCAAGTCATCAAGCCCAGTCTCAACCCCAGACATCAGTCACGCATCCAAGGAGGCCCGAGGCAGTGGGAACCGGCGGCTACGAGGACATAAAGCTGGACCGCAGAGGCCAGGCCGAGGCGTTCGACGCGATAGGCGACCGGTACGACGAGGCGTTTCCCCACAAGGACGGCCAGCTCGCCGCGGGACAGTGGCTCGCCGAGTCGCTGCCCCCCGGATCGCGGGTGCTCGACCTGGGCTGCGGTACCGGCCTGCCCAGCACCCGGCAGCTCGCCGACGCCGGGCACCACGTCACCGGTGTCGACCTCTCCGCCGGCATGCTCGCCCTCGCCGCGCAGTACGTGCCGCAGGCCGTCTTCCGCCAGGGCGACATCGCCGACCTGCGCCCCGGCGGCTCGCTCGACCTCGGCTCCTTCGACGGAGTCGCGGCCTTCTTCTCCCTGCTGATGCTGCCGCGCACGGAGATTCCCTACGCATTGCGCGCCATCCATGATCTGCTGGAGCCCGCGGGTCTCCTCACCCTCTCGATGGTCGAAGCGGATGTGGATGACTTCGCAATCCCGTTCCTTGGTAACACCATCCGGGTATCCGGTTATCTACGGGATGATTTGCACCAGGTAGTGGCGGACGCGGGCTTCGAGGTCATCGAGGAGGAGTCGTACGCCTATGCACCGGCGAGCACCGATGTGCCGCCGGAGGAGCAGCTCTTCCTCTACTGCCGACGACGCGCCTGACACGGCCCAATCCCCGCCGCGGCCAGCGCGTGGCGCACAACCGGATGGAACGACTCGCGTGACCACGGATCGCACGCCCCCGCCCCCGGCGCGGCAACCGGGAATGGATGCCGCCATGCCGGCACCGCTGCCGGACCCGCGCGGCGGCTTCCGCCTGCCCCCGGGCTCCGAACGGCCCGCCGGCTCCGACCGGCAGGACCAGCCCGCCACCACCCCGCCCCAGGCGGTCTCCGACGACCACTCCGCACGGGACCGGGACCGGCAGGCGGCGAAGGCCGCGGGCACTCCCCGGCGCGACCCCACGGCCGACGCGACGTTCGCGAGCACTCCGCCGCGCGGCACCGCGGGCCCGGCCGGCTCCGCCATGGAGCCCGCCGGCCATCCCCGCCATGAGGAGCCGGCCGGCACCCGGATCCCCGCACCCGCCACGCCCGCCTCCTCCGCCGTCCCCGCCCCGTCCGCCTCCGAGGCCCCCGCCACCCGGTCGGCCCCCGAGGCCGAACGGCTGCGGTACGTCGGGGCGGCCACCCGGCGGATCGCCCGCGGCCTGGACCTCGACGAGATCCTGCTGGGCCTGTGCCGGTCCGCGGTGCCCGCGTTCGCCGACGCGATCCTGGTCTACCTGCGCGACCCGCTGCCGGTCGGCGACGAACGGCCGTCCGGGCCGCTCGTGCTCCGGCTGCGGCGCGCCGACGGCGGCCTGGACGAGCCCAGCGGGCAGTCCTACGTCGGCACCGTGCTGCCCCCGGTGCCCGCGGAGCCGGCCTACGGCGGCGCCGCCGAGAGCACCCTCGTACGGCTGGACGGACCGCTGGCCGAGGTGCTGCGCGGGGTACGCCCGGTCTTCGCGGAATCCCCGCAGTCGGCGGCGGCGCTGGAGGAGCTGCTCCGCTTCGGCGAGGGGCCCGCGGCCTCCGCCGGCGCGTCCCGGTCCGGATTACACCCCGAGCCGGCCACCGCCAGGAACGACGGAGGCCAGCACCATGTCGTCCTGCCGACCGGCCGCCGCGCGATCCTCGCTCCGCTGCGCGGCCGCCGCCGGGTCATAGGCGCCGCCGTGCTGCTGCGCCGCCCCGACCGGCCGCCCTTCGAGTCCGACGACCTGCTGGTCGCCGCCCAGCTCGCCACGCACACCGCGCTCGGCGTCGACAAGGCCGTGCTGTACGGCCGCGAGGCGTACATCGCGGACGCCCTGCAGCGCGAAATGCTGCCCGACTCCCTGCCGCAGCCCACCGGGGTGCGGCTGGCCAGCCGTTATCTGCCGGCCGCGGAATCGGCGCGGGTCGGCGGCGACTGGTACGACGCGATCCCGCTGCCCGGCAGCCGGGTCGCGCTCGTGGTCGGCGACGTCATGGGCCACTCCATGACCTCGGCGGCGATCATGGGCCAGCTGCGCACCACCGTGCAGACCCTCGCAGGACTCGATCTGGCTCCGCAGGAGGTGCTGTACCACCTGGACGAGCAGGCCCAGCGGCTCGGCAGCGACCGCATGGCCACCTGTGTGTACGCGGTCTACGACCCGATCGCGCACCGGCTGGTCGTGGCCAACGCCGGACATCCGCCACCGATCCTGCTGCACGCCAACGGCCTGGCCGAGGTGCTGCGGGTACCGCCGGGCGCGCCGATCGGCGTCGGCGGAGTGCCGTTCGAGGCGGTCGAGCTGCCGGCGCCCGCCGGCGCGACCCTCGTGCTGTACACCGACGGCCTCGTCGAGTCGCGCACCCGCGATGTGTGGGGCGGCATCGAGCTGCTCCGGGAACGGCTGCACGACGCCGCGACCGTCCTGTCGCCGCCGCCCCTGGAACCGCTCTGCGACGAGATCCTGGAGATCCTCGGCCCCGGCGACCGCGACGACGACATCGCGCTGCTCGCGGCCCGCTTCGACGGGATCTCGCCGAGCGACGTCGCCTACTGGTACCTGGAGCCGCAGCCGCAAACCGCCGGCCGGGCCCGTCGGCTCGCCCGTCAGGCACTGCGCCGCTGGGACCTGGAACACCTGATCGAACCGACCGAGCTGCTGGTCAGCGAGATCGTCACCAACGCCGTGCGGTACGCCGAGCGGCCGATCACCCTGCGGCTGCTCCGGACGGACGTACTGCGCTGCGAGGTCGGCGACGACGCGCCGCTGCTGCCGCAGATGCGGCACGCCCAGCCGCAGGACGAGGGCGGGCGCGGGCTGTATCTCGTGAGCCGGATGGCACAGCGGTGGGGGGCGACGCGGCTGAGCGCGGGCAAGGTGGTCTGGTTCGAGCTGGCGATCCCGTAGCGTCCGGGCGACCGCGCCGTTGCCCGGCGTGCCGAGCGAGTGGTTCAGTGCAAGGGTGGTCGGGGAAGCGACCACCCGGTACAGGACTCTCGACTCGAACGGGAGGCATACGCGATGAGCACCCCGTACACCACCAACAACGCCGGAATTCCGGTGGAGAGCGATGAACATTCGCTGACGGTGGGACCGGACGGACCGATCCTGCTGCAGGACCACTACCTGATCGAGAAGATGGCCCAGTTCAACCGCGAACGGGTCCCCGAGCGGGTGGTGCACGCCAAGGGCAGCGGAGCGTACGGCAGCTTCGAAGTCACGAACGACATCAGCCAGTTCACCAAGGCCGATCTCTTCCAGCCCGGCAAGCGGACCGAGATGCTGGCCCGCTTCTCCACCGTGGCGGGCGAGCAGGGCAGCCCGGACTCCTGGCGTGACCCGCGCGGCTTCGCGCTCAAGTTCTACACGGAACACGGCAACTACGACCTGGTCGGCAACAACACCCCGGTCTTCTTCGTCCGTGATCCGATCAAGTTCCAGGACTTCATCAGGTCGCAGAAGCGCCGCCCGGACAGCGGGCTGCGCGACCACGACATGCAGTGGGACTTCTGGACGCTGTCGCCGGAATCCGCGCACATGGTCACCTGGCTGATGGGCGACCGGGGCATCCCCAAGAACTTCCGGCACATGAACGGCTACGGCTCCCACACCTACCTGTGGGTCAACGGCGCCGGACAGAAGTTCTGGGTCAAGTACCACTTCAAGACCGACCAGGGCATCGACTTCCTCACCCAGGCCGATGCCGACGCGCTGGCCGGCCAGGACGGCGACGCCTTCCGGCGCGACCTGTTCGACTCGATCGTGCGCGGCGACCACCCGTCGTGGACGCTGCGGGTGCAGGTCATGCCGTTCGAGGACGCGGCGGACTACCGGTTCAACCCCTTCGACCTGACCAAGGTGTGGCCGCACGGCGACTACCCGCTGATCGAGGTCGGCCGGATGACGCTCAACAAGAACCCGGAAGACTTCTTCGTCCACATCGAGCAGGCCGCCTTCGAGCCGTCGAACCTGGTGCCGGGCATCGGCCCGTCCCCGGACAAGATGCTGCTCGGCCGGCTCTTCTCGTACCCGGACACCCACCGCTACCGGATCGGCCCGAACTACGCGCAGCTCCCGCCGAACCGGCCGCACTCGCGGGTCGACTCCTACGCCAAGGACGGCCCGATGCGGTACGAGCCGTCCCGCGCGGCCGCCCCCTACGCGCCGAACTCCTACGGGGGGCCGGCCGCCGACACCCAGCGGTTCGGCGAACCGGCGGGCTGGGCGACCGCGGGCGAGATGGTCCGCGAGACGTACGCGCTGCACCGCGAGGACGACGACTGGGGGCAGGCCGGCACACAGGTGCGGCAGGTCCTCGACGACGCCGCCCGGCAGCGGCTGGTCACGAACGTTTCCGGCCATCTGAAGGACGGAGTCAGCGCACCCGTACTGGAGCGCGCGCTGCAGTACTGGCGCAGCATCGACAAGGAGATCGGCGACCGTATCGCGGTCGCCGTCAACGGCGGCTGACCCCGCCGCCGCCCCTCCCCCCGCGAGACGCAGCCCCGGCGCACGTGTTACCCCCCTCCGTGCCCCGGGGCTGCATCGTGTCGATGGCGATGGGGCCAAATGTTCGATATGTCGCACGCGCAGATGGCCGGCCTACATGATCGTCAACCGCAAGAACCAGCGCATTCACGTCCTCACCGACCCGTTCGCCAACGAGTACCAGAACCACCGCGTCTACGCCCCCGGCGAGAGTTTCACCCTCCCGTCGTCGGTCGGCGCCGAGGTCGAACTCTCCGTCGACCACATCCTGGCCGCCGCCCGCCGCTGACCATCGCGGCGCGAGCTCGGCACGAGCGGTGCCCCCAGTCGACCTCCGCCATACTCCGGCGCCAGCGGGCGTGCGCTGGTCGCCGCCCGCCAGACCATCGTCGAAGGCGGGGTCGTCCTGTGCGGGGGCCGCGCCGCCCAGCCCGTCCTCCCGGACGCCGCCCGGCTCATCGCTCACAACCGGCTGACCTGCACCGATGGACCAGACACCACGTCTATACACACCACGTATACACCTCGTGTAGAGTGCTGGCATGTCAATCGGCCACACCCTGCTCGGACTCCTTGAGTCCGGCCCACGCCATGGTTACGACCTCAAGCGCGCCTTCGACGAACGCTTCGGCCACGACCGCCCGCTGCACTACGGGCAGGTCTATTCGACGATGGCGCGGCTGCTGAAGAACGGGCTCGTGGAGGTCGAGGGCATAGAGCCCGGCAGCGGCCCCGAGCGCAAGCGGTACGCGATCACCGACGCCGGGCTGACCGACGTCGAGGCGTGGCTCGCCCAGCCCGAGAAGCCCGAGCCGTATCTGCAGACGACCCTGTACACCAAGGTCGTACTGGCTCTGCTGACCGGCCGCAGCGCCGTCGGTCTGCTGGACACGCAGCGCGCCGAGCACCTGCGCCTGATGCGTGAGCTCACCCGCCGCAAGTCCGGCGGCGATCTCGCCGACCAGCTGATCTGCGATCACGCGCTCTTCCACCTGGAGGCGGATCTGCGGTGGCTGGAACTCACCGCCGCCCGGCTCGACCAGCTCGCGACGGAGGTACGCAAGTGACCGGCTCCACCCCTCTGCCCAGCCTGCCGCTCCTCTCCGCCGACGCGCTGCACAAGACCTACGGACCCACCCCTGCGCTGGACGGCGCGGACTTCACCATCCGCTCCGGCGAGGTCGTGGCCGTGATGGGCCCGTCCGGCTCCGGCAAGTCGACGCTGCTGCACTGTCTGGCGGGCATCGTGCGGCCCGACTCCGGCAAGGTCCTCTACCGCGGCGACGAGCTGTCCGCGATGTCCGACGCCGAGCGCAGCGCCCTGCGCCGCGGCGACTTCGGCTTCGTCTTCCAGTTCGGCCAGCTCGTCCCCGAGCTGACCTGCGTGGAGAACGTGGCCCTGCCACTGCGGCTGAACGGCACCAAGCGCAAGGTCGCGGAGCGCCAGGCCACCGAGTGGATGCAGCGGCTGGAGGTCGACGACCTCGGGCACAAGCGCCCCGGCGAGGTCTCCGGCGGCCAGGGCCAGCGAGTCGCGGTGGCCCGCGCGCTCGTCGGCGGCCCGCGGGTGATCTTCGCGGACGAACCGACCGGCGCGCTGGACTCGCTCAACGGTGAGCGCGTCATGCGACTGCTCACGGACGCCGCCCGCGACACCGGCGCGGCCGTGGTGCTCGTCACCCACGAAGCGCGGGTCGCCGCGTACTCCGACCGCGAGATCGTCGTGCGCGACGGCAAGTCCCGGGACATGGAGCGGGTCGCGTGAGCCAGGACCGCACACCACCGCCCTCCGATACGCCTCCCGATGAGGGCACCGACACGCAGACCGGCGCCAAACCGCGTACCGATCTCCGTACCTGGGCCCGCGACCTCGCGCTCGGCGCGCGCTTCACGCTCGCCGGCGGCAGGGAGGGCTGGACCCGCACCCTGCTGACCGCCGTCGGCGTCGGCTTCGGCGTGGCGGTTCTGCTGCTCGCCGCCGCCGTCCCGGCGATGATGGACGCCCGCTCGCAGCGCAGCACCGCGCGTGACGACATGTACTTCGGCGCCAAGCTTCCGCCCGCCGCCACCACGATGCTGATCCACTCGACCGACACCTCGTACCGCGGTGAGTCCGTCTACGGCCGGGTGCTGCGGCCCGACGGTGCCGAGCCGCCGATCCCGCCGGGTCTGTCCAAGATCCCCGCCCCGGGCGAGATGACGGTCTCCCCCGCCCTCGAAAGGCTGCTCGACTCCCCGGAGGGCAAGCTCCTCAAGGAGCGGCTGAACTTCCGCGTCACCGGCACCATCGCCAAGGACGGTCTGCTGGGGCCGGGCGAACTCGCCTACTACGCGGGCAGCGACACGATCACCGACGCGCACGCCACCCGCGTCGACCGGATCGGCGGCGGCCACCACATGTCGGCGGGTCTGGGCGCGGTCCTGACCCTCCTCGTCGTCATCGGCCTCATCGTGCTGCTGATGCCGGTGGCCATCCTCATCGCCACCGCCGTCCGCTTCGGCGGCGAAACCCGCGACCGGCGGCTCGCCGCGCTGCGCCTGGTCGGCGCCGACACACGGATGACGCGGCGGATCGCGGCCGGCGAGGCACTCGTCGGTTCGCTGGCCGGACTCGTCTTCGGCCTCGGGTTCTTCCTGGTGGGGCGGCACTTCACCGGGCAGATCACGCTCTACGACATGAGCGTCTTCTCCTCCGACGTCAGGCCCAGCACCGGACTCGCCCTCCTGATCGTGCTCGCCGTTCCGGCCGCGGCCGTCGCGGTCACCGTCTTCGCGCTGCGCGGCATCGCGATCGAACCGCTGGGCGTCGTCAGGAACGCGGGGCTGCGCAAGCGGCGCCTGTGGTGGCGGCTGCTCATCCCGGTCGCCGGCCTGGCGCTGCTGGCCCCGCTGTTCGGCGGTGTCCGGGGCAATGCGCAGCTCAACGAGTACCAGATCTCGGCAGGCGCGGTGCTGCTGCTCGTCGGTGTCACCGCCGCGCTGCCCTGGCTGGTCGAACTGGTCGTCAACCGCTTCGGCGGCGGCCCGGTCCCCTGGCAGCTCGCCACCCGCCGCCTGCAGCTCAACAGCGGCGCGTCCGCCCGCATGGTCAACGGCATCACCATCGCGGTGGCCGGGGCCATCGCCCTGCAGATGCTGTTCAGCGGAATCCAGGACGACTTCACCTCCAGCACCGGCAAGGACCCGAACCGGGCCCAGATGCAGGCCAACATGCAGGTCAAGGACGGCCCGCAGGCTACGGCGGCCATCACCGCGTACCGGACCACTCCGGGTGTGCGGTCGGCACTCGGACTCGTCCAGGCGTACGCCATCCCCGACGGCGCGGCGGCGAAGGCCAAGGCCGCCGGCACGCCCGACGCGGCGAACGACATCCCCTCCTTCCCGGTGATCGTCGGCGACTGCGCCGCGCTCAGCGAGATCGCCGCTGTGAGCGACTGCGCCGACGGCAGCGTCTACCGCGTCCTCCCGGACGCGCAGCAGGCGTCCTCCAGTCCTCCCGCCGTCGCCGGCCCCGGCACCCGGATCGACCTCAACGGCCCGCAGAACATGGGGATCACCGGACCGCCGAGGCTGTGGACCGTCCCGGCCGCAGTCCGCACGGTGAAGAGGCGCACCAGCCCGTCCGGCAACCAGGAGTGGGGCATCCTCGCCACCCCTGGCGCCCTGGATGTGGCACGGTTGCGGGAGCCGAACGCCGTCGTGCTGTTGAAGCTCGACGCACAGCGGGCGGACGCGGAGGACCACGTCCGCAACACCACCGCCAGGCTGGGCGACGCCGCACAGGTCATGAAACTCCAAGGCACCGAGACAGCACGGAAGTTCACCAGCATCAAGCGCGGTCTGCTCATCGGGGCGACGACGACGCTGCTGATGATCGGCATCAGTCTGCTCGTCTCCATGCTGGAGCAGCTGCGCGAGCGCAAGAAGCTGCTCGCGGTTCTGGTCGCCTTCGGCACCCGTCGCTCCACGCTCGGGCTGTCGGTGCTGTGGCAGACCGCACTTCCGGTCGCCCTCGGGCTGGCAGTGGCGGTCGTGGGCGGGCTCGGCCTCGGTTCCGTGCTGCTGAAGATGGTGGGTTCGCCGATCCGGGTCGACTGGGCAAGTGCCGCCACGATGACGGGTGTCGGCGCGGGTGTGGTGCTGCTGGTCACCCTGCTGAGCCTGCCGCCGCTGTGGCGCATGATGCGCCCGGACGGCCTGCGGACGGAGTAGCACCGACGGATCCGGCACCAGTCGTCGGCCGGGCATACCTCCCTCAAGCCCGGCCGGCGCCCGTGTCCTCGCCGTGGTCGTCCAACACCCGGACGGGCAGCGGTCGCAGCGCTTCGCGCAGTGCGGCGGCGAACGAGGTGAACTCCTCCGCGCGGGCGGCCCCGCCGCGCATCGCGAGCGCGATCCGCCGCGACGGCGCCGGATCCGCGAAGTACCCGGTCGACAGCTGGTCGTTGCGTCCCGTCTCGACCAGCACCGCGGTGCGCGGCAGCAGCGTGACACCCAGCCCGCCCGCGACCAGCTGCACGAACGTGGACAGCCCGGCGGCGGTGGTCGTCACCAGCGCTCCGTCCGGCCGTCCGGCCGTCCGGCCTCCCGGCCTCCCGGCAGATGTCGAGCGCCTGGTCGCGCAGACAGTGCCCCTCGTCGAGCAGCAGCAGGTCCATCTCCCGCAGCGCCGCACGCGGGATGGCCATCCGACCGGCCAGCCAGTGCCCTTGCGGCGCGACCAGCACGAAGTCCTCGTCGAACAGCGGCAGTTCGGTCACTCCCGGCATCCCGAGCGACACCGCGAGCAGCAGCAGGTCGAGCCGCCCGCCGGTCAGTCCCTCCAGCAGGGACGAGATCTGCTCCTCGTGCACCTGCAGATCCAGCGCCGGGTACCGGTCATGGACGAGCCGCAGGACCGTCGGCAGCAGATACGGCGCGACGGTGGGGATCACCCCGAGCCGCAGCACACCGGTGAACGGCGCGCGGGCCGCTTCGGCCTCCTCCAGCAGACCGCCGAGCGCGTCGAGCACGCTCCGTGTCCGCTCGGACCTCGGTATCCCCGGCGAGGACGGCTTCGCGCAGCGGGCCGTCTTCATCGTCGACCCCAACAACGAGATCCAGTTCACGATGGTGACCGCCGGTTCCGTGGGCCGTAACCCCAAGGAGGTCCTGCGGGTGCTCGACGCCCTGCAGACCGACGAGCTGTGCCCGTGCAACTGGAGCAAGGGCGAGACGACTCTCGACCCGGTCGCGCTTCTCGCGGGCGAGTGATCTGAGATGTCCCTCGACAACCTGAAGTCGGCGCTCCCCGACTACGCCAAGGACCTCAAGCTGAACCTCAGCTCGGTCATCGGCCACGCAGAAAACACAGCACTCCTGACGCAGCAGCAGCTGTGGGGCACCGTGCTCGCCGTCGCCATCGCATCGCGTTCGCCGCGTGTGCTGAGCGAGCTGGAGCCGGATCGGCAACCCGGGTGTGGAGAAGGTGGACTTCGAGCTGTGGTCGCTGGCGCTCTCGGCCGTCAACGGCTGCGGTCAGTGCCTGGACTCGCACGAGGCCGTGCTGCGCAAGGCGGTGTCTCGCGCGAGACGATCCAGGAGGCGTTCAAGATCGCCGCCGTCGTCCAGGCGGTCGGAACGACCCTCGACGCCGAGGCCGTCATCGCCGGCTGAGGGCTACACAACACGTACGACGGCCCCCAACCATCGGTCGGGGGCCGTCGTACGTGCAAGACCCTTAGGCCGGGCTCGCCGGGTCCGGAAGGCCCGCCGGGCTCACCGGGGCGAGATCCTCCACCGTGGCGCCGTGCGGGCCCGGCTCCGTGGCCATGGCGGCCTCACGGGCGTGGCTGCGCAGGTAGCCGACGACCGTGTTCGTCACGGCGACGAGCGGGACCGCGACGACGGCGCCGCCGATACCGGCGATGAGCGCTCCGGCCGCGACCGAGAGCACGACGGCCAGCGGGTGTACGCGGACGGCGCGGCCGAGGATGAAGGGCTGCAGGATATGGCCCTCGATCTGCTGGACCGCGAGCACCACGATCAGGACCATCAGAGCCGTGAAGGGCCCCTCGGTCACGAGCGCGACGACCATCGCCAGCGTGCCGGAGGCGACGGCACCGACCAGCGGGACGAACGCGGCCACGAAGATGACGACGGCCAGCGGCACCGCCATCGGCACGTTCAGGATGTAGATGCCCACGCCGATGAAGACGGCGTCGATGAGAGCCACTATCACCGTGCCCCGCACATACAGCGTCAGCGTCCGCCAGGCGCGGGGCCCGGCGCCCGCGAGGCCGTCGCGGGCGGCGGCGGGGAACAGCTTCAGCGTCCAGTTCCAGATGTTGCGGCCGTCGTAGAGCAGGAAGAGCGTGCTGAACATCGCCAGCAGTATGCCCGTGAGCAGCTCGACAATGACGGTGACGCCCTGCAGGCCGGCGTCGGTGACCGCCTTGGTGTTGGTACTGATCGTGTCGGTGAGGTTCTTCGCGATCTGGTTGATCTGGTCCTCGGTGACATGGAACGGGCTGTTGAGCAGCCAGCGCTTCATCTCGCCGACGCCGTCCTGGAGCTTGGTGGACAGGTCGTCGACGTTGTTCATCACCTGCCAGACCACGAACCAGCCGACCAGACCCATCAGCACGAAGCCGCCGATGAAGGTGATGCCGGTGGCGAGGCCGCGCGGCACCCCGGCGCGCCTGAGGCGGCCCACGACGGGCTGGAGCAGCGCGGTGATGAGCAGCGCGGCCACGAAGGCCAGGATCACCAGGTGGATGGCGTCGATCACCTTCATGAGCACCCAGACCATGCCGGCCAGCACCAGCAGCCGCCAGGCGACCTCGGCCCCGACGCGCATGCTCCACGGCACGACGCCCAGGGGATCGGGCAACTGCCCGGCCGGAGCCTGCGGCGGATGCCCGGGCGCTGCGACGGCCTTGGGCGCGGGACGCGGATCCCTCCGCGCCCCGGTCTCCGGGGCGTACTCCGGCCCGGGCTTCGGCCGTGGCTTCGGCTTCGGCCCGGTCGTCTCCGGCGGGGCGTCGGGCTGCTCGTCCTGCTCCGCCCGGACCTCCGCGCGCCGCTCATCGAGGCGGTCGGCGAGCTTGGCCAGCCCGGCGGCCACCACTGCGCCCCAATGGCGCTTTTCCGACATCGCGTTCCCCTGCCCCTTTGTTCCGGCACCGCACCGGTGAGGAGGACGACGTTACCCGTGCTCCGGGTTGCCTCCGAGGCCATCCCCCCTCCCGCTCCGGACCCCGCTCATGAGAATGCCCCCCGGCCGGCAAGGGTCGGGGGGCATTCACGCGAGCGTGACCGGCGGTCTAGTAATTCTGGTGGACCTGCCAGTAGGACCAGGCACCGCACGGACTGTGATAGCGGTCGTTCATGTAGTTCAGGCCCCACTTGATCTGCGTGGCCGGATTGGTCCGCCAGTCGTCGCCGACGGAAGCCATCTTCGAGCCGGGGTACGACTGCACGAGCCCATAGGCACCTGAAGAGGGGTTCGTCGCCGTGTAGTCCCAGCCGCTCTCGCGCTCCACGATGTTGGAGAAGCACTGGAACTGGTCGGCACCGACGATCTGCTCCGCCATCGCCTTGACTTCGGCGGTCGTGTACGAGCTCTTGGTGGCGAACGTCGCGCGCTCGTTGGAACGGCTCGCGGCGGCCTTCGTCTCCGCCTCTCGGTCGGCCTTCGCCTTGGCGGCCGCGTCGTCGGCGGCCTTCTTCTTGGCGGAGGCGTCCTTGGCTGCCTTCTGGCGCGCGGCGTCCTCAGCGGTCTTCTTGGCTGTCGCGTCGGCGGCGTCGGACTGTGCCTGCGCCTGCTGCGTCAGTGAAGCCTGCTGAACCTGCTGGCCAGCGGGTATGTCCGCGAGTACGGTCGTCGCGCCGACGGCTTCGACAGGCTGGTTGGAGCCCTGGTCAGCGCCTGCTGCGACGCCGACTACGGCGCCCACGGTGGTGACTGCGGTGGCCGAGGCCACAGCGAATCCCCGGACCGAGATCCGGCTCACACGGTTGTCCTTCCAGCATCGGCCGCGTGGTGACCTCGCGGACGAAATCGTGCCCCTGAACGCTGGCCTCCCCTTGTTCCGGACCGCGAACGGTCCGACTGGTCACGGGGGCACTGGCCCGGTGCGGATCCCTGACGGGATTCCGCGTGGTGCTCGGGCGGCCTACGGCGGCGGCGCTGTTCAGTTCTGGGGTTCCGCACCGCTGGGGGTGCGGGTGTGCCGTAAGCGGGGCCTGACAGCGTCACACCCTAGCCGGAAGGGAACGCCGTCAAGCAATTTATGGTTGCGTGGCAAACGTCACACGCCTCGTTGGTCCGAAAATACCGGCGCACTGCCCCCGACAACGCTAGGCTGCTGCGCCCCTTGGGGGCGCAGCAGCCTCAACTCACGCACCGTTACCGGGTTATACCCCGTTGTCCTCCAGCAACTCCGTCACCAATGCGGCGATTGGGGAGCGTTCGGACCGGTTGAGCGTGATGTGCGCGAACAGCGGATGTCCCTTGAGTTTCTCGACGACGGCCACCACGCCGTCGTACCGACCGACCCGCAAATTGTCACGTTGCGCCACATCATGGGTCAGAATGACCCGCGATCCGGAGCCGATTCGCGACAGAACGGTCAGCAGGACATTCCGTTCGAGCGACTGGGCCTCGTCCACGATCACGAACGCGTCGTGGAGCGACCGGCCCCGGATGTGCGTGAGCGGCAGCACTTCCAGCATGCCCCGCGCCACGACCTCCTCGATGACCTCCTTCGATGTCACCGCGGACAACGTGTCGAAGACCGCCTGAGCCCAGGGGCTCATCTTCTCCGACTCACTGCCCGGCAGATATCCCAGCTCCTGTCCGCCCACCGCGTACAGCGGCCGGAAGACCATCACCTTGCGGTGCTGCTGCCGCTCCAGCACGGCCTCCAGGCCCGCGCACAGGGCCAGCGCCGACTTACCGGTGCCTGCCCGGCCGCCCAGCGACACGATCCCGACCTCGGGATCGAGCAGCAGATCCAGCGCGACCCGCTGCTCCGCGCTGCGGCCGTGCAGCCCGAAGGCCTCCCGGTCGCCGTGCACCAGCCGCACCCGGCCGTCCTCGGTCACCCGGCCGAGCGCCTTGCCGCGCTCGGACTGGAGCACCAGACCGGTGTGCACGGGCAGGTCGCCCGCCTCGGGCAGGACGATGACTTCTTCCGCGTAGAGCCTGTCCACCTCCTCCGCGTCGACCAGCAGCTCCTCCATACCGGTCCAGCCCGACGTGATCGCCAGCTCGGCCCGGTACTCCTCGGCCGCGAGGCCGACGGAGGAGGCTTTCACCCGCAGGGGCAGGTCCTTGGAGACGACCGTGACGTCGTACCCCTCGGCCTGCAGATTGCGGGCGACCGCCAGAATGCGCGAATCGTTGTCGCCTAGCCGGAACCCGACGGGGAGCACCCCGGGGTCCGAGTGGTTCAACTCGACACGGAGCGTGCCGCCCAGCTCGCCGATCGGGATCGGGGCGTCGAGCCGCCCGTACTTGATCCGGAAGTCGTCGAGCAGCCGCAACGCCTGGCGGGCGAAGTAGCCGAGTTCTGGATGGGCCCGCTTGGCCTCCAACTCCGTGACCACCACCACCGGGAGCACGACTTCGTGCTCGTCGAAACGGGTGAGGGCGTTGGGGTCGGCAAGCAGGACGCTGGTGTCGAGGACGTAAGTGCGCCGGTCGTGCTCCCGGCGATTCTTGCTTTTCACCACGTGTGGACGAACCCCCTCGGGCAGAGGTCGGGGTGCGACAACGTCGCGCTGTACTGGGCCGGGACCGGGCACGTGGGCCCGTCCGGGGCCCTCCGTAAACGGCACGTCCGTGGGCAATGGGCCTCCCGGGCGGACGAACCTGGGTGCCGTCCGCTGTTGACCGGTGTATGCCCTCGAAAGCGGGTGCCTATGCGACTGCATATGACGGCTGTGCCATCAATCGCGCATCGGACCCGAAAAAAATGCGGCAGATGGCCGTAAGGGGCCAAGCGGAAGGCTACGGAGAAGCTACGCAGCAGCCGTGACGGGTTCCGGGAGGAGGGTGCCGGGAGGAGTGCCGGGACTGGTGCCGGGAGGGGACTACGAACCGTAGCGGCGGTGCCGAGCGGCGTAGTCACGCAGCGCGCGCAGGAAGTCGACCTTGCGGAAGGCCGGCCAGAAGACTTCGCAGAAGTAGTACTCGGAGTGCGCGCTCTGCCAGAGCATGAAGCCCGACAGCCGCTGCTCGCCGCTGGTGCGGATGACCAGGTCGGGGTCGGGCTGGCCGCGGGTGTAGAGGTGCTCCGCGATGTGCTCGACGTCCAGCAGCTCGGCGAGGTCCTCGATGGAGGTGCCGCGCCCCGCGTGCTCGTGCAGCAGCGATCGGACCGCGTCCGCGATCTCCTGGCGGCCGCCGTAGCCGACCGCGACGTTCACCAGAATGCCCTCGACGCCGTGGGTGGCCTGCTCGGCCTCCTTCAGCACCGACTGGGTGCGCGACGGCAGCATGTCCATCGTGCCGACATGGTGGACGCGCCAGCGGCCGGTCTCGGCCAGCCCGCTCACCGCGCCCTCGATGATGCCCAGCAGCGGGACGAGTTCCTCGGCGGGACGGTCCAGGTTGTCGGTCGACAGCAGCCAGAGCGTGACGACCTCGACACCGGTCTCCTCGCACCAGCCCAGCATCTCGGCGATCTTGTCGGCGCCGGCCCGGTGGCCCTGCTCCGTCGTACCGCCCGCGGCCTTCGCCCAGCGCCGGTTGCCGTCCAGGATCACGCCGATGTGCTTGGGTCCCTGAGCCAGATCGAGGCGGTGCTCCACTCGGCGGGCATACAGCCCATACACCAGGTCGCGCAGATTCATCGCGTACCAGCCCCTCCAGCGCTCGTCACCCGATCGCCACAGTACTGCGCGCGGCGGCACACACACGAACCGGGTGCCCGGCCTCCGGTTCGGATCCGCGACGAGAAGCCGTGATAGGCAGAGCTCATGAATAACCGTTCCCTCTACCGCGCCGCCGACGAGCGCTACGACTCCATGGAGTACCGCCGCACCGGCCGCAGCGGGCTCAAACTCCCCGCGATCTCGCTCGGCCTGTGGCACAACTTCGGCGACGACCGCACCCTCGATTCGCAGCGCGCGATCCTGCGCCGCGCCTTCGACCTGGGCGTCACCCACTTCGACCTCGCCAACAACTACGGGCCGCCCTACGGCGCCGCCGAGTCCAACTTCGGCACGATCCTGGCCCAGGACTTCCGCCCCTACCGCGACGAGCTGGTCATCTCCAGCAAGGCGGGCTGGGACATGTGGCCCGGCCCCTACGGCGACGCCGGCTCCCGCAAGTACCTGCTCTCCTCGCTCGACCAATCACTGTCCCGTATGGGCCTCGACTACGTCGACATCTTCTACTCCCACCGTTTCGACCCCGAGACGCCGCTCGAGGAGACGATGGGCGCCCTGGCCTCCGCCGTCCAGCAGGGCAAGGCGCTCTACGTCGGCATCTCCTCGTACAGCCCCGAGCGCACCCGCGAGGCCGCCCGCATCCTGCGGGAGCTGGGCGTTCCCGCGCTCATCCACCAGCCCTCGTACTCGATGATCAACCGCTGGATCGAGACGCCGTCATCTGACGGGGGCGTGCTCCTCGATGTCCTCGCCGACGAGGGAATGGGCTGCATCGGCTTCGTGCCACTCGCCCAGGGGCTGCTGACGGACAAGTACCTCGGCGGCATCCCCGAGGACTCCCGCGCCGCCCAGGGCAAGTCCCTCGACCCGGGCCTCGTCAACGAGGAGACCGTTCGCCGGCTCCGCGCGCTCAACGACATCGCGCAGCGCCGCGGCCAGTCCCTCGCGCAGCTCGCGCTGAGCTGGGTGCTGCGCGACGAGCGCGTCACCTCCGCGCTCATCGGCGCCTCCTCGGTCGCGCAGCTGGAGGCCAACGTAGCCGCCGTCGGCGCGCCGAAGCTCACGACGGAGGAGCTGACGGAGATCGACAAGTACGCGGTGGAGCCGGCGGGGGTCAACCTCTGGTCGGTCAGCAGCGAGGCGTAACGCTCACTGCTGAGGGACTCGCGCGGCGATTCCTTCGGAGGGGGGTTCGGAAGTCCGGCGGCGTGTTGCCGGCGGCTGCTAGGCCGCCGCCAGCAGCACCCCGCCGAGCGCGCCGACCAGCATGAACGGTCCGAACGGGATGGGCGTCTTACGGTTCGCCCGGCGGGTGACCAGCAGGACGAGCCCGGCGACGGCGCCGAGCACGAAGCCCGCGAACGTGCCCAGGAAGAGCGCCGGCCAGCCGTACCAGCCGAGCGCGAGGCCGAGCGTCGGGGCGAGTTTCACGTCGCCGAAGCCCATGCCGGCCGGGTTGATGAGGAACAGCAGGAAGTAGACCGCCCCCAGAACGGCCCCGCCCAGCAACGCCCGCGGCCAGGAGCCGTCGTGCCCCGGCAGCAGGGCGGCGGCGCCCAGCAGGACGGCCGTGCCGGCCATCGCCGGGAGCGTCAGGGCGTCGGGGAGCCGGAATACCGAGAGGTCGATGCGGGCCAGCAGCACGCCCAGCGGCACGAGCAGCAGCCACACCACCAGTTCAGGACGCGCTCCCACGAGCGCGGCGAGCGCGGCACAGGCCGTCGTGCACAGGAGCACGGTGCCGTACGCGATCCGGTTCCGGCCGGTCCCGCCGGCCCCGACGGCCCCACCGAGCCAGCCGCGCGGGCCCGCCGGATAGGCCAGCCCGTCGCCGTCGGCCACACGCACCGGCTCCGCGGACGCGACCGCGAGCCGGTACGCCGGGCGCGGCAGCACGAGGCCCGCCGCGATTCCCCAGACGGCGGCGACTGCGGTGAGATAGACAGACATCCGGTGTCCTCCCGTGCGGGACGGATTCGGCACGGCGCGGGAGGCGCGGCCCTGCGGGGGTCGGGGTTGTGGGTTTCCGGGGACCGACGCTACACGGAGGGGCGGGACGGATGGGCCGGTGGCAGGACGGCAGGGGCACGTTGCGGCTCGCCGCGGGGAGCGCGGCGGACGGAGGGAGGTCTTCGGACGCATCCCCCGTACCGCTGGAGATCGCCGCGTCCTACCGGGCCAGGACCCGGGGGCTGCTCGGGCGGGACGGGCTGACCGGAGCACTGCTGCTCACGCCCGCGACCAGCGTGCACACCGTACGGATGCGCTTCCCGATCGACGTCGCCTTCCTGGACCGCCGGCTACGGGTACTGGCTGTGCGCACCATGCCGCCCGGCCGCCTGGGGCGGCCCCGGCTGCGCGCCCGGCATGTACTGGAGGCCGAGGCGGGCTCCATGGAGCGCTGGGGACTGCGGCGCGGGACGCGGGTGGAGATCGACGTCGGCTGACGTCGAGGCCAGCGGATGTCGGCGGACGTCAGCCGACCTCGATGCTGTTCACGATCTGCCGCAGCTCGTCGAGCCAGCCGTCGACGTCGGCCCCGGTGATCCGGACGAGGACGGGGCGGCGTGGCTGTCCCTCGTCGTGACCTCCACGGCACGGTTCCTGCTGCCGTCCGCACGACGATCTCGACGCGATGCCCGGGGAACCGCAGCGCCGCACCCCTCCGCCCTCCGCCCCGGCCAGGACGCCGACCTGTCGCGTGGCCGCCACCCGGGGACGTCCACCGAGCGGCCGGTCGTCGACGAGAACCCGCTGAGGGCCACCCCGTCCAGGGCATAAAAAACGGGCCGGTTCGCAGGGGGGGGAGAGCGAACCGGCCCGAGGGGGGGAGTTACACCGTACCGCTTCTGAGCGCGTGCTCAGCACATCACGCGGCGGGCGGCGTGAACGTGATCTCCACCCGGCGATTCTGGCTGCGGCCGGTTTCGGTTGAATTGTCGGCAATGGGGTAGTCCTCGCCGTACCCACGCACCTGGAAACTGTGGGCCGAGCCACCGGCGGAGCCAAGCGCCTGCGCCAAAACTTTGTATACGGCGTCGGCGCGTTGCTTCGACAGCACGGCGCCGTGCTCGCTGCTGCCCAGGTTGTCCGTGAACCCGAAGACCCTGATGGGTGATGCAACGTTCTTCGCGTTGATGTCGCTCGCGATGGCCTTGATCCGGGTCGCCGCGAGCGGCGACAGCACCGCGCTGTCGATCGTGAAGAGCACCTCCGCCTGGAGCGCATACGTGATCGAGGAGTTGGACTCCTCATGCCGCTGCTCCGGCTGATCCGCACTCTTCGTCGACTGATCCGTGACCGCCACGATGTCCAGCACCTTCGCCGGAGCCAGCTTGGCCCCCTCCGGCAACTTCAGCCGCGGCGACGTCGGATCGATCTTCACCGGCGCCGTCGGCGTGGCCGTCGACGGCGACGCCGACGGCCCACCGTCCGCCCCCGCCTGCGCCAACGGCCCCGCGAACGTGAACGTGAGGGTGAGAACGGCCGCGGTGGCGGCAAGTCGCTTCGTACGGGGCATGTCCGGTCACCCCTCCGAGATCTGGATCTTTGCGGGCGGCATGGTGGGGAGCTGGAATTCCACCGAGGTGGTGCCGGCGGGTGGGGCGGGGAACTGGGCGAAGATGGGGCGGGTCTCCTTGGGCTGGATGCTCAGCAACTTCATCGTGCAGAGGCATTTACCGTCCGTGTCCCGAAGCACGTAATAGCGCTTCTTGCCCGCTTGATCGACCAGAACCGCACCGGCGACAGAGGCACCCGACTGGCTGACCGCGGTCTCCTGACCAACCCAGTTCGTCGCGTCGAAGACATCGGTGCCGTTGTTGGTGACCGCCCCCTGGATGGTGACGAAGCCACCTGAATCCCGTGCGGCGGAGTAGATGCTGACCTCGACGTTCTTCTCGCCCTTGATCTGCGCCAGAATCTGCGTCGGGCTGGCGGAAGCCGGCGCACTGCCGCCGGTGGATCCAGCGGCGTGAGAGCTGCTGGACTTGGACGCGCCGCCGTCCGGCTTCTTGTCGCCCCCGCCGCCGCATCCGGCCAACACGAGGACACTGCTGGCCACGAGCGCAACCCAGGCCCCGTAGCCCATCCTTCTCGGTTGGTTGTTCATCGTTCCCCGTTCCTTCTCTACTCGATCGGCCGTCAGCTGCTGAGGTGGACGGAGTAGAAGGTCGACAGATCCAGGCGGAAGTCGTTCGCCGTCGGATCAACCGTCACGACCTGACCGGCGCAGGTGAACTTGACCGCCTTGCGCTCCATCCCGCTCAGGGTGCAGCGCGACTCGACAACTGCCGTGGCCGATGCCTTGGCGTGCAGGTTCTCCGTGCCATCGACCACGGATGTTCCGACCGTCCCCTGGGTCTTCACCCCGACCGAGTAGCCGAGCGGATCGGCGACCGGATCGCAGACCTCCAAGTCGGCGCGATTGTCGTTGGCGTATCCGCGTGCCGCGTCGCAAGCGCCGGCCCCGCTCATGCCCGAGCCCTGCAGCAGATTGCCGAGCGCGGCGAGATCTCCGGCCTTCAGAGCCGCGAGGAATGCCTCTGCGGCCCCATCGCGAGTCGCCCGCGCAGCGGCCAGAGCCGCCGCATCGGCGGCGGTCTGGGCGCTGTTGCGTGTCACTGAAGCCTGGCCGACGGCGAAGAAGGCGAAGGCGAGGAAGAACAGTGCTGCCACCGCGACGATGTACAGACCGAGGGTCTGGCCGTCATCGCGGCGTGCGCGCTCTACTTGCCGCTGCCGGCGATGATCTTGTTGATCATGCTGGTGATGCCTTCTTTGACCTTCGTGCCGATGTCCGTCGTTCCCGCCAGGACCCCGATGATCACCGCGATCACGACCGCGATCCCGAGGTACTCGAACGCCGTCTGCCCCCGGTCGCTGTTCAGCTTCTCGCGCATCCAGATCTGCGTGACCACGAGCCGCTTCACTGCCCACCTGCTCATGTCTGATCGCCCCATCCTTTGTCACCTGACGAACGCCGACCGCGCCCGATGCGACGGCCGGTCTCTCGTTCCCACGCTCGCTACGACCGCCGACCCCGACCCCGACGTCACCCTTCACGGCGCACCGCCTCTCATCGGTCCGGCCCGTAGCGATCCGTTCTTAATTGCAGGTGCAAATATGGTTACGCCTGCAAAGGTACACCCGAACCCCGAGCAACCGCAGCCCTTTACGCGCCAATTGGCGCATCCAATATGGCGGTTCCGTACATGACACATGCCCGGAATCACCCATTCCCGAGGAGATTGCCGAAGTTGATCTGCGAGCCCATGATCGTGCCCGTGATCAGCAGAATCATCGTTGCGGGCACCAGCAGCATGGTGATCACGCCGGTGGCTCTCGGTACCGTCCGCGCCGCCCGTCGGCGGGCGTTCTGTGCCTCGCTCCGCCGCATGTCCTGGGCGATCTGCAGCAACGTCCGCGCGATGGGCGCGCCCAGTTCCTCGCCCTGTTGCAGCGTGCTCACGAACTGGCTCACCTGATCGCTCCGGTTGCGCTTCCTGAGCTGGTCGAAGGCGTCCCGGCGGCTGACGCCGACGTCCATCTGCCGCAGGGCGATGCGGATTTCGTCCGACCACGGGCCCTTGTAGACGGAATTGACGCGCTCCAGCGCCTGGCGGAAGCCGAGCCCCGCGCTCACCACCACCGCGAGCACGTCCAGGAAGTCGGGGAGGGTCCGCTCGATGTCGTCGCGGCGCTTGCGGACGGCGAGCCAGAGTCCCAGATCGGCCCAGCCCCACGCGTATCCGACGAGGATCAGTGCCAGGAACCAGTGACCGCTGGTGAGGAGGGTGAAGGCGGCGAGCCCGCCCAGCGCCCCGTACACCGCCCGCCGCGCCGCGTACCGCTCCACCGTCAGTCCGTGCGGATGGCCCGCGTGATCGATCCTCATGCGCATTCTGGCCACCCGGGCCGGGCCCATCCAGCGCATGACCGTCGGGGCCCAGCGCATGCCGAGTTGATCGACGGCGTTGCCGGTGCGGGTGGTGCGGGTGCGGCCGACTTCCAGGGCGAGCATCAGGTCGTCGGGGAGTTTGGCGTCGGAGCGCAGCAGGGCGACGGCGTAGACGATGCCGACCGCGCACAGGGCGACGGCGGCGGCCAGGGCGAGTCCGATCATCATCACGTGCGGTGGCCGCCCTTCATACGCCGGTTCATACGTCGATCCGGGACATGCGGCGGATCATCCAGAAGCCGACGACGTACAGACCCAGCGAGATGAGCACGCAGATACGGCCGAGGTTGGAACCGGTCATGGCGCTCAGCGAGCCCGGCATGATCTGGTTGAGCAGGAACAGCGAGCCGATGCCGATGACGGGTACGGCGTACGCGGTCACCGTGACCTGGGACATCTGGGTGCGGATCTCCCGTCGGGTCTCCTTCCGCTCCTCGAGCGTCACCGTCAGATTGCGCAGCGACTCGACGACGGAGCCGCCCGCGCGGCTGGACAGCACGAGCGTGGAGACCAGGACGATGAGCTCCCGGCTGGGAAGGCGTTCCTGCAGCTCGGCGAGGGAGTCCTCGACGGAGTGGCCCATCGCCATGGCGTCGGCGACCTTCTTGAGCTCCTCGCCCGCGGGGGCCTCCAGCTCGTCCGCCGCCATGCCGACGGCGGTGCGCAGCGCGAGTCCCGCCTGGGTGGCGTTGGCCAGCACCCGGGCGAGTTCCGGCAGTTGGGCGATGAAGCGTTCGGTGCGTATCCGGCGGCGCCACTCCAGGAAGGAGTAGGCGGACCAGAAGGCGATGAGCCCGGCGATCGGCCCGAAGAAGGGAGCGAGGACGACATGGGCCACGAGCCAGGCGCCACCGACGACGCCGACGGCCGCCGCGGTGAACTGGCCTGGGGTGAGGGCGGTGCCGGTGGCGGCGAGACGGCCGGCGAGGCGGCGGCCCCAGCGAGTGGCGCGAACTCGCCGGTCGAGCCCCGCGAAGGGGACATGGCGCCCGGTGCCCTCCCCCGGCTCGCCTGCGAGCCGTTCGACGAGGGCCGCGCGTTCGGCGCGGCCGCCGGACCAGGCGTGCAGTCCCCAGACGCCCAGCACCAGGGCGACCAGGGTGGCGCCGATGACGATCAGGGGCAGCCGGTCGCTCACTTGGCCTCCCGGATGTCGAGTTCCAGTTCGCTGGATCCGACCCCGTAGGCGGCCGGGATGTGTTCGCCCGCCAGGTAGAGGCGTTCCGCCAGCTCCCTGGGGAGGGGGTGGTGCTCGTACCAGCCGCGCACGATGCGGTCGGCGCCGAGCGGCTCGGCGCGGAAGCGGGTGGCGCTGGTGAGACGGAAGGTGTCGCGGCCACGGGAGGAGAGCATGGCTATTTCGATGATGCGGCGGGTGCCGTCGACGTGCCGGTTGAGCTGCACGAGGACGTCGACAGCGCTGTTGATCTGGTCGCGCAGCGCCTCGAACGGGATCTTGACCTCGCTCATGGAGGCCAGCGTCTGGAGGCGGAGCACCGCGTCCTCCGCCGAGTTGGCGTGAACGGTCGCGAGCGAGCCGTCGTGGCCGGTGGACATGGCCTGCAGCATGTCGAGGGTCTCGCCGCCGCGCACCTCGCCGACGATGATCCGGTCGGGGCGCATGCGCAGCGAGTTGCGTACGAGGTCACGGATGGTGATGCGGCCCTCGCCCTCGACGTTCGGAGGCCGGGTCTCCAGCCGGATGACGTGGTCCTGTTGGAGCTGCAGCTCGGCGGCGTCCTCGACGGTGATGATGCGCTCGCCGTCCGGGATCAGCCCTGACAGCGCGTTGAGGAGCGTCGTCTTGCCGGAGCCGGTGCCGCCGCTGACGATGATGTTGCACTTCGCGCGGACCAGCGAGGCGAGGAGCATCAGCATGTGCTCGTCGAGGGTGCCCAGGCCGATCAGCTCGTGGAGGGTGTAGGCGCGCGGGAAGCGGCGGATGGTGAGGGTGGGGCCGCTGAGCGAAAGCGGCGGAATGATGACATTGACGCGCTCACCGCTCGGCAGGCGCGCGTCGACCATCGGATTGGACTCGTCGACACGGCGGTTGACGGTCGAGACGATGCGCTCGATGGTCTGGAGCAGCTGCTCGGCGGACGAGAAGCGGGCGGCGACCTGTTCGACACGGCCGCCGCGCTCGACGTAGATCTTGTCCGGGCCGTTGACCATGATCTCGGTGACGGTCGGGTCTTCGAGGAGCGGTTCGAGGATGCCGAGGCCGAGGGCCTCGTCGACGACGCGGCGGATGATGCCCGCGCGCTCCTTCGTGGACAGCACCGGGCCCTCACGGCTGATGATGTGCCCGAGTACCCGCTCCAGACGGGCCCGGCGCTCGGCGGTCGCGAGCGCGGACATCTCGGCGAGGTCGATCTCCTGGAGCAGCTTGGTGCGGTAGACGGCCACCATGTGGCCCTCTTGGGTCTGGGGGGTCGCCTCCTCGGTGACGGTGAGGCGTGCGCGCAGGCTCATGGCGTCATGTCCTTCATCGATTCGTTCATCGATTCGTTCATCGATTCACAGCCTCTTTCGGCATGGTCGCGCTGCGCCGCACCGGGCCGAAGATGCTCACGCCGGGAATGACGGACGGGATGTTGATGGTGGCGGTCGCGGTGACGGAGTCACCGACGTCGGCGAGCGGGGGGATGGAGGTGCCGTCCCGCAGCCAGCTGCTCACCGCGTTGCGGCCCGCCTCCACCGCGTCCGGGTGCGGGGCACGCAGAGCGGCGGTGCGGGCGGCGGTACGGGCGGCCGTACCGGCCTGGTTGGCGGTGTAGGCGACGAAGCCGAGCTGGATTCCGGCCAGGGCGATGAACAGCAGGATCGGCAGGACGCCGAGGAACTCCAGGGAGGCGGAGCCGGTTTCGCGGCGCGTGCGGCCCGAGGTACGGCCCGAGGTGCGGCCCGAGGTACGGCCCGAGGTACGGATGGTCATCGCTTCACCCTTTCGTCCACCGTGGACGCGTGGCCCTCGACCGTCAACGGGAAGTCGATGGCGCCGGGGAAGAGGACGGGGACCTTGAGCTTGACGGTGACGGTCACCGTGCCGCCGCCCCTGTCGGGGGGATCGACGGTCGCGCTGCCGAGCCACGCGTCCGGCAGGTCCCGCTTCGCGGCCGCAACCGCATCCTGTCCGACAGCCGCCGCGCGCGCGGCCTCGTCCGCCGCGTGACCCGCCAGCGTGAACGTATAGCCCGCGAGCACCGCCTGCCAGACCAGGATCAGAGTGACGAGAATGACCGGCGTCATGCCGAGGGTCTCCAGGATGACCTGGCCCCGGTCGTCGCGCAGGCTGCCGCGCCTGCCGCGTTTGGCCTGCCGTGGAAGGGGGTGGCCGCCGACGGCGAGGCCGAGTTCGGCGGCGAGCGCCCACAGGCCCTGCTTGACCGTGGAGCGGTTGTCGAGGTCGTGGAGGCGGCCCGCGTCGATGACGGACTGGAGCTCCTTGAACGCGGCGGGAACGACGGAGGCCGCGACCTTGGTGCCGGTGATGCGGGCGACGAGGGAGGGCTGGATCTCGGTGCCGCGTGTGTAGCGGTTGACGACGGCCGTGGTGTCCTGCGGCTTGCGGATCTGCAGCCGGTCCCACATCCGGACCATGCGCTTGGCGGCGCGGACGGCGACGACGTCGGGGGTGGTGACCAGCACCGCCGTGTCGGCGGTCTCGACGGCCACGGCGTTCGCGGTGGTCAGCTGCGTACCGCAGTCGACGACGACCACCTCGTAGCGCTGCCGCAGCGCGTGCAGGACCAGCCGTACCGACCGGTCGGTGACGTCCTCACCGCGCTCGCCCTCGCCGGGGGCGAGCAGCAGGGCCGGACCGGACTCATGGACGTACATCGCGTCGTGCAGGACCCGGCTGGAGATCTCGCCGATGTCGGTGAGGTCGGCCATCGAGCGGCGGAACTGGACGTCCAGGTACGAGGCGATGTCGCCGCCCTGCAGATCCAGGTCGACCAGCGCTGTGGACCGTCCGGCGGCGTGCGCGGCCAGCGCGAGCTGGATCGCGGTGACGGTGGTGCCGACGCCGCCCTTGGCGCCGGCGACGGCGACGAGGGTGCCGCCGGCCACAGCGGGCAGCGCGCGCTGCGGGCTGAGGTGACGGCGGACGCCGCTCGCCCAGGCGGCGGCTGCCTCGACGCGCGCGCCCAACTCGTCGTACGCGAGCGGCAGCCCGATGACGCCGCGCGCGCCGGAGTCCATCGCGGCGGAGAGCACGGCCGGGCTCGGGTCGGCGGTGAGCAGGACGACGCCGACGGCCGGGAACCGGAGCGCGACCTCGCGGATCAGTTCCAGCGCGGGCATGGGGGTGATGCCGTCGTGCACGATGACGACCTCGGGCAGCTCCTCGATCCCCGCCTCGGCCGCGCGGGCGAGCGTATCGAGCAGGGTCGTCGAATCGGGCAGCGCTGGTCCCGGCTCGGCGCCGGGCAGCTGGTGCAGCAGCCCGGTCAGCGCGCGGGCGGCATCCGGGTCACCGGTGCCGGACAGGATCCTGACGATCACGGGCGGCCTCCCCGGTCGGCAACGGCCGTCATGACGGCGGCCTGGCGGGACATGGGTTCGTGGAATGCGGATCCATCACCTCTGGCGCGTCCAAGGCTTCCAAGGCTCCCAACGCCTACTGCGCGTCCTGCGCGCCCATCGCACCCGGCGGATTCCGCGCGGCTTCCGGTCGGCATCACTGCTTGCCTCCCGCATCGCCCGCCAGGGTGTAGGTGCGGTCGCCGGGTGCCGGGGCGCTGTCGTCGCCGGGGGCGATCAGTGCCAGCCGGACATGGCGGGCGAAGGATTCGGAGTAGGCGACCCGTTGGGCGTCGGCGGCGTCGAGGGCGAAGGTGATCGGGACGCCTTGGGCGGCCTGCCGCTGGGAGTCCTGGCTCTTGTCGAACGCCCTGATCTCCCCGACGTCGATGACCCTCGCCCCGGTGACGATGATCTTGGAGATATTGGGGTCGGTGTCCTTCTTGCCCGCGAAGGTGGCGAAGATATTGACCTTCGCCCCCGGGGTGATCTTGCCCGCTACACCCGTCTCCGCGTCGATCATGATGGCGATCTCCATCTGACCCGCCTGGAGCACCGGCCTGGCCGCGACCATGCCGGACTCCAGCAGGGAACCGCGTTTCAGCGGTATCGCGGCGACCATCCCCTGGACAGCGGCGAGGTCGCGCACAGCGGTCTCGGGAAGCCACTTCTCCGGGATCCTGACCTGCTCCAGCTGCCCCGAAGTCACCGCCTGGTAGGCCGGTACGTCCTTGGTCAGCTGGTAGGCGGTGACCTTCGGACCGACCTCGGAACGTGCGTTGCCGATGACCGTGACGACCCCCGCGAAGGCGGCCACCGCGCACAGCACGGAGACCACCAGGAGGACGACACCGCGTCGCTGACGTGAATTCATCGGCAGAGAGACCTATCGCTTATGGGGTTCGAGTTGGGGGCGGTCGGGGGTGGCCAGCTCGCGCGCCCGCTGATCCTGGTCCTGCGGACGCCGGTGCTGCGGCGACTGCTGCTGTCGCTGCCCGATTTCGTGCGGTCGCTGCTGTTGCTGCTGCTGTTGCTGCCCGAGCTGCTGCTGCGCGGCCGCCACCGGTCGCGTACGGTCGCCGAGCCGCGTCGAGCAGAAGAGGCACTGGTCGCCGATCACCTCCAGGCCGCACCAGGGACAGGTGTCCCGGCGCACCGAGGTGACCAGTTGGTAGAGGACGCCGATGTCCGCGATGTAGGCGGTGAACTCGACGAGGCGGCCGGTGCCCCACCAGCGCGCCGATTCGGGTGGCAGCGGGACCTCGCGAATGTGCTGAGTGCGCCAGGCGCTCGCGAGCGGGCCGGTGATCCAGCCGGGATCGACGCCGTGTCCGGCCACCGCGAGCTGGGTGAGGAAGGCCGGGCCGCCCGGGACGGCGTCGGGCCCGGCTTCGGACAACCCGGGATGCGGGTGGGCCATGACGACGAAGTGGCGGCCGGGGACGAGGGACTTGAAGTGCCTGCCGACCGTGACCGGCACCCGGTCCAGCTTGGTGACCGAGCCCAGCAGGGCGCCCGAGTACAGGTAGTAGGAGAGCAGCCGGGCGGCGCCCGCGAGCACACCGGGACCCAGATCGGTGCCGGCCAGCTGACGCAGCTGCTCGCAGAGCAGCGCGGTGGCGAGCGGCGGAAGGTCGACGGGGACGATCGCCAGCCGGTCCGCTTCGAGGGCGGCGCGCACGGTGTGCAGCCGGCGGCGGGCGGGGTCGCCGGGATCGGGGGAGGCGAGGGCGATGAGGTGCCCGAAGGAGTCGAGCGCGGCTGAGGTGCGCGCCACATGCTGCTCCAGCGGAAGCGCGAGTTCGTCCGCCGTGACCGTTATGACGCTCGACATCCGCAGCCCTCCTGTCCTGCGCCAGGACCGTTCACCCGCCGGATCGCGTGCGCCAGCCTATCGATGTGTAGCGGAACGGGTGCGGAAAGTCGCGGATCAGGATCGGTAAACGAATGGATGGACGACATGAATGACAGGTGACGTCCAGAGGTCTTGACAACCCTATTGGTCTGGACCAGTTTGGTCGCGTGCAGGGCGCGACGCCCAACCCTCATGCGCATTCCCCACCACCCCCCAACTCCTTGCCCCCAGGAGGCAGTCGTGGAACGTGCATCGCATGCTTATCGGAGACCGAAGGTCGCGCGTACGGCCCTCGCCACCATCGGAGCCGCCTCGCTCATAGGCGCGGGCGTCGCAGTGGCCAATATGGGCACCGCGCTCGCCGCCGACACCAACCTCGTCACCAACGCCGGCTTCGAGAGCGGACTGTCCGGCTGGACCTGCACAGCGGGCAGCGGTGCGGCCGTCTCCAGCCCGGTGCACGGCGGCTCCTCGGCTCTCAAGGGCACCCCGAGCAGCTCCGACAACGCCAAGTGTTCGCAGACCGTCAGCGTCAAGCCCAACTCCGCGTACTCGCTGAGCTCCTGGGTACAGGGTTCGTACGTCTACCTCGGCGCGAGCGGCACCGGCACCTCGGACGTCTCGACGTGGACCCCCTCCGCCACCTCCTACCAGCAGCTCAGCACCAATTTCACGACGGGCGCGAGCACCACCTCCGTCACCGTCTACCTCAACGGCTGGTACGCACAGCCCGCTTACCTCGCTGACGACGTCGTCCTCACCGGCCCCGGCGGCACTCCGACCACGCCGCCGACGACCCCTCCGACCACCCCGCCGACGACGCCCCCCACGACGCCGCCGACGACTCCTCCCACCACCCCGCCGACCAGCCCGCCCCCGGGCGGCAGCCTGCCGAAGCACGCGATCACCGGCTACTGGCAGAACTTCAACAACGGCGCGACGATCCAGACCATCGCCCAGGTGCAGAACCAGTACGACATCATCGCCGTCTCGTTCGCCGACGCCACCGGGACGCCCGGCGGGGTCACGTTCAACCTCGACCCGGCGCTGAACTACTCAGTCGCCCAGTTCAAGGCGGACATCGCGGCGAAGCAGGCGGCCGGCAAGCGGGTCGTCATCTCCATCGGCGGCCAGAACGGCACCGTCTCGATCAACGACTCGGCCTCCGCCACCAACTTCGCCAACAGTGTCTACTCGCTCATGCAGACGTACGGATTCAGCGGCGTCGACATCGACCTGGAGAACGGTCTCAACTCCACCTACATGTCGCAGGCGCTGCGCAGCCTGAGCAGCAAGGCGGGATCGGGGCTCATCATCACGATGGCGCCGCAGACCATCGACATGCTCTCCCCGTCGAGCGACTACTTCGCCACTGCGCTCAAGATCAAGGACATCCTGACCGTCGTCAACACCCAGTACTACAACAGCGGTTCGATGAACGGCTGTGACGGCGGCGTCTACTCGCAGGGCTCCGTCGACTTCATCACCTCGCAGGCCTGCACGGTCATCCAGGGCGGGCTCGACCCGTCCCAGGTCGGCCTCGGCTTCCCGGCCTCGACCAGCGGCGCCGGTTCCGGCTATGTCGACCCGTCGGTCGTCAACAACGCGGTCGACTGCCTGACCAAGGGCACGGGCTGCGGCACCTTCAAGCCGACCGCCAAGTGGCCGACACTGCGGGGCGCGATGGCCTGGTCGACCAACTGGGACGCCAAGAACGGCAACCAGTGGTCCAACTCGGTCGGCGCCCACGTGCACGCACTGCCGTAACCCGGTAACCGCAACACTGCACAGCCGCGATGAACTCACCGCGCCCCCCGGGACGGCTCAAGGCCTCCCGGCGGGCGCGGTGTCATGCCACCGCAAGGGGTCATGCAGTCGTGCTGCCCGCCCGAGTACCCGCGCGCCTGCGCGACCACCACCGGTACCCGGCCAGGACGAACAGCCCCAGCGCCGACGCACCGCCCACCGCGGACCCCGCCTTCAGACCCGGCGGCGTGAAGTCGCAGCTGATCGTGCGCGCGGTGCCGTCCAGCGGTACCGACAGCAGGCCCAGGTGGTTGCCGGCCGGCCTGGCGGCGCCGCCGCCCGCAGAACAGCTCCACCCCTCGATCGCCGGAGCGCCGATCACGGCCACCCCCGTGCTGCCGGGCGGCAGTTCGGCGCTCAGGTGGCTGCCGGACACCGACACCCGGGTCGCGCCGGCGGCCTTCAGCTCGGCGATCCGGGCGTTGAGCGCGGCCCGGTCGAGACAGCCGATCGGCTCCTTGGGGATCGCCCCGGCCATCAGCGATATCAGGTTCACCCGTATCGCACCCGAGGCCGGAACCGTTCCCATCGGCTGCACGGTCGCGCGGTTCTGCGGCGGGCGGGCGTCGAACCGGACGCCGTCCGACACCCCGCGCAGCCCTCCCTGGCCGCCGAAGTCCGGCACCGAGAGAAAGACCTCGCTGCCGGCCGGGCAGCGCGCGTTCAGCACCTGCGTGGGCCCGTACTTCCCCTCCTCGCGCGGCCTGACCCCGTACTGCCCCTGCTCCGTCAGCCGCGTCGGGGTGCCATTGGCATCGAGCACTTCGACGCGCGGAACGGTGTAGACGTGGGCGCCGAGCAGCGCCTCCTGGTTGCGGAACGTGTTGTCGCCGTAGGTCTGCGGCACACCGGACGGGCCGACGGCCGGGCGGACGGTCACCAGCGGGGGAACGTCCAGCCGGGACACCGACACCGTCGTGGTGTAAGGGCCGAGCAGGGGGTGCCGGAACGGGTCCTGGTTGGAGTGCAGCCGCGCGCCGACCGAGAAGATCGCGTCCGTGACCGGGCCGTCGATGCTGCGCGGCGACCGGCCGCGCGAGGAGTAGCCGCCGCCGAGCGCGGTCAGCGTGCTCGCCCACACCTCCGAGGTGAGGCTGCTGTAGTACTGCGCGCCCTGCCCACCGACGACCAGCGGGTCGTTGCCGACCGTCTGCCAGATGCCGGGATCCGTACGGTAGGCGGGCCAGTTCTCGACGCGGGCGACCGCCGCGCTCTGCACGTCCTGCCGCTGGCTCCACGGCCCGTAGTCGTCGAGCCGCCCCAGCCGCGCCTTGTCGAACCACGCCTCGGAGACCGCCGACTCCCCCACCTGCGCGCCCACCAGCAGCGCGGCGGCCAGCACCGGCGCCCAGCGGGCCGTACGCCGCCGCGCCTCCACCGACCGCAGCAGCATCAGACTGCCCAGCACCCCCGCCAGCGAGAGCGCCAGCAGCGGCACCGTCCAGGACTGCGCGGTGACGCTGAAACTCCCGGCGGCGGCCACCACCGCGAGCAGCCCGACCCCGCCCAGCAGCGGCCGTGGGCGCGGCACGCCCTGCGCGAGGGACAGCCAGCCGGCGATGACCAGCACCCCGCACAGCACGAACGTCTGCCGGTAGGAACTGCCGTTGGGCGTGGCGAAGGCGTGCCAGGCCAGGTGGGTGGGCTTCCACTGCATGGACAGAAGTACCAGGACCACCAGCGCGCTCCAGCCGACCCGTTCACGCCGGACGACCGCCGTGTTGAACGGCAGGGTCAGTGCGAGCAGCAGCGCGGCCGTGCCGACCCAGACGGCCGGAGTCTCGAAGGTGTATGTGCCGGGCAGCAGCCGCGCCAGCACGTCGGGCAGCGCGGCGGGCGCGAACTGGTTGACGCGGCCCGGGTGCGCGAGCTTCGTCGCCTTGAACACCACGAGGATCAGCGGTGTCGCCAGCCCGATGCCGAGCAGCGTCGCCAGGACGGACCGCCCCAGCACGGCGAGCTTGCGCCGGGTCTCCTCCCGGCTGAGCAGCAGCCGCAGCAGGAGCACCAGTGCGGCGCCGATCGTCGCCATGTAGGCCGTGTAGAAGTTCGCGGTCCAGGCGAGGGCGACGACCAGCGGGCCGAGCACCGGGCGGCGGTTCGTCAGCGCCCACTCGCCGACCAGGCACAGCAGCGGGAACGCGATGAGACCGTCCAGCCACATGAGGTTGTACGACGCCTCGGCCATCGACCAGCCGCACAGCGCGTACGAGGCGCCGAGCGCCCCGGCCGTCCACCAGCGGCCCTTGCGGAGCGTGAGCAGCAGGAACGCCATCGCGGCGCCGGCCGATGCCATCTTCAGGACGGTGATCACATACACCGCGACGTCGATCTCGTCCCGGGGGAAGAGCCCGACCAGCAGCGCGAAGGGGCTGCTCAGATAGGTGCCGAGGTCGGGGAGGAAGCTGGAGCCGTAGCCGGACTGCCAGTTGACCAGCAGATCGCCGTCGGCCCTGCCGTGCAGCAGGTCCCACAGGTGCACGTGGAACGGTACGAACTGGTTGCCCAGGTCGCTGACGCTCCGGCTGTGCCCCCCGAACGGGAACGTGGTCGCGACGGCGTCGCCGACGCAGAACGCCAGAGCGGTGATCAGCGCGGCCAGACCGGTGGCGCGGCGCCGGATGTGCGGCGGCACGGCAGCGGCGGCGGTCTCCCGTGCGGTCACGCCGGTCCCCGTGCTCGTGGTTCTCATATCGCTGGTGGCGCTGTCACCGGCCCTTTTCAGGGCGGCTTCCTTCGTCGGCATGGCTTCCTCCGAAGGGGACGCTAACCCGCCGGAAGGCCCGATGTACCGCTTGACCCGAAGTGCCCGTTCACCCGACGCCTCCGCTTCACCGGGCGTTTCCGTTCCGTTGCCGAAGTCATCCGGAAGGACGGTGTGTGGGGTCCGCATCGTCGGGCTCCGACCACCGGAAAGTCCCCATCACGGCGTCGAACAGCTCCACCATCACATCGGCCAGTTGATGATCAGCTGTCGCTGTCGGCGTCGAGAAGGCCGCAGCCAGACAGCGCCCCGGGGCATCCGGCACGGGCAGCACGTAGTCCACCCGTCGGCTCTCCCCCGCGACGTACTCCCGCCGCTCCTTCCTGCCCTCCAGCGCCAGCTCCGACATCACGAAGGACGCCGGGACCGGGGCGGCTGCGCCGCGCGGCCGTACGGGGAGGTAGAGGTCGAGCCCGGCGCCGTCCCGGCGCGCCCGGACGGCCAGCTCCTGCAGCCGGCCCTCCAACCGGACCCGCACCTGGGCGACCCGGTCCCCGCGCGACCCGTCGAAGGCCTCGCGCACGATCACCCGGATCGCGTCCTCGGTCCCCTCCCGTAACGGAATCCGCCCCCAGCCGGGCGGCAGCACCAGCCGATACCCGCAGACCATCGTGGTTCCTCCTCCATTTTGTGCATGACTGTGACCTATGCCCGGTCTGATCGTTCCACAGGAACACAACCCCTCAGGAGTACGGACACATGTCCAACACATGCACCAGCGCTGCCGACTTGAAGGTCGACGGCCGCCTCCTCGACGCCTCGGAGCGCTCCCTCGGCTCCATCCGCACCGCCCTCCAGCGCTGCCCCGCCACCCAGGACGCCCTCGCCCATGCCGTCGGCGCCACGCGCATGTCCGACGTCATGCACACCTTCGCCGACAACTGGAAGGACAACCGCAAGGAGACCCTCTGGAACCTCGGCCAGGTCCTCAACCTCGTCCGCGACACCAAGGAGGCATTCGCCTCCATCGACCGTGACCTCGCCGCCCGAGCGAAGGGCTGAGCCGCACCCATGTCGTCCGCCCGACCCCGCGACTGGCATCCCCTGAGCACCGAGGACCGCCACACGGACCCCACCCCCGGCTCCCCCGCCGACATCCGCACCGGCCGCAGATCGATGACCGACACCGCCGTCGAGATCCGCGCCCAGATCAACCGGCTCCGCGCCCTGTCCGACGGCACCGGCCTCAAAGGCGACTACGCCGACGCCCTCCAGGACGGCGCCGACCGCCTCCGCGACAAGCTCACCAAGGTCGCCGAGCGCTACGAGGCCGTCGCCGTCAAGGTCTCCGCCTGGGCGGATGCCGTCGAGGACGCCCAGCACCAAACGGTGGAAGCCCACCGTGCCGCCACCAGCGCCCACGACGTCATCACGCGCCTCGAAGCCCTCCCCGAAGCCGACCTCACCCCCACCCAAAAGAGCGACCTCGACCACGCCCGCGCCTCACTCGTCCGTGCCCAAGCCGCGTTCGACGGGACCGTCGGCGACTACGAGTCCGACGCCAGACGCCTCTCCGGCGCCATCGAGGACCTTCTCGACGACTCCCTCGAGGATTCTTGCTGGAGCTGGACCTCCAACCTCCTCGAACGCAATGCCGCCTGGATCAATGAGGCTCTGGAAATCATCGGCTGGATCGCCACCGCCGTCGCCATCGCCGCCGTCCTGATCGCCTGCGCCCCTACGGCTCCTGCCTGGCTGGCTCTCGCCGCCACGTGGGCTCTCGCCGGAGCCGAAGCCGCCACGTACGGCACCGCCGTGATCCACACCGCCTTGGCCACCACCGGCAACGGCACCTGGGCCGACGTCGGCCTCGACGTGATCGCCATCCTCACTCTCCGCATGGGCAAGGCGGCCGAACAGGGTGTCTCGGCGGGGGTGGACGCCACGCGGGTGGCTTCGCGCCAGGCAGCCAAGGACGCCGTAGCGGAGGCGAGGGCGGCGCAGGGCGAAGCCCGGCAGAAGATCGCGAGCGAGCTACGGAATCGGAGTATTCCGAAGCCACGACGGCAGTTCCTGGAGGGCCAGTTGAAGCAGATGAATAAGGAGGCGCGGGCTGTGGCCCGTTACCCGTCCCAGCACGTTCCGGAAGTATCAAATTCCGAAATCTGGCGCGCAGGTGGTTCCCGCAGCACTGCCGTCGCCGAGAAAATGGGCGCACATGAGGCTGCCAAGCACTCCGAAAATTCAACCGTGCAGGCTGCGGCGCATCAGCTCAACCGTAGCGCTGTCAAAAACTCCGCCGCCTTCACGGTCGGCACGGTCGCCGATCTGGCGGACAAGGGAGCTGGCAGCAGCGATGTCTTTGAAGGAAAGCCGAGCCTGGCACCGTACAACGACGCCAAAGACTCCTTTCGGTTTCAATCCAGCTGGCTAGATCCAGATGTGGCGCCACCAGTCACGGCAGGAGCAAGCAATTGAGCTGGGTGGATATCTACTATCCGCTGGACCAATGGGTCGATATCACTCCGCGCCTCTCGTGGGTAGACACGGAATGGGGTAGTCAGGCCACGTGGGCTCGGTCAACAGCCGACACAATGCTCGCGCTTCGCGGCCAACCACATCGCTGGCTAACAATCCGGCGCCTGGCGAAGGCACTCACACTCGCCTATGACGGATACTCCAAGCATCCGATTGGCGAACGAAGCTATCTGCTATTCGGTGCTCTGAACCGAGAGCCCTTCCATATCAGCGTCGCCTACGCTCCCGCCGAAGGCGCCCGTATGGCGGCCCTTCGCCGTCTCACCCGTTCCGATGACCCCGAGTTGATGCGTCCGCCCCAGGTGGATGAATTCCACGCGGGCCATCTCGGGCCCGGGTTACGCGCCCTGGGTCACGTCGTTCTCGACGACAACGCCATCGTGGCCAACCTCTGGTACGCGTTCCGCGATGAGACCCACCAGGTCGACGTCGTCGTCTTCGCGTCGACCGGCGACCTCGTGCGGCTGAACCACATCACGCCCGACATCGATGCCCTGGTGCACGGCATCAAAGTGCGGGCGGATGACGAGGAGGGGTGGTGGGCCGGAGTGGCCGATGACATTCCGGCCGGTGCGGCGGACGACTGACGCATAACGACGACTGACGCGTAACGCGGGTAACGCGGGTGGCTGTTCCCCCGGGGGAACAGCCACCCATCACTAGATGACCAGACTGAGCGTCGCGGCGACCACGAAGCCCGTGACCGACAGGACGGATTCGAGGACGGTCCAGGACTTGAGGGTGTCGCGTTCGGAGATGCCGAAGTACTTGGAGACCATCCAGAAGCCGCCGTCGTTCACGTGGGAGGCGAAGATGGAGCCGGCGGAGATCACCATGATGACCAGGGCGAGGTGGGCCTGGGAGAAGTCGCCGGCGGAGAGCATGGGGGCGACGATTCCGGCGGTGGTGACGATGGCGACGGTGGCGGAGCCCTGGGCCACGCGGAGGACCACCGAGATCAGCCAGGCCAGGACGATGATCGGCAGGCCGGCGCTGTCGAAGGCGTCGGCGAGCGCCTGAGCGACCCCGCTGCCCTTGAGGACGGCGCCGAAGACGCCGCCCGCGCCGACGACCAGCAGGATGTTGCCGACCGGCTTGAGCGAGGCCGTGGAGACGGTTTCCAGGGACTTGCGGGACCAGCCGCGGCGGATGCCGAGCAGGTAGTAGGCGAGGAAGAGCGCGATCATCAGGGCCACGAAGGGGTGGCCGAAGAACTCGATGACGGAGCGGCCGGTGCTCGGGTCCAGGGCGACGGAGGAGAACGTCGCGCAGAGGATGAGGACCAGCGGGGTGCCGATGATGGCGAGGACGGTGCCGAGCGAGACGGGTGTCTCGACGGGGGTGACGCCCGCGGCATGCTGCTCGGCGGCGACGGCGGCCCTGGCCTCGTCGGCGGCCTCGACCATGTCCTGCGGGACGGGGACGAAGATGCGTTTGCCGATCCAGGCGGCGTAGACCCAGGCGGCGATGACGGACGGGAGGCCGACGGCGGCGCCCATCAGGATGACCCAGCCGAGCTGGACGTGCAGCAGTCCCGCGGCGGCGACCGGGCCCGGGTGCGGGGGCAGGAAGGCGTGGGTCATGGAGAGGCCGGCGAGCAGCGGCATCGAGTAGAGGACGACCGACTTGCCGCCGCGCTTGGCGGCGGCGTAGACGATCGGCGCGAGGACGAAGATGCCGACGTCGAAGAAGACCGGGATGCCGAAGATGAGGCCGGTGAGTCCCATGGCGAGCGGGGCGCGCTTCTCGCCGAAGGCGCCGAGCAGGCGGGCGGAGAGGGCCTCGGCGCCACCGGATATCTCGAGGATCGCGCCGAGCATCGTGCCGAGCGCGATGATGATCGCGATGTGGCCGAGGGTGCCGCCCATGCCGGTCTCGATGAGCGACGTGGCGCTGGACTTCTGGACCGTGCCGAAGAGTTCGGTGACGGAGAGCCCCGCGGCGAGGCCGACGGCTATGGAGACGCCGAGCAGCGCGACGAACGGCTGCACCCGCGCTTTGATGATGAGGACGAGCAGCAGGCCGATGCCGAGGGCCGCGACGGTCAGCAGTCCCGGGGTGCCGGGAATCAGCACGAGGAGGCCGCCGGTGTGCGGCGTGGGCGGTGGGGCGTCGGCCGCGAGCGAGGAGAGCGTTGAGAACACGTGGGGACTCCGTATTCGGGATCTGGGCGTGGGGGACCGCGGCACGGCGCCCGTGGTGCGGGCGCCGCGCCGTGCGGCGGCGGAAGAGGAGGTGTGGTGCGGTGGGGCAAGGAGATCGTCAGCCGAGGACGGCCAGTGCGTCGATCTCGATGAGCAGGCCGGCGGGGAGGCCTACGTAGACGGTGGTGCGGGCCGACGGGGCTTCCTTGAGGCCGGCGAAGTACTCGTTGTAGAGCGTGTTGAACTCGGCGAAGTGCGCGGTGTCGGTGAGGTAGACGCGGGTCATGATGACGTCCTCCCAGGAGGAGCCGCCCTCTTCGAGGATCGCCTTGACGTTGTCGAACGTCTGGAGGGTCTGGTCGCGGAGTGCCGGTCCCGCGGGGGTGGGAGCCTGGCCGTCGACGGCGGGCAGGAAGCCGACCTGGCCGGCGACCTGGAGGAGGTTGCCCTTGCGCACGCCGTGCGAGAACTTGGCCGGCGGGGTGGTGTGGGTCGCCGGGGTGATCGCGGTCTTCTGGAGGTTGTCCGGGAGGTGGTCGCTCATGGGGTGTCCTTCGAAACGGTGTTTCCTGAGTACTCCCGGCTGATGGCCTCCGCGGTACGGAGGATCAGCGGGCGCAGTTTGAGCAGTTCGCCGGCGGTGACGACGACGTTCGGCGCGGAGACGGACATCGCCGCGGCGGTCCTGCCGTCCGCGCCCCTGATGGGGGCGCCGACGCAGTTGATGGATTCCTCGTGGCCGCCGAGGTCGGTGGCCCAGCCCTGGTCGCGGACCCGCAGCAGCTCGGTGAGGAAGGCGGCGGCGTCGGGTGTCGACTTCGCCGTGTACTTGGGGTATTCGAGGCGCTCGGCGATAGAGCGGCGTTCGGCCTCGGGGAGGTCCGCGAGGAGCAGTTTGGCGACGGCGGCGACGGTGATCGCGACAGGCTTGCCGATCCGCGAGTACATCCGTACCGGGTAGCGGCTCTCGACCTTGTCGATGTAGACGACCTCACCCTCCTCGTAGACGGCGAGGTGGATGGTGTGGCCGATCCGCTCGTTGAGCGCGACAAGGTGCGGGTGGGCGATCTCCCGTACGTCCAGGGTCTCCATGGCCTGCTGCGCGAGGGCGAAGAGCCGGGCGCCGAGCCGGTAGCGCTGGTCCTCCTGGCGGTAGACCATGCCGTGTTCGTGGAGGGTGCGCAGCAGCCGGAGTGCGGTGGACTTGTGGACGTCGAGGCGGGTGGCGACCTGTTCGAGGTTGGCCGGGCCCTCCGCGAGCAGCGGCAGGATGCGCAGTGCGCGGTCGACTGTTTGGCTCATGTGTCCTTCTCCGTCCAGGTACCCGTCCATCCGGGGCCCAGCCGCAGTGTCTCCCACGCGTCCGCGTCGAGGGCGACGAGGGCGTCGGCGTGGGCGCGTGCCGGCGGTGCGCCGAGGTCGCCGGGGACGGTGAGGGTGGCGGCGGCCATGACGTGCCCGTGCCGGAGCCGGTCGGCGAGGGGCAGGCCGCGGAGGGTGGCGGAGAGGAAGCCGGCGGCGAAGGCGTCTCCCGCTCCGACGGGTTCGACGACGTCGACCCGGAGGGCGGGGACGAAGGCCGCGGTGTCGCCCGTGAAGGCGGTGGCTCCCGCGCTGCCCTGCTTGACGACGAGGACGGCGGGTTCGGGGAGCGCGGCGCGGACGGCGGCGGCGTCGGGCAGCCCCCAGGCGTCCTGGGCCTCGTCCTCGCCGACGAAGACGATGTCGCAGCCGCGGGCCAGCTCGGCGAGCAGCCAGGGGTCGTCGCCGGTGGCCCACAGGACCGGGCGGAAGTTCACGTCGTAGGAGACGAGGGGCCGGCCCGGCTCGCGGCCGACGAGGGTGCGCATCAGGGCGCGGCAGTCGGGGGACAGCGCGGCGGTGATGCCGGACAGGTGCAGGACGCGTCCCGACCAGACGTCGCGGCGGTGGACGTTCTCCGGGGACATGGCGGCGGCCGCGGAGCCGGCGCGGTAGTAGAGCACGGCGGTACGGTCCGCCAGCTGCTCCTTGAAGTAGATGCCGGTGGGGCGGACGGCGTCGCGCTGGACGGCGGTGACGTCCACGCCGGTCGCGGCGACGGCGCCGACGAGGTGGTCGCCGAAGCCGTCGGCGCCGACCCGGCTGATCCAGCGCGCGGTGTGGCCGGAGCGGGCGAGGGCGCAGGCGACATTGGACTCGGCGCCGCCGATGCCGCGGTGGAAGGCGGGTACGTCGGCGAGGCGGCCGGGCCGCGAGGGCAGGAAGGTGACCATGGATTCGCCGAGGCACGCTACGTCGAACTGCGGCTCGCTCGGTGATGCGGTCACGGTCGCTCTCGCTCCTGTAGGTCTGGTGTTCCTGATCCGGTGTTCCTGATCCGGCGTGCCTGATAGGACACCGTTGACCCGGTGCTTGCCGGGATGTTAGACAACTCGAAGCAAGACATGCAATGAGCGTTGCATATGCTGCAACGATGGATTTCGCGAAGTGATTCTCCAGGAGGTTCCATGGACGTTGCGAGGACGACCGAGCGGCTGCACGAGGAGCGGGTCGGCCACCGCTTCAAGGGGCTGCCGCCGGATGCGGCGGAGCTGACCGTCGGCGAGCTGGCGGCGGAACGCCGGTCGCTCTTCGACGGCGGCTTCACCACCCCGGTGCTCGCCCTGTCCGCCGAGGCCCTGGAGCACAACCTCGCGCTCATGGAGCGCTACTCCGAGAAGTACGGACTCGCCTTCGCCCCGCACGGCAAGACGTCCATGGCGCCGCAGCTCTTCGCCCGCCAACTCGCGTGCGGCGCCTGGGGCATCACGGCCGCTGTCCCCACACAGGTCCGCGTGTACCGCGCCTTCGGCGTTCAACGCATCTTCCTCGCGAACGAGTTGGTCGACGCCGCCGCGCTGCGCTGGCTCGCGGGCGAACTGGCCGCCGACCCGGACTTCCGCTTCGCCTGTTACGTCGACTCCGTGCGCGGCGTGGAACTGATGGACGCGGCACTCGCGGACGCCACGCGAGCCGTCGATGTCGTCGTCGAGCTGGGCGAGGAGGGCGGACGTACGGGCGTGCGCGGCGCGGCCGCCGCCACGGAGGTCGCCGACGCGGTCGCCGCCGCCCGGCACCTGCGGCTCGTCGGCGTCGCCGGCTATGAGGGCGAGATCCCCGTCAAGACCCCGGACACCGTCCGCGACTGGCTCAGCCGTCTCGTCGCCCTCGCTCGGGACTTCGACGCCGCCGGGCTCTTCGCGGACGCCGACGAGATCATCCTCAGCGCGGGCGGCAGCGGCTGGTTCGACACGGTCGCCGAGGTCTTCCAGCCGCTCACGGCCACCAGCTTCTCGAAGCCGCTGCTCAAACTGCTGCGTTCCGGCGCCTACATCACCCATGACGACGGCCACTACCGCGAGATCACCCCCTTCCACGACCGCATCCCCCAGGAGGGCGCCCTCGAGCCCGCCTTCCGCCTCTGGGCCCAGGTCATCTCCAAGCCGGAAGCCGATCTCGCCTTCCTCAACGCCGGCAAGCGGGACGCCCCTTACGATCTCGGTCTGCCGGAACCCCACGTCGTGCGCGGCACGGACGGATCGCTGCGGCCGGCCACCGGGCTGACGGTGTCGGCCCTCTCCGACCAGCACACCTTCATCGCCATCGCTCCCGGAACCGGGCTGGAGGTCGGGGAGTGGGTCGGCCTCGGCCTCTCCCACCCCTGCACCACCTTCGACAAGTGGCAGCTCATCCCGCTCGTCGCGGCGGACGGCACGGTCACGGACTACATCCGCACCTTCTTCTGACCC
>NZ_JASISZ010000001.1 GCF_030063355.1 Streptomyces sp. PH10-H1
AGCTAAGCGCGCATGCGCGTCAGTGCTTCGATTACCAGCGCGTGGTCCTCCGACTGGGGGAGGCCCGAGACGGCAACCGTGCCGACGACCCCCACCCCCGCCACGCGGATCGGCACCGCTCCGCCGTGGGCGGCGTACAGGTCGGGGTCCAGGCGGGAGGACTCCTCGAAAGTGGTGCCCTTGGCGCGGAATCGGGCGCCGACGAGGTAGGACGAGGCGCCGTAGCGTTCCGCGACGCGGGACTTGCGGGCGAGCCAGGCGTCGTTGTCCGGGGAGGTGCCGTCGAGCGCGTAGTGGAAGAGCTGCTGGCTGCCGCACCGGATGTCGATCGTGACGGGCGCGCGGCGTTCGCGGGCCAGCTCGACGAGGAGGGAGCCCAGCTGCCAGGCGTCGTCGTTGGTGAAACCGCTGAGAACGAGCGCCTGCTCCTGGGCTTCGAGTTCGGCGACCAGGTCGGCGGGCGTGGCGGGCGTGGCGGGAGTGGTCATCGGCGGGCCTCCACATTCACCGTACGGTCCTCGCGCGCGGAGCGCCCGGCGGCCTCGAGGACTTCGAGGGCGGCGGCCGCTTCGCGCGCGGTGACCGGTGGGGCCGAACCGTCGCGCAGGGCGGCGGCGACGGCCGCGTAGTAGGCGGGGTAGTCGCCCGGCAGGGTCGGGACCGGGCGGACGGAGTCGCCGGCGCCGAGGGTGCCCCACTCGGATTCGGGTTCGACGCCCCAGTCGCCGGCGCCGGGGCGCAGGCCGTCACGGAGGGCGGCCTCCTGCGGGTCGAGGCCGTACTTGACGTAGCCGGCGGCGCTGCCCAGCGCGCGGAAGCGCGGCCCGAGCCGGGCGGTGGTGGCGCTGGCCCACAGGTGGGAGTGGACGCCGTTGGCGTGGGTGATCGCGATGAACGTGTCGTCGTCGACCTCGGCGCCGGGGCGCCGGATGTCGGACTCGGCGTAGACGCGGACGGCCGGGCCGAAGAGGGTGAGGGCCTGGTCGACGAGGTGGCTGCCGAGGTCGTAGAGGAGCCCGCCGATCTCGGCGGGGTCGCCGGATTCGCGCCAGCCGCCCTTGGGCTGCGGCCGCCACCGCTCGAAGCGGGATTCAAAGCGCTGTACGTCACCGAGTTCGCCGCCGTCGACGAGCTGCCGAAGCGTGCGGAAGTCGTTGTCCCAGCGCCGGTTCTGGAAGACCGACAGCAGCAGCCCGCGGTCGTCGGCGAGCGCGGCCAGTTCGTACGCCTCGGCGGCGGTGCCGGCGAGCGGCTTGTCGACGACGACGGGCACGCCGGCCTTCAGCGCGGCCGTGGCGAGCGGCACATGGGTGCGGTTGGGGGAGGCGAGCACCACCAGGTCGACCGGATGAGAGGTCCACAGCTCGTCGGGGGAGGCGGCGAACCGGACCTGGGGGTGCTCGGCGCGGGCCTGTTCCCGGCGCTCGGGGTTCGACGTGACGACCGTGTCGAGGACCAGGCCGTCGGTGGCGGCGATGAGCGGGGCGTGGAAGACGGAGCCGGCCAGGCCGTAGCCGACGAGTCCGACGCGGAGGGAGGTGGCGGGACTACTCATGGTCTCCACTTTCGCAACAGTGTTGCCAAAGTGCAAGCACCGGGGACAATGGAGGGATGATCAGGGGAATCTCAGGGGCGAATCTGCCCGCGCTGCGCCACCACAACGCCGCTCTCGTGCTGGATCTGCTGCGGGCCGCCACTCGGGTGGGGACCGGCGGCATCAGCCGGCTCGAACTCGCCGAGCGAACCGGGCTCACCCCGCAGGCGGTGAGCAAGATCACCGCGCGGCTGCGCGCCGAGGGGCTGGCCGAGGAGTCCGGCCGGCAGGCGTCGACGGGCGGCAAGCCGCGTACGGAGCTGCGGCTGGTGCGCAGGGCGCGGTACGCGGCCGGGGTGCACCTGGACCGCGACGAGCTGACGGTCGTCCTCGCCGACCTGGCGGGCGAGCGTGTCGACGCCCGTACCTCCCCGCTCGACTTCGGCCGGCCGGCCGACGAGGTGCTGGACGCGGTGGCGCGCGAGGTGCGCGCGCTGAGCGCGGGCCGGGAGCCGGGGATACTCGGCGTCGGCGTCGCGTCGCCCGGCCCGCTCGACCACGCCTCGGGCGTACTGCACCGCGTCACCGGCTTCCCGGACTGGGACGGCTTCCCGCTGCGCGACGCGCTCGCGCTGCGGCTCGGGCTGCCGGTCGTCGTCGACAAGGACACCAACGCGGCCGCGCTCGCGGTCCTGGGCGGCGGCCCTGACGCGGACGCCGGTGGTTCGTTCGCGTATCTGCATCTGGGCACCGGGCTCGGCGCCGGGCTCGTCATCGAGGGCGCGCTCTACCGCGGCGACCGCACCGGGGCGGGTGAATTCGGGCACCAGGTGGTGCAGTTGGACGGCCCGGTGTGCGAATGCGGCAATCGCGGCTGCATAGAGGCGATGTGCCTGGCCGCGGTCGATCGCGGTGACACGGCGGGCGCCGCGTACCTGCTGGGCGTCGGCGCGGCCAACCTCGTCTTGCTGCTGGACATCGACCGGGTGGTGCTCGGCGGCCGCACCGTGCTGGCCGACGAGGGGCTCTTCGGCCGGGAGGTCGCCGCCGTGCTGTCCGAGCGCACGGCCCGCTCGGTGGGGCGGACGGTGCCGGTCTCCGTCGCGTCCGGCGGGGTGCGGGTGGTGGCGGACGGGGCTGCGCTGCTCGTCCTGGCCTCTCTGTTCGGCGGCGCCGCACTCGGCTGACGGGCGGCGGACCCCGCTGGTCTGCGAGGATCGTCCGGTGACAGACCCTCATGCCCCGATCCGGGCCGGCATTCCCGAGCACGGCCGGGTGCCCAAGTACTACGCGGTGAAGACCCGGTTGGAGGCCGTGCTCGACGAGCTTGGCGAGGGCGGGCTGCTGCCGACCGAGCGGGAGCTGGCGGCCCGTTTCGAGGTGGCGCGGGAGACCGTGCGGCAGGCGCTGAGAGAGCTGCTGATCCAGGGGCGGCTGCGGCGCAAGGGCCGTGGCACGGTGGTGGCGGGACCGAAGCTGGAGCAGCCGCTGTCGCTGGTGAGCTACACCGAGGGGGTGCGGCGGCAGGGCCGGGTCCCGGGCCGCAACCTGATCAATCTGGAGCGGCTGGCGGCCGAGGCGGTGCTGGCGCGGGAGCTGCGGATCGCGGCCGGTGACGAGGTCTGGCACATGGAGCGGGTGCTGCTCGCGGACGATGAACGGGTCGGCCTGGAGAGCACCTATCTGTCGGTGGCCCGACTGCCGCACCTGGAGCGGGACTTCGCCCCCGATTCGTCCTTCTACGCCTTCCTGTGCGACCGGATGGGCCTGGAACTGGTCTCGGCGGACGAGCGGATCGAGACGGTGCTGGCCACCCCGCGCGAGGCGCTGCTGATCGGTACGCCGCCCGCGCTGCCGATGCTGCTGCTGCACCGAACGAGCCGGGACGGCGGGGGAGTGCCGGTCGAGCGGGTGCGCTCGCTCTACCGGGGCGACCGGTTCAGTTTCACCACCCAGATGTCGAAGGAATAGCCGCCCCGAGAGTGACAGCACCCCACTTTTTCATAACGAAAAGATAACGGGTCTAGTCCAAGATTGCTGGGCTGTTCACCATCGGTTCATGCACGGGATACGTACGCGTTCCAAGGCCCGAGCACCTTTGGGCCCCATGAGAGTCCTGATCGTCGGCGCCGGTGCGCTCGGCACGATGCACGCCTGGCAAGCAGTCACCCGCGGCCATGAGGTCGTCCACCTGGAGCGTGAGCGGGAGGCCCGCGGCGCCTCCGTACGCAACTTCGGCCTGGTGTGGGTCGGTGGCCGGTCGGCCGGCGAGGACCTGGAGACCGCGCTGCGGGCCCGCGAGCTGTGGGAGGACATCGGCGCGAAGGTGCCCGGCGCCGGCTTCCGCGCCAACGGCTCGCTGACCGTGGTCCGCACCCAGGCCGAGAAGGCAGTGGCCGACGAGGTCATCGCCCGCCCCGACGCCGCCGAGCGCGGCTTCACATGGCTCGACGCGGCGGCCGTCAGGGACCGGAACCCGGCGCTGCGCGGCGACTTCCCCGGAGCGCTGCTGTGCGAGCGGGACGCCGCCGTCGAGTCCCGGGTCGCGCTGCCCGCGCTGCGCGCCCACCTGGAGGCGACCGGCCGCTACACGTTCCTCCCTGGCCGCGAGGTCCGCGAGGTCGCACCCGGCACCGTCCGCGACGACCACGGCCAGACCCACCGGGGCGACGCCGTCGTCCTGGCCACCGGAGCCTGGCTGTCCGGGATGGTGCGCGAGCTCGCCCCCGAGCTGCCGGTGCGCCGGGTGCGGCTGCAGATGGCGCAGACCGACCCGCTGGGCGAACGGCTGACCACCTCGGTCGCCGACGCCGACAGCTTCCGGTACTACCCGGCCTACGAGGGCGCCGCGCTCGACGCGCTGCGTGCGGACCAGCCGCAGCCGCCGGTGGCCGCCGCGCACAAGATGCAGCTGCTGATGGTCCAGCGCCTCGACGGCGGGCTGACCATCGGCGACACCCACGAGTACGACGCGGCGTTCAACTTCGACGTCGTCGAGGACCCGTACGACCACCTGCTGGAGCGTGCGCAGGAGCTGCTCGGCCACCCGGTGCCGCGCATCCGCCGCCGCTGGGCCGGGGTGTACGCGCAGTGCGTGGACACCACACGGGTCGTGCACCGGCAGGAAGTACTGGACGGAGTGTGGCTGGTCACCGGGCCCGGCGGGCGCGGCATGACCTGTTCCCCGGCGATCGGTGAGACGACCGCCGACGAGTTGGGCTGGTGAGGGAAGAGATGGCGGACATCAAGCTGGTCGTGCTGGACATGGCCGGGACCACGGTCGCCGACGGCGGGCTCGTGGAGCAGGCGTTCTCCCGCGCGGCCGAGCGGCTCGGGGTCGAACCGGGCAGCGACGACCACGCGAAGAAGCTCGACTACGTACGCGCCACCATGGGCGAATCGAAGATCACCGTCTTCCGCGCGCTCTTCGGCGCGGAGGAGCTCGCCCAGCGCGGCAACGCGGAGTTCGAGAGCGCCTACGCGGAACTGGTCGGCACCGGGCGGTGCGCACCGCTCCCCGGCGCCGCCGAGACGATCGGCCGGCTGCGGAATGGGGGCCGTAGGGTCGTCCTGACCACCGGCTTCTCGCGGACGACCCAGAATGCGATCCTCGACGCGCTCGGCTGGCAGGACATCGCCGACCTCACCCTGTGCCCGGCCGACGCCGGACGCGGCCGCCCCTACCCGGACATGGTGCTGGCCGCGCTGCTGCGCACCGGGGCGGCCGACGACGTACGGCAGATCGCCGTCGCCGGCGACACCTCGTACGACATGCTGTCCGGCCGCAGGTCCGGTGCCGCCGTGGTCGCGGGCGTGCTGACCGGCGCGCACGACGAGGCCGCGCTGCGCCAGTCCGGGGCCACCCACGTCCTGCCGTCCATCGCGGACCTCCCGCGGGTGCTCGACGAGGCCGGGCAACAGTGATGAACAGCGGCATCCGCTTCGACGACGTCACCGTCACGTACGGGGACAACACGGTGCTCGACGGGCTCGACCTCACCGTCGAACCGGGCGAGGTGCTGGCCCTCCTCGGCCCGTCCGGCTCCGGCAAGACCACCGCGCTGCGGGCGGTCGCCGGATTCGTACGGCCGGCGAGCGGCCGGGTGCTGATCGGCGGCCAGGACGTCACCGAGCTACCGCCGCACCGGCGCGGCATCGGAATGGTGGTCCAGCAGTACGCCCTCTTCCCGCACATGCGCGTCGACCAGAACGTCGCGTTCGGCCTCAAGGCCCAGAAGACCCCGCGCCCGGAGATACCCGGCCGGGTCGCCGAGGCACTCGACATGACCGGGATGTCCGCCTACGCCAAGCGCTATCCGCGCGAACTCTCCGGCGGCCAGCAGCAGCGCGTCGCGATCGCCCGCGCGCTCGCCATCCGGCCCGGGGTGCTGCTGCTCGACGAGCCGCTGTCCGCGCTCGACGCGCAGCTGCGCTCGGGCATGCTCGCCGAGCTGGCGCGGCTGCACCGCGAACTGCCCGACGTCTCCATCCTGTACGTCACCCACGACCAGATCGAGGCGCTCACCCTCGCCGACCGGATCGCGGTCATGGACAAGGCGCGGCTCCAGGACTGCGGCACCCCGCAGGACCTCTACCGCCGCCCGCGCACCGTGTTCACCGCCTCCTTCGTCGGCAACGCGAACCTGCTCCCGGTACGGATCGCCGGCGCGCGGGCAGTGCGCTTCGGCGGCACGCTGCTGCACACCGCGGGAACACCGGAGAACACCGCCTCGGGCGCGGAAGCCACCATGTGCATCCGCCCCCACGCACTACGCCTCGAGTCCGCAGCCGACACCAACACGGCGAATTCCTTGCCGGGCACGGTGACCGGCATCCAGTGGCGAGGCTCAACCCACCGCCTCCTGGTCACCTCCCACGGCCAGGAACTCCGGGCCGACGTGGGCGATCTGCGCCAACCACCCCCCATCGGCGCCGAGATCACCCTCTCGTTCGACGCGGAGGACGCGGTGCTGCTGCCCGCAGGGGTAGGGGGCGCGACCCATGACTGACGCGACGGTGGAGACGGCGCGGGAGGGGACGGGGCGGGGTGTCCCCGCAGGGCGGCGAACGAATTCACCCCGCACTGTTTCGCCGGCAAGCACGTTCGCCGCCCGAGGAGATACCCCGCCGCGGCGCCGACCCCCGGGGCGGCAGCACACCGCCCGCTGGCTCTGGGCACTACCACCCACAGCAGCCCTCGGCTTGGCCTTCATCTACCCGCTCGCCCTAGTGGTCCAGCAGTCATTCACACCGGACACCGGCGGCCACAACCTATCCGCGTACACACACGTCTTCGCCTCACCAGGCTTCCGAGAAGCCCTCTGGACCACCATCTGGATAGCCGTCGGTTCGACAACCGGTTGTCTGGTCCTCGGTTTCACGCTGGCACTGGTGATCGCCTTCGTGCCCTTCCCCGGCGGCAAGGCCCTCAGCCGGTTCATCGACATCTTCCTCGCCTTCCCGTCCTTCCTGATCACCCTCGCGCTGCTCTTCGTCTACGGCACCGTCGGCATGGCGAACGGCCTCTGGACGGACGTGACCGGCGCGACCGGCGCAAGCGGCGGCGGCCCCGTCGACTTTCTCCACACGCCGCGGGGCGTGCTGCTGGCGGAGATCACCTACTTCACGCCGTTCGTGATGCGCCCGCTGCTCGCCGCCTTCTCGCAGGTGGACACCGCGCAGATCGAGGCAGCGTCCTCGATGGGCGCGAAGGCGCCGCGGATCGTGCGCCAGGTGATCCTGCCGGAGGCGCTGCCGTCGCTCGCGGCGGGCGGGAGCCTGGTGCTGGTGATGTGCCTGAACGAGTTCGGGATCGTGCTGTTCACCGGCGCGAAGGATGTCACCACCCTCCCGATGCTGGTCTACAGCAAGGCGATCCTGGAGTCGGATTACACCGGCGCCTGTGTCGTCGCGGTCGTGAACATCGTCCTGTCGGTCGCCCTCTACGGGCTCTACCGCGTCGTCGTCGCCCGAACCGCCGCCGGAGGCCGTCGTGCTGGTGCATAGCCGCAAGGGGCGCTGGGCCGTGTGGGCCGTCTTCTTCGTCCTGTTCCTGCCGCTGTTCGCGCTGCCGTTCGCGGTGATCGCGCTGGCGTCCTTCGCGACGAACTGGAGCGGGGCCTTCCCTTCCGGCGCGACGCTCACTCATTACCAGGACATCACCCGCGGCGAGTCGCTGGACGCGCTCACCACCAGCCTGGTCACCGCGCTGGCCGCGAGCGTGCTGGCCCTGACCGTGGGCGGCTGGGCGGCGCTGGCCGCCGACGCGCTGCGCGGCCGCGGCCGCCGCGTGCTGGACGCGCTGTTCATGCTGCCGGTGGCCGTGCCGTCGGTGGTGGTCGGGCTGTCGCTGCTGGTGGCGTTCTCCAAGCCGCCGCTGCTGCTCAACGGCACCAGAGGCATCGTCGTCCTGGCCCATACGGTGCTGGTCACGGCCTTCGCGTACCAGTCCGTCGGGGCGGCGGTGGCCCGGCTCGACCCGGCGTACGAACAGAGCGCGGCGAGTCTCGGCGCCCGTCCCGCGTACGTCCTGTGGCGGGTCAAACTGCCCCTCCTGCTGCCGTCGCTCACCGCGGCGGCCGGCCTCTGCTTCGCCCTGTCCATGGGCGAGTTGAGCGCCACGATGATGCTCTACCCGCCCGACTGGCTCCCGCTGCCGGTCAAGATCTTCGGCGCCACCGACCGGGGCTCGCTCTTCTCCGGAGCCGCCCTCGCCGTGGTGCTGATGGTGACGACACTCGTCGTCCTCCTCGGCGTGAGCCGGATACGCACCAGAGCCTCGTACCGCTAGCGGTCGGTCACAGCGGGGTTTCCCGGGGGCAAGCCCCCGGACCCCCAAAAGAAGCCGGCACCGGGAAATCCCGGGCCCCCAGTCAAGGAGATAGACCTGCCATGCCCGCAAACAGTCTCAAGCCGCTCGCCGCCGTCGCCGGCGCCCTGGTCCTCGCCGGTTCCCTCACCGCCTGCGGCGGCTCCTCGCCCGCGAGCGACGCCAAGGAGATCACCGTCTACAGTGCCGACGGCCTCAAGGCCGATGACGGCTCCGGCTTCTACGACAAGGTCTTCAACGACTTCACCGCCAAGACCGGCATCAAGGTGAAGTACGTCGAGGGCGGTTCCGGCGAGATGGTGCAGCGGCTGGCCCGCGAGAAGTCCAACACCCAGGCCGATGTCGTCGTCACCCTGCCGCCGTTCATCCAGCAGGCCGACAGCAAGGGCCTGCTGGACATGTACAAGCCCGCGGGCTCCGACAAGGTCGCCGCCACCGACAAGGACGCGGCCGGCAAGTGGACCTCGGTCGTCAACAACTACTTCTGCTTCATCCACAACACCAAGGAGCTGAAGCAGGCCCCCAAGACCTGGGACGACCTCCTGGACGCGAAGTACAAGGGCAAGCTGCAGTACTCCACGCCGGGCGTCGCCGGTGACGGAACAGCCGTCGTCATCAAGGCGATCCACGACTTCGGCGGCCTGGAGCCGGCGATGGCGTACCTGAAGAAGCTGCAGTCCAACAACGTCGGCCCGTCGAAGTCGACGGGCGCGCTCGCGCCCAAGGTCGACAAGGGCGAGCTGGTGGTCGCCAACGGCGATGTGCAGATGAACTACGCCAACATGAAGTCGATGCCGAACCAGAGCATCTTCTTCCCCGCCGCGAACAGCACCGGCAAGCCGACCAGCTTCGCGCTCCCGTACGCGGCCGGCCTGGTCAAGGACGCCCCGCACTCCGAGAACGGCAAGAAGCTGCTGGACTTCCTGCTCACCCCCGAGGTGCAGCAGGAGGTGTCGTCGGTCGGCGGCGGCTTCCCGTCGCGCGGCGATGTGACGGCGACGGACCCGAACGCGGCGAAGCTGAAGGAGATCATGGCCGGCGTCGAGATCTTCGCGCCCGACTGGACCAAGGTCAACAGCGACTTGGCGTCCTACGTCGACGCCTGGAAGGCGGCGACCGGCAGCTGAACCGGCAGCTGAACCGGCAGCTGACGCGGCAGCGGATCAGCGGATGAGACGGCCGGGGCGTACGCGGTGCGCCCCGGCTAGGCTGGCAGCGCAGGCCGCAGCAGCCGCACACCAGGACAGGAGAACGCGCCCGTGTCGACACGCAAGCCGATCGAATCATGGCTCACCGACATGGACGGGGTGCTCATCCACGAGGGCACGCCGATCCCCGGAGCCGATGCCTTCATCAAGCGGCTGCGCGAGTCCGGCAAGCCGTTCCTGGTGCTCACCAACAACTCCATCTACACCGCCCGTGACCTGCACGCCAGGCTCTCGCGGATGGGGCTGGACGTGCCGGTCGAGAACATCTGGACCTCGGCGCTGGCCACCGCGAAGTTCCTCGACGACCAGCGCCCCGGCGGCACGGCGTACGCGATCGGCGAGGCCGGGCTGACGACCGCGCTGCACGATGTCGGCTACATCCTCACCGATGTCGAGCCGGACTACGTGGTGCTGGGCGAGACCCGCACCTACAGCTTCGAGGCGCTCACCAAGGCGATCCGGCTCATCAACGGCGGTGCGCGCTTCATCTGCACCAACCCCGACGAGACCGGCCCGTCGGCGGAGGGCCCGCTGCCCGCCACCGGCTCGGTGGCCGCGCTGATCACCAAGGCCACCGGCAAAGACCCGTACTTCGTCGGCAAGCCCAACCCGCTGATGATGCGGGCCGGGCTGAACGCGATCGGCGTGCACTCCGAGACCAGCGCGATGATCGGCGACCGGATGGACACCGATGTGCTGGCCGGGCTCGAATCCGGCATGGAGACCTTCCTGGTGCTGACCGGTCTGACCTCGAAGGCCGACATCGACCGCTATCCGTTCCGGCCCTCGCGGGTCGTGAACTCCATCGCGGATCTCGTCGACGAGATCTGACCCGCCCGCCCGCACACTCCGTGACGGTTGCCCCTGATGGAGTAACCAAACGCCCTCTGAGGTGCGACGCAGACCGGTTGCGGCGATCTTCGAACCACTGGGTGCCGCTGGCCGCACCCGGCCGAGCGGAGGTCCCCCCGATGCGAGTTCTCATACGACCGGCAGCCGCTGGTGCGGCCGTACTGCTCCTGCTGAGCGCCGCAGTGCCGGCGTTCGCCGATGATCCGGGAGACAGCACGAGCTCGGATACGAGTGCGCGCTCCAGCGCGAGTGCGCATGCGAGCGCGAGTGCGAGCGGGACGGTGACGGTCACACCGGGCAAGACATGGCCCGGCGCGGTCATCTCCCTGCATGTGAAGAGCGCGTGCAAGGCGGGGAACCGGGCGAAAGCCAGCGCGGAGGTCTTCGTGAACGCGGTGACTCTCGCCCCGCCGACCGACGGCCAGGACGGACTCGTCAGTGACGCGTCCATCAAGTCCGACGTGGCGCCCGGCACCTACACGGTCTCGGTTGAGTGCGACGGCAACAGCCACGCCGCCGAGGGCACCGTGGTCGTCATGAACGCCACCCCCGAGCGCCCGGCCCCGACCTGGCCGACGTCCCCGGTCCCGGCGGGCGGCGGCGGTACCGCGCAGCTGGCCGCGGGCCCGGCGTCGGCCGGTCCCGGTGAGCACGCGGTGACGCTGGCGGGAGCCGCGGCCGCGGCCGGGCTCGCCGGAGTGGCGCTGTACCGCCGACGCCGCCGCGGCTAACCGCGGTGCCCGACGAGGAGAGCGAATCCGTCAGCGGCCGCACCTGGGCGGCGGCGGCGATAGGGCTGCTGCTCTTCGCCGCCTGGCTGATGGGCCACCCCAGCGGCGGGGAGGCCGCGCCAGGACCGGGCGGGCGGTCGTCCGACGTCTCCAGCGAGCGGCCGCCCCCGGTCTACGCGCCGCACATCCCGCTGCCGGACTCCCGCCCGGTCCGGGTGGACATCCCGTCGATCGGGCTGCACGCCGGGGTCGTCGAGCGGGGCCTGGTGAACGGTGCCGTGGACCCGCCGCCGTACAGCACCCCGGACGTCGCCGGCTGGTTCGGCGGCGGCCCGACCCCCGGCGCGGCGGGCGCCGCCCTGCTGGTCGGCCATGTCGACACCGAGACCCGGGCCGCGGTCTTCTACGGCCTGAGCTCGGTGACACCGGGCACGGCGGTGGCCGTGTCGCGGGCGGACGGCTCCGTCGCGGAGTTCACGGTCGAGGCGATCGAGGTCGTCGACAAGGCGAAGTTCTCCGCGGAGCGGGTCTACGGGGCGGGCTCCCGGCCGGAGCTGCGGATGATCACCTGCGGTGGCACCTTCGACCGCGTGAAGCGCACGTACTCGGCGAATGTGGTGGTCTTCGCGGCGCTGACCGGATCGCATTAGCCAGGGCCGAACACCGCCCCAAGCGGCCCCCGCGCGTGACCGGCCCCGCGTACATGCCGATGCGCGGAGAACGCTTTTGGCGCCCGGTCGGCGGCCCGCTCCCCCCGGAGCCGCCGACCGGGCGCACCTCACCCTCGGGCGCCTGGACTGCGGGAGTGGTCCGGCGCGGCCGGGGGAGGCTGGGGAAGCCCTGTGGCCGGCCCCGCCGCGGGCTCGGCCGCGGCGGCGGGCAGCAGGGCGCGGAAGCGGATCAGGACCGCGCCGTCCGTGGCGTGGTGCACCTGGACGCCGTCGATCTGCGCGCCGCTGTCCGTATGGTGCGCGAGCTGCTGGCACAGGGCCGTCGCGGCGTAGGAGTGCGGCGGGTCGGGCGTGACGGTGAGCGGCTTGTCGTACCCGTAGTCGGTCACCGAGACCGTGCAGCGCACTCCGTCCACGCCGAGCGTGACGCGGTACCGGTGCGCGAATCCGTGGTCGACGACATAGCCGCACGCCAGGGCGATCGCGGTCGCCAGCTGGGCGCCGGCCGGACCGAAGGGTCCCAGAGTGTCGAGCGCGGCGCACGTCATCCTGGCGGCCAGATCGTCACTGCCCGGGATCCGGTGCAGCGAGAACGTCCAGGAGACATCGAGGGAAGATCGCCGCGGGTCGGAGAGGGGGAGTCGCGAGATCGCCGCAAGCTTCGCCATGACGCCGGTCCACGTCCTGCAGAGTCGGAAGCACTTGAGTCCTGTTGGACTTCGCCTGGAGTGGGGCCAGGGTCCAGGGCCACGTAGTAACCCTAGAACAGGCGAACGCCTTGCCGCTAGGGCAATTTGACGACATGTCATTGACCGAGTACTCAGGGCGATGGTTCCGGCCATACGGGCACCGCCGTGCTCAGACGGGGATCCGTGCCGCCTGGGCCGGGGCGAGCAGCAGGAGGACGACGTCGTCGCCGAGGGAGCCGCCCGCGTGCTCCAGCAGATCGGCGTAGACGCGCTCGACGGCGGCCTCCAGGTTCTGGGCCAGGCCCGCCACCAGCGGCCCGACCCGTGAGGCGAGCGGGTAGAAGGAGCCGTCGAGGGGGCTGCGGGCCTCGATCACGCCGTCCGTGCACAGCACCAGCACGTCCTCGCCCCCGAGCACCACCCGCCAGGGAACGGCCATCCCCTTCACGAACTCGCCGAGCCCCAGCGGCACCCAGGGATCCGGCGGATCCAGGGTCGTCACCTTCCCCTCGGGGTCGATGCGCAGCGGCGCCACATGCCCGTAGTGCAGCAGTTCGACGGATCCGGGCCCGTCGAACTCGGCGAACAGGGCGGTGGTGAACTCGCCGGACTCGACATGCCGCCGCACGCTCGCCTCGACGCGCTCCGCGACGCGGGTCAGCCCGCCCTCGTCGTACGCGGCCTCGCGGAACGCGCCCAGGACGACCGCCGAGGTCTGGACGGCGTCCAGACCCTTGCCGCGGACGTCGCCGATGAGCACCCGCACTCCGTGCGGGGTGTCCAGTACGGCGTACAGGTCGCCGCCGATCTGGGCCGCGTCCGCCGCCGAGACGTACCGGACGGCGAGCCGGACATCGCCGACCCGGGGCCCGGGCGGCCGCAGCAGCGCGCGCTGGGCCGCCTCGGCGACCGAGGTGATCGCGGTGAAGGCCCGCAGGCCGGTCTCGCGCCGCCAGGCGATATAGGCGCCGAACAGGCTGACTACCACGTACGCGATCAGCTGCCCGCCGAACAGGGCCCGGTCGCGGGGCGCGTCGATCCCGTCGTACGGCGCGAGGATCAGTTGGGTGGCGAAACCGAGGGCGGCGATGAGCAGGACGCGCCGCCAGGTCGTGGTGATGGCGGCCAGCGCCGGGGCCACGACCATGCCGGGGGCGATGAAGTGATCCCGGCCCGCCAGCAGGTCCGCGGCCGCGACGACCGCGACGGCCGTCAGCGGCAGCGCCATGCCCTGGCGGGCCAGGAGGGCGGACTCCAGCGACCGCAGTGCTCTCGCGATCCCAGCATTTCTCACATATCGAACTTACCGGGTGGACTCAGGACGGGTCCGATCGAGTCAGATGGTCATCCAGTTCGTCCACGACCAGCTGATCGCTCCGCACCTGCCCGGTGCGGTACGCGGCCCGGCCCACCATGTGCGCCGCCACTGGCACGGTCATCAGCTGAAACGTGCCGATCAGGACCAGGGTTCCCAGGTCCACCCAGGACCGCAGCCGCAGCGCCACCCCCAGCAGCACCAGCAGCAGACCGAGAACCTGCGGTTTGGTCGCCGCGTGCATTCGGGTGAGCGTGTCGGGCAGCCGCAGCAGCCCGATGCCGGCCACGAAGCACAGCGCCGCGCCGAGCAGCAGACAGCCCTCGGCGGCCCAGTCGCACAGGGTGCCCCAGCTCATGACGGGTCCTCGTCCCGCAGGGCGATGAAACGGGCGATCGCGACCGAGCCGGTGAAGCCGAGGAAGGCCAATACCAGCAGCACCGGCAGCGAGTACGGGGTGCGGTCGGCCGCCGCCTGCGCACCCAGTCCCGCGACCACGACGGCGAGCAGGGCGTCCACGGCCACCGCCCGGTCGAGCATCGACGGCCCGCGCACCAGCCGTACGAAGACCATCACCCCGGCGGCGATCAGCAGCCCCAGGACGGCCGCGGTGACCCATTTCACGTAGCGGCTCCCTCATCCGGCCCGTACGGCTCATCGAGTGACGCGATCTCCGCGCGGGTGCCGAAGGCGCGCACCACCAGCACCTCGAGGCGCCGCACCCCGTCCCGCGCCTGTTCGATGTCCGAGTCCATGACGTGGACGAACAGCGTCGCCGTGGACCGCTGCATCTCCAGCACCGCGCTGCCCGGCACCGCCGAGACGGCGATCGCGGTGGCCGCCAGCATCAGGTCACCGGAGCAGCGCAGCCGGATCGCCAGCACCGCGCAGGGCAGCGGCGCGGGGGTCAGGGACTGCCAGGCGGTGCGCAGCCCGGAGACCGTCAGATCGGTGAGGAAATGCGCGGCGAAACGCACTAGGCCGACCGGGTGCAGCCGCAGTCCCAGGCCGAGCCGCGGCAGCGGGAAGACGAGGCACAGCACGACGGCGACGATCAGGCCGGTCGACACGTTCGCGGCAGTGACGCTGCCCCACAGCAGCACCCAGACGACGACGAGCCAGCCGACCAGCGGCCACTCGGGGCGTCTTCGCAGGGTACGCACGGACGAGATCCTCACAGAGCGGGGCGAATCCGTCCGGTAGCCGCGACCTGTGAGGAACCTGTGCTCACCCGCCGGAACCAACGGATCGCCATCGAACGTTCTTGCAAGGGATGAATAAGACAATCAGGCGTGTGTCGGTCTTCAGCCTCCTGATGGTGCTCGCGATCATGGTGCGGGCCACCTGGGTTCACGCGGTGGACGGCCGGGCTCTCGCGGACGACCAGCACAACCGGCGGAACATCATCGCGCAGTACGCGAATCCGCTCGGCGACATCGTCGTGGGCGGAAAGCCGGTGACCGGTTCCACCGTCACCGGCGGTGGTGACCTGCGGTACAAGCGGACGTACACGGAGGGCGGGCTCTACTCGGCGGTCACCGGGTACAGCTCGCAGGTCTACGGTGCCACCCAGCTCGAAGGCATCTACCGCGGCATCCTGGGCGGCACCGACCCCCGGCTGAAGAGTGTGCCCGACACCCTGACCGGCAAGGCCACCAAGCCGGGCGATGTCATCACCACCATCGACCCGGCCGTGCAGAAGGCCGCCTTCAAGGGGCTCGGCGGCAAGAAGGGCGCGGCCGTCGCCATCGACCCGGCGACCGGCCGGATCCTCGGGATGGCCAGCACCCCGAGCTACGACCCGTCGAAGATCTCGGGCGGTTCAGGCGCCGACGGCTCGGCGTGGAACGCCCTGCGGGCCGACAAGGACCAGCCCCTGCTCAACCGGGCGCTGCGCGCCGCGTATCCGCCCGGATCCACCTTCAAGCTCGTCGTCGCCGCGGCCGCCCTGGAGAACGGGCTGTACTCGTCGATCGACGAGAAGACCGTCAGCCCGAACCCGTACCCGTTGCCCGGCACCTCGCGGGTGCTGGCCAACGAGTCGGCGTCCGCCCCGTGCGAGAACGCGAGCATCAACACCGCGCTCCAGTACAGCTGCAACAACGTCTTCGGCAAGATGGCCGTCGACCTCGGCCAGGACAAGGTGCGCGCCGCCGCCGAGAAGTTCGGCTTCAACACCGACAGCCTGGACGTTCCGGTGCGCGCGGCCAGGAGCGTCTACCCGAAGGGCATGGACAAGGCGCAGACCGCGCTGTCCGGCATCGGCCAGTTCGACGACACCGCGACCCCGCTGCAGATGGCGATGGTCGTCGCGGCCATCGCCAACGGCGGCCAGTTGGCGAGCCCGCACATGGTCTCGCAGGTCACGGACGGCAACGGCAGGGTGCTGCAGAACTACGCGGACGGCCGGACCAAGCGCGCGGTCAGCGCGGACACCGCCATGAAGCTGCGGAAGGCGATGGTCAACGTCGTCGACAACGGCACCGGCACCAACGCGAAGATCAGCGGCATCGAGGTCGGCGGCAAGACCGGTACCGCCCAGCACGGCGAGAACAACAGCGGGACGCCCTACGCCTGGTTCGTCTCCTACGCGGACGACGGCAAGGGCCACCAGGTCGCGGTCGCCGTGGTCGTCGAGCAGTCGGACGCGGCGCGCTCGGAGGTCAGCGGCAACGGGCTGGCGGCGCCGATCGCCCAGGCGATGATGAAGGCGGCGTTGAAGACACGTTGAGGCGGACCACGGCGGGCCGACGTTTCCGGCCGTTGTGTTGCGCCGGGTGAATGTCTTGAGACAGCAGTGGGTGAAGGGGTAGCTGCGGCGCACAGCTGGTTCCTAGGGTCGGGGAGTCCGAACTCACCCCGCGCTGGAGGACCCCTGTGCGTAAGAGAGCGATCGTTTCCGCCGTGAGCGCCGCCGGCCTGCTGCTGGCGATCCCGGCATCCGCCGCCGACGCCGGACCGGGCGCGCCCGGCATCGGCGACCCGTACTACCCGAGTTACGGAAATGGCGGCTATGACGTCTCCCACTACGATCTGCGGCTGAAGTACCAGCCCGCCACCGATCATCTGGACGGCACGGCGACCATCAGCGCCACCGCCACCCAGGGCCTGACCCGCTTCGACCTCGACTTCGCGCTCGACGTCAGCGATATCCAGGTCAACGGGCGGACCGCGCAGTTCGCCTTCAGCGGTGAGCAGGAGCTGGTCGTCACCCCGGCCCGGCCGATCGCCAAGGGCCAGCAGATCACCGTCGTCGTCCGCTACTCGGGCGTCCCCTCCACGGTCAAGCGCTACGGCTTCACCTCCTGGCAGCGCACCCCCGACGGCGGGGTCGGCGCCAACGAGCCCGAGTCCGCGTGGTGGTGGTTCCCCAGCAACGACCACCCGCTGGACAAGGCCACCTACGACGTATCGGTCCTGGTCCCCGACGGCACCCAGGCGATCAGCAACGGCGTCCTCGTCTCGCAGAGCTCCAAGCTCGGCTGGACCCGCTACAACTGGCGGGAGAACAAGCCGCAGGCGACCTATCTCGCCACGCTCGCCGTCGGCAAGTTCGACATCACCACGGACACCACCGCCAACGGGCTGCCCGTCATCAACGCCTACAGCAAGGATCTCGGGGACAACGGCCCCGCCGCGCGCGCCAGCGTCGAGCGCACCGGCGAGATCACCGACTGGCTGAGCGGCTACTTCGGCCCGTACCCGTTCAGCGCCGTCGGCGGCTATGTGCCGAACGTGCCCACGCACTTCGCGCTCGAGACCCAGACCCGGGTCTTCTACAGTCCCGCACAGTTCGCGCGGGGTTCCAACGCCTCTGTCGTCGTCCATGAGCTGGCCCACCAGTGGTACGGCGACAGCGTCTCCCTCGAGCGGTGGTCCGACATCTGGCTCAATGAGGGCTTCGCCAGCTACGCCCAGTGGCTCTGGTCCGAGCACGAGGGCGAGGGCACCGCCCAGGAACTCGCCGACTGGGTCTACAGCCAGCACCCGGCCGCCGACCCGTTCTGGACCGTCAAGCCCGGCGACCCCGGCGCGGACAAGCAGTTCGACGCGGCCGTCTACGACCGGGGCGCCCTCACCCTCCAGGCCATCCGCAACACGATCGGGGACACGGCGTTCTTCGCCCTCCTCAAGGCCTGGCCCGCCCAGCACCAGTACGGCAACGGGAACATCGCCGAGTTCCAGCAGCTCGCCGAGAAGATCTCCGGAAAGAAGCTCGGCCCGCTCTTCCAGACCTGGCTCTTCACCGCCGCCAAGCCTGCCACCCCGGCCGTCACCGGCCCGGCCGCGAAGGCCCTGCGCGCGGCTCCGGCCGCATCCCAGGCGGAGCCCAAATCCTGGAAGCAGATCCAGGCGACGCACGACATCCACCACCGCTGACCCGCCCACCGGTGGATCAGTGCGCCAGTACGGCCTGTACATAGGGCGTACGTGACAGGAGCTCGCCGGCCGCCCGGTCGGCGAGCCCTGTCAGCGGGCCCGCCAGGACGGTGTAGGCCAGGCCGAGGGCCACCAGCGCCATGGTCGCGGCGAGCATCGTGTGGGGGAGCGCGGCCGTGGTGGTGATGGAACGGCCGCTGAGGGACGCGTACTCGGGGCGCCCGGCCGGCATGGGAGTGTCCTCGTCGGCGTCGTCCGGGTCGTCGCTGTCGTCCGTCTCCAGGACGGTGCCGTCGGCGCACAGGTCGGGCGGGGCGGCCCGCCAGAAGGCCAGATTCCAGACCTTGATGAGCGCGTAGAGGGTCAGCAGGCTGGTCAGCACGCCACCGCCGACCAGGACGTACGCCCACGCGCCGCCGTCGGCGATCCCCGCGCGCAGCAGGCCGAGCTTGCCGAGGAAGCCCGACAGCGGTGGGAGCCCGGCGAGGTTCATCGCGGGGACGAAGAAGACGGCGGCGAGCAGCGGGGAGATCTTGGCGAGCCCGCCGAGCCGCTGCAGATCGGTGGTGCCGCCCCGGCGTTCGACGAGGCCGGTGACGAGGAAGAGCGTGGTCTGCACGGTGATGTGGTGGGCGACGTAGAAGACCGCGCCCGCGATGCCGCCGCGTGAGGCCAGCGCGATCCCGAAGACCATGTACCCGATGTGGCTGACCAGGGTGAAGGACAGCAGCCGCTTGAGGTCGGTCTGGGCGACCGCGCCCAGGATGCCGACGACCATGGACAGCAGGGCGATCAGCATCAGCGGGTCGGCGAGCCCGGTCCCCGGGAAGAGCAGGGTCTGGGTGCGCAGTATCGAGTACACGCCGACCTTGGTGAGCAGCCCCGCGAAGACCGCCGTGACGGGCGCCGGCGCGGTCGGGTAGGAGTCGGGGAGCCAGGCGGCGAGCGGGAAGACGGCCGCCTTGATGCCGAAGACGGTGAGCAGGGCGAGTTGCAGGACCAGCCGGATCCCGGCGGGCAGATCGGCCAGCCGCACGGACAGCTGCGCGAGGTTCATGGTGCCGGTGGCCGCGTAGACCATGCCGATCGCCACGAGGAAGAGCACCGAGGAGAGCAGGGAGACCACGATGTACGTCGCGCCCGCGCGGATCCGGGCGGCCGTGCCGCCCAGCGTCAGCAGCACGTAGCTCGCGGTCAGCATGATCTCGAAGCCGACGTAGAGGTTGAAGAGGTCACCGGACAGGAAGGTGTCGGAGACCCCGGCGACCAGGATCAGATACGCGGGATGGAAGACCGACAGCGGTGTCGCCTCGTCGCGGTCGGCCATCCCCTGGCCGATGGAGTAGACGAGCACGCACAGCGTCACGGCGGACGAGACGACCAGCATCAGCGCCGACAGGCGGTCGGCGACCAGGGCGATGCCGACGGGGACCGGCCAGCCGCCCGCGTGCATCACCTGCGGGCCGTCCCGGTCGGCCGCCACGAGCAGGGCGGCCGAGGCGGCCAGCACGACCGTGAGGACGGCCGCGCTGATGAAGCGCTGGACACGGGGCAGCCGCAGGCCCACGGCGAGCTTGAGGCCCGCCGCGAACAGCGGGAGGACGACGGGCAGCGGCAGCAGCGCGGTCGCGTTCATCGGTGCGAGTTCAATCGGTGGGTGTTCATCGGTCGGCTCCCAGCACGTTGTCCCACAGTTCGTCGTCGAGGTCCTCGGAATCCTCCGCGCGGGCCTGCCGGGCCCGGTCGGCGCGGATCGCCGTCCTCAACTCGGCGCGGGTGCCATCGTGTTCCGCCCGCAGCGCGACCCGGATGTCCTCGACGTCGTCCTGTACGTCGTCGCTGCCGGTCAACTGCCAGCTGCGGTACGCCATCGCGAGCAGGAACGCGGTCAGCGCGAGGGTGATCACGATCGCGGTCAGCGCCATCGCCTGCGGGAACGGGTCGGAGACCGTCGCCGGATCGGTGCCGGGGGACAGCAGCGGCGCTCTCCCCGAAGGGCCCGAGGTGGCCAGGACCAGCAGGTTCACCCCGTTGCCCAGCAGGACGGCGCCCAGCAGGATCCGGGTGAGCGGGCGGGCGAGCAGCAGCACCGTCCCGCAGGCGAACAGCACCCCGCCGGCGGCGATCAGAGCGACGGTGGCGTTCATGCCTTCCTCCTGGCTTCTTCGCGCTCGATCTGCTGGTCGATCTTCGCGCCGAGGCTGCGCAGCACATCGAGCACGACCCCGAGGACCAGGAGGTACACCCCGCAGTCGAAGAGCACGGAGCTCGGGAGGTGTACCTCACCGAACAGCGGCAGACGGGTGTGGAACACCGCTCCGTCCAGGACGTCCGAGCCGAACAGCAGCCCGCCCAGGCCCGTTCCGACGGAGACCATCAGGCCGGTGCCGAGCAGGAATCCGGCGTCGACGGGAGCCGCTTCGGCCAGCTCGTACCGCCCGCCCGCCAGATACCGGACGACGAGCGCCAGGCCCGCGACCAGCCCGGCCGTGAAACCGCCGCCGGGCAGGTTCTCCGCACTGAACAGCAGATACAGCGACAGCACCAGGATCGGATGGAAGACCAGCCGCGCCACCACCTCGAAGACCACGGACCGCCGGTCGGGGGCGAGCGTGCCGCCCGCCGCCAGCCAGGTGCGCTCCGGGGCCGCGTGTGGGCCGGTCCGCACGCCCGCCGCCCACACGCCCGCCGTGGTGTCGCCCTCCCGCGCGCGTGGCAGCGAGCCGGCCCGGCGGCGCAGATAGACCAGGCTCGTCACACCGACGGCCGCGACCGCCAGCACCGCCGACTCTCCCATCGTGTCCCACGCCCGCAGGTCGACGAGGATCGTCGCCACCACGTTCTTCAGCCCGTCGTGCTCGGTCGCGGCCACCAGGTCCGCCCCGGCTCCGGGATGCCGGCGGGCCGCCACCGCCAGATACGTCAGGCCCGCCGCCAGCGTCCCCGCCACGATGCCCAGCGCGGCGTGCACGGCGCGGCGCCACACCGTCGGCGTCGGCGGGAAGCGGGGCGGTAGCCGACGCAGCACCAGAACGAACACGACGATGCTCGTCGTCTCCACCGTGAACTGCGTCAGCGCGAGGTCCGGCGCCCCCTGCAGGACGAACAGCACCCCCGTGCCGTAGCCGGTCGTCCCGGCCAGCACCACCGCCTTCATCCGCTGCCGCGTCGGCAGGCAGAGCACGCCCGCCGCCGCCACGGCCGCCGCCACCGCGATCTGGGCCGCGTCGTCCCACAGATGCGGGGAGCCGCCCCAGTCCCACGGGCGGTCGGTGAACAGGGCCGCCGTCTCGGCGCCGGAGAAGACGAGCAGCGCCGTACCGAGATAGACGGACAGCGAGCCGCGCTGGATGCTCCCGGTGAGCTGCAGCGCGAAGCGCTCGGTCTGCCACAGGACTTGGGCGAACGCGGACTCGGCGCTCGGCAGCGCCAGCCGCTTGCCCCAGCGCACCAGCGGGTTCCGCACCGCGAACAGGCCCAGGCCGGTGGTCCACGCGATCTCCGACAGGGTGAGGGGGAGACCGGCACCGTGCCACAGCGCCAGGTGGTACGGGGTTCCCTGGGCCGGGAAGGCCGCCGCGTACCGGGACATCAGCGGATCGAGCCACCCCACCCCGGGGCCCAGCACCAGCCCCGCCAGGGCCAGTACGGCAGTGGAGCCCCACAGGGCGATCCCGCCTCCGGCGGGATTTCCCGGTGCGAGACCTGCGCCCTCCGGCTGGGAGGTGCCCCCTGCTTGGGCGGGTTCGTGCGCGGCGGCACCGGCCGTAGTCGGCAGCCCGCCGCCGGATCCTTCGGGACTGCCCGAACCTCCCGCCGGGGACGGGCTCGCGGACGGGTGGGCGAGCGAGGGGTGGGCGCTCTCGGTTTGCCCAGCGGCAGGCGAGGTGGCGGGCCCGAAGGCGCCGTAGAGGAAGCGGATGGTGTACGCGGTGGTCAGGGCCGAGCCGGCGACGGTGGCGTAGAGGGTGAGACGGTCGGCGCTGCCTCCGGCCCAGAGCGCGGCGAACGAGGCCTCCTTGGCGGCGAAGCCGAGGAACGGCGGGAGGCCCGCCATCGAGGCGCCCGCTACGCAGGCGATGACGCAGAGCAGGGGCAGGGCGCGCGCGAGCCCGCCGAGGCGGCGGATGTCACGGGTCCCGGTGGCGTGGTCGACGATGCCGACCACGAGGAAGAGCGGCGCCTTGAACAGCGCGTGCGCGAGAAGCATGGTGGCGCCGGCCAGCGCGGTGTACCGCGACCCGGCCCCCACCAGCGCGGTGAGGAAGCCGAGTTGGCTGACCGTCCCGTAAGCGAGGATCCGTTTCAGGTCGTTCTCGCGCAGCGCCCGCCACCCGCCGAGCAGCATGGTGGCGGCGCCCAGGGTGAGCGTCAGGCCGCGCCAGGGGGCGACCGCGGCGAAGGCGGGGGAGAGCCGGGCGATCAGATAGACGCCGCCCTTCACCATGGCCGCGGCGTGGAGATAGGCGCTGACGGGTGTCGGTGCGGCCATGGCGCCGGGCAGCCACAGGCTGAACGGCCAGATCGCGGACTTCGACAGCGCCCCGGCGAGCACCAGCACGAGAGCGACCGGCACTGCCGTGCCGCCCGCCGGGGGCGGGTGCGCGACGAGCTCGGACAGCCGGTACGTACCGGCCGCCCGGCCGAGGATCAGCAGGCCGACGAGCATGGCGAGACCGCCGGCCGTGGTGACGAGGAGCGCCTGGAGCGCGGAGCGCCGGTTGGCCTTCTTCGCCGAGAGATGGCCGATGAGCAGGAAGGAGAAGACGGTGGTCAGCTCCCAGAACACATAGAGCAGGATGAGGTCGTCGGCGAGGACGAGCCCGAGCATCGCCCCGGCGAAGGCGGTGAGGGTGCCGGCGAAGTTCGCCAGGTCCGGCTCGTCGTCGGTGAAGTAGCCGGTGCAGTAGACGAGGACGAGGGTGCCGACGCCGCCCGCGAGCACCGCGAGGAGCAGGCCGAGGGCGTCGAGCCGCAGGGCGATGCCGAGATCGAGGGCGGGCGCCCAGCGCCAGTGCTCGGTACGCACGGCGCCGCCGGCGACGGATGCCCACTGGGTGAACGCCCACACCGCCGTGGCGGCCGGTGCGAGCGCGAGGACGAGGAAGGCCCGTCGGCCGAGCCACCGCACCAGCGGCGCGGCGCAGGCGGCGAGGACGAAGTGAACGGCGATCAGGGCCAGCACGCGGCGAACACTTCCGCCGCCCGGGCGGCGGAGCGGACCGGCGCGCCAGAGGTACACCAGGATCACCCATTGGGCGGGGTACCGCCCGTGCGCGGATCCGCCTACCGTCTGCATATGCCGGATGGGAAATTATGGGGGATCAGCGACCTGCACGTGGCGTTCGCCGAGAACCGGAAGATCGTCGAGGGCCTGCGCCCCGAGTCGGACACCGACTGGCTGATCGTCGCTGGTGACGTCGGCGAGCTGACGGACGGCATCGAGCGCGCGCTGACCCTGCTGAGCAGCCGGTACGCCCGGGTGGTGTGGGTGCCGGGCAACCACGACCTGTGGACCCCGGCCGAGGATCCGGTCCAGTTACGCGGCGAGGCCCGCTACCGGCATCTGGTGGAGATGTGCCGGTCGCTGGGTGTGCTGACCCCGGAGGATCCGTACCCCGTCTGGGAGGGCGCCGGCGGCCCGGCCGTCGTCGCACCGCTGTTCGTGCTCTACGACTACACCTTCCGCACCGAGACCGCCGCGAACAAGGAGGAGTCGCTCGCCCAGGCGTACAAGTCGGGGATCGTCTGCAGTGACGAGTTCCTGCTGCACCCCGATCCCTATCCGAGCCTTGACGCCTGGTGCCGGGCCCGGGTGCGGGAGTCGGAGCGGCGGCTGGCGGACTGCGATCCGGCCCTTCCCCTGGTGCTGGTCAACCACTTCCCGCTGGTACGCCAGCCGACCCGGATCCTGCACTATCCGGAGTTCGCCCAGTGGTGCGGCACCGAGCGGACGGCGGACTGGCACAAGCGGTTCAAGGTGAGCGCCGTGGTCTACGGCCATCTGCACATTCCCCGGACCGCCTGGTACGACGGGGTGCGCTTCGAGGAGGTCTCGGTCGGCTACCCCCGCGAATGGCGCCGCCCCGGCCACCCCAGAACGGTCCCGCGCCAAATCCTGCCGGAGCTGGTGCTCGCGCCCTGAGAACCCGGGCACGGTGGCGACAGCACGGTGGCCACAGAGAACGACAAAGGCCGCCGCCATTGGCTCGTTGCAATGGACAGGCCGGGGGTCAGCCAGGCTGTCCGGGAAGTAGCACCTTGCGGTGCTGCCAGGCGAGTTGCAGGAGCGCGGCACCAGCGGGCTGCATCGGCTCACTACCGGTCAGGCGCTCGATCTGATCAGCGCGGAACGGAATCCCGACTGCACGCCCCGTGCCATCCTCCATCTCCACGCGGAGCCCCTCGTCATTGGTGGAGACGATGCGCTCGAAGGTCTCATCGAACAGTTCGGCGTCGAAGACCGCCACGGTCAGCATGTCGGTGACGAGGGTGAGGGGGTCCATGCCCAGGCCCAGCCAGTACACCCGCAGCGTTCCCTCCGCGCGGGCCGCAGTCAAAGCCCGGTTGAACGGCCAGGCGTCGTAGTCGATCGGGGCGGTGTCGCTGCCGTAGTCCTCGCTGGTGCCGAGTAGTTCCTCGCTGAGCTCGCGGACGATGGCGCGCCACAGGTCGAAGTCCGGGCCGGCGGGGTCGCACATGACGGTGCTGGGTTGGAACTCCCCAGCGGGGATCGTGTCGTACAGACCTCCGGCGGTGGCGACCTTGCCGGGGTCGCGCCAGTGCAGGAAGAAGGTGGCTTCCCCCGATGGCCGCAGGCGCAGGAGCAGCGTGGTGATGGCGGGCACCACGGAGCGCACTTCCAGGTCGAAGGGGTCTCCGATGAGTCGGCGCCGTGGCAACTTCCCCCAGCCAGGCCCGCCAACCGTTGCCCCATCGCTGGACGCGAGCGTTGCGGCGAGCTCGTGGCCAATGGCCTCGCAGACATCGATTTTGTCGAAGTAGGTGGCCAGTCCGAACGACAGCTGCCCACCTCCCTGGGCGTCCCAGTCGACCCCCGTCAGTCGATAGCTCGGCCGGTTCTCGAACAGCGTGGGCGAGTCGATGTAGCGCACCGCTTGGGTGTAGCGGTCGAAGGGGGTAGCCGGGAACCGTCGGCCGCTGCCCGCGCCAACTGCGCCCGATGAGAGTTGAGATAGCGCCGGGTCATGCGCCACTGCTCTTGGCTTTGTGTCACCTCAGCGGCGCGGCGAGGCGGTACCGGGTCTGGTGCCATTGCGATCAGTTCGAGGTCTGCGGGCGGCCCGCAGGACTGGTCCGGCAGGGTGAACCACAGCAGCTTTCTGGGCATGCCGAGGACGCGCGCGTAGTGGATCAGGCCGACCAGGTCGGTCACAGCGGGCCCGGTCTCAATCCGGCTGATCTGCGCCTGGGTCAGTCCGAGCCACTGGCCGAGCAAGCTCTGGGGAACGCCCCGTCGGCCGGACTCCGCAGTGTGATGAGGGTGGGTCCGGTAGCGCCGCAGGACGCGCCCGATGTGGCGGGCGGCGAAAGCCTCTTGAAGCAGCTCGGCGTCCCAGAACTCGGTGGTCACCTGGGGCGGCTGCGGCATCGACACCGCTGATCGGTCAGATGCCTGGCAGGGCGAACACAGCATCGCCAGATGGTCGGCTGCCAGCCGCGTGCTACAGCGATGGCACTGCCTCGCGGTTGGATTCCCCGTCGTCACCAATGTGGGCGCGGCAGTTGGTCGAATGCCTGGCGCTGGATCCGGTTTGGACCGACAGTCGCCACGTCTTCACCACCGAAGAGGGCAAGCCGCTCCAACCCGACTACCGCAGCCGCACCTCGTCCGGGTCGTCAAGCGGGCCAACACCCTGCGTGTCGGGGGTCAGGCTGTCGCGGACGTGCAGCGGGCGCTCGGCCTGACCGAGACGGAGTCTTCCATGATGAGCTACGCCGCGCCGTGGTTGCCTTCCAGCGCAGTCAGGAGCTCACAGCGAATGGCATCGTCGACCCGCAGACCTGGTACCGGCTGCTGCCCGGCGACCCGCTGCGGCCCTACCCGTACCCCGGCTACCCCCGCGAGTGGACCCCCCGGCCACCCCAGAACCGTCCCCCGCCAAATCCTCCCGGAGCCGGTGCTCGCGCCCTGAGCTCCGCCTCCTCGTACCAGGCGGGGCGAAATTTAGCTATTAATTGACCCAAGCCTTCTGGGCATCAACGGGCGCCACTTCTCTGATGCGGTTCACCACCGCTTCCCAATCGTGGTGCGCGGTAACAACGTCTTGATCGACTTTGGCGATTTCATTGTTGACGCAGTCCCTGTCCTTCATGTCTTCGCTGGAGGCCAGCTGATTAACAAGCTGGTTCGTTCGAGCATCAGGAGAGTTAGCCAGGGTGCGCAAATTAAGGTCAGGATTGTTGGGATTGTTCTGGCAGCCATCCGACAAACTGATGCTAGGGTCTGAATGGTTAAGATCATCCTGGAGCTTGGCAGCCGCATTGTAGTTCGCGACAGCATTTTTAAAAGTATTCCAATCCTGGGTCGCCGGAGAGGAGCTCGTCTGTGCCGGGTTGGGCACATGCGTGCTCGTGGACCCGCAAGAGGTGGCCGCTATGGCGAAAATCGCAGTCGCAGCAGATACGTTGGCAGCAAGTTTGGGATTTCCCAGGGGTCGCCGGTGATTCGGCATCATAGTCCACCCTCGATCGAATGGTAAGAAACGACCTACGGCACGAGCGCCGCGTCACCCCACGTGCCGTAGTAGCTTTGAATTTCTTCCAATGGCGACCGAGGTTTCCATTCACCGTGGCGGCACTGTTGTCTACGCCGGTGGAGGTCAACGGATCGGTATCGCTCAGGTACTGCGTTTCGGAGGATGAGGTCGTTGACCCACTCGCTGTGCTCCCCGATGTTGGCCCGCTCTCTGCGGTGGACGCTGTGGGTGACTGCCCGTCACGGTTGGCCGGCTGGAGGGTGAGCTCCCCGAGCCTCCTGAACCGCAAGCGGCCGCAAGGAGGGCCGCCGCCATTGCAGTGCACACTGGCCCAGCCTTGACAATTGAACCCAGTAGTCTTCTCTCCGCTTTCATCGGCGCCTGAGTCCTTCTGCTGGATTTGTTTCAGACGGGCGGGGCTTGAGGAGGTTCTGGAGGTTCCGGAGGGATATTGGATGTGCCTGGGGGAGGGGAGGGCAGGTTCGATATGCCGCCGCCCCGGCTCCGTTTGAGCATAAATCCTGTTATTGCGAACATGATGGTTGTCAGCGCAAATACGAGTCCAAGCCACACTCCGACGCCAGTGGATACCTGGGTGGTCGTGCCAGAACTGTTGTTGATGTCGGCCAAATCGGATACATCGGAGACCTTGATGATGTAGATCACTGCCAGGTTTGAAGCGGGTAGGAGTGCAGCGGTCAGATACATTCCCTGACCGGTTGCCAGTGCGCAATAGGTCAGGATTATCGTTGCCAGTGCCATGACGATAATGAGCGCAGGTCCCGCAGCCTGCATATTGTTACCGAAGGCGTTCAAGCTTTGGCCGGGTATCGACAACCAGGGCGGGAAAAGCATGATGACACTGAGTAGCGCAGACGCCACGGCTCCGAGCGAGTGCCAGTCGCGAGCCAGATTTATGGCGTTGGGCTTTATTGCAAACGGGAAGCGGGTTGACATGATTCGGCGGCCTCCGATCACTGATTCGTCGTGAACCATTCAGACCCATGCTTCGTCCTTCTCGCGGCCACCGCAACGCCGCTTACTCCACCAGAGTGAACGGGGTTTAGCTTTTCGGGTGCGGAAAGGGTGGTTCGACCGGACCAACCGCCATGGAACAGCAGCAGTCAGAAATTGATATCCCAAGGGTCGCCCCGGTGTTGAATGATCTGGGTGGGGGACTCCGGTGCTCTGGTCGGACCCATCCGCGCGCTGAGGGACTGCGCGGTCACGGCCCCTCGCCGACATCGAGGCCCGGGAACGCCAAAGGGCGTTCTTCCCGGGGGAAGAACGCCCTGGTCAGGCGATTGCCTCGCTGTGCGCCGCCAGGGACTCGAACCCCGGACCCGCTGATTAAGAGTCAGCTGCTCTAACCAACTGAGCTAGCGGCGCCTGCTGACATGGAAGATCGTACCCGATCCCCGAGGGTGCTCAAAAACGGGCGGCGGATTGCCGCCAGGCGGGATCCTGCCAGCCCGCATCGGTACGCTGCGCACCCGCTGGCCGATAGATCATGTGCATGACGCCGATAGGACGCCGCGCCTCCCTGGTCGCCAGCGCTACCGCGCTCGCGCTCAGTACCGGAATCCTCCTTCCCACGACCCCCACGACCCCCACGACCCCCGCGGCCGCCGCGACCGCCGCCCCGGGCGCTACCCCGCACACCGCGGCACCGAGGGCCACGACGTACGACGTCACCCTGGTCACCGGGGATGTCGTGCACTTCGCCGACGGGGCCGCCAACCAGGACACCGTCACCGTGGACCGCCCGCACGGCGCCCGCGGCGGCGTGCACATCCAGCAGGCGGGCGGTGAGACCTGCGTCCTGCCGGACGAGGCGCTGCCGCTGCTCGCCGCCGGGAAGGTCGACTGCCGGCTGTTCGACGTGACCGTCCTGGTGGAGATGGGCTACGACGACGCCCGCTCCGGCGGCGTCCCCATGATCGCCACCTACATCGCCGCCGCCCGCGCCGCCCGGTCGCTGCCCGCCGCCCCCCGCGGGCAGCAGCACCATCCGGCTGCTGCCCAGCATCGGCGCGCCGCGCTCAAGGCACGGAAGAAGGACACCCGGGCCTTCTGGCAGGATGTCGCGGCCGCGCCGGCGGCCCGCTCAGCGGGCGGCCGGCCCGGGCCTTCGGCCTGCGCTGATTCTGACGTGATCATGAAGTGGGGCCGGAGGGGGCGGGTGGTCACAAGCACCCCCTCCGGCCCCGTATGATTGACCCCGCAAGCGCCGCTAGCTCAGTTGGTTAGAGCAGCTGACTCTTAATCAGCGGGTCCGGGGTTCGAGTCCCTGGCGGCGCACAGAGGGTCGAAGGCCCCTCACGGAAGCGAGGGGCCTTCTTCTTGCGTCCGGGGTGTGCCGCGTGCGTGTCCGGTGCGCGTGTGCGGCGGCTCAGAAGCTGAGGGCGAGCAGGACGGGTGCGGTGCGTTCGTTCAGGGTGTCGACGGCCGGCTTGAGGCGGTGCGCCTGGGAGGTGGGCATGGACAGCGCGAGGCAGCCGACCATCTTCCCGATGGTGACCGGTATCGCCGCGCAGACCGTACCGACCGCGTATTCCTGCAGGTCGAGCATCGGGTGGCTGGCCGGCTGGCTCTCCAGTTCGGTCAGCAGGGCCTTCTCGTTGACGACGGTGCGCGAGGTGAGGCGCGCAGTCCGGTGCCGGGACAGGTGCTCGCGGCGGCTGTGGTGGTCGAGCTGCGCGAGCAGGCACTTGCCGACCGCGCTGGCATGGGCGGAGGAGCGGAAGTCCACCCACTCGTTCACGCGCGGGGTGGTGGGCCCGTCCGCCACGTCCACGACCGTCACCTCTCCGTCGTCGTACCGGCCGAAATAGACGGCGGCACCGACCTCGTCCCGCAGTTCGTTCAGGATGCCGTTGAGCTTGTCGGCGAGGGCCTGCTCGCGGTTGGCGGCGCCCAGCAGGACGAGTGATTCACCGGTCACATATCCGCCGCCGGGCAGGAAGGCGAGATAGCGTTCGCGCTTGAGCATGGCCAGCAGCTGCGACAGATAGCCGATGGGCACACCGATGTCGCGGGCCAGTTGCTCGGCTGTCACGCCGTGCCGGTGTCCGTCCACGGCCTCGAGCACGCGTAGCGCGTACTGGACCGCGTACACCGGCGCGATCTGTCGGTACTCAAGCGCCACGGAATCCCCCTGCAGGTGTGCCGTTCGCATCGCGTGCGTCCTGGCCGTCGCTGCTGGTCACGGCCGATGGGCAGGCCTGTTCAACCCGGCAGCCGGGCCGTTCTCCACGATAGCCCCAACGGGCTTTCCGGTAGAGCCCGTTGACCGGCCAAGTGGTGGACTGCGTGCGTATATGCAGGACAGGGCCACATTGGCATATGCAGAAGGCATGATCGAGGAGAGATTCGGACGAAGACCTTCCGGGAATAACCGGAGCCAGTCTCCGGTTCAAGTTGCCGCAGGCGAATACATGACCGAGGAGGCGCCCCCCATGGGAGAAGAACCGCAGACCACCGATGACATCCGCGGAGCAGCCCGCGGCAGCGCGCCCGTGCCGCTGTCCGTGCTCGACCTGGCGACCGTGGGAAGCGGGCTTACCGCCACCCACGCCCTGCGCGCCAGTGTCGAACTGGCCAAGCTCGCCGAAGCCCGTGGATTCCACCGGATGTGGGTCGCCGAGCACCACTCGATGCCGGGCGTCGCCAGTTCGTCCCCGGCCGTGATCCTCGCCCACCTCGCCGCGTTCACCAGGACGATCCGGCTCGGTTCCGGCGGAGTGATGCTCCCCAACCACGCCCCGCTGGTGATCGCCGAGCAGTTCGGCACCCTGGAGGCGCTCGCCCCTGGCCGTATCGACCTGGGCCTCGGCCGCGCGCCTGGCACCGACGGCGCCACCTCGGCCGCGCTGCGCCGCACCGACCGCCCGGACGGTGCCGACGACTTCCCGCAGCAGCTCGCCGAGCTGACCCGGTTCCTGGACGACGACTTCCCCGACGGGCACCGCTACGCGCGGATCCACGCCATCCCGGGACCGGTGCAGGGCTCCGTGTCCGGCGGGGTGCAGTCCGCGTCCCGCCCGTCGGTATGGCTGCTCGGCTCGTCGGGCTTCAGTGCCCGGCTGGCCGGCACGCTGGGTCTGCCGTTCTCTTTCGCGCACCACTTCTCGGCGGCCAACACCGTTCCCGCGCTGGAGCTGTACCGCGAGTCGTTCCGCCCGTCCGCGGTGCTGGACCGCCCCTACGCCGCGATCGGCGTCTCCGCGCTCGCGGCGGACGAGGCCGGGGAGGCGCGCCGCCAGGTGCTCACCGGCGCGCTGGGGATGCTGCGGCTGCGGACCGGCCGGCCGGGGCTCATCCCCTCCCCGGAGGAGGCCGCCGCGTATGAATTCAGCGCGGTGGAGCGGGACTTCATCGACTCCTGGCTCGTCAACGTGGTGCACGGCGGCGCGGAGGAGGTGCGGGACGGCCTCGACGCCCTCGTCAAGCGGACGGGAGCGGACGAACTGATCATCACGGCCAACGCCCATACCCCTGCCGCGCGGCTGCGTTCCTACGAGTTGATCGCCGATGCGTACGGGCTTCCCGGTGGCGGTTCGCCGGGCCCCACCGGTTAAGTACAGGTTTCCCGAAGGGGCGTGGTTCCGCCCCCGGATCGCCATCGGAACGCCATGTTCCGGATCCTTAAGTCAGGCTAAAGCCGCTCGTCAGCAGCCGCGACGGGCGGCTTTTCGCTGGCCGGAGGGGGTTTCCGGCGGGTAGGGAACGGCGCAATTGGTCTAGTCCTGAGTCTGGTTCAGACCATTGACCGGAGCATTCCAAGAGCGCTATTCATGGCACAGCCCCGCTCCTCCCTCTCCCCCCGGAGGTCTTTCCGTGCAGCTCCAGAAGAGATCACTCGTGGCGGCCGCCACCAGTGCGGCCCTCGCCCTCGGCGCGATCACCGCGCTCGTCGGCGGTCTCGCCCCGGCGAGTGCCGCGGGTACCGACGCGCAGCCGGCCGCCGCGGCCGCGAGCAGCGGCGGGGTGAAGATCGCGTACTACGACCAGTGGAGCGTGTACGGCAACGCCTTCTACCCGAAGGACCTCGACACCCGGGGCATCGCCGCCAAGCTGGACGTCATCAACTACTCGTTCGGCAACATCGACCCGGTGAACCTCACCTGTTTTGAGGCCAACAAGGCCGCCTCGCAGGATGAGAACAACCCCAGCGCCGGTGACGGCGCGGGCGATTCCTTCGCCGACTACCAGAAGTCGTTCGGCGCGGCGGACAGCGTCGACGGTGTCGCGGACACCTGGAACCAGCCGATCACGGGTGTGTTCAACCAGTTCAAGAAGCTCAAGGCGAAGCACCCCAGTCTGAAGATCAATATCTCGATCGGCGGCTGGACGTACTCCAAGTACTTCTCGGACGTCGCCAAGACCGACGCGAGCCGCAAGAAGTTCGTCGCCTCCTGCGTCGACCAGTACATCAAGGGCAATCTGCCGGTGGCCGGCGGCTTCGGCGGTTCCGGCTCCGCGGCCGGCATCTTCGACGGCATCGACCTCGACTGGGAGTACCCGGGTTCGACGGGCGGCCACCTCGGCAACCACGTGGACGCCGCGGACAAGCAGAACTTCACGCTGCTGGCCGCCGAGTTCCGCACGCAGCTCGACGCCTACGGCACTGCCAACGGCGGCAAGAAGATGCTGCTGACCGCCGCGCTGCCGTCCGGCCAGGACAAGATCGCGCACATCGAGACCAACAAGCTCGGCCAGTACCTCGACTACGCGAACATCATGACCTACGACATGCACGGCGCCTGGGACACGACCGGGCCGGTCTACCACCAGTCCCCGCTGAACCAGTCGGCCACCGACCCGACCGGCCCCATCGCGCCGGGCACCCAGAAGTACAGCATCTCGAACGCGGTCGACTCCTGGCTCGACGGCAATGCCGCGTACGGCATCGCGGGTGGCTTCCCCGCCAACAAGCTGACGCTGGGCTATGAGCTCTACTACCGCGGCTGGACGGGCGTCACCGCCGGTGCCAGTCACGGTCTCGGCCAGCCCGCCACCGGCGCCGCCCCGGCCCGCAGCCTCAGCGCGACGCCCGGTATCGCGTATTACAAGGAGCTCGGCGGAATCGTCGACAACCCCGCGACCACCTTCTGGGACGACGCGTCGAAGTCCTCGTACTTCTACAACGGCACGGAGTTCTGGACCGGTCTGAACGACCGGTCGATCCAGGCCCGGGCGGACTACGCGCACTGCCGCGGCCTGGCCGGCGCGATGATGTACTCGCTCCTGGACCTCGACACCGGCACCACGCTGCTCAACAAGATCAACAGCGCGGTGGGCGGCTCCGCGGCCGGCTGTGGCACCACCACTCCGCCGACCACGCCCCCGACGACACCTCCCACGACGCCGCCGACCACGCCTCCGACCACGCCGCCGACGACCCCGCCGACCACGCCTCCGGCCGGCTGCGCGGGTACCTCCTGGAACGCGACCGCCATCTACACCGGTGGTGGCACCGCTTCCTGGAAGGGCCACAACTGGAAGGCCAAGTGGTGGACGCAGGGCGAGGAGCCCGGCACCACCGGCGAATGGGGCGTGTGGCAGGACCTCGGCGCCTGCTGACCTGACCCCGCCTCATCCGGAGCCCGCGTCCTTTCTCCCCCCACGGACGCGGGCTCCGGCATGCCGTTCAGTGGTTCGTGGGCAGATACGTGTTGCAGTACGGGGCGTAGCCCGAGCCGCTGTGCTCGATGAGCTGGGTCCCCGTGGTGGGGCCGACGATCCCGTCGACCTTGGGCACGTCGCCCCAGTTCCAGACGGAGCCCTGGAAGGCCTCGAGGGCCTCCCTCGTGTGTGGGCCCCATATGCCGTCCTGGGCGACCGCCCAGTGGTCGTTGTAGTACATGGTGCGCCAGTCGTTGAACATCTTCTGCACACACCACACCGCGTGGGTGTTGTTCGCCTGGTTGTCACCGACGTAGCCGAGCCGGGGGTCGGTGTTGGCGTTGGCCGTGCCGACCGCGGCGCCGAACGTGAGCGCGGCGGCGGCCGCCACAACGGCTGCCCTGGTGACGATCTTCTTCAGCATCCTGGTGTCTTCCCCTTCGACGAGCTCTTCCAGGGAGGAATCTGTGAGGGCACACCAACGCGCCGCTAACGCGCGCCTAATCGGCGGTCAACCGCGGCGGGCGGGCGGCGTCAGGGGCGCTGGGCGGCCAGCAGCGCCGAGATCGAGTCCGGCGCGACGGGCCGGGAGTAGTGCCAGCCCTGGCCGGTGTCGCAGCCGATACGGCGCAGCCGCTCGGCCTGCTCCGCATTCTCGACGCATTCGGCGGTGACGGTGAGGCCGAGGCGGTGGGCGAGCTCCACCAGGGCCTCGACGATGGTCTCGTCCGCGGGGTTGGGGTGTTCCGCCGAGCGGAAGCCCTGGACGAAGGAGCCGTCGAGCTTGAGGGCGGAGACGGGCAGCCGGCTCATATAGGCCAGGTTGGAGTAGCCGGTGCCGAAGTCGTCGATGGCGATGCGTACGCCCATCTCGCTCAGCGCGTGCAGCGCCTGGAGCGGCCGGCCGGCCGAGCCCATGACGGCGGATTCGGTGAGCTCCAGCTGCAGCAGCTCGGGCGGCAGCCCGGTCTCCTCCAGGATGGCGGCGACATCGGCGACCAGGTCGGAGTCCCAGACCTGGCGGACGGCGACATTGACGCTGATGAAGAGCGGGTCGTCGGGGTGGTCCTTCTGCCAGGCCCGCGCCTGGCGGCACGATTCGGCAAGGACCCAGCGGCCGAGCTGGACGATGGAGCCGTTCTCCTCGGCGAGACCGATGAAACGGTCCGGCGCGAGCCGCCCGAAGTGCGGGTGCTGCCAGCGTACGAGGGCCTCGACACCGCGCACGATGCCGTTGTCCAGGGCGACGAGCGGCTGGTAGTCCAGGACGAACTCGCCGCGCTCGACGGCCTGTCGCAGTGTGCTGGTCAGCGCCTGCCGGGTCATGCGGTGGGCGTTGCGCTCGGGGTCGAAGAGGGTCCAGCGGGCCTTTCCGTCGGCCTTGGCCCAGTAGAGCGTCGTGTCGGCGGCCTGCATCAGGCCGGTGGCGGAGCTGCCGGCCGCCTCGCGTTCGACGACTCCGATGCTCGCCGACACGGCGAGCCGCTGCCCGTCCACGTCGAACGGCCGCTGCAGCGCGGTGAGTACGGACTCGGCCAGCTTGGTGGCCTGTCCCGTGCCGGTCGAGTCCCGTACGAGCAGGGCGAATTCATCGCCGCCGAGCCGGGCGACCAGATTGCCGCCGGGCTCGGCGCAGGTCTGCAGCCGCTGGGCGACGGCGGCGAGCAGCTGGTCGCCGATCCGGTGGCCGAGGGTGTCGTTGATGGCCTTGAAGCCGTCGAGGTCGAGATAGCACAGGCCGATCCGGCCGGTTCTGCTGCCGGCGATGTCGAGGGCGGCGGACAGCCGCTCGAAGAACAGCGCGCGGTTGGGCAGCCGGGTGACCGGGTCGTGCATCTGCAGATGACGGAGCTGTTCGCGCAGGCTGTGGCGTTCGCCGATGTCCTCGACGGACAGCAGCGCGGTGCCGCCGGTGCCGGACAGCGTCAACTCGGCCCACAGGGTAGTGCCGTCGCGGCGTTTGACGAGGCGGGTGCAGCGCAGTTGGTCGCGGCGGCCGGTGAGCACCTCGCGGAAGGCGGCGCGAGCGGGGTCGTCCTCGGCCAGGCCCAGCAGACCGGCGGCGACGCGGGCCGCGAACCGGGCGGAACCGGTGCCGAGGAGCGCGCCGAGCGCCTCGTTGGCCGCCAGTACGCAGCCCTCGCGGTCGACCAGCGCCATGGGCAGCCGGGCCATGGCGAAGGCGGCGCGGTAGTTGGGCGGTTCGCCGGCCGTGGGGCCGCCGGCCTCCGGAGGCACGTCATGACTCTGCGTGAGCATTACCGGTGTGATGTCGGGTTCGGCGCTGGGGCCGCCCGAGGGTCCGCCCATTGCCCGCTCCCCGTGTCGCGCTGCTCTCGGTGGCGATCATAGGCGCTGGCGGCGCAGCTGTTCCAGCGCCGTCGTGGTGATTCTTGGCGCGCAGGCTGACGGATTGATCGTTTCTGCACGATTGCGGGGGCCAACTGACCGATTCGCATAGTCCATTACTCACAGTAGTAATGCCGGAATCACCCCATGCGGAGCAACTCAACAGGGCATATCTACGCAATTCATAGCAACGTGGTGTGAGTGCCCCGAACGGGCTCACGAATCCTCCCCGGAGGTCCATGTGCGGCGGTCAGGCATCCTCATGCGGGCGCGGCGGCGATCGCTGCGATCGGTGGTGGCGGCGGCGAGTGTCTTCGCCGCCGTCGTCGCCTGGACGCTCGTCGCGGGACCCAGCGCGGCGGCCACCGCACCCGGCGGGGACTGCGCCCTGCCGCGCACCGCGGCCCACCACTCCGAAGGCGTGGACGCCTGGAACGCCGAGTACCCCCGGCCGCGCGGGGCCCTCGACGCGGTGATGATCTTCCTGTCCTTCCCCGATGCCGTGCCGCTGCTGACCCCGGCGAGCGTCGCGGCCGACCACTTCCCGGCCACCTCGCGCTTCTACGACCGCGCCTCGTACGGGCAGTTCCAGCTGCGCTCGCACCCGGTCGACCGCTGGTTCACGATGCCGCGGAACTCCACCGACTACGGGATCCGGCGCGACTGGGACCCGGGCAAGCGGACGCAGTACCTGCGGGACGCGATCGACGCCGCCGACGCCGCGGTGGACTTCTCCGCGTACGACCTCGTCTATCTCGTCGCGGACCCGGACGCCCCCGGAGTCGATGCGGACGCCACCAAGGTCGTCAACCTCGCCACCCCGCTGCGCGCCGACGGCACGGATCTGCGGCGGCTGGTCACCGTGTTCGAACGGCACCCGCCGGACCGCAACGTGCTGGCGCACGAGACCGGCCATGTCTTCGACCTGCCGGACCTGTACTCCCGGCCGGCCCCGGGCAGCGACGCGGACTGGGACACCCATGTCGGCGACTGGGACCTCATGGGCAGTCAGTTCGGGCTCGCTCCCGAACCGTTCGCGTGGCACAAGTGGCGGTTCGGATGGCTGGAGGACCGTCAGGTGCACTGCGTGTCCAGGACCGGCACCACCTGGCACGTACTGCAACCCCTGGAGACCGCGGGCGGCACCAAGCTCGTGGTCGTCCGCACCGGGCCCCGCACCGCGCTCGCCATCGAGGCGCGCGCCGCCCTCGGCAATGACGCCACCCTGTGCCGTGAGGGCGTACTGCTCTACGAGGTGCGGTCCGGCGTCGAGTCCGGCGACGGCCCGGTCGACGTCCTCGACGGCCATCCCGGCACGTCGGCCTGTCAGAAAGGCTCCGCCTACCCGCCGCTGGCCGACGCGCCGTTGAGCGCCGGCGAGTCGTACGCGTACGACGCGGGCCTGGTGCGCGTGACGGTCGCCGCCCGCTCCTCGGACGGATCCTGGGCCGTCAAGGTCAGCCGGGGATAGCGCCATGGCAGCGGACGGGCGAATACCCCGCATACCCGGCCTGGGGCTCAAGGCCGCCGCCGTCGGGGCGGTCGCGCTGCTCGCGGCGGCCAGCACGGCCGCCCCCGGGCCGATCGCGGCGTACTCTCCGCCGACGGCCGCCCGGCCGTGCGCGCTGCGGGCGACGCCGGGGACCGCGATGTCCGAGGGCTTCCCCGACCACGCCGCGCGAGGGGTGGGCAGCGAGTTCGCCCCGTCGACCGGCCGGGTGCGGGCGCTGACCCTCTTCATCGACTTCTCCGACGCGCCGGCGCCCTACAGCGCCCGGGAGCGGTACGCGGAGTTCTTCCCCGCTGTCCAGCAGTGGTTCGCCCGCGGCTCCTACGGGAAGCTGCGCTACGAGTCGACGCCCGTGCTGCGCTACCTCCGCATGCCGCGGCCCTTCTCGTCCTACGGGATCGGCCGCGGCTACGGCTGGGACGCGCACACCGCGATGATGCGCGACCTGCTCGCGGTCGCCGACCACAGCATCGACTTCCGCGGCTACGACCTCGTCAACATCCTGGTCACCCCGAACGCGGGCCCGCCCGCGGACGAGGCCGTCCTGTCGGTCACCTGGACCGGCGCCTCGGCCGCCACCACCGACGACGGCGCGCGGCTCGACCGGGTCTCGCTGATCTATGGTCACGACCAGTCCGGCTCCCGGGTCCTCGGCCATGAGAACGGCCACGCCTTCGGCCTGCCCGACCTCTACGCCGCCGACGACTTCCAGCACACCGACACCCTCGTCGGCCAGTGGGACAGCATGTCCCTGGACTGGGGCCTGGGCGGCGATCTGCTCGCCTGGCACAAATGGCGGCTCGGCTGGCTGGACGACACACAGATCGCCTGCGCCGCCGTACGCGGCGACTGGACGTACGCGCTGCGGGCCGTCTCGCTGCCGGGCGGCCGCAAGGCCGTCGTCGTCCCGTACGGGCGGACCCGCGCCTATGTGATCGAGGCCCGGCAGGCGTCGGGCAACGACCGGGAGGCGTGCCGCGAAGGCGTGCTGGTCTACCAGGTGCGTACCGACATCGACTCCGGAGCCGGCCCGGTCACCGTGCGCGATGCCCATCCGGGCACCAGCGCCTGCGACTTCAGCAGCGGCTCCTTCAACTCCCTCAACGACGCGCCCTTCCAGGTCGGCGAGGACTACGCCGATCCGGCGTCGGGCCTGAAGGTCAAGGTCCTGGGACGCACCCGCACGGGGGAGTGGGAGGTCCGGGTCAGCCGACGCTGACCCGGACCGCCGGGAACAGCCGCAGCCGTCAGGCGAGGAGTTCCGCCTTCAGGGTGATGTTCACCGCGGCGAGTGCCTTGCTGACCGGGCAGTTCGCCTTCGCGTCCTGCGCCGCCGCCTGGAACGCCTCGGCGGTGGTGCCGGGTACGCGGGCCTGGACGGACAGCACGATGCCGGTGATGCCCTCGCCCGGCTGGAAGGTGACGTCGGCCCGCGTCTGGATCGTCTCGGGCGGGGTGCCCGCTTTCGCGAGGCCGGCCGAGAACGCCATCGAGTAGCAGGACGAGTGCGCGGCCGCGATGAGCTCCTCGGGGCTCGTCTTGCCGTTGGCCGCCTCGGCGCGCGAGGGCCAGGAGACCTCGTAGCTGCCGACCCCTGAGGTGTCCAGGGACACGGTGCCGGCGCCGCCGATGAGCGCGCCCTTCCACTGGGTCGTCGCGGTGCGGGTGGTTGCCATGGTCACAAGCCTCCAAGAGTGGGCGGGAGTCGCCTCTTGCACGCTACCGCGCCACCGGGCCCGCGGCCGGGAAAGGCCGGCGCGCGGGGAGGATCGGGGCGCGGGAGGGATTTGCGCGCGGGAAGGGTCAGCGCCCGGGGAAGCTGTACGTGTAGTGCTGGGCGTCGAGCTGGTCGAGCAGCTTCGCGAGCGCCTGGACGGTCTGGGAGCGGTCGCCGCCGCCGTCGTGCATCAGCACGATCGCGCCCGGCCTGAGGTTGGCGTTGATGTGGTGCAGGATGTCGGCCGTCCCGGTGCGCTTCCAGTCGTCGGAGTCGGAGGTCCAGCCCAGCGGGCGCATACCGTGGACGGCGGCTATCTCCCGTATCCACGGCTTGAAGTCGCCGCCCGGCGCGCGGTAGTACGGGACCTCAGTGCCGGGGCCCGCGGCGTCGGTGATCTCCTTGCGCGCGTCCAGGATCTCGTGGGTGTTGTAGTCGAGCGACTTGGTGCTCTGGTGCTCGTCATGGTGCACCGAGTGGTCGCACAACCGGTGCCCGGCCGCGGTGATCTGCTTGACCACGGCGGGGTGCGCCTGGGCGTTCGGGCCGATCTCGCAGAAGGTGGCCTTCGCGTGGTGCTGCGCGAGCAGGGCCAGGATCTGCGGCGTCCAGCGCGGGTCGGGACCGTCGTCGAAGGTCAGGGCCACGGACTTGCCGCCGTCCTCCAGACCGTGCTGTATCTCCCGGCTGGTGGTGGAGGTGCCGCCGGGGGCGCCGTCGGAGGGCGGTGTGGCAGCGGAGGACGCGATCGAGGCGGGCGGTGTGCTCGTCCGGGTCTGGGCGGGCACCGTGGCGGATGAAGGGGCCGGCGATGGCGTGGAGGAGGGCGCCGTCCGGGCGGCCTGCTGGCCGCCGCACGCCGCCAGGGCGGCTCCGGCGAGCGTCACCCCCAGGGCGGCGGCGGTCGTCTTCTTCGCGCTGCTCAGCGCCACGGTCGTACCTCCGTCAGTTCCGTACTCGGCTGTCCAAATTGCGTAAATTGAGGCGATTGTTATGATCTTTGAAGAGTGGGGAGAAGTTGGTTCGAGTCCAGCCGGCTCCACTCACGGGGCCGTAGCTCATTGGTAGAGCGACCCACTCGTGACTCCGAAGGGGGCCGGCCCGCGGCGGGCCCCCTTCGTACGCCCTGTCCTTCCACCGTAAGCGCAGTCGCCGGCGGCTGCCCTCGGCCGTTCGGCCATTAACGGGCAGGCCGAAAGTCCCCTTTTGGCCGGAAATCCGCAGCTCAGCGGCGGCGGACCAGGGGGAAGGGCAGGGTCTCGCGGATCGACCGGCCCGTAAGGAACATCACCATCCGGTCGATGCCGATCCCCAGGCCGCCGGTCGGCGGCATCGCGTACTCCAGGGCCGTCAGGAAGTCCTCGTCCAGCTCCATCGCCTCGGCGTCGCCGCCCGCCGCGAGCAGCGACTGCTCCGTGAGGCGGCGGCGCTGCTCGACCGGGTCGGTCAGCTCCGTATAGGCGGTGCCCAGCTCGGCGCCGAAGGCGACCAGGTCCCAGCGCTCCGCGAGCCGGGGATCGCCGCGGTGCTGCCGGGTGAGCGGGGAGACGTCCAGCGGGAAGTCCTTGTAGAAGGTCGGGACGGTGGTGTGCTCCTCGACCAGCCGCTCGTACATCTCCAGGACCAGGTCACCGCGCCCGTCGCCGGGGGAGTGCGGCACTCCCGCACGGTCGCAGAACCGCCGCAGGGTCTCGGCCGGGGTGTCGGCGGAGATCTCCTCGCCGAGCGCCTGCGAGATCGCCTCATTCAGGGTCTTCACCGGCCACAGCCCGGACAGATCGATCTCCGCGCCCTCCCGGCGGGCGATCTGCGAGCCGTTGGCGGCGGTGGCGGCCTCCTGGATCAGCTCGCGGGTCAGGTTCAGCATCGTGTCGTAGTCGCCGTACGCCTCGTACGCCTCCAGCATCGTGAACTCGGGGTTGTGCTTGTACGAGACGCCCTCGTTGCGGAAGGTGCGGCCGAGTTCGAAGACCTTCTCCACCCCGCCGACGCACAGCCGCTTGAGATACAGCTCGGGGGCGATGCGCAGATACAGGTCCAGGTCGTAGGCGTTGATGTGGGTGGTGAACGGGCGGGCGTTCGCGCCGCCGTGCACCGGCTGCAGCATCGGCGTCTCGACCTCCAGATAGCCGCGGGCCACCAGCGACCCGCGCACCGCGTGGACGGCGGCGCTGCGAGCCCGCAGCACCTCGCGGGCCTCGGGGCGGACCACCAGGTCGAGGTAGCGCTGCCGGACCCTGGCCTCCGGGTCGGTCAGACCGCGGCGCTTGTCGGGCAGCGGGTGGAGGCACTTGGCGTTCAGCCGCCAGGCGGACGCGTCGGCGGTCACGTCACCGGACCGGCTCGCGCCCATCGTGGCCTCGATGCCCAGCAGATCGCCCAGATCGACATCGGAGCCGAACGCACTCATCCTCGCGGCGGTGAACCGGTCGCGGCTCAGCATGATCTGCAGGTCGCCCGACCAGTCCCGCAGCGTCACGAACACCACCCCGCCGTGGTCGCGCAGCCGCAGCACCCGTCCGGCCACCCGCACCTCGGTGCCGGTGGGCGCCACCCCCGCATCGGCCAGCGTGTGGGTCGGCTCGCCGCCGGGCGGATACGGATCGGTCTCCTCGTCCCGCAGCCGCTCCAGCTTCCGCAGCCGCACCCGTACCTGCTCGGGAGGCACGGAGCCGGCGGCGGGGCCCGGCTGTGCCGCCGCGTCGGCCGCCAGATGCTCCAGGGGGATGAAGGTGGCCGCGCCCACGCCCGCGGCGGCCGAGGGCTGCGAGTAGCGCCGCTCCCGCCAGAAGCGCAGCCGCGGCAGTTCCACGAAACCCTCGGCGATACCGGACGCCAGACCGATCCGGGCCATGTCCTTCGCCTCGGAGTAGCACAGGAAGCGCGGATACCACTCGGGCTGGTACTTCACGTTCGACCGGTACAGGGCCTCCAGCTGCCACCACCGGGAGAAGAACAGCAGCAGCCGCCGCCACAGCCGCAGCACAGGACCGGCGCCGATCCTGGCACCCTCCTCGAAGACCGAGCGGAAGACCGCGAAGTTCAGCGAGATCCGCCGGATGCCCAGCCGGGGCGACTGCGCGGACAGCTCTGTCACCATGAATTCCATGATCCCGTTGGGCGCGGCGGGATCGCGCCGCATCACGTCCAGCGACACCCCGGCCCGGCCCCAGGGCGCGAACGACAGCAGCGCCACGACCCGGCCCGCCCCGTCCAGCGCCTCCACGAGCAGGCAGTCTCCGTCGGCCGGGTCGCCGAGCCGGCCGAGCGCCATGGAGAAGCCGCGTTCGTTGTCGGTGTCGCGCCAGTCGTCCGCCCGCTGGACGACCTCGTCCAGCTCCTCCTGCGACAGCTCGCTGTGGCGGCGGATCCGGCTCGTCGCACCGGTGCGCCGCACCCGGTTCACGGCCTGTCGGGTTCCCCGCATCTCGCGGCCCTCGAGATCGAACTCCCCGACCTCCAGCACCGCCTCGTCACCCAGCTCCAGAGCGCCGAGCCCGGCCCGCGAGTACGCCTTCGCGCCCTCCTCGCCCGCGCCCATCACCGCCGGCACCCAGCCGTACTTGGCCGCGTGCTCCAGCCATGCCTCGATGGCGGGTCCCCACGCCTCCATGTCGCCCAGCGGGTCACCGCTGGCCAGACAGACGCCCACCTCGACGCGGAAGGTGACGGCGGCCTTCCCGCTGGGGGAGAAGATCACCGACTTGTCGCGCCGGGTGGCGAAGTAGCCGAGCGAGTCCTGCTCCCCGTACATCGCCAGCAGGGCGCGGATCCGCGGCTCGTCGTCGCCGTGCAGCGCCGCCTCGACCTTCTGCGAGCGGAACAGCGCGGCGGCGGCGGCCAGCAGCGCCAGCGCGCCGAACAGACCGAGCCAGAAGTTGGTCCAGAAGGGCGGATGACCGATCCCCTCCGGCAGATCGTTGACCCCGCCGACCACCCGGTTGACCGCCCACCGCAGCCGGTTCGTTCCGGTCACGGAACCCGGGAACACCGACAGCAGCGCCCAGCCGGCCAGCACACCGAACACCAGGCCCGTGAACAGCACCAGCAGCGCCCGCCAGAACGCGCCCTTGCGCACCCGCGCCGAGAACTCGCCGCGCGCCATCACCAGCGCCGTGAGCGCCGCGCCGGTGATCACCAGCGCCGGGATGGCGCTCCACTCGGAGAAGAAGCTCAGCAGCACGTTGGCCAGGACCGTCAGCCCGAGGAGCACCACGACGATCCAGTACGCCACCCGCTTCCGCGCGGCCAGCGCTCCGGCCAGCAGCATCAGGAACGCCGCATACGCCAGGTTCGCCGACGCCGGCACGGTGAGGATCTCCACCCACCGCCGGACAGGCTCGAAGAGGCGGTGGAGGGGGCCGACGACGGCCAGGACGGCGCAGAAGAGGGCCAAGGAGGCGAAGAACTCCCCGAACCACTCCGGTACCGAGCGCTTCCAGCGTGGTTCCTCCATACGACCATGCTGTCCGAGCCCCCACTTTCCGCAACCGGGCGCCTCGCCCTCAAGCGCCGGGCGGGCTGGGTGTGGCCTCAAGCGCCGGCCGGGCTGAATTGCTGGCCTCGACGTCGGCCGGGTTGGGTGTGGCCTCAAGCGCCGGCCGGGCTGAAGATCAGCCCCTGCTGACGCTCGACGCCAGATTCAGCCCGGCCGGCGCCTGAGCCAAACATCCAGCCCGCCCGGCGTTTGAGGGCAGCAGTACGGCTGGCCGCGGAGCGGGGGTGCCGGCGGCAGGTCAGTGGTGGTGGCGGCGGCGGGTTAGTAGCTTGGTGCCGGCCAGGGCGGCGGCTACCAGGGCCGCGCCGAGTGCGGTCTCGGAGGCGTTCACTCCGATGCCGCCACCGAGGCCGGTCCGGACGGCGCCCTTGGGGGCCGTGGCCGTGGCCGTGGCCGAGACCGTGAGGGTGCCGGCGAACGGGCCCTCGTTGGTGTCGTCCTTCTGGCAGACCACCGAGACCTCGTACGCGCCGGGCGCCGTCCCCTCTGGGACCGTGCCGACGCCGCCGACCTGGTTGCTGAGCATGTTGAGGGTGACCGAGGGGATGTCCGAGCCGCCTGTGCCGGTCTTGAACGTGGCCACGCCCGTGCTGCCGGTGCAGTTGCCGCCGTCGAACACGGAGAACTGGCCGCCCGGGGCGACCGGGTTCGGCTGGACGACGATGGGGTTGGTGAGGGGCACCGCGGGTACCGCCGGCACTACGGGCGTGACCGGCACGGCGGGCGTGGCCGGCGACACCGGTGAGACCGGTGAGACCGGTGAGACCGGCACCACGGGCGCCGTGCCCGTGGCTCCTGCCGCGCCCACGGCGCTCAGCGTCATGACCGCGGCGAGAGCGGAGCCGGCGAGACCGGCGAGTAGGTGATGTGCACGCATCGTGTATCTCCCGGGACGCGGACACGGGCGGTGTCCCATGCTGTAGACAGGAACCGCGCCCCCACTCCGAGGACATCCGGAGGGCGCTCCCCGCGCCTGCTGACGACTCGTCAGAATTACGCCGGACGGACCGCAGGCCGACGGCCCGCCGGCGCGACAGGCGCAGGTCAGGAAGGTGGCCGGAGTACGCGGCGGACGGATGACCGGCTGCCGCCGAGCGGGTGACGCGGGTCCGCCCCGCCTCAGGGCCGGCGGGGCCGGGAATCCGTCGGTGCGGAATCGGGCGCCGCAGCCCCTGACGCAGCACCGGACGCCGCACCCGCCGCCGAAGCACCCGACGCCACGGAACCCGGCGCCACGGAACCCGTGCCCGCCGGGTACGCCGCCCGGCCCAGCCGTGGCAGCCGCGGCGCCGTCAGGAAGCCCTCGGCCATCGCGGTGGCGGCGGCGATACGGGGCAGCTCGGCGGAACGTTCGTACAGCAGATGGCGCGGGAGCCACTGCGGCAGGTAGGCGGCGTACGAGCGATAGCGCGCCTCCAGGTGCCAGCGGCGCGACAGCAGCTTGAGGACCTTGCGCCACAGCCGCAGCAGCGGGCCCGCGCCCACCTTCCCGTCCTCCTCGAACACGGAGCGGAAGACCGCGAAGTTGAGGGACACCCGTTCGATGCCGCGGACGGGCTCTGCGGCCGCGTCGGCCAGCAGCAGCAGTTCGGTGACGAGATAGTCGATCAGTGCGCTGCCGGATTCGCGGTCGCGCCGCATCAGGTCGAGGCAGAGGCCGCGGCGTCCCCACGGCACGAAGCTCAGCAGGGCCGACGTACGCCCCTGCGGATCGCGGCACTCCACCATGACGCACTCGCCGTCAGCGGGGTCGCCCAGCCGGCCCAGGGCCACCGAGAAGCCGCGCTCGCCGGCGTGCCGCCGCCAGGCGTCGGCGAGGTGGGCCAGGTCGGCCATCTCGTCGCCGGGGATGTCGCGGTGGCGGCGCACGACGGCGGTGTAGCCGGCGTCGCGGATCAGCCCGTGGGCCTCGCGCAGCGGGCGCAGCGCGGCGCTGTCCGTCCCGTGGTCCCCTGCGCCGTCCGTCCCGCCGCCCGCCGCTCCGGCCCCGTCGCCGTCCGTCTCACCCTCCGCTCTGCCCTCCGCTCCGCCCTTCTGGTCGGGCGTCGCCGAGAGGTACGTCCCGGCGAACGCGGCGACGTCGACGACCGCCTCGTCGCCGAAGTCCAGCGATTTGAGGCCGGCGTGTTCGTAGACCTTCCCCGCGACCGCGCCGGCCCCGGTCACCGCCGGGATCCAGGCGTGCTTCCGGGCGTTGGCCAGCCAGCCGCCGATCGCCTCCGGCCAGTCCTCGCGGACGCCGACCGGGTCGCCGGAGGCCAGCGCGACGCCGTTGACCACCCGGTACAGCACGGCGGCCCGGCCGCTCGCCGACCAGCTCACCGACTTGTCGCGGCGCAGCGCGAAGTACCCGATCGAATCGCGCTCGCCGTGCTCGGCGAGCAGCGCGCGCAGCCGCTGTTCGTCCTCCGGCTGGAGCCGGGCGCGGCCGCGCGGGGAGCGGAAGAAGGCGAGCAGCACCATCAGCATCAGGGTGACGCTCAGGAGGTTGATGGCCAGGTCGGTCCAGCCGGGCACGGTGATCTCCGGCAGGTCGAACAGGCTGGAGACGGTGAGCACCCGCAGCACCGCGTACCGCAGACAGGCGCCCCAGCTCGGCGGCGGCGGGGCGTCGGTCGCGTGGACGAGCACGGTGCCCAGGCCCATCGCGACCACGCTGCCGATCAGGAGCGACACCAGCCCGAGGGCCACGTTGCCGCGCTCGCCGCGCACGTTGAAGGCCGGCCGGGACACCAGCAGGGCGAGCGCCAGCACCAGGGTGAGGGCGCCGGACGCCCAGTTGAAGGGATGGGTGCGGGCCTCGGGGAGCAGGACCATCACCAGCGCGCACAGGGCCGCGTATCCGCAGACCAGCGTGACGGCGACGATCCAGGCCGCGCGCTTGCGGCGGCGCAGTGTCACCGCGAGCAGGAAGGCCAGGACGGCGCCGGTGAAGCCCGGGCTCAGTAGGAAGGCGGTGAAGAACTCCCCGCTGGTGGCCCTGTGCACCCGGTCGCGGAACGGTGCGATCAGCCCGGTCAGCACATTGAACACGGCGGCGGCCCGCAGATACCAGACGGCGATCGCCGCGCCCGGCTCCTGCAGCGGCCGCAGCCACACCTCGATACGGGACGGCGGGATGACCACGACCGTCGGGCGGGGCACGGCGGCCGCCTCGGACTTCGGCTTCAGATGCGGGGCGCCCGCGACCGCGTCGATCAGAGTGGTCTTGAACGCGACCAGCCGCCGGTGGACGCGCTCCTCGCGGCGCTCCGAACGGGCCAGCCGCCGGGGCCGGGAGTGGTAGCGCCAGCGGGACCAGGGGCTGGACGGGCGGGCCAGCCGCAGGGCGCCGATGATCGCGACCGGCGGCAGCATCACGCCGATCAGCCCGGTCCACACCTTGCCCTTGATCAGGCAGATGACCACGAAACCCAGCAGCGCCGCCGCGACACCGATCTGCGCGCCGTTGACCGCGCCTTCGAAGCCGCCCAGCGGGGCCTCCCCGATGAGCAGCAGACCGATCACCGCGACGGCGAGGATCACCGCGTCCACGGACTTGCGGCCCTGCTCGCTCCAGTAGACGTCCTCCAGATGCAGGACGAGGGCGAACTCGTCGAGCACCAGCCCGCAGCCGATGCCGAACAGCACGGCCAGCAGATTGTGCGCGACGGGCCCGCCGCGGACCGTGAAGGACCCGATGCCGCCGATGAGCATCATGGCCTGGCCGAAGACGACATGGTGGATGTGCAGCCCGCCCGGTTTGACGTTCCCCGGCCACCAGCTCACCCCGCGCCGGATCATCCGCACGCTGAAGCGGATGAAGAGGAACGAGCCGATCAGCCCGACGAGCAGCAGAAAGAGCGGTTCGCGCCCGTTGGCGACGATCCGTGTCCGGTAGGCGTCGACCAGCCAGTCCCACATGGCGCCCCCTCAGAGCGGTTCAGGAGCCGGACAGCTGGCGGACCAGCCGTACGCCCTGGGCGGCCGTCAGGTGCGGAAGATACGCCTTGCCGATGGCGCGGGTGATGGTCGGAAGGGCGGCCGGATCCGGGTAACACATGTACATAGGGTGGTACTCGGGCTGGAATTTTGCCTTGAACGCGAGCAATGAACGGAAACCGTACACCGGTTCCAGTAGCCGTCCCGACATGTCCACCAGCCGCTGGAGCGGATCGGGGGCCTCGCCGCGGTCCATCCGGGCCATCGGCGCCCCGGACAGACTGATGAACTCCGCACCCTCCTCCTTCAGTCCGAGGGCCACCGAGGCGATCAGGAACTCCATGACGCCGCGGAAGCCGGCGGACCGGCGCCGCATGAAGTCCAGGGTCCAGCCCACCGGCTTCCCGTCCCGGTAGACCGGCATCCAGCTGGTGATCCCGCGGATGGTCCGGTCGGCGTCCACCGCGATCAGGCAGCGGACCTCGGGGTCGTCGAGCTCGTCGAGGCCGCCGAGGGTGAAGCCCATCTCGGGCAGGCCCTTGTCGGCGACCCACTCCTCGGAGATCGACCGGATCTGCTCGGTGAGCGCCAGCGGCGCGTCCGGGAAGTGCCACCACTCGGCGGTGATCCCGGCCTTGCCCACCTTGTTGAGCGCGGTGCGGACGTCCTGCCACTTCTTGCCCTTGAACTCCAGTTCCGCGAGCGGGACGACGGTTTCCTCGGCGACCTGCAGGGACTTCCAGCCGAGCGCCTCGGCGGCCCGCCGGGACTCCTCGGTGACGCTGTAGAGGCACGGCGTCCAGCCGCGCGCGTCGCAGAAGGCGCCGAACTCGGCCACCGCACGCGGCCGGGCCGAAGGCTCCCCGAACGGGTCGCCGGTGGTCAGCGCGATGGTGGACAGCACCCGGTAGGCCACGCCCGCGTGGCCGGCGGGGGAGGTCCAGTAGTGGTTGCCCTCCCAGGTGGAGAGATACGAGAGCGTGGAGCCGCCGTGCGCGGTGAGGATGGCACGGGCCTGCTCCGCCTGCTCGTCCGAGACCCGCAGCCGGGTGCCGCGGAAGACCACCAGCAGGACGATCAGCCCGATCAGCCAGGGGACCAGGCCGCAGTACTCGTACAGCCAGTTGGCGCCTGAACCGACCGGGATGGGGCCCTGGCTGGCGAGGTTGCTGTTGATGGGCGGCAGGAAGACGGAGAGGAGCCCGCGGCACAGCGAGGGGAAGGTGGCACCGGGGAAGAACTGGCCGCGGATCGCGTAGCCGACGCCTACGTAGGCGGCGCCGGCGGCCAGCACGCTGCCGCCGACGACGGCAGTGACCCTGCGCACCGTGGCGCGCGGCAGCTTCAGCTGGAACCGGGCCCGGGTGACCAGCAGCAGGACGACCGAGGCGGCGGGCAGCAGCAGCTGCTCGACGCAGGCGCGGATCACCCAGTTCCGGTCGGACCGGCCCTCCGGGGTGCTGAGGTCGAGCGAGCCGAGGAAGTCCAGCAACTCGTAGAGGACGATCGCCATCAGCGCGAGGTTGATCACGATGGCCAGGGTCCAGGCCAGCCGCCGTCCGCGCCGCAGTCCTTCGGCCAGCACGAGCAGCAGCAGCGCGGGCATGACGGTCATCAGGATCGCGGGGGAGTGGTAGAAGCGCTCCTCGGCGTGGATCTGGTGGCAGTCCTTCACCGATGCGGCGCAGGCGTCACGGATCTCGTTTGCGCCCGGGTGCGAGGTGACGAGCCGGTCGCGGAAGGTGGCCAGCGGGCCGAGCGCGTCCGGCGAGATGAACAGGCCGTTGGTGGCCGGGAACGGCCTGGTCTGCATGATCTTCAACGGGCTGATGGCGCCGTAGGCGGCCGTGCTCCCGCCGAACAGTTCGTTGACGGTGCGCCGGTGGTCGCCCAGGGTCGGCTCGCGCTGGCCGGAGATGTCGATGAACGACCCGAAGAGCGCGGGGGCGGTGACGGCCAGTTGCAGCGAGCAGGTGCCGCCGAGCGAGTAGCCGCCCGCGGCCCACGACGTGGGCGCACCGGCGACCTGGAGGTTGGCCTTGATCCAGGCCGGCACGTCCTGGGTGAGATAGGTGTGCACCTTGCCGCGCTTGGTGTCCGCGCAGATGGTGTTGTTCAGCGGCGAGCCGAGAGTGTCGACGGAGACCGCGACCGGCGCCAGGCCGTGGTGCCTGGCGGCGTAGGCGTCCATGGTGTCGGCCAGCTGGCCGGAGTCCAGCCAGTCCTGCGGCGAGCCGGGCTGCCCCGGCATGAGGACGATGACGGGAAGCAGTGCGCGCGGACTGGTCCGGTAGGCGGGCGGCAGATAGACCCAGGCGTCGCGAGCGGAGAAGCCGGAGACGGTGCCGGGGATCCGCACCTTCGACAGCGACCCCTTGTCGGGCATGCCCGGTGGCGGCTTCCACGCCGATTCCAAGGTGCCGCCGGCCGGTGTGCGGACGGCGGTGGTCTCCTTGCCACCGCCGGCGGCGGTCTTCAGGTCGGTGCTCCGGCGGGTCAGCGCGGTCACCAGGGTCCGGAGCCGGGGGTACTGGTCGTAGACGCGGTTCACCTCCGAGCACGCGGCGAGCAGGACGAGCAGGCCCGCCAGCAGCGCGGCCAGCCGGACCCGCCAGCGGCCGGCGTAGAAGCAGCGAGCCACGGCCAGGGCGACGCCGAACAGTCCGATCCCGATCCACACCAGGACGTTGAGCGGCAGCTCGTCGGCGATCAGCCGCCAGGAGTTGTCCTCCAGGTACTGCACGACGAAGACGGCGACGGCGGTGCCCAGCGCGATCAGCGGGACGGTGAGGGTCCACCAGGAGCGGCGCCGCACCACGAGCAGCCAGCCGAGCGATACGAGGCCGGCCGCCAGCACGATCCAGGGCACGGCGCCGGAGGTCAGCGACCAGTCCATCGGCCCGGTCATGGCCAGCGGCTGTCGCACGCGGCCTCCCTGGCGACTCATGGATTCATAAATGCCATCAGAAATACCTAAACTAGGACATGCTGCATACGCCTGCCAGTGGTGCGCCCCCCGGACCGGCCGACCGGCCGGTCCGGGGGTGGGGTGGGGGCTGAGCGGGGGTGGGGTGCTTGCTGGACGGGCATGGGGGCTGGGCGCAGGGACCGCCGCCGAGGGTCCGGCCGGGGGATCGGGAGGATCAGGAGGATCCGGTGAGCCGGGCGTAGGCCACGACGTTGCCCCGGTAACCCGAGGCCTCGCTGAAACCGCCGCCGCACGTGATCACGCGCAGCTCGGCGTCCGGCGTCGCGCCGTAGATCCGTTCGGTGGGGAAGTCCCGCTTCTCGTAGACCTCGATGCCGTAGACCGTGAACACGGCGGTGCGGTGGTCGGCGCGGTCGATCTCGATCCGGTCGCCCTTGTGCAGCCCGCCCAACTCGTAGAAGACCGCCGGACCCTCCCGTGTGTCCACATGTCCGGCCAGCACGGCGGCGCCCGCGGCGCCGGGGGTCGCCCCGCCGCCGTACCAGCCGGCCAGACCGCGGTCGGTGTCCGGCGGCGCCTGCAGATGCTGGTCCCGGTCGAGCCCGAGCTTCATGAGGGGCGCGTCGACCCCGATGGCCGGCACGCGGATCCGTTCGGGCACGGCGGGAGGCAGCGGATCCGCGCGCGGCGGCAGGACGGTCTCGGACGGCCCGTCGGCCGCCGGGTCCCGGCCGTGCGCGGAGACCGCCTCGGCCGCGGCGGGCAGCGGCGGCTCCCGGTCCTGCGTGCCGTCGCGCAGCAGCCAGGTGCCGGCCACCACCGCGACCGCGATGACGACCGCGGCCGTCCAGCCGGGGAGGCGCGGCCGCGAGCGCCGCACGACCGCGGGCGCGTCCTCGGGCGCACCCGGCGGGCGGTAGTGCGGCAGCGGCATGCGGGGCCTCCCGGAGACGACTCTCCCAGCCCTTATTACCGCGCCGGGCCGATCCCGTACCGCTGCCGTCGGCTCGGTGGCCCGGCGTCCTGGGGAGTGACAAGGTGGATGAGCGGGCTCTATATCACGGTCTGTACAGAAAGGAGGCGATTGTCATGACTGAACACGCTCACGCCGCACTGGTCCGGAAGGGATACGAGGCGTTCTCGCGCGGTGACATGGACACGCTGCGGGGGATGATGACGGCCGACTGCGCCCAGCACGTCCCGGGCGACCACCAGCTGTCCGGCGACTTCAAGGGCATCGACGCGGTCCTCGGCTACTACGGCCAGCTCGCCGGCGAGACCAACGGCAGCTTCCGGGTCGAGCTGCAGAAGCTCTTCGTGGACGACCGGGGCCATGTGGTGTCGGTTCACCGGTTCACGGCAGAGCGCAAGGGCAAGAAGATCGACATGGCCGGCGGCATCATCTTCCGGGTCGTCGGAGACAAGATCACCGACCTCGACGAATGTCTGGAGGACCTCGCGACCGCGGACGACTTCTGGGCCTGAACGACGCAGGGCGTCCCTCCCGGAGGAGGAACGCCCTGGTCAACGGATTTCCCGTAGGTGCGCCGCCAGGGACTCGAACCCCGGACCCGCTGATTAAGAGTCAGCTGCTCTAACCAACTGAGCTAGCGGCGCGTGCTGCGTGACAGACATTAGCATCAGCTTCCGGTGGAGTGAAAATCGATATCCCCCGGCGCTCCCTGCCGGGCTCGCGCGCCCGGCGGCTTCCGGGTCAGGCCGGGGTGGAAGCAGTCGTACGGGCGCCGGCGCGGGCCGCGCGGATACAGGCCCAGAGCAGGACGTCGGGGCCGGGGAGCCAGGGATGACGGGTGTCGGGGGCCACCACCCAGCGCGACGAGCCGCCCTCGGTGTCCAGCCCGGTCTCGTCGGCGTACAGGGGTGGCACAGTCACCGCGTCCCCGAGGCCGTGGCACATCAGCGGCGGCACGGAGCGGCTCCACTCCTCCCAGCCGAGCAGTGACGGCAGCCGCTGGGCCGACCCGGGGGCGACCAGCAGCAGCACCCGGCCGCGGTGCACGGCGACCGGCCCGCTTCCGGGTCCTGAGGCCCATAACTGCTCCAGGACCCGGCGGCCGAAGAGCGCGGGGAGGTTCACCACGTCGAAGACGGTGCCGCACGGCAGCACGCTGGGCGATGTCGGGCGGGCGCTCCAGAGGGCCTGGACGCTACGCGGGAAGGCGCTGGCCGAGGCGAGCCAGGCGGCTCCCGCCGGGGTGACGTACGAGGTGTGCGACTGCGTGTCCGGGTCCGTCGGGTTCCCGGCCGCGGAGATGTTCGGGTGTCGCCATGTCTCCCACTGCCATTCGCTCATGACACCTAGAGGTACCGGCCGTTCGCGCTCCGTTTATCCGAATCGGCCGAATACGGGACAGGAGGACACGTCGTCGGGTACCTTGCCCGTCATGCATATGCCAGAGGATCTTGATCGTCGGCCTTGACCGCCGCTTCGATCACCGGAGCGAATGCCGACACGATCACCGGTTTCGCTCACTTGTCCTGCAGGCGTGTGCCGAACTCGACCATCTTCTTCGCGTAGTCCTCGGTCCAGCCCGCGCGTTCCGCGATGGCGGCATACGTCAGCCGGTCGAAGCGCCGGGGATCCGCCAGCTGTGCCGCGGCTATCGCCTGGTACTCCGTCGCCCGGTCGGCGGCGGCGCGGAAGGCCAGCGCCAGTTCCGTCGAGCGCGCCAGCAGCTGCCGGGGGTCGTCCAGTGACTCCAGGTCGAAGAAGTGCTCCTCGTCCGCGAGGGCCTGGGCGGGCTCGAAGAGCAGCTCCGCCGGTCGCAGGCGCCGCGAGGTCTCCCGCGCGACACCGTCGCGCCGGTCGTGAGCCGATTGAGCCGACTGCGGCTCGGACATGTGCCTACCTCCAAGGGATTCGCGCGTTCCATTGTCCCGCGTGAACGCAAGAGGGCCTCCGGGACCCTGCGGCACGGCTCACGGCTTGTACGGGACCCGGTGTTCCTCCAGGTGGGCGAGTACGGCGTGATTGGCCTCCCAGCCGTCGGGGAATTTGACGGTGACGCCCAGCTGGACCGGTTCCGTCGACGGATGCTCGTCCAGCAGCCGGGCCACGCCCGCCCGGCACACCACGATGCAGGCGTGCCGGTGCCGGGAGGCGAGCACGCACAGCCGGCCCGTCTCGAGGTGGAAGGCCGTCGCGTCCGGGCGGCCGGACAGCGGGTGGAGGAAGACCGTCACATCGAACTCCCGGCCCTGCAGCCGGTTCGCGGTGTCCACGGCGACACCGGTGACCCCTTGCGCGGTCAGCGCCGCCCGCACCGCCGCCGCCTGGTCACGGTGCGCCGTCCCCACCGCGATCCGGTCCGCGGTCAGTGCCGCCGGCTCCGCCGAGCGCTCGCTGAACGTCACCCCGCCCCGGTCCAGCAGCCGCCGCACCACCTGGGCCAGCGCGTGCACCGCCTCCGGATCCGTCCGGGGCGTATTGCGGGCAGGCAGCTCCAGCAGCCCCCAGCCCGAGGCCGCCGCCTCGTCCAGCACCAGGTCGGGTCCTGTGCCCTGTGAAGGCACCCCGAACGACAGCCGCCGGACGCCGGGCCCGGTGCCGCTGCGGAAGGGGGTGTACGGGTAGAACGCCTGGGACACCAGCGGCGCCGCCGACGCCGGAAGCCGCCACGACACCGGCAGCCGGTGCTGCGGGAGACCCGGATTGTGCGCCAGCAGGGTCACCACCGCACTCGCCGACGGGTCGTAGCTCAGCCCCGCCCACTGGTCCGCGCCCACCACGCTGAACGGGTCCAGCTGTCCCGGGTCGCCGACGAAGAGCGCCCGCTCGAAGAGCCCGGCCACCTGCAGCAGCGCGTCGGAACGCATCTGGTACGCCTCGTCGATGATCGCGTGCCGCCAAGGGGCCGCCACATCGGTGGACTTGACGTACGCCCACTTCGCCGAGGTCGCGATCACCACCTTCTGCTGGACGAGATCGGAGACCTTCGCGGACTTCACGATCGACGGATGCCGGTCGAGCACCGGATCGGGCGGCGACTCGCTGCCGTGCAGCCGGCCGACCGGCAGCCCGGGATCGGCGGTCGCCAGCCGGTCCGCGAGATCGTCCACCTGGGCGTTGGTCTGCGCGACCACCATCAACGACTCGCCCGCCGCGGCCAGTTCACGGGCCGCGCGCACCACGAGCGTCGACTTTCCCGCGCCCGGCGGGGAGTCGACGACGACGCCGCGCGCCGAGCCGTGCAGCGTGTCGCGCAGGATCGCGTCCGTCGCCGCCGCCGCCTCGGCGGCGGGATCGTGCGGAACCGGAGGGCCGGTGCGGGCGGGCCGGACCGGGTCGTGCGGCGGAGAGTCCTCCGTCGTGCGGCTCACAGGAAGTCCTCCACGGTGACGGGATCAGGTGCCGGGGCGGCCGGCGGACCGGAGGCGCCCGGCGGGCCGCCGTGGGTCCAGGGTGTGTCCTCGGGGTCGGGCAACTCCGGCCCGCCGCGCGGCGCGTGCTCGAACAGCGTCCAGCACACCGGGTCGCCGACCGCGGGCACCGAACCCTCCTCCGGGACCTTGCCCCGGCCCATCCCGTTGAGCAGCCGGACGGTGACCGCCCCGGCCGCCGGCCACTCGACGAACCGCGCCTCCTGGGTCTTTCCGCCGGGGAGCGCGCGGTAGAGCTTCGCGTCGGCGTCGAAGTGCGGCAGATCGGCGGTGGCGACCGTCACCAGCGGGCGCGGGCGCGGCGCCTTCGCCTCGCTGTACGCCATCACCACCTCGGTGACCCGGCCCGCGAACGCCTCGCCCGACAGCCGCCGGCCGGCCATCACCAGCGGATCGTCCAGTGCCTCCTGAGCCTCCAGCCGCACCTGCGCCGTCTCCCGGCCCGACAGCTTCTGCGCCGCCGCGACGGCGTCGTCCCGCTTCGGCTGCGGCGGCTCCCCGGCCCGCACCCGGTCCCGGTGCCCGGTGTACGACCACCGGTCCCGTTTCCAGCGGTCGGCGACATGCCCGCCCTCCGGCAGCGCGCGCAGCAGGTCGAGCCCGCGCCACACATCGTCCCAGGCGGGCCGCAACTGGCTCTCGACGAGCCCGCGGACCTCGGCCTCGGCGGTGGACATCGCGGCGGACGCTTCCGTTCCGGCCGCCCGCGCGGCGGCGCGGGCCGCGTCGTAGCGGGACATCGCGGGCGCCAGCACCGCGTTGTCGAAGGCGGGGTCAGTGGCCGGGCCCGCGGGCGGGCTCAGCAGCAGTCCGCCGGAGGTGCGTCCGGTCTCCGCGCGGCGGGCCGCGTCGGCTCCGCTCATGCCCTCGGGAGGGTCGATCCAGCCGAGCAGCGCGCCCAGGTGCTGGTCCTCCAGATTGCTCTGCCCGGTCGCCCAGTGCCGCGACAGCAGCTCCGTCATCGCCAGCAGCAGCGACGAGCCCGGGGTACGGGCCCGCTCGCCGTAGTGCGTCAGCCAGCGCCCGAGCAGCGGAACCCGCGACGGTACGGGGAAGGGCTCGTCCGGATCCTCCTCCGCCGTGCGGCGGAAGCGGGTGGAGCGGCCGAGCAGCCGGACGTAATCGGCCGCCGCCGAGTTCGGCACGATGATCTGCGGGGCGTCCGCGCAGACCTCGGACTCCTCCCGGTTCCGCGTCGCCGGTTCGGTCTCCACCTCGTCCGCGTACCGGTCCATATGGGCGACGACGGTGGTCGCCAGTTCCGCGAGGAACGCGAACCGCAGGTCCCGGTCGCGCGGCTGCGGCACCACCAGCAGGCTCGGCCGCTTCCGGTCGCGTCCCACCAGCGCTCCCAGGGGAGCGCCGACCTCGCCCGCGGTGGTCAGCGGCACGAACACCAGCGGGCGGTCGGACAGGTGCCGGTGCCGCACCGTCGTCATCGGCCGCGCGCGGCCCGCGGCCACGGCTTCGGCGCGGGCCAGGATCCCGATCAGTGACATGCGGCATCCCCGGCGGTGGTGAGGGCCTCGGCGCGCAGCACGGCTGCGCGGCGCAGGGCGGCGACCGCCGGGTCCGCGGCGTCGCCGTCCGAGCCGAGGGCGGCGGCGAGGACGGCCTCGACGGTGGTGAGGGTGCCCAGTTCGGCGCGCAGGCTCCGGCCGAGGGATTCGACGGATCCGCAGGCGCGCGAGCGGTCGCGGCAATGGAAGGCCAGTTCGCAGGCGGCCAGGCATTCGGGGGCGTAGGCCGCGGGGACGGAATCGACGGCGGCGGTCAGCTCGGGGGCCGGCCGGGTGGGCATGCGGCCGTCCTCGGACCAGCGCAGATCGAAGGTGGTGCCCTCGGGCAGCTCGGCGGCGATCTCCTCGATGCGGGTCAGCCGGGTCATCTGCCGGCGGGTCACGGACAGCTGCTTGCGCACATCGACGAACTGGGCCGTCGGCAGGTTGGAGAAGTCCTTGGGACAGACCAGCAGCACATCGTGCGAGACGCGCACCGGACGGCCGGCTCCCTCGGGAACCCCGGCTTCGGGAACCCCGGCCTCCATGAGTCCGGCATCGATGAGTCCGGCCACGCGCTCCAGGGCCAGCACGTACACCGCGGACTGGCGGGCGGCGGCGCCGACCTTCACCGAGTCCGCGCTGCCGTCCAGGATCGGGAAGGACTTGACCTCGACGACCGTCCAGGAGCCGTCCGGCGCGACCGCCACCGCGTCCGGTTCCAGGTAGGCGGCGGAACCCGCGACCTCGAGCACCAGCAGGGGATGGTCCAGCAGCGTCCAGCGGCCGGCGGAGGTCGCCTCCGCCAGGGCCAGCCGGGTCCTGGCGGCCCGGCCCTCAGGACCGGCGGCCGACAGGTCGGGCAGCAGCGCGCCGCTGTCCTCGGGGGCGCCCAGCAGCCGTAGCAGCTCGGCGCAGTCGTCGGCTTTGACCCGGGCCTCGAAGGCATGGCCGCGCGCGAAGGCGAACTGGGACTGCCCGAACGGGGCCGGCGCGCCCAGCACCTGTGCGACCGCGCCCTTGTCGACGCCGGCGGCGTCCAGCAGGGCGCGTCGGCGGCAGCCGGGATTCGCGGCCAGCGCCGCGAGGGCCCGCGCGTCGAGCGGACGTGGTGACGTGGCCGGCCCGCGCAACTCGGCCAGCCGCTCCCGCAGATAGTGCGTAGTGCTCACCCGCGGAAGTGTCGCATCCGGCTACGACATTCGGCCCTGACCCACGGCTGACCTGTCCGATGGATCGGTCCGGTGCCCGTCGGCGGACCCGGTCCGCGGGATCGGAACCACGCCGGGTGAGTGGCTCTTCGACGACATGGACGCCGTGGATGCCGTGGACGCACTGGATGGTGTGGAGGAGACCGTCGGGGACTTGACGAGAGCGGATGCCGCGACGACCGGGCTGTGCCCCTCGCCCGCGACAGTGGCGCCGGACCGTACGGCCCGCCTCGCGCGCAGCGTGTCGACGGCCAGCAGCGCGCGCGGCGCCAGCAGGTATCCGATGCCCATCACGGCCGCACCGGCGACCGCGTCCAGCAGGTAGTGGTTGGCGGTGCCCATCACCACGAACGTGGTGAGCAGCGGGTAGAGCACGCCGAGCCCGCGCACCAGCGGTGTCCGGCCGTAGCGCCACAGCATGATCCCGCACCACAGCGCCCACCCCACGTGGAGGCTTGGCATCGCCGCGTACTGGTTGGTGAGCCCGCCCAGGCCGCGCGGGGCGCTGGCGTCCTGGCCCCACCAGCCGTACGAGCCGTACTTCGCCATGGTGTCGATGAAGTCGTAGCTGGAGTCGAGCAGCCGCGGCGGCGCCGTGGGCGTGAGGGTGAAGCCGATCAGCCCGATCAGGGTGGAGAGCATCAGCCACGTGCGGGCCGCGCGGTAGTGGCTCGGCCGCCGCCGCCACAGCCACACCAGGATGATGGGCGTCACCAGGTAGTGCAGCGAGGCGTACGCGAAGTCCGCGGGGACGCCGATGGCCGCGTACTTGGAGCAGATCCCGTTGAGCCAGCGCTCCGGGTCGATCCGCATCAGCTCCTCGACGTGCAGGATGCCGATGCCGCTCTCGACGGCATCGTCCACGTCGCCGCGCACCAGCAGGCGTCCGCAGGAGTAGAGGGCGTACACGACGGCGATGAGCGGCAGCTCGGTCCACCAGCGCAGCCGGCCTCGGTAGGCCGAGGCGCGTGGCGCTGTGGCGGTGATCGTCATGCGGCCGTTCTCCCCGTTCTGCGGATGTGGGCACCTTGCGGACATGTCGTAGGCTTCTACCGTACGTCGTACGCTAGACAGCTCGCACATCGCCCCGGAAATTCCAGGCCACATTACGTTCGTTCCGTGTTCAACATCTCGTGGTCGGGTATGCGTGCGAGAAGACGCCCGGGGCCCCCACCCAGGTTGCTTTCCGCGAGAAGTAAGAGAATGGCATGACCGTCACCCAGTCGGCCCGCTCCCCACGGCGCCGCGCCCCCCGCAACACGCTCAACCCGGACCGGATCCTCGACGCAGCGGTCGTCCTTCTCGACCGCGACGGCGCCGAGGCGTTCACCATGCGTGCCCTCGCCGCGCAGCTCGGTGTCGGCACCATGGCCGTCTACTCGCACTTCCGCAGCAAGGAAGAGATCAGCGACGCCGTCGCGCAGCGGCTGCTCGGCGAGGTCGAGCTGCCCGCCGTCGGTGAGGGCGACGCTCGCGAGCAGCTGCGCGAAGTGTGCCGCAGCGTCTTCCGGCTCTTCGCCGACCACCCGTCGGCCCTGCAGCTGCTCACCACCCGGCCCATGCGCGGCGACGAGGCCATCGCCGTCATCGACCGGATGCTCGGACTGCTGCGCGCCGCCGGCCTCGACCGCACCGACGCCGCACGCGCCCATGTCGCCCTCATGCAGTACACGGTCGGCTCCGCGCTGTGGAACGTCCGGCGGGAGCGCGCCCTGTGCGAGGACGGGCTGCGCGAGCGGGTACGCGCCCGGCTCGCCGACCTTCCTCCGGACCGCTACCCGGCCCTCACCGACCTGGTGCCCGAGCTCGCCACCGCTCAGGACGCGGGCATGGCCCAGTACGAACTCGGCCTCGACGGACTGCTGGCCGGCCTGATCGGCCCGATAGGAGTGAGCGGCCCGATCGGCCGCGCCGGCCTGAGCGACCGCGCCGGCCGGAGTGCGCGATGATGGAGTGATCTCCGTTTCGTGATGGAAAGGTCCCTCCGTATGGCTCCGCGCATCCTTCTGGTCCGGCACGGCCAGACGGAGTGGTCCCTCTCCGGCCGTCACACGGGCCGCACCGACATGCCGCTCACCGAGGAGGGCCGCCGCACCGCGCGGCTGCTCGGCGAACGGCTGCACCGCGCGCCCTGGGAGGGGCTGCCCGGCGTGGAGGTCCGCACCAGCCCGCTCGTCCGGGCGAACGAGACCTGCGAACTCACCGGCTTCGGCGACCGCGTCAAGGAATGGGACGCGCTGATGGAGTGGGACTACGGCGCCTACGAGGGGCTCACCCCGGACCGCATCCAGGCGATGCGGCCCGGCTGGAACATCTGGCGCGACGGGGTCGTGGAGGGGGAGGCGCTCGCCGACGTCGCGGCGCGCGCCGACGAGGTGGTGGCCTGGGCCCGCTCGGCCGACCGGGACGTCCTCGTCTTCGCCCACGGGCACTTCCTGCGCACTCTCGGGGCGCGGTGGCTTGGGCTCGACCCGTCGTTCGGTGCCTCCATCAGGCTCGATCCGGCGTCGCTGTCGATTCTGGGGTGGGCTTACGGGGAGCCGGCGGTGGAACGCTGGAACGACACCGGCCACCTCGGGTGACGTTGCGCCTGCGGCGGGCCTGTGTGGGTCCGGGGGCCGGGTCCGCTTCGTCCTGGCAGTGATTGGGTTGGGGGTGGCGGGTTGGGGCTCCCGTCCCTGCCGCCTACGCGTGGCGGTTCAGGAAAGCCGCTACCGCCGGGGTCCGGTGGTGGGGGCGGAGGCGGGTGGTGGTGGTGTCCAGGAGGGCTCGGACGCGGGAGGACTGGACGCGGCCCAGGAGGTCCAGGACGCGGGAGCCCGCGGCGGCGGCCTCGTCGGGGTGGCCGCCCGCGGCCAGGTCGGCGGAGAGTTCGGCTCCGTAGAGGGCGATGTTGCGGGCGAAGTGCGGGTCCTGGAGGCCCACCGCGCGCCGGGCGGAGTCCGCGGCCCGGCGGTGGTCGCCCAAGGCGGACCAGGACTGGGCTTCGAGGCCCGCCAGTTCGGCCTCGCCGAAGAACGTCATCCACTGCGGATCGGCGTCGGACGGGCCGCGTCCGTACAGCGTTTGCGCGCGGGCGAGGGCCCGTTCGCAGCCGGATCTGTCGCCGAGCCCCGCTCTGCCGCCCGCCTCGCGCAGCGCGAGCAGGGAGAGGAGCCGCGGCGAGGCGAGCCGCCTGGCGGCGGACTGCGCCGCCTGCGCGGCCCTGACCGCCTCGTGGGGGCGGCCCGCGTCGCGGGCGAGGAACGCGGTGTTGCAGAAGGCGTGCGCCTCCAGGGCCGGATCGCCCGCCACCCGGGCCGTGGCGAGGGCCTCCGCGTAGTAGGAGCGGGCGTCGGTGAACCGGCCGGAGTCGTGGGCCAGCCATCCCACGGAGACGGCGAGTTCGCCGGCCCCGGCGTACAGGCCGTCGGCCACGGACTGGGTGTAGGCCCCCTCGTCGAGCAGCCGGTAGGCGGTGCGCAGGGCCTGTCCCGCCTGCTGGTAGAGGCCGTCCGCACCGTGCCGGTCGTCGTGCAGCCGGATATGCCGGACGGCTTCCTGTACGGCGTGGACCTCGCCGGCGCCGACCCGGCCGGCGGGCGGCTGCCCGTAAGCGGCGCCCGGCACCAGGGCGGTGGCGATGACGGCGGGGCCGCCGGTCATGAACGCGCGACGCAGCACGTCGCTCTCCTCGAAATCGAATTCGTACGTCTCTTGCGGGGGTGCGCCGCCGTGTCTGCCCCGTACCGCCTCGCGCGGGGCGAAGCCCAGGTCGCCCAGCGCGCGGCCGGGGAACATGTGGCGGAACACCCGCTCGTAGGCGTAGTTGGGGCACCGGATCTCCCCGGCCTCCACGCGCCCGATGTACCGGGCGTCGCAGCTGACCTGCTCACCGATCTCGCGCGCGGAACGGCGTACCGCCGCCGCGAACTCGCTGGGGGAGCGGTCTCCGCGCAACTGCCGGAAGGCCGTGTTGGCCATGGTGGCGGAATGGGCTGGATCGGGGCTTGAGGACGGTGAAGCCATGGCGGACTCCTGGTGCGGACGGCGCGACGAACGTACCCGCTGTGACCGGCCCGGCACTCAGAGTTTGCCCACAAAACGGATATCTCACCTGCGATCCGCCATGAAATGCCACCCCTTGCGGCGTTAGCCGGGCGTAGCTGTTGACGCGGAGGCGCGTTGTACTCGTCGTAAGGGCGGTGCTGCGTCCGCCCGCGAGGAGGAGGGTTCCCCTTGTTGGACACCGATCGGCACGAACCGAGCCCGGACCGGAGCGAGATGCCGCCGGCGACGCCCTGCGATCTCGTCACCGTCCCGACCCAGCAGGGTCTGGAGGCCGTCGACATCCTGCGGCTGCGGACCGGAGTCGGGCCGGTGCTGCACGACAACGCGGGGGACGGCATCGGCTTCCTGGTGCCGCCGGGCACCGCGGACGGCTGGGACCTGCCCGGCAGTTCGTGTACCCGGAGCAACGGCCGTGGCTTCTCGGTCGGGGCGGAGCCGCCGGTGGCCGGCTCCGGCTGGCTGGTGCCGCCGGAGAGCGGATCCGGCCGGATCACGGCGACCGACCCGGCCGTACTGCGGGCGGCCCTCGGCGAGGCGGCCCGCACCATCAGGCTGGCCGGCGGCGTCTGAGCCGGCTTCGCCGGCTGACCGTCCCTGGCTGATATTGGCCGATACTGGTCGGGTGGCAGGTAAGAAGCAGGGCGGCAGAGCACCGTCGAGGGAACCAGTCGGCGCCGAGGTCGACGGCGGGCACGCCGAGCTGGTCCCGGACCGGGAGCGGCCGCACGGCTGGACGCTGCTCATCGACGGTGCCCCTCAGTCGCATGTCGACCTCGACGACCCGGCGTATCTGGACTTCGCGTACCAGCGCAGACTCGGCCACATCATCGATCTGGCCGCGCCCCCGGGGCGTCCGCTGCAGGTACTGCACCTGGGCGGCGGCGCGCTCACCCTGGCCCGGTACACGGCCGCGACCCGGCCGCGCTCCACCCAGCAGGCCGTCGAGATCGACGGCCCGCTCGTCGAACTGGTCCGCCGTGAGCTGCCCTGGGACAGGACCTGGCGGATCAAGGTGCGCGGCGGGGACGCCCGTGCCGGGCTCGCCAAAGTCCCGGACGGCTGGGCGGACCTGGTCATCGCCGATGTCTTCGGCGGCGCCCGCACCCCCGCGCACCTGACCAGCGCGGAGTTTTTGGCGGACGTCCGGCGCGCGCTGCGGCCTGACGGGTTCTACGCGGCCAATCTCGCCGACGGCGGCGCACTCGGTTTCCTGCGGGCCCAGATCGCCACCGCGCGGTCGGCCTTCGCCGAGGTCTGCGTGTCCGCCGACCCGGCCGTCCTGCGCGGCCGCCGGTTCGGCAATGCCATCCTGCTCGCCGCCGACCGTGAGCTGCCGATCGCCGAGCTGACCCGGCGGGTCGCCTCGGACCCGCATCCCGGCCGCGTCGAACACGGCCGCCCGCTGGCCGACTTCGCGGGCGGCGCGCCCCCGGTCACGGACGCGACCTCCGCCCCTTCGCCGGCCCCACCGGAGTCGGTCTTCCGCTGAGCCGCACCCCAGGTCCTAGCCCCGGTACATCTCCACCACCGGCGGGTGGCCGTTCCAGGTGCAGAAGACCGACGAGGTCGTCGGGCCGCTGGTGAAGTCCACCCGGATCCATTCGTCCTGCTTCCAGACCTTCATCTCCCAGCCCGAGTCGGGGGTGGCCGAGACGAGGGTCGCCGAGGACGGCCCGAGGTCGAGGGCGACGCGGCCGCCGGTGACCTTGTAGCTGTGCACATTGCCGGTGGCGCTGGCCGTGGAGGCGTCGTGGGACGTGCCCGGGGGCCGTACCGGCGGCTCGGAGGGCGCCTTCGTCGCGGGCTTCGTGCTGGAGGGCGAAGGGGGCGCGGCCGGCTTGGGCCGGTGCGTGGAGGAGGCCAGTGGCTGCGTGGAGGAGTGGGCGGCGACGTCGTCGGAGATCGGCAGCGACCGCGGCGGGTCGTAGGCGGTCCCGGCGAGCACGGAGTGCACACCGAACCACGACAGCGTCACCGCGGCGGTGGTCGTGAGCGTCCAGGCTCCGGCGTGAACGAATCCTCGTTGCATCGGGACATCTTGTCGTACACGCTTCCGGGCCCGGACGTTCGGGCCGGAACAAGCCCCCTGGCGTGCTCGTATGCGCTATAACGCGGGAGACGGCGGCAGCGGCGGCGGCAAGTGGACGGGGCGGTACCGGCGTCGCCCGAATGGGCTACCGTGCGGGCCATGGCAAGTGTGCTCGTGGTCGAGGACGACCAGTTCGTGCGCTCCGCCCTCATCCGGCACCTCACCGAGGCGGCCCACACCGTACGCAGTGTGGGCACGGCTCTGGAGGCGCTGCGCGAGGTGGCGCAGGTCGGTTTCGATGTCGTGATCCTCGATCTCGGCCTCCCGGATCTGGACGGGTCGGAGGCGCTGAAGATGCTGCGCGGGATCACCGATGTCCCGGTGATCATCGCCACCGCCCGGGACGACGAGGCGGAGATCGTCCGGCTGCTCAACGCGGGCGCCGACGACTACCTCGTCAAACCGTTCTCGGTCGAGCACCTGTCCGCCCGGATGGCCGCGGTGCTGCGCCGGGCGCGTGGCCGGGAGGCCGGGCCCGATGAGACCTCGCAGCTCATGGTCGGCGGGCTGCGGATCGACATCCGCAGTCGGCAGGCGGAGCTCGACGGGGTGACCGTGGACCTGACCCGCCGCGAGTTCGACCTGCTGGCCTTCCTGGCGGCGCGCCCCGGCGTGGTCGTGGGGCGCAAGGAGCTGCTCGCCGAGGTGTGGCAGCAGTCGTACGGCGACGACCAGACCATCGACGTCCATCTGTCCTGGCTCCGGCGCAAACTGGGCGAAACCGCCGCCCGGCCGAGGTATCTTCACACGCTGCGCGGCGTCGGGGTGAAGCTGGAGCCACCGGCATGAGATGGCTGCTCGTCAAGGTGTGCCTGGCGGTGACCGCGATGGTCGTCGTCGCGTTCGCCGTACCGCTGGGGCTGGTCGTGAAGGAACTGGCCCGGGACCGGGCGTTCTCCAACGCGGAACGGCAGGCCGCCGCGATCGGGCCCGCGCTGGCCATCACCACCGACCGCACCCAGCTGGAGCGGGCACTGGCCTCCACCCAGGCGGGCGCGGACGGCCGGATGGCGCTGCACGTACCGGCGACCGCCGGCACCGCGCCGGTCGAGATCGGCAGGCACCGTGCGCCCGACGCCGCGATGGACGCCGCATCCAGCCACGGCCGGGCCTCCACCGTCCCGGTCGGCGGCGGCTACGCGCTGCTGCAGCCGAACGCGGTCAGCTCGGGCACGGTCGCGGTCGTCGAGGTCTTCGTGCCGGACAGCGACATCACTCGCGGGGTCGCCACGGCGTGGATCGTGCTGGCCGCGGTCGGCATCGGCCTGATCGTCGGCTCGGTCGCCATCGCCGACCGGCTCGGCACCCGTATGGTGCGGCCGGCCGGGCGGCTGGCGAACGCGGCGCACGCGCTCGGCCGCGGTGACCTCGGCGTACGGGTCGCGGAGGCCGGGCCGTCGGAACTGCGCTCGGTGGCCGTGGCGTTCAACGCGATGGCCGACCAGGTAGTCCAACTCCTCGCCAATGAGCGCGAGTTGGCCGCCGACCTGTCGCACCGGCTGCGCACCCCGCTCACCGTGCTCCGGCTCAACGCGGCCTCGCTCGGGGACGGTCCCGTCGCCGAGCAGACCCGCGAGGCCGTCGCACAGCTCGAGCGCGAGGTCGACACGATCATCCGCACCGCGCGCGAGCAGCAGGCCGCCGCGCCGGTCGCGGCCGGCTGCGACGCCGCCGAGGTGATCCGCGAGCGGATGGCGTTCTGGTCCGCCCTCGCCGAGGACCAGGGGCGCGAGGCGCGTACGGCGGGCGTGGACCGGCCGGTCCGGGTGCCGGTCGCGCGCGCCGAGCTGGCCGCCGCGCTCGACGCCATGCTCGGCAACGTCTTCCGGCACACCCCGGAGGGCACCGCCTTCGCGGTGGATGTGCACAACGGTGAGGACGCCGTGATCGTGCTGGTCTCCGACGCCGGCGCGGGCATCAAGGACCCCACGGCCGCGCTCCGCCGCGGCCAGGGCGACGGGGGGCCGGGCTCGACGGGTCTGGGCCTGGACATCGTGCGCCGGGTCGCCGAGTCCACCGGCGGTGACATCGCCATCGGCCACTCCGTCCTCGGCGGCACCGAGGTCCGGGTCTGGCTGGCGCTGCGCCCCGGCTCCGGTGACCCCGGCCGCGGTCACCGGGTGCCGCGCCGCCGTCGCAGGCCGTCGCAGAAGGACCGGCTGGATGGTCTGAACCATTAACCCCCTCCGATGCCTCCCTTAAGGGCGGCATAAGAACCTCAACCCCTGCGCTGGTCAGGGCTTTTGTCCGTGCCGCCCGCGCTAGCGTCATGCCGCACCCCGCCCCCCATGAAAGGCAGGCCGGTATGGCCAGCACGCATCGCCGTCGAGCCGGGCTCAAGACCAAAGTGATCGGCGGCATGGTCGCGGCCGGTGTCGTGGCGGGTGGCGCCTTCGCGCTGGCCGGTACCGCGAGTGCCGCCCCGGTCGGCGCCGCCTACACCAAGACCAGCGGCTGGACCGGTGGCTACACCGGGCAGTACGAGATCACCAACTCCTCGGGCCAGGCGCTGCCCGGCTGGACCCTGACGTTCGACCTCCCGGCCGGTACGAAGGTCAGCTCGCTGTGGAACGGCAAGTTCACCGCGAGCGGGCAGCACATCACCGTGAAGCCCGAGAGCTGGAACACCACCATCGCGCCCGGCGCGAAGGTGTCCGTCGGCTTCGTGGCGGCATCCAGCGGCACCGCCGCCGACCCGGTCAACTGCCTGATCAATGACGCCAAGTGCTCGGTGGACGCCGGTCCGACCGCCACGCCGAGCGGCCGTCCGACCGTGACCGCGAGCCCGACCCCGACGCCGACGAAGACCGCGTCCCCGACGCCGACGCCGACACCGACGAAGACCGCGACGCCCACGCCGACGCCCACCGGGACCCCCACCCCGGTCGCCGGCTCGGGCTTCTCGCCGTACATCGACACCTCGCTCTACCCGGCCTACGACATGGTCGGCACCGCGAAGAGCACCGGCGTCAAGCAGTACAACCTCGCCTTCATCACCTCTGGCGGCGGCTGCACCCCCAAGTGGGGCGGTGTGACGGATCTCGGCGCCGACGCGGTGGCCGGCCAGATAGGCGCGCTGCGGGCGGCGGGCGGCGACGTCCGTGTCTCGTTCGGCGGGGCGTCCGGCTCGGAGCTGGGGGTGGCCTGCTCCTCGGTCGCCGATCTGACGGCCGCGTACGGCAAGGCCGTCGACCAGTTCAAGCTGACGAAGGTGGACTTCGACATCGAGGGCGGCGCGCTCCCGGACACCGCGTCCAACGGCCGCCGCGCGCAGGCCATCGCCCAGCTCCAGAAGAGCCACAGCGGCCTGGACGTCTCCTACACCCTGCCCGCGATGCCGACCGGTCTGACCCAGGACGGCATCAACCTGCTCGCCGACGCCAAGAAGAACGGCGTGAGGATCTCGGCCGTCAACATCATGGCGATGGACTACGGGGCCTCGTTCAACGGTGACATGGGCCAGTACGCGATCGACGCCGCCACCGCGACGCAGGCGCAGGTCAAGAGCGTGCTCGGGCTGTCGGACGCGGCCGACTGGAAGGCTGTCGCGGTCACCCCGATGATCGGTGTGAACGACGTCAACACCGAGATCTTCACGACTGATGACGCCAGTCGGCTGGTGACCTTCGCCAAGTCCAAGGGCCTGGGCTGGCTGTCGATGTGGTCCTCGACCCGAGACAAGCAGTGCGCCGGCGGCGCGAAGAACTTCGCCGATGCGAGCTGCAGCTCGATCGTCCAGGGCGACCTGGCCTTCACCAAGGCGTTCGGCGCCTACGGCGGCTGATCCGGCCGATCCGTCCAGCTGATCCATCCGGCTGATCCGGCCCTTCCGGTCGCGGCGGCCCACCGGCGAAGTTCCCCCGGTGGGCCGCCGTACCGCGTCAGGACGTCGAACGGTGTGACGCGACGGCACCCTCGAACCGCCGCGCCACACCGCGCCCCCGTGCCCGCTACGGGGCGTCGGACTCCGCGATCTCACCCGTGCGGGCTACCTGGGCGTACCAGCGGGCGCTGGACTTCGGGATCCGGGTCTGGGTGGCGTAGTCGACATACACGGCTCCGAAGCGCTTGCTGTAGCCGTAGGACCACTCGAAGTTGTCCAGCAGCGACCACAGGAAGTAGCCCCGGACGTCGGCGCCATCGGCGATCGCGCGGTGCACGGCCGCCAGATGGCCGCGCAGATAGTCGATCCGCCGCGGGTCGTTCACCTCGCCCTCGGGGGAGACGTAGTCATCGAAGGCGGCGCCGTTCTCGGTGACCATCAGCGGCAGGCCGGGATTCTCCCCGGCGGTGCGCCGCAGCAGGTCGTACAGCCCGCTGGCGTCGACCGCCCAGCTCATCGCCGTGGTCTCGCCGGGCGGGAGGTGGAAGGCGACCTGCTCGGAGCCGGGCCAGGGGGAGTGCGCGCTGGCGCCGTGGCCGTCGAAGCGGGCGGGCGCCGGCGCGTCCGCGGACCCGGGTGAACCGGCTGATCCTGGTGAAGCGGCCGATCCCGGGGAACCGGCCGATCCCGTCGAACCGGCTGATTCCGGCGGCCCTGAGACGACGGTGGGCGTGTAGTAATTGATGCCCAGCAGATCGATGGGGCGGGAGATCTCGGCGAGGTCGCCGTCCCGCACCAGGGCGTCCCAGTCGACGACGTGCGCGGTGTCCGCGAGCAGGTCCGCGGGGTAGCCGCCGTGCAGGATCGGGCCGGTGAAGACCCGGTTGCCGACGGCGTCGATCCGGCGCGCCGCGTCGAGGCCGGCCGCCGAGTCGTCGAGTGGGCGCACCTGGTGGAGATTGAGGGTGATCGAGGTCCGCGCGGTGGCGGGGAGTGTGGAGCGCAGGACCTCGATCGCCCGGCCATGAGCGAGATTGAGGTGATGGGCGGCCTTGAGCGCGGCGTCCGGCTCGGTGCGGCCGGGGGCGTGCACCCCCGATCCGTAGCCCAGGAACGCCGAGCACCACGGCTCGTTGAGGGTGGTCCAGTACGGAACGCGGTCGCCGAGTGCGCCCGCCATGATCGAGGCGAAGTCGGCGAACCGCTCGGCGGTGTCGCGTACGGTCCAGCCGCCGACCTCCTCCAGGTCCTGCGGCAGGTCCCAGTGGTAGAGGGTCACCACCGGGGTGATGCCCTTGCCCAGCAGCTCGTCCGCGAGCGCGCGGTAGAAGTCCAGGCCGCGCTGGACGGCCGGCCCGCGGCCGGTGGGCTGGACCCGCGACCAGGAGACGGAGAAGCGGTAGGCGCCCAGGCCGAGGTCGGCCATCAGCGCGACATCGTCGCGGAACCGGTGGTAGTGGTCGGCCGCGATATCGCCGGTGTCGCCGTTGTGAACCCGGCCCGGTGTGTGGCTGAAGGTGTCCCAGATGGAGGGGGTGCGGCCGTCTTCGGCCGCGGCGCCTTCGACCTGGTACGCGGCGGTGGCCGCGCCCCAGACGAAGCCGGGAGGGAAGCGGAGCAGACCGGTGGATGCGGTCTCGGGACGGACAGCGGTCATACGGGGGCGCTCCCAAGGGTGAACGTGAAGGGCGGGGCGGGGACGGAGGGGGTCAGTTCTTGACCGCGCCGGCGCTGATGCCGCCCACGATGTGTTTGCCGAGCAGCGCGAAGACCAGCAGCAGCGGCACGGTGGCGACCAGCGCGCCGGTCAGCACCACCGCGTGATCGATGGTGTGGTCACCGGAACCGAGCCCGGCCAGCGCCACCTGCACGGTGGGGTTCTGCTGGTTCAGCGCGATGAACGGCCAGAAGAAGTCGTTCCAGGACTGGACGAAGACCAGCATCCCCAGCACCGCCATGGCCGGCCGCGCGATCGGGAACACCACGTGCCAGACGATCCGCAGACTGTGCGCCCCGTCCACCCGGGCCGCCTCGATCAGCTCGATCGGCAGCGCCTCGGCCAGGAACTGCCGCATGAAGAACACCCCGAAGGCCGCCACCAGCGACGGCAGGATGACCGACTGCAGCCGGCCCACCCAGCCCAGATCGGTGATGATCTGGTAGAGCGGGATCACGCTGAGCTGGGGCGGGATCGTCATCGTGGCAACGACCAGGGTCAGCAGCCCGTTGCGCCCCCGGAAGCGCAGTTTGGCGAAGGCGAAACCGGCGAGCGTGGCGAACAGCACCGTACTGAGCGAGACGAAGCCCGCCACGATCGTGGAGTTGACCAGCGCCTGGCCCATGTGGACCTGGTCCCAGGCGATCTTCAGGTTGTCGATCAGATGGCTGCCGGGCAGCAGCTCGGTCGGCGGCTGGACGATCTGGGTATCGGTGCTGGAGGCCGCCACGACGGTCCAGTAGAGCGGGAAGAGCGAGACCAGCGCGGCGATCACGAGGACCGCGTAGGTGACGGGACCGGCGTGGTCCTGACGTCCGGCGCGTGCTCCGAAGCGCCGCGAGAAGCGCTTGCGCGGGGGTGCGGCGGGACCGGGCCCGTTCCGGGGCGCGGCCCGGTCGGCGACTGCGTGTGCCATGAGGTCAGCTCCCCGGCTTCCTGCGGTTGGCCCGCGTGATGATCAGTTGGACGGCGCCCACGAGCAGCAGGATGAGCAGCATCACCCACGCGACGGCCGATGCCTGGCCGAGCGCTCCGTTCTGCCAGCCCTTCTCATACATGTAGAGGCTGAGCGTCTGGTACTGGTGCGCCGACCCTCCGCTGACGCCCAACCCGCCGCCGAACAGCATCGGTTCACCGAACAGCTGGGTCGCACCGATCGTCGAGACGATGATCGTGAACAGGATCGTGGGACGGATCGACGGGATGGTGATGCTGATGAACTGCCGCCAGCGCGACGCCCCGTCGAGTGCGGCCGCCTCGTAGAGATCACCCGATACGGACTGCATCGCGGCCAGGTAGATCAGCGCGTTGTAGCCCGTCCAGCGCCAGGTGACGATCGTCGAAATGGCGATCTGGGACGGCCACTTGTCGGCCTCCCACTGGATGTGGTGCACCCCGAAGTGGCCGAGCAGCTGGTTGATCATCCCGTAGTCGGGATTGAAGAGCTGGACGAAGACCAGCGAGGCCGCCGCGATCGAGGTCGCGTACGGGGCGAGGACCGCGACCCGGAAGAACCCGCGGGCCCGGAGCTTGTAGTTGAGGAGATGGGCCAGGCCAAGCGCCATCAGCAGCTGCGGGACGGTGGAGATCACGCCCAGCGAGAACGTGTTGCGCAGCGCGTTCCAGAAGAACTCGCTGTCCCACAGCCGGGTGTAGTTGTCGAAGCCGCGCCACTGCGCGGTGCCGCCCAGTTCGACCTGGTGGAACGAGAGCCAGCCCGTGTAGATCAGCGGGAAGAGCCCGAAGGCGGCGAAGCAGACGAAGAACGGCGCGATGTACGCGTACGGCGTCGCCTTGACGTCCAGGCGGTACAGCCGGGAGCGCCAGGACGGGCCGGTGGGGGAGCCGGGGGTGTCCGGCGGTGCGGAGGGGCGAACGGGCCGGGCCGGCGGCGGGCTGCCGTCGGCCGATGCCCTGACGGAGGTGGCCACGAGTGGCGTCCTTCCCGGTCGGGTCTGACGATCGGTCACGGTGGGGTCCTCGACGGCCGGGTCTTCGACGGCCGGTCCTGGACGACCCGGTCTCGGACGACCCGGTCTTGGACGACCCGGTCTTCGTCGGTCGGGTTTCGTCGGGAGGACGGGCCGTCCGGCAGGCGCGGGCACTGCCGGACGGCCCCGCCGGCTACTGGTCGATCTTGTCCTTGACCAGCGCCTGCACGTTCGACCACGCCTTGTCCTTGGACGTGCCGTGCTGCTCGATGTCGAGAATCCCGTTGTCGGTGAGGTACGTCTTCACCTGGCCGTCGTAGCGGCCGATCGGCGCCGGTGTGACGCTCTTGGCGGTGGAGGTGTAGATCTTGCCGATCGGCGTCGTGCCGAAGTACGGGTTCGTCGCGTTCTGCACGGTGGGCGAGTCCAGTCCGGCCTTGGTGGACGGGATGTTGCCGTTCTTGGCGAAGACCTTCGCCTGCTGCTCGGGCGCGGTCAGCCAGGCGGCGAGCGCGGTCGCCTCGGCGGTGTGCTTGCCCGCCTTGGGAACGGAGAGGAAGGCACCGCCCCAGTTGCCGGCCTCCGGCGCGGCGGCGATGTCCCACTTGGCCTGGTTGGCGGGACCCGCCTGGTCCTTGATGATGCCGGTCATCCAGCTCGGGCACGCGATCGTGGCGAACTTCGAGTTCTTGAAGGCCGCGTTCCAGGTGCCCTTGTCGTCGAACTGCCGCAGCTTGCCGCTCAGACCCTGCTGAGCGGCCTCCACCGCCAGGTCCCACGCCTTCTTCACACCGGGGCTGGTGTCGTAGATCAGCTTGCCCTGGTCGTCGGAGTACTGCTGCGCCTGGCTGGAGACCACCGCGTTGAAGACCCCGCTCGCGGAGTCGGTGAAGGCGACTCCGGCCGGCGCCTTGGCCTTGAACTGCTTGCCGGCGTCGATGTACTTGGCCCAGTCGCCCGCCCACAGCGCGGCGACGGCCTCACGGTCGGTCGGCAGACCCGCCTGCTGGAACAGGTCCTTGCGGTAGCAGATCGCCATCGGGCCGACGTCGGTGCCGAGCCCGATCACCTGGCCGCTCTTCGTGGTCGCCTGCTTCTCCTTCCAGTCCAGCCACTTGGTGGTGTCGACACCGGTGGCCTTGCCGAGGTCGGTGAACTTGTCCCCGAGCGTGGTGGTCGCCTCGGCGATGAAGCCGACCTCGATGGCCTGGACGTCGGCCAGGCCGCTGCCCTGCGACAGGTGGAGTTTCAGCGCGTCCCAGTACTTCTGGCCGTCGGCGACGTTGTCCTCGACGATCGTGATGTTCGGGTGCAGCGTGTGGTACTCGGAGAACAGGGCCGCGCCCGTCTTGTCGTCGTAGCCGAACGAACCGAAGTCGCCGACGTGCAGCGTGATGTTCCCGGTCCCGGTGCTCTCCTTCTTCCCGGAGTCCGAGCCGCTGCCGCTGCCGCAGCCGGTCATCAGGGTCGCGCAGGTCGCGAGCCCCGCGACCGCTATGAGTGCGGTCCTGCGGGCGCGAGTGCCGCTGGAAGTGCGCATTCCACTCTCCTTGTCCAGGATGGGTCTGGTGTTCGTTCCGGCATTCGGTGGGCGACGAGGTGTGGGAGCGCTCCCACGAAGGCTTGCCGGAACAGTCCTGCCTCGGAGGGGGAAGTGTCAAGGCGTGAAGTCGATTTCGTTGCCGGAACGTGTCCGGGCCGGACCTTTGGTCACTTCTTGAACGGACCGGGCGTCGGGCGGCCGCTATCGTGGGGGATCGTGGGAGCGCTCTCACGATCGGTGTGCCCCAGCGCCTAGGATGGCGCGTCAGCAATGTCGGGAGGCGGAAGTGACCGTGAACGGTCGGCACAGCGGACGGCCCACCCTCGAAGAAGTCGCCGCCCGGGCCGGAGTGGGCCGCGGCACGGTCTCCCGGGTGATCAACGGGTCCCCCCGGGTGAGCGACCGGGCCAAGTCCGCCGTCGAGGTCGCCATCGCGGAACTGGGGTACGTCCCCAACCGCGCCGCCCGCGCCCTCGCCGGCAACCGGACGGACGCCATCGCGCTCGTCATCCCCGAGCCCGAGACCCGGCTCTTCGCCGAGCCGTACTTCTCCGACATCATCCGCGGCGTCGGCGCCGAGCTCGCCGACACCGACATGCAGCTGCTCCTGACCCTGATCCGCACCCCCAAGGAACGGTCCCGCTTCGCCCAGTACCTCAGCGCCCACCGGGTCGACGGCGTGCTGCTCGTCTCCGTGCACGAGGACGACCCGCTGCCGGACCTGCTCGAACAGCTGGACATGCCCGCCGTACTGAACGGCCGGCGCTCCGACCTTGAGTCCGTCTCCTATGTGGACTCCGACAACGTGGGCGGCGCCCGGTCAGCCGTCAGCTATCTGCTCGGCCGGGGGCGTCGCGCCGTCGCGACCATCACAGGGCCCGTCGACATGTACGTCGCCCGCTGCCGGCTCGACGGATACCGGCAGGCAGTCGAGGCGGGCGGCCTCGGAGACGACGCATCCCTCATCGCTCGCGGCGACTTCACCGAGGAGGGCGGCCGGCGCGCGATGCGCGAACTGCTCGCCCGGCGGCCCGACGTGGACGCCGTTTTCGCCGCCTCCGACGTCATGGCCTCCGGCGCGCTCCAGGTCCTCCGCGAGGCCGGACGCCGGGTGCCGGACGATGTGGCGCTCGTCGGCTTCGACGACTCCGTCATCGCCCGCCACATGGACCCGGCCCTCACGAGCGTCCGGCAGCCCATCGAGGAGATGGGCCGCACCATGGCCCGCGTCCTGCTGGAGGAGATCGCGGAACGGACGTCGGTGCGGCGGCACGTGGTGCTCGCCACCGAGCTGGTCCGCCGGGACTCGGCGTAACGGCGGGGCGGGGCGCTGGGGGCGGGGCCGCGGCGGCGGGTTCGGGTCTCCGGGGGATGTGACGGTAGTCATAGCCGTGGCCACCGCGACCGGGGACTTCATGACGGTTCATGACGAAGGCCCGACCCGCTTTCGCGGACCGGGCCTTCGTCGTTCAGGGTGAGTGACGGGACTTGAACCCGCGGCCACCTGGACCACAACCAGGTGCTCTACCAACTGAGCTACACCCACCATGTCCGGCGCTTCCCGGCGCCGACCTGAAGAAGCATACAGGGTCCGGGAGGGTGCTCGCCTCCCGCTATTCGGCGGCCAGGACGTGCTTGGCGGCGATGGCGCGAGCGGTGTCGGTGTCGGGTCCCGGCTGGGGCACGAAGACCGCTTCGCGGTAGTAGCGCAGCTCCGCGATGGACTCGCGGATGTCGGCGAGAGCGCGGTGGTTGCCGCTCTTCTCCGGGCTGTTGTAGTAGGCCCGGGGATACCAGCGGCGGGACAGTTCCTTGATGGAGGAGACGTCCACGATGCGGTAGTGGAGGTGCTGTTCGAGGGCCGGCATGTCCCGGGCGAGGAAGCCGCGGTCGGTGCTGACCGAGTTTCCGCACAGCGGGGCCCTGCGCGGTTCCGAGACGTGCTCGCGTACGTAGTCGAGCACCAGCTTCTCGGCCTCTTCGAGCGTCACACCGCCGTCGAGTTCCTCCAGGAGGCCCGAGGCGGTGTGCATCTCGCGTACGACGTCGGGCATGGTCGCCAAGGACTCGGCGGGCGGGCGGATGACGATCTCCACCCCCTCGCCGAGAATGTTCAGCTCGGAGTCGGTAACCAGCGCGGCCACCTCTACGAGCGCGTCGTGGGCCAGTGAGAGCCCGGTCATCTCGCAGTCGATCCACACCATGCGGTCGTTCATGAGTCTCACCCTAAGGGGCGATCGCGTGGTCCAGGCATAGCCGGGTTGCGGCCGCGTGCGGCGCGCTCCGCCCGCAGCCGGCCCCGGATGGTGCCGTCGGAGCCGTCCATGCGGCTCTGTTCGGGCACCCGGGAGGCGTACAGGTCGGAGTCGGGCTTGCCCGGAACCATGAGGATCTGGGGCGGTCCGCCCCGGCGGGGCGGCAGGTGTTCGGTCGGGACGGGTGGCCGTTCCGGGTCGTCCTGCGGACGCCTGGCCCGGTACGCGGCCCGGTAGGAGGCGGGCGACGACCCGAGCTGGCGGCGGAAGTGCCCGCGCAGCGCGACGGGCGAGCGGAAGCCGCAGCGTCCCGCCACCTCGTCCACCGAGAAGTCGGACGTCTCCAGCAGCCGCTGCGCCTGCAGCACCCGCTGGGTGATCAGCCACTGCAGCGGAGCACTGCCCGTGAGTGACCGGAACCGTCGGTCGAAGGTCCGGCGGCTCATGTACGCGCGGGCCGCCAGCGCCTCCACATCGAACTGCTCGTGCAGATGCTCCAGCGCCCAGGCGACGACCTCGGCCAGCGGGTCGCCCCCGATCTCCTCAGGTAATGACCTGTCGAGGTGGCGCTGGCTGGACGGCCAGTCGCTGCGGCGCGGCGGCACGACGAGGCGGCGGGCGAGCGCGTTGGCGGCCTCGGCGCCGTGATCGGTGCGTACGACATGCAGGCAGAGGTCGATTCCGGCCGCGGTGCCGGCTGAGGTCAGTACATCGCCGTCGTCCACGAAAAGCTCCCGGGGGTCCACGTGCACGGAGGGATAGCGCTTGGCCAGGGTGGGCGCGTACATCCAGTGGGTGGTCGCGGGGCGGCCGTCCAGCAGCCCCGCTGCGGCCAGGACGAACGCCCCGGTACACAGGCCGATGATCCGCGCGCCCTCCTCGTGGGCCCGGCGCAGTGCGTCGAGCGCCTCGGGGGGTGGTGGCTGGGAGATCGAGCGCCAGGCGGGCACGACCACGGTGCCGGCCCGTGAGAGCGCTTCGAGTCCGTACGGGGCACTGAGTTCCAGGCCGCCGGTGGTGCGAAGTGGTCCGTCCTCGCCGGCACAGACCAGCAGGCGGTAGCGGGGAACGCCCGCGTCCTGCCGGTCGATGCCGAACACGGAGAGCGGGATGGAACTTTCGAAGATCGGCCCGCCGCTGAACAGCAGCACGGCGACGACTTCGGCGCGCCGCCGTGCCGACAGTCTGCGAGTGGCGCGGGACGACGCTGACGGTGCTGAGGATCCGGCTGACAGCGACAGGTTCTCCGTCGCCGTACCGGTCCTGGACTCCTGGCTCATCATGGAGCTCAAGCCCCCCTCGATCGACGCGGCCCCTCGGTCCTGCACGTTTCCCCCGCCGTGTTACCCAAGATCGAATCTACTGTGTTTGGTGTGTCTGGTGAGGCAATTGTGAATAGTTCACCACCTGGCGCTAAGTCGACTTGACCACGTGGCGTGAAGCATTCGATCACGAAGCGTTCCACTCACCGAGCCTGCTGGGAAGTACGCCTCTCGCCCGCACCGTGGCCTACAACGCTCCACGCGCCCCCCGGAGCCGTTTCATTGCAGGTGGCAGGCGGGTTGGCAAGCGTCTTTCCCAATAGGGGTACTGCGGCGAGAAGTTGGCCGAAAAAGATTGGCTCTGCTGCGTGTGCCACTGGTCGGCGCCCCGTTGTGCGCCCCCTGGCGGCCAACCGCCCCGGTGCGCCCCATTCGTGGGGGAGCGATGTCGGGCCACCGGGTGGGGACTGCGCCGCGCTCGGATGGCTTCGGACCGCCCCTGAGCTGTCATTGAGCTGTCATCGAGTGGCAATCGAGGTTTCATCGAGTGGTTCTTGAGTTCGTGGCTAATCGCTGGTGAGTCGCTGCCGAGTCGCTCTTGGGGCGGGGCTCGGGCCGGGCGCTCGTGCCGCACTCGGGTTGCGGTGGGGTGACTCTGGCATCGTGGTGGAGTGGCTCCGGCGTTCGCGGTGGGGCCGAGCGCGGGCCGAGCCGCTTCCGGGGCGTCGCGCCCGCCGCGCGGGTTCGTCCGGCCGGATGGTGGCGCGGCGTTGCGTTCGGGGCCGGGCTCCGGCATTCTCCTGGAAACTCCGGGTACGGAAAGCCCGTGCAGAGCTTGACGAGTCTGTGCAGGGATACGTCTCAGCCGTACTCTGGAGTCATCGGGACCGGAAGCCCCGAACTGGCCGAAACCGGTCAGGCTCGAGGCCGCCGCCCGGGTATAACCGAAGACGCAGTGCAGTCCGCTGCGAAGACCGCAGCACCGTCGTTGTCCGTCGGCCGGCGCACTTCCGCCGCCCTTGTCGAGAAACCGCATCATGGCCGGTTATGAGCTCCCTGAGCCCGCTGAAGGCAAGCCGCTCGCCGAATCGGCGGCGCTCCCCGAGGCGGCCCCCGAGCTGCGCTCGTCCTGTGACCCAGCTTTCCGGCACGGCGTCGTGGTGGGCTTCGACGGCTCGGTGTCCAGTGAGCGGGCGCTCGCGTATTCGATCGGCATGGCCCGGCGACTGGGCTCCGCGCTGATCATCGTCCATGTCGCCAACCGGCTGCCGGCCACGGTGTGGGCCGGCTGTGAACCGCCGGTGTTCGTGGATGTCCCGGACCACAGGACCGAGGTGCTCGGGCTGGAACTCGCCTGTGCCGATCACCTCGCCGAGGTGCCGTGGATCCTGGTCGAACGGGGCGGCGACATCTGCCACGAACTGGAGGAGGTCGGCCGGGAGTACGAGGCCGACGCCATCGTCGTGGGCGGCACCCAGGGCATTATCGGCCGGATCTTCGGCTCGGTCGCGGGGCGGCTCGCACGGCGGGCGCAGCGGCCCGTCATCGTCATCCCGTAGAGCCGCCCGAGCAATATTCCGACCCGCCGGATGACGCCCACCCCAACCCGCGCCTGCCCCAACCCGCGCCTGCCCTCCTCACTGCAGCTCACCCGACGGCCCGCAAACCGGGTGGGACGCAGGGTGCCCGGGGCCGCAGGGGTGGGGGCTCGAAATGCTGCCGAGCTATTTGTGGGCCAAAAGGCCCGTAAATAGTCGATTTCGAACCGCCGCCCCGGAGGACCCGGGCACCGAAACCCAGAACCAGCCCGCGGTCTACTCGACCTACTCGACAGTGACCGACTTCGCCAGGTTGCGCGGCTTGTCGATGTCCCGGCCCATGGCCTTCGCCGTGTGGTAGGCGAAGAGCTGCAGTGGGATGCCCATGAGGATCGGGTCGAGCTCGACCTCGTTCTTCGGCACCACGATGGTGTGGTCCGCCTTTTCCTGCTCCTGGTGGGCGACGGCGAGGATCCGGCCGCTGCGGGCCTTGATCTCCTCCAGGGCCGCCCGGTTCTTGTCCAGCAGATCGTCGTTGGGCACGATCGCCACGGTCGGCAGCGCCGGCTCGATGAGCGCGAGCGGACCGTGCTTCAGCTCGGAGGCCGGGTAGGCCTCCGCGTGGATGTAGCTGATCTCCTTGAGCTTCAGCGAGGCCTCACGGGCCACCGGATAGCCGCGCACCCGGCCGATGAACATCATCGACTTGGCGCCCGCGTACTCCGCGGCCAGCTTCTCGATCTCCGCCTCGTTCTCCAGGATCTCGCTGATCTGGGCGGGCAGCTTGCGCAGGCCCGCGATGATCCGCTTGCCGTCCGCGACGGACAGGTCGCGGATGCGGCCCAGGTGCAGTGCGAGCAGTCCGAAGGCGACGACCGTGTTGGTGAAGCACTTGGTGGAGACGACGCAGACCTCGGGGCCCGCGTGCACATAGACGCCGCCGTCGGTCTCGCGGGCGATCGCCGATCCGACGACGTTGACCACGCCCAGCACCCGCGCGCCCTTGCGCTTGAGCTCCTGGACGGCGGCGAGCACGTCGTACGTCTCGCCGGACTGGGAGACCGCGATGTAGAGAGTGTCGGGGTCCACGACCGGGTTGCGGTAGCGGAACTCGGAGGCGGGCTCGGCGTCGGCGGGGATACGGGCGAGCTCTTCGATCATCTGGGCGCCGATCATGCCCGCGTGGTACGAGGTGCCGCAGCCGAGGATCTTGATGCGGCGCACGCCGCGTGCCTCACGCGGGTCGAGGTTCAGGCCGCCCAGGTGGACCGTGGAGAAGCGGTCGTCGATGCGGCCGCGGAGCACGCGGTCCACCGCGTCGGGCTGCTCGGAGATCTCCTTGTGCATGTACGTGTCGTGGCCGCCCATGTCGTACGACTCGGCCTCCCACTCCACGGTGGTCGGCGTGGCCGAGGTGCTGGACCCCTCGGTGGTGTAGGTGCGGAAGTCGTCGGCCTTGAGCGTGGCCATCTCACCGTCGTCGAGAGTGACGATCTGGCGGGTGTGGCTGACCAGCGCGGCGACGTCCGAGGCGACGAACATCTCCTTGTCGCCGATGCCCAGCACGACCGGTGAGCCGTTGCGGGCGACGACGATGCGGTCGGGGAAGTCCTGGTGCATGACGGCGATGCCGTAGGTGCCCTCGACGCGGCGCAGCGCCTCCTGGACCTTGGCCTCCAGGGTGTCGGCCTGCGAGCGGCCGATGAGGTGCACGACGACCTCGGAGTCGGTCTCGGAGGCGAAGACCACGCCGTCGACGATCAGCTTGGCGCGCAATTCGTCGGCATTGTCGATGATGCCGTTGTGGACGAGGGCGACTTTGCCCTCCGCGTCAAGGTGGGGGTGCGCGTTTTCGTCGTTCGGAGCCCCGTGGGTGGCCCAGCGGGTGTGGGCGATACCGGTGGTGCCGGTGAAGCGCTTGGGGATGCGGGCCTCGAGCTCACGCACCCGGCCCTTGGCCTTGACCGTCTTCAGAACGCCGGACTTCCCGGTGATGACGACGCCCGCCGAGTCGTAGCCCCGGTACTCCAGCCGCTGCAGACCTTCCAGCAGCAGCGGAGCCACGTCGCGCTTACCGATGTATCCGACGATCCCGCACATATGGTCGTCCCTCTCCGTTGGGTGTCAGTTCCGTTGTGTGTCAGTGGGTGCCCGGCCCGCACGCGGGGCACCGGTTTCAGGTGTTCGGTGGTTTCAGCCGTAGACGATGCGGCGCAGCTGCCGCAGTGAGAGCTGGGGCGGAGCCACCGTGCGGTACGGCAGCTCCTCGGTGATCCGCTCGAAGATCACAGCGTTGACCAGGCCCTTGGCCTGGAGCTCGTGGTGTCTGCGGCGGACGAACAGCTCTGTCGTCTCGTCGAAGTACGCCAGCACGTCCTGCACCACCCGGGTCGCCTCACCGCGGTGCAACGGTGTGGTGCGGACCAGGTGGTCGACGAGGTCCTCATGGGACGTTTGGCGTTCCGGCACCCGTCGATACTGATGTGCTCATCGCTTGTTTGCAAGAATTCTGCCCGATCTCGGGCAGGATGCGCGGCTAGGTGGGTGGAAAACGGGCGGAAAGTGGTCTACTCCTTGACCACTACGGTGGCGCGGGGTACCCAAGTGCCAGTGGCTCTCTCCGCAGCCCGCTGAAGGGAACCCCCGTGAGACGACCCAGCGTCCGGAACCATCTGCCTCAGCTCCTGTGCGCTTTGCTCCTGGTCACCGGCGCCGCCGGAGCCACGGCCCCTACCGCTCCGGCCGCCTCGTCCGACGGCTCCCCGTCCGTCCTCGAGCGGGTCGTCCCCGCCCCGGCCTCGGTACGGTCCGGCGGCGCCTCCTACTCCATCCGCGCGGGCACCCGGATCCACGTGCCCCGCAACTCCGAAGCGGCGCGGGCTATCGGCGACTACCTTGCGGGCGCACTGCGGCCGTCCACCGGATACCGGGTGCCCGTCGTCGCGGACGGTGGCCATGACGGCATCGTGCTGCGGCTGGGAACCGGGGGGAACGGGGGGAACGGGGGGAACGGGGGGAACGGGGGAGCGTGGGAAGCGTGGGGAGGAGACGCGACCGGGTCCGGTTCTGGGTCCCGTTCTGGGTCCGGGTCCGGGTCCGGGGTCGGGTCCGGGTCCGTGGGCGGTGGCAAGAGCACGGCGCTCGGCGCGGAGGGGTACCGGCTCGACGTTTCCGGGCGGTCGGTGACCCTCAGCGCCGTCGAGGCCGCCGGGCTCTTCCACGGTGTGCAGACGCTGCGCCAGCTGCTCCCCGCGGCGATCGAGAAGCACTCCGCGCAGCGCGGTCCCTGGACGGTGCCCGGCGGCACCATCACCGACGCGCCGCGCTACGCCTACCGCGGCGGCATGCTGGACGTGTCGCGGCACTTCTTCTCCGTCGCGCAGGTCGAGCGGTACATCGACCAGCTCGCGCTCTACAAGATCAACCAGCTGCATCTGCATCTGTCGGACGACCAGGGGTGGCGGATCGCGATCGCCTCCTGGCCGCGGCTGGCCACCTACGGCGGCAGCACCCAGGTCGGCGGCGGGCCCGGGGGCGTGTACTCCCAGGACGACTACCGCGAGATCGTGCGCTACGCCGCGAGCCGCTTCCTGACGGTGGTGCCCGAGATCGACATGCCCGGCCACACCAACGCAGTGCTCGCCTCCTACGCGGAGCTGAACTGCACCGGCGTCGCGTCACCGCTCTACACCGGCACCAATGTCGGCTTCAGTTCGCTGTGCGTGCCCAAGGACATCACCTACCGGTTCGCGGACCAGGTGCTGCGGGAACTGGCCGCTCTCACCCCGGGCCCGTATCTGCACATCGGCGGCGACGAGGCGCTGTCCACCAGCCATGCCGACTACGTGACCTTCATGGAGAAGGTCCAGCCGATCGTCACCAAGTACGGCAAGACCGTGATCGGCTGGCACCAGCTGGCAGGCGCGCACCCCGTCAAGGGCGCCATCGCCCAGTACTGGGGCAAGGACGGCAGCGAGAAGGAGGTCGCGGAGGCGGCCAAGGCCGGCACCCGGCTGATCCTCTCGCCCGCCAATCGTTCCTACCTGGACATGAAGTACAACGCCTCGACGCCGCTGGGCAAGGACTGGGCCGGACTCGTCGAGGTGAAGGACTCCTACAACTGGGACCCGGCCACGTTGATCAAGGGCGCACCCGCCTCCGCCGTCCTCGGGGTGGAGGCGCCGCTTTGGAACGAGACCATCGTGACCAGCGCCGATGCCGAGTACATGACCTTCCCGAGGCTGCCGGGAATCGCCGAACTCGGCTGGTCCCCGCCGGCCACCCACCAGTGGAATGCCTACAAGGTGCGGCTCGCCGCCCAGGGCCCGCGCTGGACTGCCCTGGGCATCACCTACTACCGCTCACCCCAGGTCCCCTGGCCCAGCCAATGACGACCGTCCGCTGCTGCCCAACGACTGACGACCGGCCGCCGGGTCCACCGCTGGCGCTCCACCGCCGACGACCGGCCCGCGCAGGCTGTCGGCGGTGGACGTTCAGCCACTGACGTTCAGCCCGTGAGCCCCAGCTCGCGGGCGATCAGCATCCGCTGGACCTCGCTGGTGCCCTCGCCGATCTCCAGGATCTTGGAGTCCCGCCACATCCGGGCCACCGGGTACTCGTTCATGAAGCCGTATCCGCCGTGGATCTGCGTGGCCTCCCGGGCGTTGGTGACCGCGATCTCCGAGGAGTACAGCTTGGCGAGCGCCGCCTCCTTCTTGAACGGCTCACCCCGCAGGAGGCGGGAGGCCGCGTCGCGCCAGGCGAGACGGGCGGTGTGGGCGCGCATCTCCATGTCGGCCAGCTTGAACTGGATCGCCTGGTTCGAGCCGATCGGCCGGCCGAACGCCTCCCGGGTCTTGGCGTACGAGAGGGACTCGTCGACGCAGCCCTGGGCGAGTCCGGTGGCGAGCGCCGAGATGGCGATCCGTCCCTCGTCGAGGATCCGCAGGAACTGCGCGTAGCCGCGGCCCTCCTCGCCGAGCAGATTCGCGGCCGGGACCCGGCAGTCGGAGAAGGACAGCTCACGGGTGTCCGAGGCGTTCCAGCCGACCTTGGAGTACGGGGCGGCGACGCCGAAGCCCGGTGTGCCCGAGGGCACGATGATCGATGAGATCAGCGGCCGTCCGTCGTCCTTGCGGCCGGTGACGGCGGTGACCGTGACCAGGCCGGTGATGTCCGTACCGGAGTTGGTGATGAAGCACTTGGTGCCGTTGATCACCCATTCGTTCGTCGCCGCGTCCAGCCGGGCGGTGGTGCGGGTGCCGCCGGCGTCGGAACCGCATTCGGGCTCGGTCAGCCCGAACGCGCCCAGGATCTCCCCGGAGCACATGCGCGGCAGCCATTCGCGCTTCTGCTCCTCGGTGCCGAAGCGGAAGATGGGCATCGCGCCGAGCGAGACGCCCGCTTCGAGCGTGATGGCCACCGAGGAGTCCACGCGCGCCAGCTCTTCGAGGACGATCCCGAGGGCGAGGTAGTCGCCGCCCATGCCGCCGTACTCCTCGGGGAAGGGCAGACCGAACAGGCCCATCCGGCCCATCTCGCGGATGATCTCGTACGGGAACTCGTGGTTCTCGTAGAACTCCCCGATCTTCGGCGCGATCACATCGTGCGCGAACGCCTCGACGGTGCGGCGCAGTTCCTCGTGTTCGGGGGCGAGGCGGTGGTCGATCGACATGACTACGACTCCTGGTGGGAGAGGGCTCGGACGGTGCGGGAGGGGCTTGGCCTCCCGAGCTGCTCCGCCATCCACACGCTTGTGGCGGTGAGGCGGTGGAGATCGACCCCGGTGTCGATGCCGAGGCCGTTCAGCATCCAGACGAGGTCTTCGGTGGCGAGGTTTCCGGTGGCGCTCTTCGCGTACGGGCAGCCGCCGAGGCCGCCCGCGGAGGCGTCGACGGTCGTCACGCCCCGCTGGAGCGCGGCCAGGGTGTTGGACAGGGCCTGGCCGTAGGTGTCGTGGAAGTGCACGGCGAGCCGGTCGACCGGGAGCCCCTGGTCCTCCAGGGCGGCGAGCAGCGCGGTGACATGGCCGGGAGTGGCCACCCCGATCGTGTCGCCCAGGCTCAGTTGGTCGCATCCCAGGTCGTACAGCCGGCGGGCGACGGCGGCCACTTGAGGCACCGGGACCGAGCCCTCCCACGGGTCGCCGAAGCACATGGAGAGATAGCCGCGCACGGTGGCGCCGGCCGCACGGGCCTTGGCGACGACCGGCTCGAACATGGCGAGGGACTCATCGACGGTCCGGTTGAGGTTGGCCTTGGCGAACGCCTCGGTCGCGCTGCCGAACACCGAGATCTCCCGGACACCGAGCGCCAGGGCGTGCTCCAGGCCCCGTTCATTGGGGACCAGCACCGGCAGATGCGCGTCCACATCCGCCAGCAGCGGCATCAGCTCCCCGGCGTCGGCCAGTTGGGGCACCCACTTGGGGTGGACGAAGCTGGTCGCCTCGATCGTTCCGAGACCGGCGGCGGCCAGCCGGTGGATGAATTCGGCCTTCACCGCGGTCGGGACGGTCGTCTTTTCATTCTGCAGCCCGTCGCGCGCGCCGACCTCGTGGATCGTGACGCGCGCCGGCAGCCCCGGCGCCGGTACGCGCATGGGCAGAGCGTCGGTCATGACTCCTCCCGGGGGGTGATGACGGCGAGCACCTGGTCCATGGCGACGGTGCTGCCGGGAGTGACGTCGATCTCGGTGACCGTGCCGTCATGGGGAGCGGTGATGACGTGTTCCATCTTCATCGCCTCGACGACCAGCAGGCTCTGGCCCGCGGTCACCTCGTCCCCGGTCGCGACCTTGACGACGGTCACAGTGCCGGGCATCGGCGCGGTGAGCGCGTCCGCCCCGCCCGCGCCCGCACGGCCGCTCAGAGCAGCCTCGACGGGATCGTGGTCGGCGACCTGCCAGCTGTCGCCGTCACGGCCGAGCCAGGCGCCGGCGTGGTGGAAGGAGTGGGTGGCGCCGTCCCAGTGCAGGACGCCGCGTCTGCCGTCGGTGACGAGTCGCGCCGGGACCGCCGCGGCCTCGCCCACGCGGACTTCGCCCGCGCGAACCTGGACGGACAGCGGATCGTGGCCCGGCACCCGCAGATGATGCACGGTCCAGGCCGCCGCGCCGCCCAGCCGCCAGCCGTCGGCCGCCGAGAACGGATCGGTCCAGGCGGTGCTGGTCGCCGGGGGGGCCAGAGCGGCCTGGCGCAGCAGCGCGGCGGCGGCGTAGACCTCGGGCGGGACGTCCGGCGATGTCAGGGAACCGACCTCGCGCTCGACCAGACCGGTGTCGAGGACTCCGGAGACGACCTCCGGGTGGGCCAGCAGCCGCCGCAGGAAACCGGCGTTGGTGGCGACACCAAGGGTGACGGTGCCGGCCAGTGCCGCGCGCAGCTTGCGCAGCGCGGTGGCGCGGTCGGGGCCGTAGGCGATGACCTTGGACAGCATCGGGTCGTAGAGGCTGCCGATCTCGGTGCCCTCGGCGAGGCCGGAGTCGGTCCGGACGCCGTCACCCTGCGGCTCATGGAGCGCCAGCACGGTCCCGCCGGAGGGCAGGAAGCCGCGGGCCGGGTCCTCGGCGCAGATCCGGGCCTCGACCGCGTGACCGGTGAGGGTGACGCCCTCCTGTCCGAAGGGCAGCCGCTCGCCCGAGGCGACGCGCAGCTGCCATTCGACGAGGTCCAGCCCGGTCACCAGCTCGGTGACGGGGTGCTCCACCTGGAGGCGGGTGTTCATCTCCATGAAGCAGTACGCGGAAGGGTCCGCGCCCGGGACGATGAACTCGACGGTGCCCGCGCCGACATAGCCGCAGGACCGGGCGGCCTGGACGGCGGCCTCACCCATCGCCGCACGGGTGGCCTCGTCGAGCAGGACGCTGGGGGCCTCCTCGATCACCTTCTGGTGCCGGCGCTGCAGCGAGCACTCCCGCTCGCCCAGGTGGACGACATTGCCGTGGGCGTCGGCCAGCACCTGGATCTCGATATGGCGCGGCCGGTCGATCCAGCGCTCGACGAGGAGGGTGTCGTCGCCGAAGGAACCGCGCGCCTCGCGCCGGGCGGCGGCGATCTCCTCGCCGAGCAGCGCTTCGTCGCGCACCAGGCGCATGCCCTTGCCGCCGCCTCCGGCTGACGGCTTGAAGAGGACCGGCATGCCGATCCGCCGTGCCTCACCGATGAGCTGGGTGTCGGTGAGGCCGCTTCCAGAGGATCCGGGTACGACCGGGACCCCGGCCTCGAGGACCGTCGCCTTGGCGCGGATCTTGTCGCCCATCAGCTGGATCGCGGTGGCCGGCGGACCGATGAAGACCAGCCCCGCGTCCGAGCACGCCTGGGCGAAGGCGGCGTTCTCGGCGAGGAAGCCATAGCCGGGGTGGATGCCCCGCGCTCCGGTACGGGCGGCGGCGCGCAACTGCTCGTCGATCGACAGATAGCTCTCGATACGGACCGCGGTGTCGGCCTCGCGGACATGCCGGGCATCGGCGTCGGCGTCACTGAACACGGCGGCCGAGCGCACACCGAGGCGGCGCAGAGTACGGATCACCCGGACGGCGATCTCGCCGCGGTTGGCGATGAGGACGGTGTCGAACATGGTCATTTCTGTCCTCACATCCGGAAGACGCCGTAGCCGGGCTCACCCAGCGGCGCGTTGGCGCAGGCGGTGAGCGCGAGGCCCAGGACGGTGCGGGTCTCCAGCGGGTCGATCACGCCGTCGTCCCAGAGCCGGGCGGTCGCGTAATAGGCGTTGCCCTGGGTGTCGTACTGCTCCCGGATCGGGTCCTTGAACGCGGTCTCCTCGTCGGGAGTCCACTCGGCGCCCGCCGCCTCGATCTGGTCGCGCTTGACGGTGGCGAGGACGGACGCGGCCTGTTCGCCGCCCATCACGGAGATCTTGGCGTTGGGCCACATCCACAGGAAGCGCGGTGAGTAGGCCCGCCCGCACATCGAGTAGTTGCCCGCGCCGTAGGAACCGCCGATGACCACGGTCAGCTTGGGTACCCGCGCACAGGCGACCGCGGTGACCATCTTCGCGCCGTGCTTGGCGATGCCGCCCGCCTCGTACTGGCGGCCCACCATGAACCCGGAGATGTTCTGCAGGAAGAGCAGCGGGATGCCGCGCTGGTCGCACAGCTCGATGAAGTGTGCGCCCTTCATGGCGGATTCGGAGAAGAGGATGCCGTTGTTGGCGATGATGCCGACCGGGTGGCCGTGCACATGGGCGAAGCCGGTGACGAGCGTCGCGCCGTACTCCGCCTTGAACTCGGCGAAGCGGCTGCCGTCGACGACCCTGGCGATAACCTCTCGCACGTCGTACGGGGTGCGGGAGTCGACGGGCACCGCGCCGGTGAGTCCGGCCGGGTCGACGACGGGCTCCTCGACCGGGGTGACGGCCCAGGGACGCGGCACGCGGGGACCGAGGGTGGACACGATGTTCCGCACGATGCGCAGTGCGTGGGCGTCGTCCTCGGCCAGGTGGTCGGTGACGCCGGAGATCTTGGAGTGCACCTCGCCGCCGCCCAGCTCCTCCGCGGTGACGACCTCGCCGGTGGCGGCCTTCACCAGGGGCGGGCCGCCCAGGAAGATCGTGCCCTGGTTGCGGACGATCACCGCTTCGTCGCTCATGGCCGGGACGTACGCGCCGCCGGCCGTGCACGAGCCCATGACGGCGGCGATCTGCGGGATGCCGCGGGCCGACATCGTCGCCTGGTTGTAGAAGATCCGGCCGAAGTGGTCGCGGTCCGGGAACACCTCGTCCTGCCGGGGCAGGAAGGCGCCGCCGGAGTCCACCAGATAGACGCACGGCAGCCGGTTGTCGAGCGCGATCTCCTGGGCCCGCAGGTGCTTCTTCACCGTCATGGGGTAGTACGTACCGCCCTTGACCGTGGCGTCGTTGGCGACCACCACGACCTCGCGCCCGGAGACCCTGCCGATGCCGGCGACGACGCCGGCGGCCGGGGCCTGGTCCTCGTACATCCCGTCGGCGGCCAGCGGGGCGAGTTCCAGGAAGGGCGAGCCGGGATCGAGCAGCCCGTCCACCCGGTCACGGGGCAGGAGCTTGCCGCGCGCGGTGTGCCGGGCGCGGGCCTTCTCGCCGCCGCCGAGCCGGGCGGCGGCGAGCTTGTCGCGCAGCCGCGCACTCAGTTCGGCGTGCGCCGCCGCATTGGCGCGGAAGGTCTCCGACGCCGGATCGGCGGCGCTGGAGAGGACGGGTGCTGCCATGTGTCGGGCCCCCGGAAGTTAGCGAGCGTTAACGTGGTGTCACTCACGTTAACGCTCGCTAACGAGATTGTCTAGACTCGTTGTATGCACCCCACGAAGGCGACCGAGAACCGCCGCGACCAGATCCTCCGGGAGGCCGCCCGGCTCTTCGCCGAGCGTGGTTTCCACGGCGTCGGCGTGGATGAGATAGGTGCCGCCGTCGGCATCAGCGGCCCTGGCCTGTACCGGCATTTCGCGGGCAAGGACGCGATGCTCGCCGAGCTGCTCGTCGGCATCAGCGGCCGGCTGCTCGCGGCCGGGAAGGCGCGCGTCGCCGAGGCCGCGGACCCGGCCGGCGCGCTGGACGCGCTGGTCCGCGGGCATATCGATTTCGCGCTCGACGACCGCCCGCTCATCACGCTGCACGACCGTGAGCTCGACCGGCTGCGTGATTCCGACCGCAAGCTGGTGCGTCAGCTCCAGCGGCAGTACGTCGAGCAGTGGGTGGAGGTCGTCCGACAGGTGCGTCCGGCCGTGCCCGAGCCGCAGGTGAGGGCCGCGGTGCACGCTGTCTTCGGGCTGCTCAACTCCACCCCGCACCTGGGCGCGCACAACGGGCTCCCGGACCGGCAGGAGACCGCGGCGCTGCTGCACCGGCTGGCACTCGGCGCACTGGCGGCTCTGGACAGCACGGGCGACCGGCGAGTAACTTACTGAGCGCTTGCTTATTTTCCGGACTCCAGGTCCCGGATCCATGTCTCAGGCCAAAGGAGGCGCGAAGTGCGTCGGACGGTGTTCAACGAGGACCACGAAGCGTTCCGCGAGACGATCCGGGACTTCATCACGGCCGAGGTCGTCCCCGTCTACGACGAGTGGCTGGCGGCGGGCCAGGCGCCCCGCGACTTCTACCGCAAACTCGGTGAGCTGGGCGTCTTTGGTATCGAAGTGCCCGAGGAGTTCGGCGGCGCCGGCGAGACCAGCTTCAAGTTCCAGGCCGTCATCACCGAGGAGTGCGCCCGCGCGGGCGTCAGTTTCGGCGGCAGCGGCGTCCACACCGGCCTCTGCCTCCCGTACCTGCTGGCCTACGCCGACGACGCGCAGAAGAAGCGCTGGCTCCCGGACTTCGTCTCCGGCGACATGATGACCGCCATCGCCATGACCGAGCCGGGCACCGGCTCCGACCTGGCCGGCATGAAGACCACCGCCAAGCTCTCCGAGGACGGTTCCCACTACGTCCTCAACGGCGCCAAGACCTTCATCACCGGCGGCGTGCACGCCGACCGCGTCATCGTCTGCGCGCGGACCGCCCCGGCCACCCCCGAGGACCGCCGCGCGGGCATCTCGCTCCTGGTCGTCGACACCGCGGCCGAGGGCTACGCCGTCGGCCGCAAGCTGGAGAAGCTCGGCCTGAAGACCTCGGACACCGCCGAGCTGTCCTTCACCGACGTGAAGGTGCCGGTCGAGGACCTTCTCGGCGAGGAGGGCAAGGGCTTCACGTACCTCGGCCAGAACCTGCCGCAGGAACGTCTCGCCATCGCCGTGGGCGCGTACGCGCAGGCGTCCGCCGCCATCGGCTTCGCCAAGGCGTACGTCCAGGACCGCACCGTCTTCGGCCAGTCCGTCGCCTCGTTCCAGAACACCAAGTTCGTGCTCGCCGACTGCAAGGCCGAGGTCGACGCGGCCGAGGCCGTCATCGACCGCGCCCTGGACGCGCACGACGCCGGTGAGCTGACGGCCGCCGACGCCGCCTCCGCCAAGCTCTTCACCACCGAGGTCGCGGCCCGCGTCATCGACAAGTGCCTGCAGCTGCACGGCGGCTACGGCTACATGCTGGAATACCCCATCGCGCGCCTGTACGCGGACAACCGCGTCAACCGCATCTACGGCGGCACCAGCGAGGTCATGCGCTCCATCATCGCCAAGTCCATGGGCCTGTGAGCAAGGCCCGGTGAGCAAGGTTCGCTGAGAGCAGTTCTGTGAACGAGGCGCTGACGTCCCTGCTCGGTCTGCTCGATCTGGAGCGGATCGACCGGGACATCTTCCGCGGCATCAGCAGATCGGCGGTTGTGCCCCGCGTGTTCGGCGGCCAGGTCGCCGCCCAGGCGCTGGTCGCGGCCGGCCGCACCGTGCCGGAGGACCGTGCCGCGCACTCGCTGCACGCGTACTTCCTGCGGCCGGGCGACCCCGGCGCGCCGATCGTCTACCAGGTGGACCGGATCCGCGACGGCCGCTCCTTCACCACCCGAAGGGTGGTGGCCGTGCAGCACGGACAGCCGATCTTCCACCTGTCGGCGTCCTTCCAGGAGTACGAGGAAGGGCTCGAGCACCAGGAGCCGATGCCTCCGGCACCGGACCCCGAGACGCTCCCCACGGCCGAGGAACTGCTGCCCGCGCACGCCGACAAGTTCCCCGACCCCAAGGTCGTCGACCGCCTCCTGGAAGCGCGGGCCGCCGTCGACCTGCGCTACGCCGAGGACCCGCCCTTCCTGGTCGCCGGACAGGGACCGCGCGAGCCGCGCTCCCAGGTGTGGTTCCGCACCCGCGGCAAGCTCGCGGACGACCCGCTGCTGCATGTCTGCCTGGCCACCTACGTCTCCGACATGACGCTGCTCGACTCGGTGCTCCTCGCCCACGGGCGCGGTGGCTGGGCGGTCGGTGACGTGGTCGGCGCCAGCCTGGACCACGCCATGTGGTTCCACCGGCCGTTCCGCGCCGACGAGTGGCTGCTGTACGACCAGCAGAGCCCGTCGGCGTCCGGCGGGCGGGGGCTGGGCACCGCCCGTATCTACACCCAGGACGGGCGGCTCGTGGTGTCCGTGATCCAGGAGGGCGTGGTCCGCGTCCCGCGCTAGGGCCCAGCCGACCGGTTGGGGACGGCTGAGCCCGGATCAGCGGCGCCCGACCGGGGGACCCGGCGGCGTTGCGGGCGGTCAGCCGGCGGGGAGGACGGCCCGCACCAGGAAGCCGCCGTCGGGCTGAGCGGACGCGTCGAGGGTGCCGCCCAGCTGGGCGGCACGTTCGCGCAGGCCCGCGAGGCCGTGGCCTCCCGAGGGGAGCGCGGGGGCCGGCGCATCACCCGGCGGCCCGTTGCGGACGCCGACGAGCAGCCGGCCCCCGGCCAGCCGGACGACCACCTCCGTCTCCGCCCCCGTCGCGTGCTTGCGCACATTCGTCAGTGACTCCTGCACGATCCGGTAGGCGGCGTGCCCGACGTCCGCCGGGCAGCCCGCCGCCTCGACCCGCCCGTGCACCCGGGGCCCCGCCGTCGCCAGCAGCGCCGGCAGTTCGCCCAGCCCGGGCCCGGACGGGGTGACGGCCGCGTCAGCCGGGTTCGCGGTGTCCGCCCGGGTGGTCGCGCCCGTCGGGTTCGCCGTGTCCGTGGCTTGGGTCACGGGAAGCCGTAGCAGCCCCACCATGCGGCGCAGCTCGTCGAGCGCGTCCCGGCTCAGCCGCCGTACCGCACTCGCCGCCTCGCGCGCCTCCTGGCTCTGCGCGGTGACCTCCAGGGCGCCGGACTGCACCGCGATGAGGCTGATGTGGTGAGCCACGGTGTCGTGCATCTCGCGGGCGAGCCGGGCGCGTTCCCAGACGACCGCCTGTTCGGCGGCGAGCCGGTGTTCGCGCTCACGGCTCTCGGCCAGCTCGTCGAGGCGCGCCGCCAGCTCCTGCCGGGACGCGCCGAGCAGCCCCAGCGCGGTGGGGGCGGTGGCCAGCAGCGCGGAGAGCAGCAGCGCCAGGATGGTGGGGGCGGGCTCCCAGTCGATCGTGCCGAGCCATGGCCAGGGGACGAAGGAGACCACGGCCACGGCGGCCGCGCAGCCGCCGGTGACCCACATCCGCGGTGTGACGCGGGAGCGGCCGGGCCAACCCGGCGCCGCGCGGCCCGTCCCGCCGGAGGCGACCTGGTAGAGCGCGGCCATCGGCGCCAGCCAGACGTAGCCGAGCGACAGCGCGGGCAGTGTCGCGGCGAAGGCGAGCAGCGGGAGGCGGCGGCGTACCAGGAGGGCGGCGGTGGCGGTGCAGGCGACGGCGAGCGCGAGGGAACCGCCCATCGAGCGGGTCGCCCACACCTCGGTGGCCGAGAGGGCGATGAGGGCGGCTTGGGGAACGGCGGGCCGCACTCTCACGTGCGCTCCGCCGCCTGAGTGATTCCCGCGCGGTGGGCGAGGACGGCCGCGGCGACCCGGTTGGGCGTGCCCAGCTTCCGCAGCACCGCGCGCACATGGTCCTTGACGGTGGCGACCGTGATACCCAGCCGTACGGCGATGCCGGAGTTCGGCAGACCGGTCGCGAGGAGGACGAGCACCTCGCGTTCGCGCGTGGTGAGCAGAGCGAGCGCAGCAGTGTCCTCGCCGTCGGGGCCGGGTCCCGGGCCGGTCCCGAGGTAGCCGCCGACGACGGTGCGGCTGACGGTCGGCGTGAAGACAGTCCCACCCGACGCGAGGACCCGTACCGCGTCGATCAGCGTGCCCACGGCCGTGTCCTTGAGCAGGAAACCGGTGGCTCCCGCCCGCATCGCCGCACTGATGTGGGCGCTGGTGTCGAACGCCGTCAGCATCGCGACGGCCGGCGGCTCCGGCAGCGCGCGCAGCCCCCGCAGCACCGTCAGCCCGTCCGGTTCCGGCATGACCGCGTCGAGCAGTACGAGGTCGGGGCCGGCCGATGCGATGGCGGCCACCGCGTCCCGGCTGTCGCATTCCACGACCACCGCGATGTCTCCGGCGGTCTCCAGAATGCGCCGCAGGGCAACCCTGACCAGCGCCTCGTCGTCGACGATCGCTACATGGATCACTTGCTCCTGCCTTCTCAAGCCCCTCTGGCGATCGTAACCAGAGACGCCGGATCCGCAGAGTTCTGATCCGCTGCGCAGGGTCCGGATCCGCTCGCCCGGAAGGATTCAGATCCGCGCTTCGAGACCCGCGGCGGCCAGCAGGTAGGCGGTCAGCGGAGCGTAGAGATGCGGCGGCACATTGTCGTCCAGGGGGACGGTCACGGTCAGATCTCCCTCGGCCTCGCCGACGAACAGCGCCGGATCGTTGCAGTCGGCGAAGCCGACCGTGTCGATGCCGCGGCTGCCCGCGTGGCCTGCCCAGCCGTGGTCGGCGACGACGAGTTCCGGCAGCTCCCGGCCGTCGTGCTCCATGGCGTCCAGAACCTCCCGCATCGGCTCGGGGGAGTGGGTGTGCATGAGGTTGCCGCCGCGGTGCAGAACGGCCACGCCGCCGATGTGCCGGATGTCGCCGTGGTCGCCGTACAGCCGGTCCGCGGGCAGCAGGATCTCGCAGCCCGCGTCGCGCAGGGCGGCGGCCAGCACCTGGTGCACGGCGAACATCCCGGCCGGGTGGCCGGTCGCGAACAGCACCCGGGCCCGGGATTCCGCCGCCTTGCGCAGCGCCACGGCCATCCGGTCCAGCGCGTCGATCGTCAGCTCCGCGTCGATGGTGTCCTGTCCGATGCGGTGCTTCGGGCTGGCCACGACCCCGCAGCGTTCCGCCATCAGATCCAGCACGTCCCGCGGGTTCGTCCAGCGGTCACCGAGGTCGAGGCCCAGCCAGTAGTAGCGGTTTCCCTCGGCGAGCTCGCGGTAGTGATCGAGGTTGTTCTCGCGGCTCGTGGCCACGTCACCGGCGATGCGGGAGCGTATGAGGTGCTCGGCGAGGGACTGGCGGGACGGCGTCGTGTCATGGGGCATGTGTCTCATTGTCGCGCCTCGCCGCACGGGCGTACGGGGCGAGGGTGATCGACACCGATGTGTGACCGATCGGTGGTCCGTGGCGGTCGGTCGCGGGTCGATCGAGAGTCGAATTGGGGACTCGTCGCGGGTTCGTCGCGGGTCCGTTGCAGGGCCGTCGTCGGCCTGGAGCCCGGTCCTTGGGCCCGAACTCGGGGACGGGTGCCGGGATTTCCGCCGCCGCTCGGATTCCGCGCTCGGATTCCGCGCTCGGATTCCGCGCTCGAATTCCGCCGCCGTTCAGAGCCAGCGCAGCGCGAACCACAGGTCCATGCGGGTATCCGGGTCGTCGAGGTCCGCGTCGAGCAGCGCGGCGGTCCGCGCGATGCGCTGCCGGACCGTGTTGCGGTGCACTTCCAGCGCGACGGCGGTGCGGTCCCAGCTGCCGTGCAGCGCCAGCCAGGAGCGCAGTGTCTCCACCAGCGCTGGGGAGTCCAGCAGCGGCTCCAGCCGGGCGCGGGCGTGGGCGCGCGCCTCCTCCGGTGCGACGAGCGCCGCCACACCCGCGTCGCCGCTGCGGTGCCGGGCCAGCCCTGAGCGGTTCGCGACGGCCCGGCGGAGCGCCCCCGCCGCCTGGGCGTCGGCGACGGCCAGCTCTCCGGTGGACGCGGCGCCGCTGACCCCGAGCGTCCAGCCCGGCTGCGCCGAGATCCTGCGGTCGGCGGGGAGCAGGGCCCGTACGGCGTCGCCGTCCGCGTCGACCAGGGCGGTGCCGAGCGCCGCGGCCAGGGAGGCCGCTGCCAGGGGCGCCGCCTCGCGCGCCGGACCGGAGCCGCGGCGGTGCCCGTGCACCACGGTCCAGCGCGGCCCGGCGGGGCCGGACCGCTCGGTGCCCGGCGCCGGATCCGTCTCTGTACCTGCTTGCGTGCTCGCCCCGGCGATCGGCCGGACGGGTCCGACCAGCAGGTTCGCGACGTCCTCCGGCCGGGCGCCGAGCAGCAGCCGCACCAGGGCGGCCGAGCGGTCGGTGTCGGCCGTGCCCTGGTAGGGGCCGGTGAGGAGCGACAGCAGGACGGTGGCGACCCCGGTGAGCGCGTGGTCCGCCGGTTCGCGCCGCCCGGCCGAGACCGCCAGCACCAGGCCCTCGCCGGGAACGCCCCCGGCGAGGGCGTAGGCCGCCAGGTGCCCGCCGCCGACCGTGTCGGTCGCGGACGAGGGCGCCGGGCCGGCGGCCTGCGCGCGGGCTGCCGGGGAGCGGGCCGGCTGCGCGCGGGCGGGCTGCGGGTGGGCGGCCCGCGAGCGGGCTGCCGGTGGTGGAGCGGCCGACGGGTGGTCCGCCGGTGTGGGAACGGCCGGGGCGTGCGTGGCGTGCGGGGCGGGCGGCTGGGTGGGCGCGAGGGGCCGTACCACCCGCGCCAGCTCGCTGAGCGCGGCCCGGACCGCCGGCCCGGGCCGGGAGCCCGCCCCGTACAGCTCCCCGCCGCCGGGGGCCAGGAGCGCGGCCCAGCCGCCCAGGTGGTGAGCGAGCTGACGCAGCACGGCGGGGACGGGTTCGGGGCGGGCGGCGGCGGAAGCCAGGGACTGCTGCGCCTCGGTGACGCGGCGCAGCTCGCGGTGACGGGCCTCGGCCATCGCCTGCCAGACGGCGCGGGCGACAGCGGTGAAGGGGGTTTGCGGCGGAACCTCCACCAAAGGCAGGCCATGGCGGTCGCACGCCTCGACGAGGGCACGCGGCGTCTCATGGTGAACGGGCGCGAGCCCGAAGCCGAGCGCCGCGGCACCCGCCTCGACGGCACGGGCCACGTAGCGGTCGAGATAGGCGGGGTCGACGCGGGCCCCGGAGCCGCCGGCCGACGGGAAGTGCACCCCGGCCGTCAGCAGCAGCTCGCCGCCCAGCAGCTACGGAACCGGGTCCTCCATCTCGCTGGTGTGCGCCCAGTGGATGGGAATGTCCTCGCGCGGCCCCGCGACTTGCCGAAGGCCCAGGTCCGCGCGGGCCAGCAGGTCGGCGAGCGGTACCGGGGGAGTGGGCGGCGCCAAGATCGGCATGTGCATTCCATCCACAGAAATAACATTGGATGGATAGAACGTACACTTCAGTGACTTCTTTCGGCCGCCTAGGGTCATCCCCGAATCGCCCGCATCCAGTAGGGCGTTTCGGACGGAGGAGAGCCCATGGCTGTCGACTACGCGGTGATCGTCGTCTACCTGGCCGGCATGCTCGCCGTCGGGTGGTGGGGCATGCGCCGCGCCAAGTCCAAGAGCGACTTCCTGGTGGCGGGCCGCAGGCTCGGTCCCACGATGTACTCCGGCACCATGGCGGCGATCGTCCTCGGCGGCGCGTCGACCATCGGCGGCGTGGGCCTCGGCTACAAGCACGGGCTGTCCGGCGCCTGGATGGTCTTCGCGATCGGCCTCGGCCTGCTCCTGCTGAGCGTCTTCTTCTCGGCGCGCATCTCCCGCCTGCGGGTCTACACGGTCTCCGAGATGCTCGACCTGCGCTACGGCGGCAAGGCCGGCGTGATCTCCGGCGTCGTGATGTGGGCGTACACGCTGATGCTCGCCGTCACCTCGACGATCGCCTACGCGACCATCTTCGATGTGCTCTTCGGCCTCGACCGCGCGCTCGCCATCATCCTGGGCGGCGCGATCGTAGTCGCCTACTCGACGCTCGGCGGCATGTGGTCGATCACGCTCACCGACATGGTGCAGTTCGTCGTCAAGACGATCGGCGTACTGCTGCTCCTCCTCCCGATCGCGATCGTCAAGGCGGGCGGATTCTCGGCGATGAAGGCGCAGCTGCCGACCGAGTACTTCGACCCGCTGGGCATCGGCGGCGAGACGATCTTCACCTATGTGCTGATCTACACCTTCGGCATGCTCATCGGCCAGGACATCTGGCAGCGGGTGTTCACCGCCCGCACCGACAAGGTCGCCAGGTTCGGCGGCACGGTCGCCGGTACGTACTGCCTGGTCTACGCACTGGCCGGCGCGGTCATCGGCACGGCCGCCCGGGTGATCTACCCGAACCTCGGGGCTGCGGACGACGCCTTCGCCACGATCGTGAAGGACTCGCTGCCGGTCGGTGTCCGCGGCCTGGTACTGGCCGCCGCGCTCTCCGCCGTGATGTCGACCTCGTCCGGCGCGCTGATCGCCTGCGCCACCGTCGCCAACAACGACATCTGGTCGCGGCTGCGCGGCGCGGTCACCGGCCGCCGGGAGGACGGGGACCACGACGAGGTGCGCGGCAACCGGATCTTCATCCTGATCATGGGCATCGCGGTGATCGCCATCGCCATCGTGCTCAACGATGTCGTCCAGGCGCTCACCGTCGCCTACAACCTGCTGGTCGGCGGGCTGCTGGTGGCGATCCTCGGCGGCCTGCTGTGGAAGCGCGGCACCGGGGCGGGGGCGCTGGCCTCGATCATCACCGGCGGCGGCGCCGTCGTCGGCCTGATGTGGCGGTACGGCATCCTCGCCAACGAGCCCTTCTACTACGGCCTGCTGGCCTCGCTCGTCACGTACGTGGTGGTGAGCCTGGCCACGAAGCCGACCGACGCCGCGGTCCTGGCGGCCTGGCGCGAGCGGCTCGCGAGCCGCGGCGCCACCGGTTCGGAGGGCGCCACCGGCCCGGACTCCGCCACTGGTTCCGGCGGGTCGGACGGCTCCGGTGGGCCGGCTGCCGCAGAACTGGTGCCGGCACAGGGCTGAACCTGAGTTATCCACAGCCCCGGCCCGCTTGTCGGCGGGCCGGGGCACACTCGAATCACACCGAAACATCACGAGTAATACGAAAGAAGGCAGCCGCGATGAGCAGCAACGAACCGCGTGGACCGATCGACTCGTCCCGCATCCCGCGGTACGCCGGGCCCGCCACGTTCGCCCGGCTGCCCCGCCTGGACGAGGTCGGCACCGCCGATGTCGCCGTGGTCGGTGTGCCGTTCGACAGCGGTGTCTCGTACCGCCCCGGCGCCCGCTTCGGCGGCAACGCCATCCGTGAGGCCTCACGTCTGCTCCGCCCGTACAACCCGGCGCAGGACGCCTCGCCCTTCGCGCTCGCCCAGGTCGCGGACGCGGGCGACATCGCCGCGAACCCGTTCAACATCAACGAGGCCGTCGAATCCATCCAGGCCGCCGCCGATGATCTGCTCGACACCGGCGCCCGTCTGATGACCCTCGGTGGCGACCACACCATCGCGCTGCCGCTGCTGCGCTCGGTCGCCCGCAAGCACGGGCCCGTCGCCCTGCTCCACTTCGACGCGCACCTCGACACCTGGGACACCTACTTCGGCGCCGAGTACACCCACGGCACGCCGTTCCGCCGCGCCGTCGAGGAGGGCATCCTCGACACCGAGGCACTCTCCCACGTCGGCACCCGCGGCCCGCTGTACGGCAAGAAGGACCTCGATGACGACGAGAAGATGGGCTTCGGCATCGTCACCTCGGCGGACGTCATGCGCCGTGGTGTCGACGAGGTCGCGCAGCAGCTGCGCGAGCGCATCGGCGACCGGCCGCTGTACATCTCCATCGACATCGACGTCCTCGACCCGGCGCACGCCCCCGGCACCGGCACGCCGGAAGCCGGCGGTCTGACCTCCCGGGAGCTGCTGGAGATCATCCGCGGGCTCTCCTCCTGCCATCTGGTCTCCGCCGATGTCGTCGAGGTCGCTCCCGCTTACGACCACGCGGAGATCACCTCCGTCGCGGCCTCCCACACGGCGTATGAGCTGACCACGATCATGACCCGGCAGATCTCCGCGGCCCGCCAGGCCGCCAAGTGACGGCCCGCAACGGTGGCGACCTCGTCGTCGAATCGCTCGGCGCGCTCGGCGCGACCACCGTCTTCGGGCTGCCGGGACAGCACGCCCTCGGCGCATTCGACGCCCTGCGCCGCTCCTCGCTCACCTACGTGGGGCTGCGCGTCGAGAACAACGCGGGCTTTGCTGCCGACGCGTACGCCCGGGTCACCGGCGGCGTGGCCCCGCTGCTGGTCTCCACCGGACCCGGCGCGCTGATGACGCTCGCCGCTCTCCAGGAGTCCGCCGCCGCGTCAGCGCCCGTGCTCGCCATCGCCAGCCAGGTCCCGACTGCGGGACTCGGCGGCGGCCGGCACGGCTACCTGCACGAACTGCGAGACCAGAAGGCGTCGTTCCGCGACGTGGTCAAGTCCGTGCACACGGTCCGCACCGCGTCGCAGATCCCCTCGGCCATCGCCGAGGCCTGGGAGTCCGCGATCACCGCTCCGTACGGACCGGTGTGGGTGGAGATCCCTCAGGACGTGCTGCTCGCCGGGACCAGCGTCCCGCCCGTCACCTCGCTGCGTGCCGAGCCCCGACCGCTGGCGCCGCGCGCCGAGCTGATCACCGAGGCCGCCCGCCTGCTGTCCGAGGCGCACCGGCCGGTCATCCTCGCCGGCGGCGGCGTCGTACGGTCCGGTGCCGCCGGTGAGCTCCTCGCGCTGGCCGAGCAGCTCGACGCCCCGGTGGCCTCGACGTTCGGCGGCAAGGGCGCGTTCCCCTGGGAACACCCGCTGTCGCTGCAGTCCTGGATCGAGGACCGGCACACCACCGACTTCCTCGAATCCGCCGATGTGCTGCTCGTCGTCGGCTCCGGACTCGGCGAACTCTCCTCGAACTACCACACGTTCCGCCCGCGCGGCCGGGTGATCCAGATCGAGGCGGATCTCGGGAAACTGGAGGCCAACCACCCGGCGCTGGGCATCCACGGCGACGCCCGGCTCTCGCTGGCCGCCCTGTGCGACCTGACGGTGCCGCGCCCGGACGACGAGGCCGCCAAGGCCGTCGCCGAAGTGCTGGCTCTCGTCGGCGACCGGATCGCCGGCCAGGGGCTCGACCTGGAGCAGCGGCTGCTGGCAGCGGTCCGTGACGCCCTCCCCGACACTGCGCCCAGCTGCTGGGACATGACGATCCTCGGCTACTGGGCCTGGTCCGCCTTCGATACCCGGCACCCCAACACCATGCACTCCGCTCAGGGCGCCGGCGGCCTCGGCTACGGGTTCCCCGCCGCTCTCGGCGCGGCCGCCGCCGATCCCTCGCGTCCCGTACTCGCCGTCTCGGGCGACGGTGGCGCCATGTACTCCATAGCCGAGCTGGCCACCGCGCGGCAGTACGACCTGCCTGTCACCTGGCTCATCGTCGACGACGGCGGATACGGCATCCTCCGCGAGTACATGACGGACGCCTTCGGCCAGGCCACAGCCACCGAGCTGGCCCGTCCCGACTTCGTCGCCCTCGCCGAGTCCTTCGGAGTCCCGGCCACCGCCACCACCCCCGACACCCTGCGCGACGACCTCGCGGCGGCCCTGGCCGCCCCGGGTCCCTCCGTCGTCGTCCTCCCGGCCCATCTCCGGATGTTCGCCCCCACCCACCTCGGCGAGATCTGACCCGATCCGACCCGATCCGAACTGAAACGCCCCTATGCCGGACGTCCCCGGCTCCACCAGGGCTTAGGTCCACCGACCGACAGGAGTGAGACCTTGGCCCCACATTGACAGCGGATTTGTTGCAGCAGGATGAAATCCGCACGCCGGCGCGTTGCAGCGTCGGGTAGTGGCGGATCAGTGGGAGGACCCGGGTGACATCGGCGAAGGTTGAGCCGGAGCAAGGCTGGTTGCGGCGGCTGGTCGGCTATTGCTGGCGGTACCGCCGCAATGTGCTGCTGGCGCTGGGCGCGTCGCTCGGCGGGATGGCGGTCAGCGCGCTGGTGCCGCTGGTGCCGAAGCTGATCATCGACGATGTCGTGCTCGCGCATGACCGTCCGCTGCTGCCGCTGGCGCTGCTGCTGGTGGCCGCCGCCGTCGCCGTGTACGTCCTGACGTATCTGCGCCGCTTCTACGGCGGACGGCTCGCCCTCGATGTGCAGCACGATCTGCGCAGCGACATGTTCCGTTCGCTGACCAGGCTGGACGGCCGCAGGCAGGACGAGCTGGACACCGGCCAGGTGGTGGGCCGGGCGACCAGCGACCTGCAGCTCATCCAGGGCCTGCTCTTCATGCTGCCGATGATGATCGGCAATGTGCTCCTGTTCGTGCTGTCACTGATCGTGATGCTCACGCTCTCCCCGCTTCTGACCCTTGTCGCGCTGGCCGTCGCCCCCGCCCTGTGGTTCATCGCCGACCGCAGCCGCAGGAAGCTCTTCCCCGCCACCTGGTACGCACAGGGGCAGGCCGCGGCCGTGGCGGGCATCGTGGACGGGTCCGTCACCGGTGTCCGTGTGGTGAAGGGCTTCGGCCAGGAGCAGCAGGAGATGGACAAGCTGGAGGGCGTCAGCAAGAAGCTGTTCGCCGGCCGTCTCCGCACCGTCCGGCTGAACGCGCGCTACAGCCCGGCGATGCAGGCCGTGCCCTCGCTCGGCCAGGTGGGCATGCTGGCGCTCGGCGGATGGATGGCGACCCGCGGGCAGATCACGCTCGGCACGTTCGTCGCGTTCTCCACCTATCTCGCCCAGCTCACCGGGCCGGTGCGGATGCTCACCATGATGCTGACCGTCGGACAGCAGGCACGGGCCGGCGTCGAGCGGGTCCTGGAACTGATCGACACCGAGCCGACGCTGGAGGAGGGCACGAAGACGCTGCCCGACGGCGCCGCCACGGTCGAGTTCGACCATGTCAGCTTCGGATACGACCCCGAGCGGCCGGTGCTGGCGGACTTCTCGCTGCGCATCGCGCCTGGTGAGACCGTCGCCGTCGTCGGTGCCTCCGGCTCAGGGAAGTCCACCGTCTCGCTGCTGCTGCCGCGCTTCTACGACGTCACCGGCGGCGCGGTGCGGATCGGCGGCGAGGACGTCCGCGACCTCGCCTTCGACTCGCTGCGGGCCGCCATAGGCCTGGTGCCCGAGGACAGCTTCCTCTTCTCCGACACCGTGCGCTCGAACATCGCCTACGGATACCCGGACGCCACCGAGGAGCAGATCCTCGCCGCGACCAGTGCCGCGCAGGCCCATGAGTTCATCGCCGCGCTGCCCGAGGGCTACAACACCGTCGTCGGCGAGCAGGGCCTGACCCTGTCCGGCGGCCAGCGGCAGCGTGTCGCCCTCGCCCGGGCGATCCTGACCGACCCGCGGCTGCTGCTGCTCGACGACGCGACCTCGGCGGTCGACGCGCAGGTCGAGGCCGACATCTTCGACGCGCTGCGCGAGGTCACGACCGGCCGCACGACGCTGCTCATCGCCCACCGCCGTTCGACACTGGCGCTGGCGGACCGGATCGCCGTGCTGGAGCACGGCCGGCTCGCGGACATCGGCACCCATGAGGAGCTCGAGGAGCGCTGCGCGCTGTTCCGCAAGCTGCTGACCGACCCGGACGCGCTCGGTGCGGACGTCGTCACCGCCGACCCGGCGGGCCTGCTCGCCGCGGGCTGGGCGGGCGAGGGCGCCGCGACCGGACTCGCTGAGCGGCCGGACACCGTACCCGTACTCGACGGGGTGACGTCCGAGCTCTGGCCCAGGGAACTGCGCCCCTCGGACGGCCAGGTGCCGGACAGGGCGCATGTGAACGGCGCGGCAGGCGCCGCTCCGGCCCCCGCCGCCCCGCCGCAGGCAGGGCCTGGCGGACCCGGCGGCATGGCCGCCGCGATGGCCGGCATGCCGTCCTCGCCGGAGCTGCTCGCGAAGGTTGCCGCGCTGCCGCCCGCCAATGACACCCCTGACGTGGACGAGGCGCGGGCCCGCATGGTCGACCCGGAATTCGGGCTCCGCAGCCTGCTGCGCGGCTTCCGTACGCCGCTGCTGCTCAGCCTGCTGCTGGTGGCGGGCGACGCCATCGCCGGGCTGATGCTGCCCGTGCTCATCAGGCACGGCATCGACTCCGGCGTCCGGGAGGCCGCGCTCGGCGCGGTGTGGGCGGCCTCGGCCGCCGGCCTGGTGATCGTGTTCGTGCAGTGGTCGGCGCAATGGGGCTCGGCGCGGCTGACCGGCCGCACCGGCGAACGTGTCCTCTACACGCTGCGGGTGAAGATCTTCTCCCATCTGCACCGGCTCGGGCTCGACTACTACGAGCGTGAACTGACCGGCCGGATCATGACGCGGATGACGACAGACGTCGACGCTTTGTCGACATTTCTGCAGACCGGCCTGGTCACCGCCCTGGTCAGCGTGCTCACCTTCTTCGGCATCCTGGTCGCGCTGCTCGCCCTCGACGTGCAGCTCGCCCTGCTGGTCTTCGCGACCCTTCCGTTCCTCGTCGTGGCCACCTGGGTCTTCCGCCGTAAGTCCGTCAGGGCCTACGAACTGGCCCGCGAGCGCGTCGGTGTCGTCAACGCCGACCTGCAGGAGAACGTCGCGGGCCTGCGCATCGTGCAGGCGTTCCGCCGTGAGCGCGGCGGCGCCGAGCGGTTCACCGAGCGCAGCAGCGCGTACCGCGAGGCCCGGGTGCGCGGGCAGTTCCTGATCTCCGTCTACTTCCCGTTCGTGCAGCTGCTGTCCAGCGGCGCGGCCGCACTGGTCCTCATCATCGGCGCGCACCGGGTCGGCGCGGGCACGCTGACCGCGGGCGCGCTCGTCGCGTATCTGCTCTACATCGACCTGTTCTTCGCGCCCGTGCAGCAGCTGTCGCAGGTCTTCGACGGCTACCAGCAGGCGTCCGTGTCGCTGGGGCGGATCCGCGAACTGCTGCGGGTGCCGAGCACCACGCCGGCCGCGGCCGAGCCGCTGGCCGTCCCGTCGCTGCGCGGCGAGATCGCGTTCAAGGATGTGCACTTCCGGTACGGAGACGGGGCCGAGGCGCTGAGCGGCGTGGAGCTGCGCATTCCGGCCGGGCAGACGGTCGCCTTCGTCGGTGAGACGGGCGCGGGCAAGTCCACGTTGGTCAAGCTGGTCGCCCGGTTCTACGACCCGACCGAGGGCGGCGTCCTCGTCGACGGCACCGACATCCGTGAACTGGACATGACCGCCTACCGGCAGCGCCTGGGCGTCGTACCGCAGGAGCCGTACCTGTTCGCCGGCACGGTGCGCGACTCCATCGCGTACGGGCGGATGGACGCGACCGACGCCGAAGTCGAGGGGGCGGCCCGGGCGGTCGGCGCGCACGAGATGATCGCGACGCTCAACGGCGGCTATCTGCACCAGGTCAACGAGCGCGGCCGCAACCTGTCCGCAGGACAGCGGCAGTTGATCGCCCTGGCCCGCGCCGAGCTCGTCGATCCCGACATCCTGCTGCTGGACGAGGCGACGGCCGCGCTCGACCTGGCCACGGAAGGGCTGGTCAACCAGGCCGCCGACCGGCTGGCGATACGGCGTACCACTCTGGTCGTCGCGCACCGACTGACCACCGCGGCGCGTGCCGACCGCGTCGTGGTCCTGGACCACGGCCGCGTCATCGAGGACGGTACCCACGCCGAACTGCTGGCCGCGGACGGGCGTTACGCACGGCTGTGGCGGACATTCGTCGGTGAGGTACGGGCCGCCGCCTGACATTTTGCTGTCTCAACACCCTCTGGTGGTAAGACCGTTGCTCCCCTAGGTTCGCGGAGACGTCCGTGAACCCAGGGGAGGGTGCATGCTTAAGACGCTCAGATGGCTGCTGTCACTGATGCTGCTCGTTGGTGCGGCCGGGGCGGGTGCGACCGGGACGGCCACCGCCGCCGGCGGACCGGCCGGTGCTGATACGACCAGTGCCGGCACAACCGGTGCGGATACGGCCGGTACGGATATCAAGGACCGCATCCTGGCGATACCCGGGATGAGCCTCATAGAGGAGAAGCCGGTCAGCGGCTACCGGTACTTCGTGCTCGACTACACCCAGCCGATCGACCACCGCCGCCCCTGGAAGGGCACCTTCCAGCAGCGGCTGACAGTGCTGCACAAGGCGACCGACCGCCCGACGGTCTTCTTCACCTCCGGCTACGGGCTCTCCACCAACGCGAGCCGGTCCGAGCCGACCCGGCTGATCGACGGCAACCAGGTCTCCATGGAGTACCGGTTCTTCACGCCGTCCCGTCCCGCCGAGCCGGCCGACTGGTCCAAGCTCGACATCTGGCAGGCCGCCAGCGACCAGCACCGGTTCTTCCGGGCGCTGGACCGGATCTACCACCGGAACTGGATCGACACCGGTGGCAGCAAGGGCGGCATGACCGCCACCTACTTCCGTCGCTTCTACCCCAACGACATGGACGGAACGGTTGCCTACGTCGCGCCCAACGACGTGGTCAACAAGGAGGACTCGGCCTACACGAAGTTCTTCGAGACCGTGGGCAACGCCGATTGCCGTGCCGCACTCAACGCCGTACAGCGCGAGGCGCTGGTACGCCGGGACGAGATCGTCGCCCGTTATCAGCGGTACGCGGACACCAACAGCCTGACCTTCACCACCGTCGGCAGCGCCGACAAGGCGTACGAGAACGTCGTACTCGACCTGGTGTGGGCGTTCTGGCAGTACCACCTGGAGTCGGAATGCCCGACCGTACCGAAGCCGACCGCGACCACCGATGAGCTGTACAGCTTCATCGACACCATCTCCGGCTTCGACTTCTACACCGACCAGGGCCTGTCGTACTACACGCCGTACTACTACCAGGCCGGGACCCAGCTCGGCGCGCCCACCTTCGCGACCCCGCACCTCAAGGGGCTGCTGCGCTACCCGGGCATCTACCAGCCGCGCTCGTACGTGCCGCGTTCCATCCCGATGACCTTCCAGCCGTGGGCGATGCCCGACGTGGACAACTGGGTGCAGCACCACGCCCAGCGGGTGCTGTTCGTCTACGGCACGAACGACCCGTGGGGCGCAGAACCGTTCCGCCTCGGAAAGGGCGCGAAGGACTCCTTCGTGATGTGGGCGCCGGGCGCGAACCACGGTGCGAATATCGCGAAGCTCAATCCCGCGGACAACGCCAAGGCGACGGCCGAGGTGCTGAAGTGGGCAGGCGTGACACCGGGCACGACGCTCGCCCCGTTCAACGCGAAGCTCGATGTGCGGGACGATGTCATGGAACGCCGCCCGCTGTAACGCCTATACGGACGTGGCTCACAGCCGGCGGGCGCAGCCGACGCCCGCCGGCCCCACGTTCACGAACAGTGCTGTTCCGGGCGGGCACAGCGCACGATCCCGGGTGATCGACACCACCAGGTACTGGGCTTTGTTCCGAGTGGAGTTGTCGCAGGACGTCTCCTTCACCTCGCCCTTGCCCGTGGCGTAGACGCAGTCGCCGACGATCGTGCGCGGACCGCCGCCCGCCCCGGGGTCGCCGGGGTGCGGGCTGCCGAGCTCGCGCATGCAGGCGTAACCCTGCGACCGGCCGGACGGTATGGACAGGACGAGGTCCGTCGTCTCGGGGCAGCGGTTACCCGCCCGCGCGGTGGCCGCCGGGGACGGTGAATCCGGCAACGGGCCGTAGAACCTGGCCAGGACACGGGCGATGGCGCTCGGGTCCGCGCACGCCACTTCGCGGTACGAGCCCAGGGGATCGCTCTGCGCGCACGCGCCCTCAGCGAGGAATGCCGCGCCGGTGGCCGCGGCCGTCAGCGTCGGCGAAGGGGTCACGGAACCCTGCCAGGATCCGCTGCCGGCTGGTCCCTGGCCCGTCGTGCAGGCCGCGAGTACGGCGAGTACGGCGAGTACGGCGACCGCGAAGAGCACGGTGGCCGATGCCACCACGGAGTGCAGAAACGATCCCACATGGCCGTATCCGCGCATGATGGCCCCCCTAGGACTCCCCCGAGCAACATGCACCATTAGTCATGGTAGAGGGTGGAACCGGCGGGCGGGAGGGCTCACCGGTTCCATTCCGCGACGGCTCACGACCGGTCACGGCGTCCCGTCGGCTAGCGGAATCTCAGACCGTGGCCGATCGGATAGAGCACCTGCTTCGGATCGTCCGCGCGCGGTACCGCGACCGGCAGCCTGCCGACCGGGGCCGCCCTGCCGGCGATGACGCGGGCCACGGCGCGCAACGACACATCGGTCCAGCCGTAGACAGCCAGACCCGCCGCGACGCCGCTGAGCCACGCGATGTCGTACGGGTTGCGGATGGCGATCTGGACGACGGGCACGCCGGTGGCCACCAGGGCCTTGACCAGGGCGATTTGGCCGGAAAAGGCCGCCGTGACGTTGTAGGTGGCGACGATGACTCCGTCCTTGCCGAGGGCGGCCGCCACCGCCCGGTCGATCAGGGCCTGGCCGGGCGCGGTGCCGGTGGGCAGCGCCTGCGCGGGGTGGCCGAGACCGGTGAGCGCCTCGGCGAGCACGGCGGTCGGCGGGCCTCCGGTGCCGGACGGTGCGGCCGGATCCGCGCCGACCACCAGCAGATTCCGGTGAGCGCGGCGCGGCAGGGGCAGGATCTGGGCGCGATTGGTGAGCAGCGTGACGGTGCGGTCCGTGATCCGGTCGGCGGTGGCGCGATGCGAACGGATGCCGACGGCCCGGTCGACGCCCTGATGGGTGACGTACGGGTTCCGGAACAGACCGTTGCGGGCCTTGAGTTCCAGGATCCGGACGAGGGACTCGTCGATCCGCCGTTCGGAGATCTCCCCCGACTTCACCGCGTCGAGCACCGCGTTCCAGGCGACGTCGAGCAGGGGCGGGTTGAGCAGCTGGTCCGCACCGGCCTTGAGGGCGAGCACGGGCACCCGGTCGTCGCCGTACTTCTGCCGCACACCGGCCATGCCAAGCGAGTCGGTGATCACGACTCCGTCGTAGCCGAGTTCCTCGCGGAGGATCCCGGTGAGAATGGGACGGGAGAGGGTGGCGGGGTCTCCGGAGTCGTCGAGCGCGGGGACCAGGATGTGGGCCGTCATGATCGAGTCGATACCAGCGGCGATCGCGGCGCGGAACGGCGGCGCGTCGATCCGCCGCCACTCCTCCAGCGAGTGGGTGATGACCGGCAGCTCGAAGTGGCTGTCGGTGCCGGTGTCGCCGTGCCCGGGGAAGTGCTTGGCGGTGGAGGCGATCCCCGCCCCCTGGTAGCCCTTGACCTGGGCGGCGGTCAGAGCGGCGACGGCCTGCGGATCGGCGCCGAAGGACCGCACACCGATCACGGGGTTGGCCGGATTGATGTTCACATCCGAGACCGGTGAGAAGTTCTGGTTGACGCCTATGGCGCCGAGTTCGGTGCCGATGACATGGGCGGCGGCGCGGGCATCGTGCGGATCACCGTCGGCGCCCAGCGCCATCCCGCCGGGAAAGAGGGTGGCCGGCGACCCGATCCTGGCGACCGCGCCCTGTTCCTGGTCGGTGGAGATCAGCAGCGGAATGGGGGTCCCATGGGTGAGCCCGGCGCGCTGGATGCCGTTGGAGAGGCCGGCGATCTGGTGCGGGTCACGGGTGTTGTGGGCCCAGGCGAAGTAGATGATGCCGCCGAGATGGTACTTGGCAATGAGCTCGGCGGCGTTGGAGACACCCATCTCGCTCTGGTTGGAGGCGGCATCGGCAGGGTCGGGGGCGGTGGCGGAATGGCCGTAGACCCGCATCACGAAGAGTTGCCCGACCTTCTCCGCACGGCTCATCCGCGCGATGATCGCGCGGATCATTCTGCGGTCCGGAGCGGCGGCCTCGGCCGCCGGGATTCCGGCGGCGAAAGAGCCCGCGGTGACGGCGGTGACGGCGGTGGCGGCCGCGGTGGTGAGCACGGTGCGGCGGGAGGGCAGGCGGTGGTGCATGTCGAACTCCTTCCGGCAGGAGGAGATGAGCACGCTGAAAGAAACCTTCAGTTGAAACGGATAGCCGGAAAGCTTTCGTCAGTCAATGGCTGTGGCGTGAGCCGGCAGAAGATTCCCCTGGATGGCCAGGACCGCCGCGTAGTACTCGGCCCGGATGCAGCGGATGTTCTCGTCGCCGGCCGGGCTCGCCGACAGCCGTCCCTCGGGGCTGATCAGGAGTGCCGCACCGGTCGGCCTGCAACCGGCCAGCAGGTACCCGAAGCGCCGCTCACCGCTCTGCGGCGGGAGTGCGGCCAACTCCCCGCGTACGGCCGCAGCTCCGGCGCCGGGCAGGCCCGCCAGGTAGGCGTTCAGCTGGGCCGGCCGGGTCACCTCGGCGGCCTTGGACCGCTGGTCCTGAGCGCTCACGACGTCGAGACGCGTGAACGCCACCGTCCTGCCGGGGCCGGCCGGGGTGGCTACCTCGCTCCCGTTCCCGAACATCGGGTGCTTCGGCATCCGGCTGCGCGGTACCTCGAACACCGCCGTGGCCCGGTACGGGGCCAGGCACTCCGGCATGGGCTTCGGCTGGTTGACGCCGAGCGTCAGCCGGTCGCCGGTGGCGAGAAGCGTCGCCCCGGTGGCCTGACTGCAGCCGGTGGTCTCCACCCAGCCCACCAGCACATTGCGCGAGAAGTCCGTCGTCCGGGTTCGCGCGGCGATCTCACGGGCCGCCTGCGGGTCGTTTCCCGCGAACCAGCTCGGGAAGCGGGCCAGCTCGAGCTGGCTGTTCACCACCGTGTGGATCCCCGGCGGCCTGCGCACCCCGACGGAGAAGTACACGACCCGGGACTCGATCCCATGAGCCCCGGGCTTGCCGGGGACCGACGAGGGACCGCCGGACGAAGGGCTGCCCGATGGGGAACCATCGGTCGACGGCGCGACCGTCGACGGTGAGGCGGACGCACTGTGGTCGCCACCGGCGCTGTCGGAGGGATGCGTGCCGGTGGCGGACCGCTGCTGGCCGCAGGCGGTGAGGAGAGCGGCCAGTGACGCTGCCAGCGCCATGACCGACACGGCTCTGCGGAGCTTCCTCAGCGGCATGAGCCTTGGACGGGCGAATCCGCGGACCGGTTCCGCGCGGTGGCTGGGCATGGGCCCATGGTCGCGTCAGCCGGGGCCACTGGGCAGCGTGTGATGGGCCGTTTGGCCGAGAGCGGAGGGGGACGGCGCGGCGACCCTCCCAGGTGACCGATCTGGTGACCGGCTCCCGGGATCGGCCTCAGGGGCCGGCTCCGGTGTCACGCCGAGCTGGCGAGCAGCCGTGACAGGTGTTGCCTGGCCGGTGCCAGCAGCCCCGAAAGATCCGCCACATGCGGATACCAGCGCTTCTCGTACTCCCAGCACAACCAGCCGTCCCAGTCCGCCCGGCTCAGCAGCTCAATGGTCTCCGCCAGCGGCAGCACACCCGCACCCAGCGGCAGCGGGGTGGTGTCCTCAGCCGAAGCGATGTCTTTGACCTGCACATATCCGAGGTACGGGGCGAGTACGGGGTAGGTGGCGGACGGTTGCTCGCCGCCGCGCCAGGTGTGCATCACATCCCAGATCGCACCCACGCTGCGGTGCCCGACCAGACCCAGGATCCGGGCCGCGTCCGCGCCGGTCCGGTGCGAGTCATGCGTCTCGAGGAGCACCCGCACCCCGAGGTCGGCGGCTTCCGGCGCCACCGCAGCGAGCCGCCGAGCGGCGTGCTCGTCGGCCTCCGCCGCCGGCAGCTCTCCGCCACCAGGGAAGACCCGCACGAACGGGGCCCCCAGATCGGCCGCGAGCGCGAGATTGGCCCGGAGATCCGCCAGCACCGGCCCATCGTCCCCCGGCGCGGCGACCTTGGTGTAGGCCGCCACCGTCAGGATCTCCACCCCCGACTTCTCGAACTCCGCCACGACCGCGTTCCGTTCCGCCGGTGAGAGGCCGGTGTGCACTGGTTCCTCGGCATTGGCCCGGATCTCCACTCCGTGGAAACCATGCTCAGCGGCGAGACGGACGACCTGCTCGATGGGGAGTGCGGGGACACCGAGGGTGGAGAACGCGAGCTTCATCCGCCGGACACTAGGCACCGTGCCGGGCGCGGTCAACCTCTGACGATGCCCTGCGCGCGCGCTGCCGCCAGCCAGTCCGGGAACTCCGCCATCAGCTGGTCGTACAGGCCCGCGTCGGGTATCGCGAGCGGGTCCTTGCCGGCGGCGAAGAACCCGGCGTTGTCCACCACTCGTTTGGCCGGTACCGGAAGTTCGTCCAGTCGGCGCAGGAAGCGGAACTCATCCGCGCCGAAGCCGACGAACTGCCAGAAGAGGGGCAGCGCCGCCGCCCTGCACAGCACCTCGGTGGCGGCGCCCTTGTTGATCGGACCGCCGTCCGTCTGGAAGACGACGAAGGCGGGCACGGTCGCGCCCGACCGCTGGTAGTGCGCGATCACCGCTTCCATGGCGGCCGCGTAATTCGTTCTCCCCATGTGCCCGTACGACTTGTTGAGCGCGTCGATCCGCCCGCTGTAGTCGGTCAGCGAGACCTCGGCGATGCCGTCCACCCCGGTGGAGAAGAAGACGACCGGGACGGTGCCGTCGTCGTCGAAGTGCGCGGCCAGCCCGAGGATCTGCTCGGCGAGGTGCTGGACCGTGCCGTCCTTGTAGAATTCGCGCATGCTGCCGGACCGGTCCAGGATGAGATAGACGGCGGCCCGCTCACCGGACAGCCGGTGCTTGTCCAGGCTGACGGCGGCCTGTTTGTAGAGGCTGACCAGGCCCGGGGCGGTCTGCTGGACCTTGTCGAGCGAAATGGGCATGAATCCTCCTGAGCCGTATGCGGCGTTTTCTACAGCACCAGACGCCAGTCCTGTCCCATGAGTTCCTTGCCGAAGCTGTGATGCGGCTTCTCCGCGAGGAGCTCGAACCCGGCTCTCTGGTAGATCCTCCGGGCCGCGGACAGTACGTCATTCGTCCACAGCACCAACTCGCGGTAGCCGGCGTCGCGGGCGAAGGATATGCACTGCGCCACCAGCCGGTCGCCTATGTGGTGCCCCCGCGCACCCGGTTCGACCAGGAGCAACCGCAGTCGCGCGGCGCCGGGCACCTCGTCGCGGACGCAGAAGACACAGCCGGCCGGCGCGCCGTCGAGCTCCGCCATCCACATCGCCTCGCGCCCGGGATCCGGATGTGCGGCGAAGTCCGCGATGATCCGGGCCACCAGCGCTTCGTACTCGCTGTTCCAGCCGAATTCGGCCGCGTACACCTCCGCGTTCCGCTGGATCACCCATCCCAGATCGCCGGGTTGCGGCCCGCGCAGTTCTATCCGGGCCGGGCCCGGCTGCCGGTCGTCATGCAATATCTCCCGGACGGTGCGCATGGCTTCGGCCAGCCGCGGGCGGTCCCGCGCCGGCACCTCGCTCAGCAGCGACCCGACCGCTTCCTCGGCGCGTTCCTCCAGGAGTGTGGCCGCCTCCCGGCCGCGCGGAGTCAGCTCTATGCGCTGCCGCCGGGCGTCCCGCTCGGACGGCGCGCGGGTGACCAGCTGCTGTTGCTCGAACTTCGACAACATGCGGCTCAAATGCCCGGCGTCGAGGGAGAGTTCCACTCGGAGGTCGGCGGCGTCGGTCCGGCGGGAGTGTGCGAGTTCGTACAGCACCCGCGCTTCGGTCAGGGTGTACGGGGTGTGCAGATGGCGGCTGTAGTCCAGTGCGCCGATGAGGTTGGTGTAGAAGCGGTTGAAGGCGCGGATCTCTTGCACGGCCATGGGATCACCTCGAATTCCTTTGCCTGAGTCAAAGGTAAGGTCCCGTCGGCACCATGAAAAGGCCTGTGGATAACTCACCGGATGCTTCGCCGGACAGCGAAGCGGCCCGGCCCGGCGATCGGCTCAGGCAGTGCCGCCCCGCGGCCGCGCCGTGGACGCGCGCACCATCAACTCCGTACGAATCGTCGCGAGGCCGCACGGCGGCGGAGCCTGGCGCCCCATGACGAGGCGGCCGGCCCGGGCGCCCGCCTCCTGCAACGGGATGCGGACCGTGGTGAGGGCCGGGGTGGCGTCCACGCTGAACGGCAGATCGTCGAAGCCCGCCACCGAGATGTCGCCCGGAATGCTGAACCCCCGGTCGCGCACCGCCGCACACACACCCAGCGCGACAGTGTCGTTGGCGGCGACGATGGCGGTCAGCGAGGGTTCCCGGCGCAGGAGTTCCAGCGCCGCGTCGTAGCCGGAGGAGCGGTCGTACGAGCCGTGCACCGTGAGCCGCTCGACGTCGGGGCCGCCGGAGGGCAGGCCGTGTGCCGCCAGTGCCGCCCGGTGGCCCTCCAGCCGGTGCCGGGTGGTGGTGCGGTCGGCGGGGCCCGCGACATAGCCGATCCGGCGGTGGCCCAGCGAGAGCAGATGCTCAGTGAGCCGCCGCGCGCCGCCCAGGTTGTCGAACGCGACAGTGGCGACGGGTATCGCCGTGGCCGGGGGGTCCAGCGGGGGGCGCCCGCACAGCACGATCCGAGTTCCGGACTCCGCCAGCCGGGCGAGCCGTGCGGCGACCGCCGCGCCGTGCCCGGCGCCCTCGATCGCGCCTCCGGTGATCACCACGCCGGCCGCGCGCTGGCGCTCCAGCAGGGTGAGGTAGGTGAGCTCGGCCTCGGGGGAGCCTCCGGTATTGCAGACCACCGCGAGCTTCCCGCCACCAGGAGCGGACCCGTCGCTGATCTCGGCCTGTACGGCGCTCGCGATCAGCCCGAAGAACGGGTCCGCGACGTCATTGACGAGCACGCCGACCAGGTCGGATGTGGCGGCGGCGAGCGCCCTGGCCTGCCCGTTGACCACGTAGTCGAGATCATCGACGGCCCGCTGCACGCGTTCGCGGGTGCTGCCGGCAACCGGGTAATTGCCATTGAGGACGCGCGAGACGGTCGCGGACGACACCCCGGCGCGCGCCGCGACATCGGCGAGGGTCACTGCCATCTGCGTCCGTACCTCCTGCTGGTCGTCCCGGGACCGCACCGCCCGTTGCGGGACATGTTCTCACCTTGTCGGATCGGTCCGCTCAGGGCTAGCGTGCCCGAGAAGAAAGCGCTTGCTATCGCTTGCCGGGCGGTCGCAGCCGAAGGGGAGGAACCGACGTGACACGCAGGACAGTGCGGATCGCCATGAACGGCGTCACGGGCCGCATGGGCTATCGACAGCACCTGGTCCGCTCGATCCTTAGCCTGCGGGAGCAGGGCGGGCTCGACCTCGGGGACGGCACGACGCTGTGGCCCGAGCCGGTTCTCGTCGGCCGTCGCGAGCACGCGCTGCGCGCGATGGCGGACCTGTACGGCCTGGAACACATCTCCACCGACCTCGACGCGGTCCTCGCCGACCCCACCGTCGAGATCTATTTCGACGCGCAGGTGACAGCGGCCCGTGAGGAGTCGGTGCGCAAGGCCATCGCCGCCGGAAAGCACATCTACTGTGAGAAGCCCACCGCGACTTCGCTCGACGGCGCCCTGGAACTGGCCCGGCTCGCCACCGCCGCCGGCGTCAAGCACGGCGTGGTCCAGGACAAGCTCTTCCTCCCCGGGCTGCTCAAGCTCAAGCGGCTCATCGACGGCGGCTTCTTCGGGCAGATCCTGTCCATCCGCGGCGAGTTCGGCTACTGGGTCTTCGAGGGCGACTGGCAGAGTGCCCAGCGGCCGTCCTGGAACTATCGCTCCCAGGACGGCGGCGGCATCGTCGTCGACATGTTCCCGCACTGGGAGTACGTGCTCCACGAGCTGTTCGGCCGGGTCCGTACCGTCCAGGCGCTGACCGCCACCCACCTTCCGCGCCGCTGGGACGAGCAGGGCAAACCGTACGACGCGACCGCCGACGACGCCGCGTACGGCATCTTCGAACTCGACAGCGGAGCCATCGCGCAGATCAACTCCTCCTGGACAGTCCGCGTCAACCGCGATGAACTGGTGGAGTTCCAGGTCGACGGCACCCATGGCTCGGCCGTCGCGGGCCTGCGCAATTGCCGCGTACAGCACCGCTCCGCGACCCCCAAGCCGGTCTGGAACCCGGACCTCCCGGTCACCGAGCCCTTCCGCGACCAATGGCAGGAGGTCCCGGACAACGCCGAATTCACCAACGGCTTCAAGAGCCAGTGGGAGCTGTTCCTGCGGCATGTCGTGCTCGATGAGCCGTGGCAGTGGGACCTGCTGGCCGGCGCGCGAGGCGTCCAGCTCGCCGAACTGGGCCTGAGGTCGTCCGCCGGGGGCCGCCGCTTCGACGTACCGGAGCTGTCCCTGTGAGCGGCAGGACGGGCATCCGGCTCCCCGGCGTTGCGGGCGAACTGCGCTCCTATGTGCCGCGCACCCAACCCGCGGTGCACGCTCCGGGCGGCGAACTGCGCAGCCGCATCGTCTACTCGGCCGCGCACGTCGTCGCCGACCCCTACCGCAGCGTCCGCGACGGGCCGGCCGCCATCGACTGGGACGCCACCCTCGCCTTCCGCCGCCACCTGTGGTCCCAGGGACTCGGCGTCGCCGAGGCGATGGACACCGCCCAGCGCGGCATGGGTCTGGACTGGGCGGGCGCGGCCGAACTGATCCGCCGCTCCGCCGCCGAGGCACGTTCCGCCGGCGGAAGGATCGCCTGCGGCATCGGCACCGACCAGCTCATGGCGCCCGCCCGGACGCTCGCCGAAGTCATCGCGGCCTACGAGGAGCAGCTCGCCGTCGTCGAGGAGTCCGGCTCGCGGGCCGTCCTCATGGCGTCCCGCGCGCTGGCAGCCCTGGCCAAGGGCCCGGAGGACTATCTGGAGGTCTACGGCCATCTGCTGCGCCAGTCGGCCGTACCCGTCATCCTCCACTGGCTGGGCCCGATGTTCGACCCGGCGCTGACCGGTTACTGGGGCAGCGATGACCTCGACGCCGCCACGGGCACGTTCCTCGACGTCATCGCGGCCCACCCGGACAAGGTCGACGGGATCAAGGTGTCGCTTCTCGACGCCCGGCGCGAGATCGGCCTGCGACGCCGGCTGCCCAAGGGCGTGCGCTGCTACACCGGCGACGACTTCCATTATCCCGAGCTGATCGAGGGCGACGAGCAGGGCTTCAGCCATGCGCTGCTCGGCATCTTCGACCCGCTGGCACCGGTCGCGGCCGGCGCCGTGCGCACCCTGGACACGGGGGACGCGGCCGGTTTCCGGGCGCTCCTCGACCCGACCGTCCAGCTGTCCCGGCACCTGTTCGGCGCTCCGGCGCGCTTCTACAAGACAGGTGTCGTGTTCCTGGCCTGGCTGGCGGGTCATCAGTCGCACTTCACGATGGTGGGCGGGCTGCAGTCGGCACGCTCCCTCCCGCACCTCGCGCGCGCCTATGAACTGGCCGACGGCCTCGGCCTGTTCCCCGACCCGGCGCTCGCCGAGGCGCGGATGCGGCAGCTGCTCGTCATCAACGGGGTGCCCGCATGACCGGTGACCTGGTGCGGCTGAGCATCAACCAGGAGACCATCAAGCAGTGGTCGCTGCCCGAGCTGGCCGACGGCTGCGCCAGGCTCGGAGTGCCGGGCGTGGGTCTGTGGCGCGCACCGGTCCAGGAGTACGGAGTCGAGCGCGCTGCCCGGCTGATGCGCGAAACCGGCCTCTTGGTGACGTCTTTGTGCCGTGGCGGCTTCTTCACCGCGACCGACCCCGCCGCCCGGCGTACGGCGCTGGACGACAACCGGGCCGCGATCGACGAGGCGGCCGTCCTGCAAACCGACACCTTGGTGCTGGTTTCCGGCGGCCTCCCCTCCGGAGACCGCGATATCGCGGCCGCGCGGGAGCGGGTCGGCGACGCGCTGGCGGAGCTGGCTCCGTATGCCGCCGAACGGTCGGTGCGGCTCGCGATCGAACCGCTGCACCCGATGTACGCCTCGGACCGCTGTGTCGTCTCCACGCTCGGCCAGGCGCTGGACATCGCGGAGCGCTTCCCCGCCGAGCAGGTCGGGGTCGTCGTGGACACCTATCACCTGTGGTGGGACGACCGGGTCCCGGCGCAGATCGTCCGGGCGGGCGCTGCCGGCAGGATCGCGTCCTTCCAACTCGCGGACTGGGTCACACCGCTCCCCGAGGGCGTACTGCTGGGTCGCGGGCAGCTCGGGGACGGCTGCGTTGACCTGCGACGTTTCCGCGAGCAGGTCGACGCGGCCGGGTTTTTCGGCGCCATGGAGGTGGAGATCTTCAACCCCGCCCTGTGGGCGCGTGACGGCGCCGAGGTTCTCGCGGAGATCGCCGGACGGTACCGCGAGCACGTGCTCTGAAGAATCTTGAAATTACTTCTGTCCGGCGTACAACCGTTTGTAGGGGTGGTCGGTCTTATAGGCATCAAGGTTCCCGGGAGGGGTTCGGGGAACTGAGGTAGTGATATGCGCCCGAGGGGGGCTTCGGGGGTACTGGGGGAACGGCAAAGGGGTCCGGCTCACGCCGGACCCCTTTCGTCTGTCCTGCTTCGTCTGTCATGCGGGTTGCGGGCGGCGGGCTGTGCGCGCGTGCCCGCGGGCTCCGCGCGTGACGCTCACCGCCCGGCGCTCACTTCGCGGAACGGGCGCGCTTGGCGAGCACCGTCGCCACCACCGGGATGACGAGTTCGAGCGCCCCGGCGACAGCCGCGACCGGTAGGCCCGTCTTCTTCGACACGGCCCGGGCGGTCGGCGCCGTCACCTTGCGCAGCACGGTGAGCAGCATGCCGCCGCCAGCTGCCGACCCCAGTACCCCCAGCCCGGCGAAGCCGGCGGCCCCGGCAGGCGGCTCGGGTTCCGTCGCGGCCTGTTCCAGCGCCTGGCTGAGCTCGGCGGTGCCGCCCGGGGTCACCGCGTCATCGGTGAGGACACCGGTCAGCGAGGTGACCGAGGTCCCCACAAGCTTCCGGGCCGATTCCGGATCGGTGCCCAGCAGACCCGCGATCTCCTGGAGCCGGTCGTCGCCGATTTCGGACAGCACTTCGTTCTGCAGCGGTTCGTCGCTCATGCTCCGGACGCTACGCGCGAAGGCCGCCGGCGGCCCGTGGTGGGCGGCCGAACGCGTTAGAGCCTGCCCCTGGAGGGCGGGGCTGGGGCGGGGCTATCGCAGGGAGGCGTACACGATGAGGTTGTCGACGGGGTGGCCGCCGGCGTCCAGGGAGCCGTCGCAGGTGACCAGCCGCAGTACGGGGGCGGCGGTGGGACCGTAGACCTTCTCCGCCGGGAAGGCGTCCTTGTCCACCGTCTCGGTGCCGGTCACGGTGTAGTGCACGGTCTTCCCGGCGGCGTCACGGACGCCGATGTCCGTGCCCTTCTTCGCCTTGCCGAGGTCATGGAAGACGGCCTTGCCGTAGCGGGTGTCTTTGTGGCCGATGAGCACGGTGCGCCCTTCTCGCAGGGGGCGGCGCTGCCGCTGTACCAGCCGGCCGTCATGCCCTTGTCCGGCGGCGGGACCTGGACCGTCTGGTCGCCGTTGAGGCCGAGACGCATCAGCGAACTGTCCACGCCGATGGAGGGAATCGTCACCCGCGTAGGAGCCGCGCTCCGACCCGGGGCGGTGGAACCGGACACGCTGGAACCGGACATGCTGGAGCCGGAAGGTGAGACCTCCTTGCCGGAGGCGCCCCCGCCCGATGCGCAGGCGGCCAGCGAGCCGACGAGCAGCACGGCGAACAGCGCCATCACCGTGCGCAGGGGGCCGATCCGAGGAGTGCGGCGGGACATGGGTGCCTCCTGGGCACGTGAGGAGATGCGCGGTGGGGCGCCGCCCGTTGCGGCGGCGCCCCGTTCCGCCAGGCTCAGTTCTCGCAGCGGCGGCGCGGCGGCGCATCACGACGATGCCGGCGCCCGCGACTGCGGCGGCCGCGGCGGCGCTCCCGGCTATGGCGGCCGGACTCATGCCGTGGTCGGCGGCGATGATCTGCTCACCGGCGGCCACGCCGCCCTTGGGAAGGGCCTTCTTGCCGTGGGTGCTGACGGCGCCCTTGTCCTTGTCCTTGTCCTTGGCCGCGGACTTGTCGGTGGACTTGTCGCCCTCCAGCCAGGAGGTGATCCTGCCGTCCTTGTGGAGCGTGATGTGCAGCCCGTTGTGGTTGGCCGTCGGGTAGCGGTGGTCAGCGTGCCGACGACACCGGCGTTGGGGCCGTTCACGACAGTGATGACGGCTTTGTAGCCGCCGCCCGGCTGCTGCGTCACGGTGGCGACGCTGCCGTCCTTGAGGGTGAACGTCTTGGCGGTGCTCGGGACCTGAGGAGAGGTGACGGGGGCGGCGGTGTCGCCGTCCGCCGCGAAGGCGCCGGTGACCGGGACGAGCACCGCGCCGGTCACGTCGGCCGTGGCGACGAGGGTGCGGAGGGAGGCGCGGGTGGTCATGGGGGTCTCCGTATGCGGATCGACAAGTCGGGGATATTTGCGGTGGTGTGTGCCGACATCCACAAAGTTATGAGGAATGCCCTGGCCGGGGCCTCGGGAGAATGGCCATAGGCCCATCGGCCGAAAAGACGGGAACACCGGGACCGGCGTCAGCCCAGCGGCGTACGAGGCGCGCGCCGGAGTTGTCCACAGGCGTACCCGGAGTGTCGGGGGCAGGCGGTACCTTCGGATCAGATCGCCGCTGGGAAGCCGTTGAAGGCCGTTGAAGGCCATTGAAAGCCGCCGGGAGCCGCTGAGGGGGGAGGCCGGGTCATGGGGGATGCGAGACTCGCCGTGCTCGAAGCCGTCCTCGAGCGGATCACCTACGCCAACGAGGACAACGGCTACACCGTCGCGCGGGTCGACACCGGCCGCGGCTCCGGCGACCTGCTGACTGTGGTCGGCGCCCTGTTGGGGGCGCAGCCGGGCGAATCGCTGCGGATGGAGGGCCGTTGGGGCTCTCACCCGCAGTACGGCAAGCAGTTCACCGTGGAGAACTACACGACCATCCTGCCCGCGACGATCCAGGGGATACGCCGTTATCTCGGTTCAGGGCTGATCAAGGGGATCGGGCCCAAGATCGCCGACCGGATCGTGGAGCACTTCGGCACCGGGACCTTGGATGTCATCGAGGGGGAGCCGAAGCGACTGAACGAGGTGCCGGGGCTGGGTCCGAAGCGGACGAAGATGATCGCCGTCGCCTGGGAGGAGCAGAAGGCGATCAAGGAGGTGATGGTCTTCCTGCAGGGAGTGGGCGTGTCCACCTCCATCGCGGTGCGGATCTACAAGAACTACGGCGACGCGTCGATCTCCGTGGTGAAGAACCAGCCCTACCGGCTGGCAGCCGATGTGTGGGGCATCGGCTTCCTGACCGCCGACCGGATCGCCCAAGCGGTGGGGATACCGCACGACAGCCCTGAACGGGTCAAGGCAGGGCTCCAGTACGCCCTGTCGCAGGCCACCGACAGCGGGAACTGCTTCCTGCCCGAGGAGCAGCTGCTCTCGGACTCAGTCAAGCTGCTGCAGGTGGACGCCGGGCTGGTGATCGACTGCCTCGCGGAGCTGGTGGGTGAGGAGGGTGTGGTCCGGGAGTCGGTGCCGGATCCGGGGGGCGGAGATCCGGTCAGGGCGGTGTACCTGGTGCCCTTCCACCGGGCGGAGATCTCGCTGGCCGGCCAGCTGCTCAGGCTGCTCCGCGGGCCGGAGGACCGTCTTCCGGTCTTCCAGGACGTCCAGTGGGACAAGGCGCTGTCCTGGCTGGCCGAGCGCACCGGCGCGGATCTGGCGCCCGAGCAGCAGCAGGCGGTGCGGTTGGCGCTGACGGAGCGGGTCGCGGTGCTCACCGGCGGGCCCGGCTGCGGCAAGTCGTTCACCGTGCGCTCGGTGGTGACTTTGGCGCAGGCGAAGAAGGCCAAGGTGGTGCTGGCCGCACCGACCGGCCGCGCCGCCAAACGGCTGTCCGAACTGACGGGCATGGAGGCGTCGACCGTGCACCGGCTGCTGGAACTCAAGCCCGGCGGTGACGCGGCCTACGACAAGGACCGGCCGCTGGACGCCGACCTGGTGGTCGTGGACGAGGCTTCGATGCTGGACCTGCTGCTGGCGAACAAACTGGTGAAAGCGGTGCCGCCGGGCGCGCATCTGCTGTTCGTCGGGGATGTGGACCAGCTGCCGAGCGTCGGCGCGGGCGAGGTGCTGCGGGATCTGCTGGCCCCGGGCAGCCCGGTCCCGGCCGTACGGCTCACCCGGATCTTCCGCCAGGCCCAGCAGTCGGGTGTGGTGACCAACGCCCACCGGATCAACTCGGGGGTCCCGCCGATCACCCAGGGGCTGCCCGACTTCTTCCTCTTCCCCGAGGAGGACACCGAGGCGGCGGGGCGGCTCACCGTGGAGGTGGCGGCCCGGCGGATCCCCGCCAAGTTCGGCCTCGATCCCCGCCGCGACATCCAGGTGCTCGCCCCGATGCACCGCGGTCCGGCCGGGGCCGGTGCGCTGAATGCCCTGCTCCAGCAGGCCATCACCCCGGCCCGCCCGGACCTTCCGGAACGCCGGTTCGGCGGCCGTACGTTCCGCGTCGGCGACAAGGTCACCCAGATCCGCAACAACTACGAGAAGGGGGAGAACGGCGTCTTCAACGGCACGGTCGGGGTGGTCACCGCGCTGGACACCGTCGAACAGAAGCTCACCGTGCTCACCGACGAGGACGAGGAGATCCCGTACGACTTCGACGAGCTGGATGAGCTGGCCCACGCGTACGCGGTGACGATCCACCGTTCGCAGGGCAGTGAATACCCGGCCGTGGTGATCCCGGTCACGACGGGTGCCTGGATGATGCTGCAGCGGAATCTGCTGTATACGGCTGTTACCAGGGCGAAGCGCCTTGTGGTGCTGGTCGGCTCGCGCAAGGCGATAGCCCAGGCGGTGCGTACAGTTTCGGCCGGCCGGCGCTTCACCGCCCTCGATCACCGGCTCTCCCAGAGCGCGAAATAGGCACTCCGTGCCATGTTTCGGCCCTATGGCCGACCCCGAGTGCACGCGCCAGTGCCAAATGGGGGACAGTGGACCAAGTCAGGGCACCTCGAAGAAGAGGCAAAACCGTCGGTGAGGGAATGACGTGAGCGACAACTCTGTAGTACTGCGGTACGGGGACAGCGAGCACAGCTACCCGGTGGTCGACAGCACTGTCGGCGACAAGGGCTTCGACATCGGCAGGCTGCGCGCCGACACCGGTCTGGTAACCCTGGACAGCGGATACGGCAACACCGCGGCCTACAAGTCCGCGATCACTTTCCTTGACGGTGAAGAGGGCATCCTTCGCTACCGCGGTTACCCGATCGAGCAGCTCGCCGAACGCGGCAGTTTTCTCGAAACCGCCTATCTGTTGATCAACGGTGAGCTGCCGACCGTCGATGAGCTTTCCACCTTCAAGGGTGAGATCACCCAGCACACGCTGTTGCACGAGGACGTCAAACGGTTCTACGACGGCTTCCCGCGCGACGCCCACCCGATGGCGATGCTGTCGTCTGTGGTCAGCGCGCTGTCGACGTTCTACCAGGACAGCCACAACCCGTTCGACCCGCAGCAGCGCCATCTGTCCACGATCCGGCTGCTCGCCAAGCTGCCGACCATTGCGGCCTACGCGTACAAGAAGTCCGTCGGCCAGCCGGTGGTCTACCCGCGCAATGACCTCGGCTATGTCGAGAACTTCCTGCGCATGACCTTCTCGGTGCCTGCCGAGGAGTACGAGCTCAACCCGGTCGTCGTCGGCGCCCTGGACAAGCTCCTCATCCTGCACGCGGACCACGAGCAGAACTGCTCGACTTCCACGGTCCGCCTGGTCGGCTCCTCGCAGGCGAACCAGTTCGCCTCGATCTCGGCCGGCATCAGCGCCCTGTGGGGCCCGCTGCACGGCGGCGCCAACCAGTCGGTGCTGGAGATGCTCGAGGGCATCAAGAACGACGGCGGCGACGTCGACGCCTTCATCCGCAAGGTGAAGAACAAGGAAGACGGCGTGAAGCTCATGGGCTTCGGGCACCGCGTCTACAAGAACTTCGACCCCCGGGCGAAGATCATCAAGGCGGCTGCGCACGATGTCCTCTCCGCGCTCGGCAAGTCCGACGAGCTGCTGGACATCGCGCTCAAGCTCGAGGAGCACGCGCTCAGTGACGACTACTTCGTCTCGCGCAAGCTCTACCCGAACGTGGACTTCTACACGGGCCTGATCTACCGGGCCATGGGCTTCCCGACCACTATGTTCACGGTGCTCTTCGCGCTCGGCCGGCTTCCCGGCTGGATCGCCCAGTGGCACGAGATGATCAAGGAGCCCGGATCCCGTATCGGCCGCCCGCGCCAGATCTACACGGGCGTCGAACTGCGCGACTACCTTCCGGTCGAGTCCCGCTGACCAAGGTGCACGCGCCGCACGGCACGCGGCAGTGAGTGCCGGGTGCGGACACCGCCGCGAACACTGCGGCGGACAGAACCGCAGAGCATGCGGACAGAACCGCAGAGCATAAAGAAGCGCCCCGCGCTGGATCCCCCCACGGGTCCGGCACGGGGCGCTCCCGTCCCCCGGATCGGATCCCCCCACGGGTCCGTACCGGGTGCTTTGTGGCGCGCTATGCCGGGACGAGAAAGGCCCGAGAGGGCCGCTCAAGCTCTCCGGGCACTTTCGCCCCGGCGACGCGATTGGGCCGTCCCCCAAGACAGCCCGCTCATTCACCCCACCACGCTCCCCGGGAGCGCGGTGTTCGCTTCCATAGACCCACGAGTGGCGGTAATGGTTACGTTCCATTCGGTGTGATCTACGTCTCTTTGTGGCCCGAGGCCCCCGCTCGCGGGCCGTGGTGGCCGATCCCGTAGCGTGCTGTCACTTCTCGAGGGGCGGAGCGCATGGCACAGAACGAGACAGCGGGCCGGAACATCGTCGTGACCGGTGGCGGTACGGGCATCGGCCGGGCCATCGCGACCCGGTTCGCCGGGTCGGGAGACCGTGTCACGATCGTCGGCCGCCGCCGGGAAGTGCTCCGGGCCACCACCGAGGAGCTGCGCGGCGAGCACGGCCTGGACGTCACCCCCGTCGCCTGTGACCTCGCCGATCCCGATGATGTGGAGACCGCGCTCACCCGGCTCCCGGACCGGGTCGACGTTCTCGTCAACAACGCAGGCAGCCGGGAGCTGGCGATCGGGACGGGTCCGCATGGAGTGCGGACCCGTTGGCGCGGCGACTTCGAGCGCAATGTGCTGACCGCGGTGCTGCTGACCGAGTCCCTGCGGGACCGGCTCACCACGGACGGCGGCCGGGTGATCACCGTGACCTCGGTCGCGGCACTGCGCGGAGGCGGCTCGTACGGCGCGTCCAAGGCCGCCCTGCACGCCTGGAACCACTCGCTGGCGGCCCAGCTCGGCCCGCAGGGCGTGACCTGCAACATCGTCGCTCCAGGGACCGTCGCCGGCACCGAGTTCTTCGGCGCCCGGCTCAATGACGCCGAGCTGACCCGGCGGGCCGGGCGCACCCTCGTCGGCCGGGTTGGCAGGCCCACCGACGTGGCAGCGGCCGTGGTGTTCCTGGCCTCGCCCGAGGCGGGTTTCATCACGGGCGAGATCCTGCAGTGCAACGGCGGCGAGCTGCTCGGCCGCTAGGGCCTGTCCGGTACCGGTCCGTTCCGCGGTCCTGCGACTCCAGGCGGAGCCTGGCTGGACCCTGAGGATGACCTCTTCCTGGCAATCCCCTGGGAAACCCCCCATCAGAGCGAAACTCTCTTGCGGCGTTCCAGCCGCCGCTGCCAGCGTGGATGTACGGCGGGAAGAGGGGCAGCCTCATGGACGTTGAAAAGCTTGTGCAGTCATTCGACTTCACCGCCGGTCTCGTTGAGCACCTGCGGGGTGGAAACGTCGTGTGGGCATACGCGCTACTGGCCGCGACCACGCTGCCACCGCTCGTGCCCAACGCTGTGCTGCTCGTAACCGGCGGAGTGCTGGCGGCCCAGGGCCGGCTGGACATCACTCTCGTCCTCCTGGTGGTCGCGCTGAGCGCTCTGCTGGGGGACATGCTGATCCACCGCGCCGGGCGGGCCGTGAGCGGACGCGTCGTGTCCCGTATCCACCGCAGGCCCCGGCAGGTCGCCCTGCTCAGATGGGCGGCGCTGCGTATCCAGCGGTATGGGGTGCCGTTCGTGATCGCGGTGCGCTTCCTGCCGAGCGGGCGCCTGGTCGGCGGCCTCGCGGCCGGCGTCGTCCGCTATCCCGCGCGCCGCTATCTGGCGGGAGCGGGCGTGGCCGAGGCGGTGTGGGCCACCTACTCCGTCGGCGTCGGCTATGTCAGCGGCCGAGCGGCCTCCAACTCCCTGTATGCCGTCGGGCTCGGTTTCGGCACCTCCCTGCTGGTGGCGGGTGCGGGGATGCTGGCCCAGTGGGCCTCCCGGACCCGCGAACGGCACCAGTTGGCGGTCCCCTTTCCCGCAGTTCTCCCCGCGCCCGCCCCGGCGCCCGCTACTGCGGTGGTTGCGGCGTCGGCTTCGGTTCGGACCCCGGCCTCGGTACAGCCAGGGCCGGCCCCGGGCGCTGGGCCGCACCAGGTCCCCGGGACCGGCGGGACGCCGGGAATCCACCCGTCGGACAGCAGCCTGAAGGCGGGTTTCTGCGGGTCGGCCGGGCGCGGCAGATAGCTTCGAGGACCTGCCCGGGCTCAGTGGCGGTCCTGCCCGGGCTCAGTGGTGGCCGAGCGGGGGACGGGACTCGGTGCCGACGTACGGGGCCAGGTAGCGATACAGCAGGCCCTTCAACTCATCGATGTACGCGACCTGTTCCGCGCCCTCGTGGGCCAGGACGAGCTCCAGGCCCGTCTTGAACATGGCGAACGCGAATTCGGAGATGCGGGCGCAGTCCTCGGCCGACAGCATTGGCGCGCGCAGCTCGATCATCCGGCCTACCCGTTCCAGCAGGGCGGCATGCAGCTGATCGTGTTCATCGGTCACCTTGCCCGGCGCGTCGGGGCCCTTGATCAGCGCGAGAAATGCCGGGTTGGCGCAGTTGAAGTCGATGAACGGATCGACTATCCGGTCGATCATCTCGGAGAGCGGGAGCGCGGCGTTCTCCGGCGTGAAGACCAGGCCATGCGTCTGCTGCATCTGGCGTATGAGCCGGCCGCCGAGTTCGACCGCGATGGCTTGCTTGTTGGGGAAGAACTGGTAGAGCGTGCCCGGGGAGACGCCGGCCTCGCGGGCGATGGCGTTCGTGCTCGCCGCGCGGTATCCGGACGTGCAGAACACGCTCGCGGCCGCCTCCAGTAGCTGCGTCACCCGCCGCTCGCCGCGCGCCTGCCGACGGCGCGGCTTCTCCTCCACCTCGGACACGTGTAGGCCCCAATCATGATTGACAAACGCGAGTGGCCGCTCGCATTATTGAAAACGCGAGTGGCTGCTCGTGTTTTTCATTCTATGCTTGCTCTACGGGGAGGGGACACCTCAGTGATGCCCGATGTCAACCGCGAGCGAACCGTCGGGGGCTGGACCGGGGTGGTCACCGCCCGGCCCAGGCTCACGCTGCTGCTGGCGCTGCTTTTCACCGCTCTCGCCGTGGTCGCCGGAAGCGGTGTAGCGGACCGTCTGAGCGGCGGCGGATGGGAGGCTCCGGACTCCGAGTCGTCCTATGCGACCAAGGCGCTGGAAGAGCGGTTCCCCGCCTCCCAGCCCAATCTCGTCCTGCTGGTGGACAGCCGTGGAGCGGGCGTCGACAGCCCTCAGGTGGCCGCCGCGGGACGTGAACTGGCCCGCAGGCTCGCCGCCGACGCGTCCATCGCCGGCGTCACCTCGTACTGGAGCACCGGAGCGCCCGGACTGCGCGCGAAGGACCACGGCGAAGCTATGATCGCGGCCCGGATCGTGGGCGGCGACGATGCGGTGGGCGCCGCCGTCGAACGCATAGCGCCCGAATACCGGGGGGTCAGGGGGCCGGTGGACGTGCGGATCGGCGGCGTGGCCGCTGTCCGGCACGAGCTGCAGAGCACCATCGAGGACGACCTGGTACGTGCCGAGATGATCGCGCTGCCGGTCACCCTCGTACTTCTGGTGATGGTCTTCGGCAGCGCGGTCGCCGCCCTGTTGCCGCTGGGCGTGGGCATCATCGCGATCCTGGGGACCAACGCCGTGCTGCGCGGCATCACCACCTTCACCGATGTCTCGCTCTTCGCGCAGAGCCTGACCACCGTGCTCGGGCTGGGACTCGGTATCGACTATGCGCTGTTCATCGTGCGCCGCTTCCGGGAGGAACTGGCCGACCGGGGCGACCCCTTGCAGGCGGTGGGCGCGACGCTGCGCACCGCCGGTCGTACGGTGCTCTTCTCGGCGCTCACCGTCGCCGCCGCGCTCGCGGCGATGCTGGTCTTCCCGCAGTACTTCCTGCGTTCCTTCGCCTACGCGGGTATCGCGGTGGTGCTGCTGGCGGCCGCCGCCGCGCTGATCGTGCTGCCGGCTGCACTGCTGCTGCTCGGACACCGGGTCAACGCACTGGACCTGCGGAGGCTGTGGCGGCGCCGAAGGGCCTCCGCCACAGAGCCCCGCGAGCCCGGAGCCGGATACGCCGGGCTCGCCCGGCTGGTGATGCGGCGCGCCCCGCTCTTCGCCATCGGCGCCACCGCGGGACTGCTCCTGCTCGGACTGCCGTTCCTGCAGATCCAGTTCGGCACCGCCGACGACCGTCAGCTCCCGGCCGGCGCCGAGTCGCACGCCGTTCAGCAGCACATACGCGAGGCGTTCCCGGGCAACCCGGGCGGTGGAATCACTGTGCTGGCCGAGGGAAGTCCCAGCAGGGGCGCCCTTGCCGGCTACGCGGGACGGCTGGCCGCACTGCCGGGTGTCGTCCGGGTCGACGGCCCCTTCACCGCGCCTGACGGCGGTGCGGCGTACCTCACCGTGCTGCCCGGGACCGAGGCCGTGGACACCGCCACGCAGGACCTGGTGGGGGCGATCCGCGCCGTGGACGCTCAGTTCAAGACATCGGCCACCGGCCAGGCGGCCGTCCTGGTCGACGCCCAGAAGGCCATCGCCGACCGCTTGCCGTGGGCGGTCGGGATGATCGCCGTCGTCACCTTGCTGCTCGTGTTCCTTCTCACCGGCAGTGTGGTGATACCGCTCCAGGCGGTGCTGCTCAACGCGTTGAGCCTGACCGCGATGTTCGGGGCGGTGGTCTGGGTGTTCCAGGACGGGCACCTGTCAGGACTGCTGGGGTTCACCGCGACCGGCAGCATCGAGACCACTCTCCCGGTCCTGATGTTCTGCCTGGCCTTCGGACTGTCCATGGACTACGGGGTCTTCCTCCTGTCACGGATCAAGGAGGAGTACGACCGCAGCGGCGACCATCAAGGAGCGATCGTCTTCGGCGTGCGGCGCACCGGCGGACTCATCACGGCCGCCGCGGTGATCCTCGCTGTCGTCATGGTGGCCATCGGCACCTCACGGGTGGCCAACACCAAGATGCTCGGCCTGGGTATCGCCCTGGCCGTTCTCATGGACGCCATGGTGGTGCGCACCCTTCTGGTCCCGGCCGTCATGAAGCTGACCGGCCGGGCCACCTGGTGGGCGCCGCCCGCGATTCGCCGTTTCCATGACCGATTCGGCATAAGCGAGGGCGGCGGGGGAGTGGAGCAGGACACGGCTCGTGCCCCGCAGCGCGATCAGGAGCGGGACCCCGAGTCGGTTCGGTAGTCGATGGGTCAGTAAGGATCCCGGCGGCCCCGGTTACCGGGCCGCCGGGCGCTCCAGGCCCGGATGGTGTCGGCGTACCAGAACGGTTTTCCGCTCTCGACGACATCCGGAGCAGGCAGATGCCCATGCTTGCGGTACGAGCGCACGGTGTCGACCTGCACCCGGATATGTGCGGCGATCTCTGCGTATGACCACAGGGTCCGGTCGGTCATGTCACGCACCTCCCTACGGTGGGGTGGCTGTTGATCAGCAACGCTTGTCCTGTGAACGACGTGCAGTGAGTGCCGCATGGGGCTGTTGATTGTTTGTGACGTGGAACCCGCGTAATGGTGACAAACGTCGCAGACAGGTGACGTCCCCCACCAGGGTGGGGCTAACCCCCGTACGGATTCACCGGGCGCCGCCAGTGCACAGGTAGTTGTGCACAGATCACTGTGTACCCATGGCGAAATAACGACCCACCAAGGAGATCGGCGATCTCGCGGCGCTCAAGGCGCTCGCGCACCAGCGCCGTCAACAGATCCTCGATCACCTGGCGCTGCACGGACCGGCCACCTCGGCGACCCTCGCCCGTGCCCTCGATCTGAACACCGGAGCCACCAGCTACCACCTGCGGGAGCTGGGCCGTCACGGGTTCGTCGAAGAGGCCGAAGAGGCGGTGCGGGGGCGGGGACGCGAGCGCTGGTGGCGGGCGGCCCCCGCGGACCTGCGGTTCCCGCAACGCATCCGGCAGAGCGACGAGATGCGGCCGGTCGTCGACGAGATGAACCGCCTCGCGTTCGCCGCCGACCTCGCGCTCTTCGAGCGCTTCCAGCGCGAGACCGAGGGCGTCTGGGCGGACGGCCAGCCGTACTCCCGGGGCTCGATCCAGGTCACTCTCCCCGAACTGCGCGAGTTCTTCGAGGAGTACATCGCCCTGGTCAACCGGTACAAGCGAGCCGGCGATGAGCTGCCGGAGGGCGCGCGGAACGTACTGACCCGGTTCCTCGCCTTTCCGGCACCGGCCGAGGGCGCGACCACGGACCCGGCCGACGACACGACGGACAGCACGGCCCGCGACACGACCGAGGACACGACTGACGACCTGGCCGGCGAGACGGCCGACGACACCACGAACGGGGACCCGTCATGAGTACGCGTACAACCGACCGCGCAGCGGTCGCGCCGGCCGTACGACTGGCGGCCGTCACCAAGACCTATGGCCGTGGGCCCCGCGCCGTACGCGCCCTGGACGAGGTCAGTGCCAGCATTCCGCGCGGCTCTTTCACCGCTGTGACGGGACCGTCGGGCTCCGGCAAGTCCACCTTCCTGCACTGCGCGGCGGGACTGGACACCCCCACCAGCGGCACCTCCCACCTTGGCAACTCCGAGCTGACCGGCATGAACGAGACCCGGCTGACCCAGCTGCGGCGCAGCCGGGTCGGATTCGTCTTCCAGACGTTCAACCTCGTCCCCGCGCTGACCGTCCGCCAGAACATCGCGCTCCCGCTCAGGCTCGCCAAGCAGCGGCTCGAACCGGCCTGGCTGGAGGAGATCCTGCGGCGCGTCGGACTGACCGGCCGTGCGGACCATCGTCCCGCGGAGCTGTCCGGAGGACAGCAGCAGCGGGTGGCCATCGCCCGTGCGCTGATCACCCGTCCCGACGTGGTGTTCGGCGGTGAGCCGACCGGCGCCCTGGACACTGTCACCGCCAAGGAGATCCTCGGCCTTCTGCGCGGCTGCGTCGACGAAACCGGCCAGACCGTGGTCATGGTCACTCATGACCCCATCGCCGCTTCCTACGCCGGCACCGTGCTCTACCTCGCGGACGGCCGCATCGCGGGCCGCGACGACGAGCCCACTGCCGACCGGGTGGCCGAGCGCATGACGCACCTCGGGGCGTGGTCCTGATGATGCGCTACGCACTGCAGACCGTGCGAGCCCGCAAGGGCGGTTTCGCGGGAGCTTTCCTCGCCCTCTTCTGCGCCGCGGCGCTCGTCACTGCGTGCGGAGTGCTGCTGGAGACCGGTCTCCGGGGCGAGATCGCGACCGAGCGGTACGCGGCCGCACCGATCGTCGTCGCCGCCGACCAGAACGTGCACCAGACCACCGTCAAGGAGACGAAGGGCAAGACCAAGGTCAAGAACAAGGCCAAGCCCCTCGCGGAGCGCGTCTGGCTGCCGGACACCACGGTGGAGACCGTCCGCCGGACGCCCGGTGTGCGGGCCGCCGTCCCCGAAGTCACCTTCCCCGCCTACGCGGTGAGCCGGAGTGGAGGCAACAGCAAAGATCAGAACGGGAGGCCGTCCTACGGACACGACTGGGCCTCCGCCGCGCTCACGCCCTTCACCCTCACTGAAGGCCGCGCCCCGCAAACGGACGGCGAGCTCGTCATCGACCGTGAACTCGCCGCTCGTGCGGGCCTGAAGCCGGGCAGTAGCGTCACCGTCCAGTCCACCCAGGCCCCGCGCACCTACCGGGTCACCGGCATCGCCGCCGCCCGGGACGGCCATCTGCGGCAGCAGAGCTCGCTGTTCTTCACGACAACCGAGGCCGGGCGGCTGGCCGGTCACCCCGGCCGGGTCGGCGCGATCGGCATCCTGCCCGCACCCGGTGCCGACACCGGCGCTCTCGCCGCGAATCTCGCCGCCGCACTGGACGGCACCAAGGCCCAGGTGCACACCGGCGCCGACCGCGGACCGGTGGAATTCCCCGACGCGGCCAAGGCCAGGATCAAACTCGTCAGCATGGGCGGCGCGATCGGCGGCACGTCCCTGCTCGTCGCGATGCTCGTGGTCGTCGGCACCTTCGCGCTGACCATCCAGCAGCGCTACCGCGAAATCGCCCTGCTGCGCGCCATCGCCGCCACCCCGAAGCAGATCCGCCAACTCATCGGCCGGGAGGCGCTCCTGGTCGGCCTGGCGGCAGGCACCCTCGGTTCCTCGCGGGGCTGCTGGTCGCGTACTGGCTGCACGCCAAGTTTGTTGACTTCGGGGCCGTCCCTGACACCCTGCGGATTGCCTGGAGCCCCTTCCCGATGATTGCGGCGGTCGCTGCCGCGCTGTTCGGCGGCTGGTCCGCCGCGCGGATATCCGCGCGCAGGGCGGCCCGGATCCGTCCTGCGGAGGCGCTCTCGGAAGCCGCCATGGAGACCCGTACGTCTCCCTGGGGCCGGTTGCTCGCGGGCGGGCTGTTCCTGGCCGGCGGGATCGTCCTGCTCGTCGTGCTCAGCGGTCTGCGGACCGAGCCCGCGTCCACACCCGTCACTTCCTGACCGTGGTGGTCCTTGCCGTCGCGGTGTCCCTGCTCGGGCCGCTGCTGGCCAGGGGCGCCGCCGCAGTGCTGGCCCTTCCGCTTCGCGTCTCCCGTATCGGCGGCCATCTCGCCGCCGCCAATGTCCGCACCAACTCCAAGCGCCTGTCGGCGGCGATCACTCCGCTGGCCCTGCTCGTCGGCATGACCTGCACCGTGATCTTCGTCCAGACGACCATGGGTCATGCGGCTCAGCAGCAGGCCGCGGCGGGAAACCGCGCCCAGTGGGTGCTCGGCTCCGCCGCACCCGGTGTGCCCGGCGAAGCAGCCGCAGCCGTGCGCGAGGTCCCCGGCGTCACCGCCGTCACCGAAGTCGTACGGACCAGCGTGCGCGTCGGTCTCGCGAAGTACACGGCGCAGGGTGTCGCTCCCGCCGGGCTGACCACCACCTGGGACCCCAAGGTCACCCAGGGCACGCTCAAGGGATTCGGCGACGGCGACATAGCGCGCAGCGAGGTCGCGGCGGACGGGCTCGGCGTCCGGCCGGGCAGCACCGTACGGCTCACCCTCGGCGACGGCACTCGCCGTCCTCATGGTGAGGGCGGTCTACGCACGCGGCCTCGGATTCGGCGATCTGACGATGTCCCACGGCCTGATCGCACGTCATGTCGACGATCCGCTCTCCGCGGCCGTCCTCATCGCCACCGACGGCCGCGTGGACCGTGCCGCTCTCGGCATCGCGGTCAAGGACTTCCCGGGTGTCGCGGTCCTGGACCACGACCAAGCGGGAGAGGTCCAGGCGGAGGTCCAGCAGTCCAACGCCGAGGTGAATTACCTGGCGATGGGCCTCGTGCTCGCCTTCACCGCCATTGCCGTGGTCAACACCCTCGCGATGTCCACCGCCGACCGGTCCAGGGAGTTCGCGCTGCTGCGGCTCGTGAGCACCACCCGCCGGCAGGTGTTGCGGATGCTGCGTCTGGAGGCGCTGACGGTGGTGCTCGTCGGCGCGGTCCTCGGCACCGCGATAGCCCTGGCCACCCTGACCGCTTTCAGCCTTGGGATGACGGGGGCGGCGGCCCCGCGGCTCGATCCCGCCGGATACGCGCTGATCGTTGCCCTGGCGGCGGCTCTCGCGCTGCTCGCCACCGCCCTCCCGGCCCGGCTCGCGCTACGGGTCCGGCCCTCTGAGGCGATCGGCTGAACACGAAGAAGTCCCTGGACACGAAGAAGTCCGGTTCGAACCCTTGCTCCTGTGATGGCTACCGGACAGTATCGGCAGCCATCCGTACGGGAGCCCGAGCCTGAGAGGTGGGCCATGCGCCTGCGCCGTACCGCCACCGCACTCGCCGTCAGCGCCGCTCTCCTGGGCGCGGGAACCCTCCCCGCCGCCGCTCAGGCCGGTCACATCGACGAGGCAGCGCCGGTTGCCGCGGCTCCGTACCGGGCGGCGTCACCCGCTGCGACCGGCACCGTCACCACACCCGACGGCCGGACCTACCTCGCCGACCGGCAGGGCCGTGCCCTCCAATTGCACGGCCTCAACCTCGGGAAGACGGACATCGTCACCGAAGCCGGAATCGCCGAGCTGGCCGCGAGCGGTTTCAACCTCGTACGGCTCAACATCCAATGGCAGAAAGTCGAACCGAGCCGCGGCGACTACGACACCGCCTACCTCCGCTACCTCGGCCGGGTCATGGGCTGGGCGGACCGGTACGGCGTTCTGGTCCTCGTGGACTGGCATCAGGACGTCTTCGGCCCGGCCTTCGGCTTCAACGGTGTCCCGGCCTGGGCCACCCGCACCGACGGCATCCCGTACGAGCCGCTGCCCGGCGACGACTGGTTCGCCAACTACTTCCAGCCGGCCGTCGGCGCCGCCTTCCGTCACCTCTACAACGACGCCGACCTGCGGGCCGCCCAGGCCGCCGCGTACACCAAGGTCGCGGCGACATTGCGCGGCCACCGGTCCCTCCTCGGGTACGACCTGTTCAACGAGCCGTTCGGTCCGTTCACGGGAGACCCCACCGACCCGGCCGCGCAGATCGAGAACTCCGCCGAAATGGAGCGCGGCCGGCTCGCCGGCCTCTACCAGCGCCTGATCGCCGCAGTCCGCAAGAGCGACCAGGACGCCTGGCTCTTCGTCGAGCCCACCGTCCTCATCGGCCAGGGTGTGCCCACCCAACTGCCCGGCTTCACCGACCCGCGTGATGGCGCCGACCGCATCGGCTACGCCCCGCACTACTACGACACCGCCGTTGAGAACGGCGCCGACTGGGACCCCAACGACGGCTTCATCGAAGCCTACGAAGCCGTCATCCGCGCGTATCCGGCCGCCCACGGACTGCCGGTCCTGGTCGGCGAATGGGGACCGGCGAAGGCCACCGGCAGCGGCAACGCCGAGTTGATACGCCGTCAAATAGCATCCATGCGGGGCTTTGCCACCGGCTGGGCACTCTGGTATGACTGCCATGCCGCCGATGGCGGCGGCTACTGCGCCTTCAACGCCGACGGCCATCCCGCGCCCGGCAAGGAGCCGGTCTTCGCCCCCTATGCGCCGGCGATCGCCGGAACACCCGGCCCGGAGTCCTACGATCCCGCCACCCGCACCTACACCCTCGCCCTGACCGCCACCGCGGTCTCCTGCCACGCCTGGACGGAACTGGCTCTGCCGGCCACGGCCTTCCCGCACGGCGCCAGAGTGTCCGTCACGGGCGCCCGCGGCGCCATCGTCCACCAGGCAGCCGGCACGGCACGGATCCTGCTCCCGACGACTGGGCCGGGCACGCACGTGACAGTGACGGTCACACCCCGTCGGATGCCCGTGCGCGGCAACTAGTCCGCGCAGGCCCTAATCCGCACGGATGGCCGCTGCCAGCGCTCCTGCCTCGGCGGCGCCCAGCTTCCGGGCGATATCGGCCTCGCTGATCATCCCGACGAGTGACCCGCCGTCCAGTACCGGGATCCGGCGGATGCGCTTGTCGGCCATCGCCGCCACGACGCTGCCCGCGTCGTCGTCGGCCATGGCCGTCACCGGCTTCCCGTTGAGCAGATCAGCGGCCCGCACGGCTGCCGGGTCATGCCCCGTGGCCACGCACCGCAGAACGATGTCCCGGTCGGTGAGCACACCGCGCAGCTTGCCGTCCGTATCCGTGATCGCCAGCGCGCCGATGCCCGCGTCCCGCATCCGCTTGGCCGCCACGTCCAGCGTCTCGTGCTCCGAGATGCTCTCCACACCCTTGTGCATGATCTCGCGTGCAGTAGCCATGGAAACTCCGTCCATCGCAGGTAAGCCCCCGCATAGACGCTAGGCGAGCCCACTCCGACCGGCGACCGGAGCGCCTCCCGACTCGCCCACCCGGCTGGCGCCCGGCCCGGCGCCCCGAAAAAGCCGCCGGACTCCGCCACATGGTGGCCCCCGGACCCCACCGATCCGGCCACCGCCCGCCCGACCACTGCGGCGATCTTCACCGGGCATGAGCCGCAACCCCCGCAACCACCCACAGCCACTCGCAGAACCCCGGCGAGAGCCGGACGAAGCCGGGACCCACCGACTCACGTGAGTCGATGGCCCATTGCGCGACGGTGAGCCGCCGTACCGGCGCTGACCTGCCGAAAGGTTTCCGCAGCAGCCGACGGAAACGGACGAGAAAAAGTGCCCCCAGCAGGACTCGAACCTGCGGCCAAGTGCTTAGAAGGCACCTGCTCTATCCACTGAGCTATGGGGGCCGGACCGTGGCCGTGGCTGTTTCCGCCCCTGGGTGGTTCCGTGACCTGGCCGGGGACAAGGATAGGGCGCGTCGGACCTTCTACCGGTTGCTTCACCTCCGTGACACGTTGTGGAGGTTCAGTGAAGCGGTCCGATAATCGCAGGCGGGTACGAATGCTGCACCGCTTTTTCCGCCTGAGTCGGCGGCTGTTGTGCACTCGTTATGCCTGAGTCTCATCGGGCTTGCTCGCCTCCGTATCGGTCCGTGCGGGCTGAAAAGGCGTGAACTGGGCGGTATACGCTTCAAAAATGCGCCAAAATGGTGCATTCTGCCACTGTGGCGATCTTGGACGTACGGCCCGATCTGCTGGACGCGCTGTCGGCGCTGCGCGACCGCGTCGATGTGGCGCGTTTTCCGTTCCCGCTTCCCGGAGCCGCGCGGGCCCGCCGCACCCGCCAGGAACTGCTCGCGCAGCTCGATGACTATCTGGTGCCCCGGCTGCGGACGCCCGAAGCGCCGTTGCTCGCCGTGGTCGGCGGATCGACCGGGGCCGGGAAGTCGACGCTGGTCAACTCGCTGGTGGGACGGCGGGTCAGTGAGGCGGGGGTGCTGCGGCCGACGACGCGGACGCCGGTGCTGGTGTGCCACCCCGCGGACCGGGCCTGGTTCGCCGATCCGCGGATCCTGCCGGGTCTTGCACGGGCCTGGGCCGGACCCGGCACACAGGACGACTACGGGTGCGCGGAGGACGAACTGCTGCGGCTGGAGACCGACGACGCGCTGCCCAGGGGGCTCGCGCTGCTCGACGCCCCGGACATCGACTCCCTGGTCACCCGCAACCGCGAGCTGGCCGCGGAGCTGATCTGCGCGGCCGACATCTGGATCCTGGTCACCACCGCGTCGCGATACGCGGACGCGCTGCCCTGGCACCTGCTGCGCACCGCCAAGGAGTACGACGTCACGCTCGCCACCGTCCTGGACCGGGTGCCGCACCAGATCGTCGAGGACGTCTCGCGGCACTACGCGGCGCTGCTGACCAAAGCCGGGCTCGGCGACGTGCCGCGCTTCACCGTTCCGGAGCTGCCCGAATCGGCGGGCGGCGGCGGGCTGCTGCCGCAGACCGCGGTCGCCGCGCTGCGCCAGTGGCTGACCCACCACGCCGAGGACCCGGCAGCCCGTCGGCAGGCGGCCCACAGGACCGTGGTCGGCGTCCTGGACTCGCTGCGTGCCAGGATGCCGGCGCTGGCCTCGGCCTCCGCCGTCCAGCACGCGGCGGCGGTGCGGCTGGCCCGTGGCGCGGAGGACGCGTACGCCGAGGCGGCCGTCCGGATCGACGACGCCGTCACGGCCGGGGTGCCGCTGGCCGGCGAGGCGCTGGCCCGCTGGCTGGAGTATCCACACTGCGGGCGCGAGGCGTTGCAGTCCGCGCTGGCCGAGGAGCTCGCGACGCTGCTGCGTACCGAGATCGACGCGGCCGATGAACGCACGGCCTCGGGGTGGCGGCGGGACCGCGCAGGGGCGGCGCTGCTCGCGGAGCCGGACGGGCGGCCGGACCGGGCGGCCACCGCGGACCGGATCGACGCGGGAGTCGCGCGCTGGCGCTGCGGCCTCACCGACCTCGCCTACGCCGAGGTGCGGGCCGCCCGTGACGTGGAACGTGCCGGCGCCGACCCGGAGGACGCGGCGGCGCTGCTGGCCACGGTCCTGCTCGGGGGCCGGCGCGGCAGCGCGGCGGGCGAACGGCTCGCTGAGACCGTCGGCGCCCAGGCCGCGCTGCGGATGCGCGACCGCGCGCGGGAGGAGCTGGAAGCCGGTGTGGCCGGTCTGCTGCGCGGCGAGTGCGAGCGGCGGCTCGCGCTCGTGGACAGCCTCGACGTGACCGCGCAGCAGCAGTCCTCATTGATCGCCGCACTGTCCCTACTGCAGAAGGAAAGGTGATCGCGGTGGCTTCCACGGCAGGCACCGGCATCAACTCCGGCCCCGGCGCCTGTACCGCCGCCGGCGCCCATCGGGCCCATCGCGCTCCGGACCCGCTCGCGGCGCGGGTCGACGCGTTGGGGGAGCTGCTCGGGCTGTCCCGTACGCGGGTCAGCCCGGCCGCGCTGGCCGAGACCGGGGCGCTGCTGGAGCGGGTCGGGGAGCGGCGCCGGCTGTCGCTCGACCACACGGTGGTCGCGCTGGCCGGTGCCACCGGGAGCGGCAAGTCGACGCTGTTCAACGCGCTCGCCGGGCTGGAGCTGTCGGCGACAAGCGTACGACGGCCGACGACGGCCGCACCGGTCGCCTGCGCCTGGGACCCCGAGGGCGCGGCCGGACTGCTCGACCGGCTCGGAATCGCCCCGCAGGATCGTTACGCCAGACGGAGTGTGCTGGACGGCGCCGACCGCGCCACCGCGGCGGACCAGCGGCTGGCCGGGCTCGTACTGCTGGATCTGCCGGACCACGACTCGGCCATGACGGGGCACCGGGACCAGGTGGACCGGCTGCTGCAGCTGGTGGATGTGGTGGTGTGGGTGCTCGACCCGGAGAAGTACGCGGACGCGGCGCTGCACGAACGCTATCTGCGGCCGCTCGCCGGGCATGCGGACGTCACACTGCTGGTGCTCAACCAGGTGGACCGGCTGCCCGGCGACGCCGCCGACCAGGTCCTCGACGACCTGCGGCGGCTGCTGGACGAGGACGGACTCGCGGTCGGCGAACACGGTGACGCCGGGGCGGTGGTGATCGCCGTCTCGGCGCTCAGCGGGGTGGGCGTGCCCGATCTGCGCGCCTGCCTCGGCCAGATCGTCGCCGAACGCGGCTCGGCGAACCGGCGGCTCGCGGCCGATGTGGACCGCACCGCCGGCCGTCTGCACTCGCTGTACGTGGGTGAGGGCGCGGTGGGGCTGACAGATCGGGCACGCGAGGAGTTCGTCGACCGGCTGGCGGACGCGGTGGGTGTCGCTGGCGCTGGACAGGCAGCGGAACGTCACTGGGCAGGGGCGGCCGAGACCTCCTGCGGCACGCCGTGGGGGCGGCTGACCGCCGAGCGCCAGGGCGGCGCGGACTTGGTGGCACGCGGGCCGGCCGTGCTCGCCGCGTCCCGCCCCGCGGTGGACGAAGCGGTACGTGCAGTCGCGGACGACGCGGCTCAGGGACTGCCCGCCCCCTGGGCGCAGGCGGTGCGCGACGCGGCGCGACGCGGCGGCGAGGGACTGCCGGCGGCGCTGGACGCGGCCGCCGCCCGGGCCGAGCCGGGGGAGCCGGAACGGCCCAGGTGGTGGTCGGTGGTGGGCGCGGTCCAGTGGCTGCTGATGGGCCTCGCGCTGTCCGGGGTGGTGTGCCTGGTGGCGGTCGCGGTGGACTCGCTCCACGCCTCGTGGTGGCTGCCGGTCATCCTGCTCGCGGTCGGGGCTCTCGGCGGCCCCGCGCTGGCCTGGGCCGGCCGGATCGCCGCGCGCGGTCCGGCCCGCCGGTACGGACAGGCGGCCGAGCGCCGGCTGCGGGCCGCCGCGGCGGACTGCGGACGGGCACGGGTGCTGGAACCGGTCGCGGCGGAGCTGTTGCGCTATCGCGAGGTGCGGGAGCAGTACGCGGTGGTGGCCGGGGGCTGAGATTTCACTCCCCCGGGTGACGGAGTTATACACAACCGGCCGGTAATCCACAGATTCCGGCCGGTTTTTCCATGATCCGTCCAACTCGTGCATGCTGTCCTCAGGGCATTCGGGAGTGGATTCTCGGCAGCGGGGAGTGGACGCATGAATGAGACTTTGGTGACGGTCGTGGGGAATGTCGCCACGCAGCCCGAATTCCGGGAGACCGCGACGGGAGTGCCGGTAATCCGGTTCCGGCTGGCGACGACGGCACGGCGCTGGGACGCGGAGCGCCGCGCCTGGACCGACGGCAGCACCAGCTTCTTCACGGTGCGGGCGTGGCGGACGCTGGCGGTCAATGTGCGGACATCCGTCCAGGTCGGCGAGCCGCTCGTTGTGCAGGGCCGGTTGAGGGTTCGCGAGGAGGAGCGCGACGGCCGGTGGTATGTCGCGGCGGACATCGACGGGGTGGCGATCGGACACGATTTGTCCTGGGGGACGGCTGCCTTCCGGCGAGTGTCCGTGGTCCGGCCGCAACTCCTTTCGCCGCAGTCGGCGGAGATGTCCTGAGAATCCCGGTTGAGCAGCTTTTCCGAGAGGGCGCTGCATCGACGACTTATCGACAATTTCGGGGTCATCCCTGAATTGTATAACGATTGTGATTCGAATCGGTTATGGAAGGGAATTGATGGTGGTCGCGATACGGCTGGTTCCTAGGATTCCTTCGGTACTGCGGGGGCCCGGATGCTCTCGGAGCTGCAGGCGAAGCCACCCACGACCCGGCTTCGCCCGAAGGGGAGTTCCATGTTCAAGATTCAGAGGCGAGGCGCCGCCCGTCTCGCCGCCGCGGGCCTGGTCACGGGTCTGCTCGCAGCCGGTGCGATATCCGGCGCGGGGACCGCCTCCGCAGACGGAGTCACGCCCGCTGCCTCCGGTGCCACCGCCGTGCTGGAGGGCCTGCAGGCGGACAAGTCCGATGCGGCCGTGATCAGCGATGGCGCTGCGAAGCGCCACGTCAGCGCCGGACTGTTCTCCATGGCCGTCGATGGTGGCGGCAGCATCCAGACGTACTGCATCGACATCGGGAACCACACGCGCCCCGAAGCGAAGTACCGCGAGGCGGGCTGGAGCGAGACCTCCCTGCAGAAGAACCCGCAGGCGAGCAAGATCAACTGGATCCTCCAGCACTCGTACCCGCAGGTGACCGACCTCGCGGCACTCGCCACCGCCTCCGGCTCCGGCCCGCTGACCGCGAAGACCGCTTCCGCGGGTACCCAGGTGGCCATCTGGCGCCTGTCGGACGGAGCCAAGGCCGAGGCCGTGGACAAATCCGCCGAGCAGCTGGCCGACTACCTCGCCGGTCCGGCCAACACGGGAGTCCAGGAGCCGAAGGCTTCGCTCACCCTGAGCCCGTCGGCGGTTTCCGGGAAGTCGGGCGGCAAGATCGGCCCGGTCACCGTTCACACCAGCGCCGACAGCGCGAACGTGAGCCTCGCGTCGGACGCCCCCGCCGGCGTCTCGGTCGTCGATGCGAAGGGCCAGAAGGTCACCAAGCCGGTCAAAAACGGTGACCAGCTGTTCTTCAACGTGCCTGCGGGCTCGGCCGACGGCAATACGGCACTGACCGTTGCCGCCGTGACCCAGGTCCCGGTCGGCCGCGCGTTCGTCGACATCAACGGCACGGACACCAGCCACAGTCAGACCCAGATCCTGGCGGGCTCCAGCGCGACGACGGTCTCCGCGACCGCCACCGCCAACTGGGCCAAGAAGGGCCCGATCCCGGCGCTCTCCGCCAAGGTCGACTGCGCCAAGAACGGCGTGGACGTCACCGCCAGCAACAAGGGCGACGAGGCATTCACCTTCGAGCTCGCGGGCAAGAAGTACACGATCGAGGCCGGCAAGTCGCAGACCGTCACCGTCCCGGTGAAGGAAGACCAGCGGTACGAGATCACCATCACCGGTCCGAAGGGCTTCTCCAAGACCTTCAAGGGCGTCCTGGACTGCAAGACGGCCGGTACCCCCACCCCCAGTCCCACCCCGACCAACCAGCCCAGCCCGGCCTCGGCCGGCACCACCACCGGCTCCACCGGTGGCGACCTCGCTCAGACGGGTAGCAGCAACGCCACCCCGATGATCGCGGGCATCGCCGTCGCGCTGGTCGCGGTCGGCGGCGGCGCGGTGTTCTTCCTCCGCCGGAAGAAGTCGGCCGCGGGTCAGTAATCGCAGGCTGAAGTGACGGGGGCGGGACTCATGGAGTCCCGCCCCCTGTTCGTTCCCGTGTCCGTTCCCGTGTCCGTTCCCGTGTCCGTCCCCGTGTCCGTCCCTCCGTTCGTTCCCGTGTGCCGGGAGATGGCCCCGGAGTCGATCACCGGGAGACGGGTCGCAGGTGGAAGGCGGTCTGACCTACCCGTTCGCCCGTCAGGGTGGACGTACGGCAAGATGGGGTGTATCTGCCCACTCTTCGATTGCCGGACGGTTTCTCTTGGCTGAGTTCATTTACACCATGCGCAAGGCCCGCAAGGCCCACGGCGACAAGGTGATCCTCGACGACGTCACACTGAGCTTCCTGCCCGGAGCGAAGATCGGCGTCGTCGGGCCGAACGGCGCCGGCAAGTCGACCGTCCTGAAGATCATGGCGGGGCTGGAGCAGACATCCAACGGTGACGCGTTCCTGTCGCCCGGTTTCTCGGTCGGCATGCTGATGCAGGAGCCGAAGCTGGACGAGTCGAAGACGGTGCTGGAGAACGTCCAGGACGGCGCCGCCGACACGATGGCGAAGCTCAAGCGGTTCAACGACATCGCCGAACTGATGGCGACGGACTACTCGGACGCGCTGCTCGACGAGATGGGCAAGCTGCAGGACGAGCTCGACCACGCGAACGGGTGGGACCTGGACGCGCAGCTGGAGCAGGCCATGGACGCGCTCGGCTGCCCCCCCGGGGAGTGGCCGGTCACCACGCTGTCCGGTGGCGAGAAGCGCCGGGTGGCGCTGTGCAAGCTGCTGCTGGAAGCCCCCGACCTGCTGCTGCTCGATGAGCCCACCAACCACCTGGACGCCGAATCGGTGAACTGGCTGGAGCAGCACCTGGCGAAGTACGCCGGCACCGTCGTCGCCGTCACTCACGACCGGTACTTCCTCAACAACGTCGCGCAGTGGATCCTCGAGCTCGACCGCGGCCGGGCGCACCCGTACGAGGGCAACTACTCCACGTACCTGGAGAAGAAGGCGTCCCGCCTGAAGGTCGAGGGGGCGAAGGACGTCAAGCGCGCCAAGCGCCTCAAGGAGGAGCTGGAGTGGGTCCGCTCCAACGCCAAGGGCCGGCAGGTCAAGTCCAAGGCGCGACTGGCCCGTTACGAGGAGATGGCGGCCGAGGCCGACAAGGTGCGGAAGCTGGACTTCGATGAGATCCAGATCCCGCCGGGCCCGCGTCTGGGTTCCATCGTCGTCGAGGTCGAGAACCTCTCCAAGGCGTTCGGCGACAAGGTCCTCATCGACGACCTGAGCTTCACGCTGCCGCGCAACGGCATCGTCGGCGTCATCGGCCCGAACGGCGCGGGCAAGACCACGCTGTTCAAGATGATCCAGGGCCTGGAGACACCGGACTCCGGCAAGATCAAGGTCGGCGAGACCGTCAAGATCTCGTACGTCGACCAGAGCCGCGCCAACATCGACCCCAAGAAGACGCTGTGGGCCGTCGTCTCCGACGAGCTGGACTACATCAACGTCGGCCAGGTCGAGATGCCGTCCCGCGCCTACGTCAGCGCCTTCGGCTTCAAGGGCCCGGACCAGCAGAAGCCGGCCGGCGTGCTGTCCGGTGGTGAGCGCAACCGGCTGAACCTGGCGCTGACGCTCAAGGAGGGCGGCAACCTGCTGCTCCTCGACGAGCCGACCAACGACCTCGACGTCGAGTCCCTGGGCTCGCTGGAGAACGCGCTGCTGGAGTTCCCGGGCGCGGCCGTGGTCATCTCCCACGACCGCTGGTTCCTGGACCGGGTCGCGACGCACATCCTCGCGTACGAGGGCGAGAGCCGCTGGTACTGGTTCGAGGGCAACTTCGAGTCGTACGAGAAGAACAAGATCGAGCGGCTCGGTGCCGACGCGGCCCGTCCGCACCGCGCCACGTACAAGAAGCTGACCCGCGGCTGATGGCCCGGCATATTTACAGCTGCCCGCTGCGCTGGTCGGACATGGATGCCTTCGGGCACGTCAACAACGTCGTCTTCCTGCGGTATCTGGAAGAGGCGCGCATCGACTTCATGTTCCGGCTGGCGCCGGGTGAGGGCAGCACGTCGTTCACGGGCGGGTCCGTCGTGGCCCGGCACGAGATCGACTATCTGCGGCCGCTGGTCCACCGGCACGCGCCGGTGACCATCGAGTCGTGGGTGACGAAGATAGGGGCGGCCTCGATGACCGTCGCGTACGAGATCAAGGACGAGGAGACCGTGTACGTACGGGCTTCCACGGTCGTGGTCCCGTACAACCTCGCGGAGGCGCGGCCGCGCCGGATCAGCGCGGAGGAGCGGTCCTTCCTGGAGGCGTACCGCGACGAGCTGCCGTCCGAGGCCGGGGTCCTGTCCGACGGGGCCGTCGCCGCATGACGCGGTTGCTCCTGGCCGGCACCGGGGAGGCGGCGGGACTCGCCGCCTTCCTGAGCCGGCTGATCCGCTGGGACAAGGCCGCCGTCGTCCGGCTGCGCTCCGAGCGGGGGGTGCTGGCGGTGTTCGGCCAGCCGCCCTTCGGCGGGGTGCTGGCCGTGCGCACGGCCGCGCTCCGCGAGATCCTCGACCTCGATGCCACGGTCTCGGCCGGGCAGCTGCTCGAGGGCATCGAGAAGGCCAGCGCCGAGGGCGGTATCGAGGACGGCGGCCTCGTCGTGGTGCCGCCGCCCGTCACCGGCCCGCCCTGGGCCGGGCTGCTGCCGCCACGCGGCGGCTGGCAGCGGATCGCCGACCTCGCGCCCCGGGACGTACGGGCCGCCGCCGAGCAGGTGGTGAGTGAATTCCGCACCCGCACCGAGGTGCTGGTGCCGGAACGGCGGACGCGGGCCGAGCTCGACGCCCTCGCGGAGGAGGTCTGGTCCCGGCCGTTCGGGGACACGGTGCTGCCGGTGCGGGCCGTTCACGCGGCACAGGCGCTGGGATTCCTGCGGGGCGGCGGCGATGAGCCGTTCGCCCTCCTGTCGGCCGGGGCGTGGCTGCGGCTGCGCACGCCGTACGGATCGGTCGCGGTACGGCGCTCGGCCCTCGGTTCCGGCCTGACGGTCACCCCCGCCTGACAGCTACTCCCGCTCGGCCCCCGCCCACAACCCTGGATCAGTCCTGCTCCGGCGTCGTCGGGCGGTCCGGCCAGACGCCGATGTGGTCGGTCTCCAGTTCCAGCAGGACCCGGTTCTCGATGGAGAGCGCCGCGGTGTAGTCGCGGGGGAGCTGCAGCCGCCCGGCGCGGTCGACGGTGGCGTACTCACGGGCGACGACGGACTCCTGGCCGTGTTCGTCGATCTCGGTGTGCCGGAGGACCTCGGAGGCGGTGCGGCCGTCGCGGATGGCGACGGTGCGGCGGACGGCGTCGGCCACGGCGTGGTCATGGGTGACGACTACGACGGTGGTGCCGAGCTCCTCGTTGGCGGTGCGGAACGCGGCGAAGACCTGCTCGCCGGTGGCGGAGTCGAGTTCACCGGTGGGTTCGTCGGCCAGCACCAGGGACGGGGAGTTGGCGAGGGCGACGGCGATGGCGGTGCGCTGCTGCTCGCCGCCGGACATCTGGCCGGGGTGGCGGTCATGGCAGTAGCCGACGCCGAGCATGGCGAGCAGTTCGGTGGCGCGGGCGGCGTGCAACCGCTTGGCCCGGAAGCCGTCCCGGCCGGACAACTGCATCGGCAGCACGACGTTCTGAGCAGCCGTCAGATACGGCAGGAGGTTGCGGGCGGTCTGCTGCCAGACGAAGCCGACGACCTCACGGCGGTAGCGCAGCCGCGACTTGGCGTCCATGTCGAGCAGGTCGTAGCCGCCGACGGAGGCCGCGCCCGCGGTCGGTACGTCGAGGCCGGCGAGGATGTTCAGGAGGGTGGACTTGCCGCTGCCCGAGGCGCCGACCAGGGCCATCAGCTCGCCCTTCGCGACGAGCAGGTCCAGCCCCTGCAGGGCCTGGACCTCGACGCCGTCGGCGGTGAAGATCCGCACCAGGCGGTCGCAGCTGATGAGCGCGTCCTGCCCGTAGGCGGGCCGGTCGCGGCGGACGGCCGCCAGCCGTTCCAGTTCGGCCAGGGTGGTAGTGGTGCCGGCGGTGCTGTCCGCGGTGGTCCCGGTCATGCGCGGTCTCCTACTCTCAAGTCCGTACTCTCACGCCGCCGTCCGGTCACCCAGACCTGCGCCAGCAGCACCGCGCAGGCCAGCACCAGCAGCCCGGCCGACGGCAGCGCCAGGGAGAGCGGGTCGACCCGCAGGCCGAGGCCGGCCGGTACGGTGGTGCTCGGATCGCTGCCGAACGCGAGCGCGGTGATGTCGACTCCCGGCCCGAGCAGCGGGATCGCCGCCAGGCCGACGAGCACGCCCCCGATGGCCGCCAGCAGTGCCTGCGGCAGCATTTCCAGGAAGAGCAGCCGCCGCGCGTCGCGCCGGCTCATACCCATGGTCCGCAGCCGGGCGAGCAGCGCGGTGCGCTGGGGGGCGGCCTGGAGCAGGGACAGCAGCAGCGCGAGCGCGCTGTAGCCGGCCCCGCCCGCGACCGCCGCCAGATAGATGCCCCGTGCGCCGGCCTGCAGCGGCGAGTCGGAGAGGGCGGCGCGCTGTTCGCCGAGGGTGGTCACGAACATATTGGTGCCGGCTGCGGTGACGGCGGCGCGCAGCGCCTTGCCGTCGATCGGGCCGTCGGCCGTGGCCAGGAGAACGGTCGGGCCGGTGTACTGGCTGTAGACCATGCCGGGGTGCCGCTTGGTGAGTTGGGCGGAGGAGACGATGACGAAGTCGGCGTTCGGCGCCGCAGGGGTGAGGTCGAGGACCGCGGCGGCCCGTACCTCCGTCGTTCCGATGGCGGGTTCCACGGTTCCCGTTCCGCCGGCGAGCTTCGCGGCGATGTCCGGTGAGACGACGGCGGGCATCGGGCCGTGGCCGTCGTCGTGCGCGAGCGCGTCGGCGGGGAAGCCGGGAAGCCCGATGGAACGGGTCAGCCGGGCGTAGGCGGCGGGGTCGACGCTGATCAGGCTGTAGGACATTCCGAAGCCGGTCGTGGCGGCGCTGGGCTCCACCCGGACGCCGTAGGTTCCGGCGACGCCGGGGACCTGCCGGACTTTCTCCGCGAGCTTCTCCGGCAGCACGAAGTTGGCGTCGATCCTGGCGTCCGCGCCGACGGCCGCCCGTGCCGCCTCGTCGCGGCCGTCCGCGACTCCGGCGAGTACGGATCCGCCGAAGGAGGCCACGGTGAGCGACATCAGCAGGGCGAGCAGCGGCAGTTGGGCGCTGGCAGGGGACCGGCCCGCGCGCGCCAGGCCGAGGTGGGTGACCGCGCCGGTCAGCCGGGCAGCGGGCCGGGCGAGCAGCCGCAGCGGCAGCGGGTACAGGCGCAGCAGGATCAGGGCGGCGGCGATGGCGACCAGTACCGGCGCGGACGCCAGGAACGGGTCGGCGCCGCTGATGGTGCCACGCCGCCGCAGAGCGACCACCGCGCCGATGACGAGGACGGTCACCGTGAGTTCGGCCACCGTACGGCGCCGGGAGGGCCGCGCGGCGGACACGTCCTCGCGTGCGGCCGGGCGCGGGCGGCGGTGGACGGCGATGGCCCGCAGTGGCAGCGCGAGCGAGGCCGCCGCGGCCACGGTGGCGCCGAGCAGCAGCGAGAGGAGGTACCGATCGGTCGGCAGGAGGACGAACGCGAGCACGATTCCGGCGATCGCGGCCGGTACGGCCGCCGCCGCCGTCTCGCCGAGCAGCCGGGCGCCCATACCGCGCAACGATCCGCCGCGAGCGCGCAGCAGGGTGAGTTCGCCGCGGCGGCGTTCGGCGGCGAGCCCGCCCGCCATGAGCAGGACGGCGAACGCGGTGGCGCCGACGCCGATCGCGGCGACCAGGACGAGGGGGAGCGCCGCCGTCCGGTCGCGGTCGTACATGGTGAGGAGCCGTCCGAGGCCGGTGGTGACGTGGACGAAACCGGCGGTCTCCTGGAGTTTGACGGAATCCGGTCCGGTGTCGAACGAGGCCAGCAGCTGCTGGAACGGCGCAACATCCCGAGGAGTGAGCCGGGACCCGTCGACGGGGTGGTGCCAGTAGAGCGTCGCGCCCCGGCTCAGGCTGAGCGTGGCGGATCCCGCCTCCGGGGCGATCAGCGCGGTGAAGTGCCAGTAGAACGTGGGCTCTTCGCCCATGGCCGGCGGCGGCGAGGCCAGCACCGGGGTGAGGAGGTCGGGATCCTCGTTCCAGTACGGGCTGCCCGGATCGTTCGGCGCGACGACGCCCGTCACATGGACGACGAGAGGCGGTCCCAGGGTGCTGAGGTGGATCTCGGATCCGGTCCGCAGGCCCATCACCTTGGCGGTCCGCTCGGTGATCGCGGCATCGACCCGGGTGACCTTGCCCGACGCGTCCGGGACCGCCGGCCCGCTCGGCAGGCTGCCGCTCAGCATCCGGGCATGCCGCTCCAGGCCCTGCTGCGCGACGAGGTCGGCTTTCGGGGGCAGCGTCTTGGTCGGCCGCGGCAGGCCCGGATCGAGCACCGCCGATTCGCCGCCGGTGCGGACGCCGAGCACGGACTGGCCGGGCACCAGACGCAGCGGCGGCCGGACGAGTTTCTGGAACGCTTCGTCGACGGAGGCGAGCGCCGCCGGGTTGAAGGGGACCTCGCCCGGCGCCATGTCCCGGAAGTCGCCGCTCGACGTGGTCTTGGTGAGGGTGAAGGTGCGGTCGCGCAGCTTCGACTCGGTGATCGAGTCGCGCAGGGCCTTGTTCTCGTAGCGGTCCACCGCACGCGGCAGCGCAGCGGCCAGGAAGGCGGTGACCAGGACGAGCAGGGCCATCGCGATCGCCGCGGCCGGTGCCGCGCGCAGCCGGACGCGTACCCAGGAGACGCCGCCCGGGCCGGACCCACCGGACGCGCCGGCCTTTCCAGGTGCGCGGGGTGCTCCCTGCGCGTCCGTTCTGCCGGGCTCGTCCGTCCCGTCGGGGAGATCCGCCGTCACGTCGGTCATGTCAGTCCTCCCCTTGGCTGCGCAGCGCGGTGACCGGATCGCCGCGCCGTACCGCCGTCAGCACGACCACCAGCAGCGGTACGACCAGCACCATGGCGATCAGCTGCACGAGCGGCGCCACAGGCAGGGTGACCAGCAGCTTCGGGACGGGCTGGGACGCCTGCGTCGTCAGCACGATCAGCGGTACCACCATCCGCGTCAGGAGAGCGCCGAGCGCCACCCCGACCACGAGAGCCAGCAACACCAGCAGTCCCTGTTCAGCGGCGAGCATCCGGGCGAGCTTGCGGCGCGGCGCTCCCAGGGCCCGCAGCACCGCGAACTCCCCGCTGCGTTCGCGGATGGCGCCGGCCGAGCTGACCGCGAAGCCCACCGCCGCCAGGACGGCCGCGGCGATCACGGCGGCCGGCAGCGCCGACTGCGGTCCCGCGCCGAGCGGGTCGGCGCGCAGCTCGCGGGCGGTCTCGTCGCGCACCAGCAGCGAGTCGATGTCGGCGCGGTCGCGCAGCGCGGCGGCGACCTGGGCGGTGGCGCCCGGCCGGGCCGACAGCCACCACTCCGAGGGCTCCATGGAACGGCCGTTCTTCCCGTCCAGCATCCGGTCCACCGCACGCAGGTCCAGCAGCAGCCCCCCACCGTCCGCAGGGGACGACGCGGCGTCCGCGGTGATGCCGGGCAGGGCGTGCACCACGCCGGTGATGTGCACGGCCGCCTCGGTGCCGTTCAGCTCGACCCGGACCTCGCTGCCCACCTCGCTGCCGGCGGCCCGCAGGAAGGCGTCGGTGGCGATCCCGGAGAGCACCGGGGCGTCCGGAACGGCGAGTTGCACGGTCAGCTGGGCGGCACCGGCGGACGGCTTCTCCGGGTCGGGGGCCATGGCGCCGGTCGCGTACGTCACGGTCAGCGGGGTGCCGGGTGCGGAGGTGGCCGGTCCGGGGGCCGGCAGGGTGTCGGTGCCGCTGCCGTAGGCGGCATCAACGTTCTGCAGCTGTGCCTTCGCGACCCACGACGAGCCGGTGGCCGCGACCACCGGGCGGACGGTGCCGTCCGCGGTGACGGCCTCCAGCGCTGAGACGTTGAGCCGGTGCTTCTCCACTTGTTCGGGGGTCTTGTAGTCGGCTTCGATACGGGTGAGCCGCAGGGGTCCTGCCGGTGACCCACCCGTATGGCCCGCTGCGTCGGCGAGGTCCAGGACCAGCTGATGCGGCTTTCCGTCGGCGGGGACATCGCCGAGCGAGAAGACATACGCGACGTCGTTGCCGTCCCTGACGGTCGCGGTGAGCGAGTCGACGACGTCGCTCGGCCGGTTCGCGTCGACCTGGGTGGTGAAGCGCAACTGCTGGGCGGCGGCGGGTATGCCGAAGCCGCCGGTGTCCCCGGCCCTGCCCTTCTCACCGGCCCGCAGCGGCCGCAGCAGCTCCGCCAGCGGACGGTCGGACAGGTCGTCGCGCATCCGCATCACCCCGCCGGCCTTCGCCGTGTCGATCACGAGGATGGTCGCAACGCGCTGCTGGGGCAGCGAGAGCTGGGCGCGCGCCGCGGGCGCGGCCGTGGCGACGCCCGGCACATGCTCGTAGATCCCGGCCTGTCCGAACGGCGGGGTGGTGGAGCCGGTCACCCGCAGGTCGGCGCCGACCGTGAAGTCGGCCTGGTCGCTCTGGGAACGGTCCCAGCTGGCGCCCTGCCCGATCGCGAAGATGCCCATCGCGACCGCCAGCACGAGCAGCAGCACAGCGCCTGCGCCGCGCCGCGGCCGGCGCGACAGCTGCCAGCCCGCGAGCGCCAGCGACAGCCCGCTGCCGCGCGCCGCCCTGCGCTCGCCGAGCCGTGCGGCCAGCGGCAGCAGCCGCAGCACCAGGACGGTGCCGGCCAGCAGACACAGCGCGGGCGCGGCGACCAGCACCGGGTCCACGCCGAGCGTGCCGCCGGTGTCGGAGCTCAGTACCCCGCTGCCCGAGGCGCGGCGGGACAGTTGCCAGTAGGCGATCCCGGCGAGCAGCAGCAGGCCGAGGTCGGCCCCGGCCTGTACCGCGCCGGGCAGCGCCCCGCGCCGGGCGCGCGCCGAGCGCTCCGCGACATACGTTCCCGGTCCGCGCAGGGCCGGCACGATCACGGCGAACGCGCAGGCCAGCGCGGTTCCGGCGGCCACCCACCAGGCGGAGGCGCCGATCGCGCCGCCGAGGTCGGTGCCGGACCTGGCCAGCGCGCCGTGCCCGGCCAGCAGCCGGATCACCGGCCCGGCGAGCAGTGGGGCGGCCAGTCCGGCGGGCACCGCGAGCAGCAGCGCCTCATTGGCGGCCAGCCGGGCGACGCGGCCCCGTGAACCGCCGCGGGCACGCAGCAGCGCGGTTTCGCCGGCCCGTTCCTCGGAGAGCAGTTGAGCGACGAGCAGCAGGGCGAAACCGGCCAGGATCAGCAGCTGCAGTGCGCCGATCAGCAGGGTCGAGCGGGTCACCAGGAGGGTGCGCTCCACCCCGGTGAGCAGGTCGGGCAGGTCGGAGGAGATCTGCACCCCGGAGTTCGCCGGGTCCCTGGAGACGGCGGTCATGCTCCGCTGCACGTCCTCCCGCACCCCGGGGATGCCGGCCACACCCAGGGTCCGGAAGTCGGCGGTGCTCTGCCAGGACATCTCCGCGGGGGCGAGGCGGCCGGAGCCGAAGACGCTCGGGTCGGCGAGCAGCGGCCCGTACGTTGTGAAGGACACGGTGCGGACGCCGTGGCCGCCCATCGGGTCGAGCTGCCAGTACGGGTCGCTCCGGTCGGCCGGCCGGTAGGTGCCGGTGACCTGGATGCGGAGCATCGGGCCGCCGAGCCGGCTGGTCAGGTCGATGATCGCGCCGGGGCGCACGCCGAGCGACCGTGCGACGTGCTCGGGGACCGCCACCGGCAGGGCGCCGCTGCCCTGGGTGACCGCGCCCGGCCAGCCGCCCTGGATCAGCGTCACATGGGCGCGGTCGAAGGTGGCCAGCAGCGTCAGATCGGGTTCGGCGTTCTTGCGGGTGGCCGAAGCGGCACCGCGCAGCGCGATCGGCAGCGCGTACGGCCCGGACCGGGTACTGGACCGCACCTGCGCGGGCAGTCCGTCGTACGCGCCGCCCAGGTTCTTGCGCACTCCCGTGTCCACGGTCCGCCAGGCGGCGGCCGTGACGGTCATCTGCGCGTTGATGGTGGTCTTCGCCGCGCACTGGTGCTCCAGTGTGCGGCGAAGACCGGCATCGCCGATGACTCCGGTGAACGCGGCGAGGGTGGCCAGCACGCTGGTGGTGAGAACCACGGTGAGCAGGGCGGCGGTCAGCAGCAGCCGGTGCGCGCGGACACGCATAAACACGAACCCCGTCACGCCATCCCCCGTTCGACCGCTGTTCGGATGCTCTCAAACAGTTCGGACGTGAGGAAGTGTCGAAGATTGTCGCAATAAGATCGTGACCCGATGTCCGGTGAACGGACCGAGTCGCAGAACGAGCACGGTGGAAGTCGAGTTCCCGCTCAGCTCGCGGTGTTCACCATCGACGCGGCGGCGTACACCAGGTAGTCCCACAACTGCCGCTCGTGCTCCGGGGCGAGCGCCAACGCGTCCACCGCGTCGCGCATATGGCGCAGCCACGCGTCGTGCGCGGCCTGGTCGACCTGGAAGGGCGCGTGCCGCATCCGCAGTCGCGGGTGGCCGCGGTTGTCGCTGTACGTGCGCGGGCCGCCCCAGTACTGCATGAGGAAGAGCGTCAGCCGCTCCTCGGCCGGGCCGAGATCCTGCTCCGGGTACATCGCCCGCAGCTCCGGGTCGGCCGCGACGCCCTCGTAGAAGCGGTGGACCAGGCGGCGAAAGGTCTCCTCGCCGCCGACGGCGTCGAAGAACGTCTGCTGGGGCGCCGTGTCCTGCGGGGTCTCGTTCACCCTCCCATGGTCGCAGACGACAGGGCGGAGGACCGGAGACGTAGGACCCGGCCCGGGATCCCGGCCGTGAAGCATCGCGGATCGGGCCCGGCCGCAGCACAGTGGAGCTATGGCGGACGCGGATCGCACGGATCAGCACACCGCGGCGGCGGGCGCGCTGCGCACCGCGCTGGTGCGGCGGATCGTCGCGGCCGGCGGGCTGGCGGACCGCGAATGGCGGGCGGCGTTCGAGGAGGTGCCGCGCCATCTGTTCGTCCCCGAGTACTACCGTCCGCAGCACGGTGGCGGATACGAACGGCTCTCCGCGGACGACTCCGATCCGCTCGGACGCGCCCGCTGGCTGACGGGCGCCTACGAGGACGAGCCGCTGGTCACGCATGTACGGAACGGGCGGCTGATCTCCTCCAGCAGCCAGCCGTCGCTGATGGCCTCGATGGCCGAGGCACTGGAGGTACGGAAGGGGCGCACGGTGCTGGAGATCGGTGCCGGCACCGGCTACAACGCGGCGCTGCTCGCCCACCGCCTCGGCGGTGACGCGGTCACCACCGTCGACCTCGACTCCGAGATCACCGACGCGGCCCGCGCCCACCTCGCGGCCGCGGGCGGCGGCGCGCTCACCGTCATCACCGGCGACGGAGCGCTCGGCCATCCCGGACGCGCCCCGTACGACCGGATCGTCGCGACCTGTGAACTGCCGTCCGTGCCGGCCGCGTGGCTGCGGCAGTGCCGCCCCGGCGGCCGGATTCTCGCGCCGTTCGCGGGCGGCCTGATCCATCTGACCGTCACAGGACCCGACCGGGCCGAGGGCCATTTTCTGCACACCCCCGCCTACTTCGTCTCGCTGCGCGGGCCGGCCGCCGCCACCGACCGGCCGGATTCGGGAGCGGCCGGGCCGCCGGCCGGTGCGGAGGAGCGGATCCGTACGTCCAGGACACCGCCGCGCGTCCTGGAGGACGATCTCTTCCGCTTTCTGCTGACCCTGCAGGCGGGCGAGTTGGAGGTCCGCTGGGCCTCCGCCGACCGTGGTGTGGCCATCACCGCCCCGGACGGCTCCAGTGCCCGCGCCGACCGCGACGGTACGGTCCTGCTGGCCGGCCCCCGCGACCTGTGGGCGATCGCGGAGTGCGCCCACGACCTGTGGCGGCGCGCGTCCCGCCCGCCCCGCGACCGCTTCGGCCTCTCCGTCGAGGGAGCCCGCCAGTGGACCTGGCTGGACGCCCCGGACGGGCCGCACGTCTGGGAGGTCCCCGCCGCCTGACCGCCGCCCGGCACGGGGCCCGGCACGGGGAAGGCCCCGCACCCCGCTGGTTCGCGGGATACGGGGCCTTCCTGATGTGCTGGTGTTGCTGCTGTCCGGTGCTCCGGTCTCAGCTGTAGTAGCCGAAGACGTCGGCGATCACCTGGACGTTGTTGGCGTGGTTCCAGAAGCTGATCTTGCCGTTGACGACGGGAACGGTGACCAGGTTGGGGATGGTCTGACCCATGCGCCAGTTGATGTTGGAGGCGTTGGGCCGGGTGGTCCCATTGGGCCACACGGTGAGGAAGCCGTCACCGGTGCCGCCGGTGACCGTGACGTTCAGGACCACGGCCTTGGCGTTGGCCAGCACGTTGCCGTCGTTCAGGTCCAGCGTCAGCGTGCCGTCGGGGCCCAGCGGGCCGCCGTTGCCGGTGGTGCCGATGCCCGAGCGGGTGTCGAGCAGCCGGGTCGGTCCCGCCGTGTGGAACTTGGTGCCGGTGGCGGAGCTGGAGAAGTAGCCGAAGACATCGGCGACCAGGTGGGTCGTGCCGCCGCTGACGTTGGCGAGGTCCACCGTGCCGTCGGCGCCGACCGGGACGATCACCGAGTTGGCGATGGTCTGGCCCTTGACCCAGTTGAGGTTCGAGGACGTCGGCGCGGCGGTGCCGTGCGGATAGGCGGTGAGGTGGCCCGACAGCGTCGGCCCGGTGACCGTCACATTGAGCACCACGGCGGTGACGCCGGTGGCCGGCACACCCTGCTGGCCCGCGACCTTGACGTTCACGGTGCCGTTGGGGGCGACAGGGGTCTTTGTGGGGACGCCGGTGGCGTACCGGGTGTCCAGCAGACGGGCCGGGCCCGCCGAGGTGAACGTCGAACCGGACGGGGCGGTGGAGTAGTAGCCGAAGACATCGGCGATCAGGTGGGCGGTGCCGGTGCTGACGTTGGCCAGGTCGACCAAGCCGTTGGCGCCGACCGGGACGGTCACCAGGTTGGGAACGGAGTCGCCCTTCGCCCAGTTGAGGTTGGACGAGCTCGGCTGGGTGGTCTTGTCGGGCCAAGCGGTCAGGTGGCCGGGCTGCGTCGGCTCGGTGACCGTGACATTGAGGACCACGGCGGTGACGCCGGCGGCCGGAGCGCCGGGGACCTTCATGACATCGACGGGCACCGTGCCGTTGGGGGCGACGGGGGTCGTTCCGGCGCGGCCGATCGCGTACCGGGTGTCCAGCACACGGGTCGGGCCCGCGGTGGTGAAGGTGCCGGCCGGCTTCTCCGGCAGGCCCTTGCACAGGGCGGTGGCGATGGTGCGCCCGTTGGGCGAACCGAGGCCGGTGGCGAGGTCGTAGCCCGACCCGGCCTGGTAGAGGCCGCTGACGTTGCCGGAGATCGTGAGGTTGTTGTTGCCGCTGGTGACGTCACGGAAGGACGCCGAAGGCAGCTTGTACAGCGCCGGGTTCACGTATCCGACCGGGCCGTCGGCCGCGCACGACAGATCGAGGTCCGCCTGGGCGATCAGCGCGGCCCAGGTCGGCGCGGAGCCGCTGGTGCCGCCGAACCGGTGCCACTGCTCATAGCCCTGGGCGTCACGGCCGTAGGCGATGAGATATCCGGTGCTCGGGTCGCCGAGGGCCGCCACGTCCGGGACCTGACGGCAGGTCTCGCCGGTGGCCGCGGAGCAGTTGTTGGCGTAGCCGGGACCGGTGAAGCCCTTCTGCGGGTTCTCCGCGTCGGTGAGCTTCCACTTGGAGATACCGCCGCCGGTGGCGCCGGAGTCGTGGTTCCAGGTCGTCTCGTACGAGCCGCCGGAGCCCGACATCGTGGTGCCGCCGACGCTGAGAACGTACGGCTGGCCGGCCGGGTCGTCCGTGTTCAGCACCGTGCTGTTGGGGGAGCCGCTCGCGTGGTAGCAGTCGGTGGAACCGCTGTCGCCCGAGGCCGCCACGACGGTCTGGCCCTGGGCCGCCGCCATCTTGAAGAGCAAGCTCTCGGAGTTCACGACATCGCTGGGGATGTTGGCCTCGCAGGCACCCCAGCTGGTGGAGATGACCTGGGCACGGTTCTCCGTGATGATCTTCGTGTAGGTGTCGATCACCGGGGTCCAGCTGTTGGCGTCGGAACCCTGGTACACCAGGATCGAGGCCTCGGGCACCAGACCGATGATGTCCTCGATGTCGAGGACGGACTCGCCGCCGACACCCGTGTTGGCGTCAGCGGGCTGCGAGGGACCGCCGTTGACCCTGATGGGGGTGACCGAGGTGCTCGTGCCGTAGCACGCCTGGTACTCGGTGACGTCCTTCGGGTCGTAGTTCTCCAGCTCGAAGAGCGCGACCGTGACACCCGTGGTGGGGATCGGCCGGTTCGTCATGCCGTACGCGCCGGCCAGCGAGCCCGCGCTCCAGTACTGGCTGGTGTCGTACCAGCCGATGCCGCTGGCGCCGTTGACGATGCCGCTGCACAGCTGCGGCGTGCGGCCGGCGGCGTGCGGCGTGACCGTGCTGCTGCCCGTGGCCGCCTTCGCGGTGACGGTCTCCTTGCTCTTCACGTGGTGCGGGTGAACTGCGCCGAGGGTGTTCAGCCCCACCACGCCGGTGATCGCCGAGGCGATGTCGCCGCGCACCGCGGGTGCGGCGGTGTTCGTCAGTCCCGCGGTGCCGTCCGGCAGCCGGTAGCCGGAGAAACCGGTCTTGAAGGCCTGGGCGGCGCCGCCCACGGTGGTGTGCACCGGGATGCTGAAGCCGTCGGAGGAGACCTCGCCCGGGGTGAGGCCCTGCGCCGTGAGAGAGGCGCGCACCAGGTCGACGGTCGCCTTGGTCGGCCCGAAGGCCGGACCGAACTCGCCCGTCTTGAGGTAGTGGTGGTACTGCGGGGAGGCGGGGTTGGACACCGCCGCGATGAAGCTCTGCAGTCCGGCGGGGTCACGCGGGCTGAGCATCACGCTCAGATCCAGCCCGGCGTCGTCGCCCGGGTTGGCGGTACGGACGGCCCCGTGCGGAACGACCGGGGTGGACCCGATCCGCTTCGTCGCGGGTACCGGGGTGGTGTCGGCCAGTGCGGCGGGCGCCGCGGCGGCGATCATCGCCACCGCGGTGGCCGTCACCATGCCTATGCGAAATACCTTTTCACGGGCGATAATGCCCATGCGTCAACTCCCTCAAGATCCGCGTGATACGGCCGTGCGGCCACGGTGAAACCGCGAGAGGGCGCCCCGTTGCCGCGACGTGCGCGGCGGACGGCGGCGAAGAAGTGTTGGTCCCCCCTGGCACGGGTAGAGCCCGTGCCGGACCTGCGAATGCCCCCCCGGCGGATCACCGGGCGAAAGGTGACCGAACCCCTTCGCCGGAAATGAACAGCCAGCAACGCTTTGTATCAGCTGTACAGCCCAGGACCTCGGTCAGGTGTACGGTTTTTGCCCATCCTTGGTAAACCTGGGGCTGGAGGGGCGGCCGGAGGGGGGCTGGAGGGACGGTCAGTCCCGCTTGACCGTGATCGTCGTCCAGGCGCCGACATGGACCCGGTCGCCGTCCTTCAACGGCACCGGCAGGTACGGCTGGATGGGGTCGGCGGCGCCGTTGACCGTGGTGCCGTTCGTCGAGTCCTGGTCCACCACGGACCAGCCGCCGTCGGGCTGCTGGACCAGGACCGCGTGCTTGTGCGAGACACCCGGGTCCTCGGGAGCGCGCGACAGGTCGATGTCCGGAGCCTCGCCGGTGCTGTGCCGGCGGCGGCCGATGGTGATCTGATTGCCGGTCATCGGAAGGCGCAGTTCGGGGGAGTACGAGGGGAAGTACAGGCCGGTGGCGTCGGGGCCGCTCCGGGCCATCATCGCGGTGAAGTAGTCACGGTCGGCGGCGATGACAGCGGTCCACACCGCCACCTCGGGCGCGGCCGGGGCGGCGGAGGCCCCGGCCTCCGGCGTAGCACCGGCCTCCGCCCGGGGAGCGCCCGCCGGAGTGGAGGGAACGCTCGGCGGGGTGAGCAGGAAGTCCCCCGAGCCGCCCGAGGTGACCGCGTCGGGAGCCAGCGGCTCGGCCGCGCGGTTCATCTGGGACGGGCGGGAGCGCTGCGACTCGTAGCGCTGGTAGGGCGGGAACCCCGGTGAGAGAGGGGAGGCGGCCGGCGACGGCGAGACGAAGGTGGTGGGAGTGTGGGTCTGGAAGTTGTAGCGGCACTCCTCGCAGAACAGCGCCGAGCCCTCCCGAAGGGTGCCGCAGCTCGGGCACGGTTCGGCCGCCGCGGTGGCGTCCGGGTCGTAGCCCGCTGCCATCGGGGCCGGGCCGGAGCCCGCGGAGGGGGACGACACGGCGGGTGCGGACATGCGGTGACCGCACACCTCGCACCAGTCGTCGGTTCCCGACTGGTGACCGTTCGGACAAGTCGACATACGGCTGGCTCCCCCTCCGCCCTTCGAGCGCGGTTACTTCTTGACGCGAACGGTCTTCGTCGACCGGGTCTCCAAGGTCATCTCGTCGGCGTCCGCGACCCGCGCCTTCAGCCGCACAGTACCGCTCGGAGCGTCGACCACGTCGACGACTTTGGCCAGCAGCTTCGCGGTGTCGTCGTTGCCCGAGGCGCTCGCCAGCTGCACCGCGCGGCCCAGCTTCGCGGTCGCCCCGTCGATGTCCCCCGACTTGCGCGCCTCCAGCCCCTGCTGGATGACGGAGGCCAGTTCGGCCTGGCCGGTGTAGTGCGCGACCTGCGGGTTGATCCGGGTCGAGGCGGCCATGTCGTCGGTCCACACGGCTCGCACCAAACCCTGCGAGAGTACCTGCGAGGTGCCGTCCGGCTGTGGCAGTACCAGCGAGAGGCGGGCGGCGAGCATCTCCTGGCCGACACCGGCGTTCGGGACCTGGACGCACACGTGGTAGTCGCGGGACTCGTCGCCCCAGGAGCCGGTCGGGTAGTCGCCGGCCCGCGGACCGGCCTCGGTACGGCGCGCGGTCAGGTCCTCGACCGTCGGCGCGACCTGCTTCACGAACTTGATCTCGGAGCCCTGCGGGGTCCACAGCCGCAGGCCGACATCCGCGACCTCCTTGCCCATCGCGGTCTCCATCATCCGCTGGAAGTCCGCCTTCAGCCCTGCCGGGTCGGCGACGATGTCGACGGAGCCGAGCATCGCGGACGCGATCCCGGTCAGCTCCTTGACCTCCCAGTCGGTCCCCACGCCCCGCGCGTCACAGGTGAAGCGGCCGGCGCAGGCGTCGAGGGTGGCCCGCAGATCCTCCGGCTTCTCGTGCTCGTTGCGGCCGTCGGTCAGCAGGATGCCGTGCCGTATCGACACATCGGCGGTGGCCAGCAGCCGGTCGGCGAGCCGCAGCCAGGTGCCGATCGCGGTGCCGCCGCCCGCGGTGAGCTTGCGCAGCGCCTGCTTGGCCTGGCCGCGGGTCTGGGCATCGGCCACCGCGAGACCGCCGTTGGCGGGATAGACCTCGCGGGCCTGATGGGTGCCGCCGACCACCGCGAAGGCCACACCGTCGCGGATCGTGTCGATCGCGGCGGCGGTCGCGTCGCGCGCGTTGCGCATCTTCGTCGGCGGGTAGTCCATCGAACCCGAGCAGTCCACCATGATCACCACGGCGCCGCCGGGGCCGCCGTCCGACACGTACGCGGGCGCCGACAGGGGGAGTCCGCCGGAGGTGCCGCCGCCGGTCGACGTCACCGTCACGATGGCGTTGACCTCGCGGCCGCCCTCGGGCAGGTACTCGTTCTGATAGATGTCGACGGAGAACTGCGGCACGTTCGACTTGGAGAAATTGGCCATCGCTTGAGCTCCTAGCGCTCCTCAGTCCACCAAAAAATCCCCCGGAGAGGGACCGGTTCTACGCAGGTTCGGATACTGCCCGCCCGACCGTGGCCGGGAACGGAAGTACGGCGACTGTTACGTTGTCGTGGCCGCCGCCGTCGAGCGCCACCCCCACCAGGGTCTGCGCGCAGTGCAGCGGCCGGGAGCGGGCGTCGGCGGGTGTCACCGCCGCCAGTTCGGCCGCCGACTCGGCGTAGTTCCACAGACCGTCCGTGCATACGACCACTACACCCGTTCCCTCCGGCTGGAAGGAAGCGGTGTGCGGGTCGATTTCGACGGCGTCGGCGCCGAGCCAGCCGGTGATCGCGTGGGCGCGGTCGTCCGCGTACGCCTCGGCCTCCGACATCAGCCCCGCCGACACCATGCGGGCCGCCCAGGAGTCGTCCTCGGTGAGACGGGCGGACGGCAGTGCCCGGTCGTCCGGGACCCAGTAGGCGCGGCTGTCGCCGATCCAGCCGACGGTGAAGACCGGTCCTGCGGCGACGGCGCTCACACAGGTGCAGGCCGGCGCGTTGTGGTGCGGGCCCTGCTTGCCGCCGTCGTCCTCCTCGGCCAGCACGGCCACGGCGCGGGCCGCGGCCAGCAGGGCGTCGTGCATTGCCTGTTCGGGCGGACTGCCGTGCTCCAGCGCATCGAGCAGCGTCTCGCTGCCCACGGCGGCGGCGGCCGCCGAGGCGTCGTCCGGGCGGTACGCGGACGAGACGCCGTCGCACACCACCGCGATGACGGCCGGCGTGCCGTCCGGCAGCGAGGTGGCGGCCACGGCGAACGCGTCCTCGTTGCGGTGGTGCCGCAGACCGCGGTCGCTGACCGCGGCCACGCCTTCGAGTTCACGTTCCTGGTGGTCGCGCAGCCGCGGCTGCGCGTGCCCGCAGTGCTCGCAGTACCCGTCGGCGTCGACCCCGCCGACCCCGCACGCCACGCAGGTGCGCCCCTGCGGGGCCGGGCCGGTGAGCGGCTCCTCGCGGGGGTCGGAGATCTCGGCGCCGGGCGCGACCGGGGCGTCACCGGCGGCGGGCCGGCCCGCGCCCTGCCCGGGGCCCGCGGCCGGGTCCAGCGGCGGGGCGAGCGCGAAGGTGTCGCCGTACTCCCCGTAGCCGTGGGCGTGTTCGCGTTCGTGCTCGTGATCGTGCTCGGCGGAGGCGGCGGGACCGCTCCCGTGCGCCGTGCCGGACGCCGCGGAGCCGTTGCCCAGGGGCCCCGGGCCTGCGCCATCGGGCAGACCGGTGCCGGGCGTGCCGCCGCCGGGCAGGCCGACGTCCGCGACGGGAAGCGGAGCGGTCACGTCCGCGCCGCATACGCCGCAGAACTTGTCGCCCTCCTCCAGCGGTTCCGCGCAGCTGGGGCAGCTGATCGACTGTGCTGACTGGGCCGACTCGGGCAGTCCTTGCATTCGGTTACACCCACGTCCGGGGGCGGAAACGGTTGGCCCGCTCCACCAGTTCGATCCTTGTGCGGTCCTTCTGGGCCAGCCGGGCCAGGACCCGGTACGAGCGCTCCAGGCCGAAGCGCAGCCCGCGTTCGTCCAGGACGCTGCCCAGCAGTTGCGGGCGGGCGCCGGCGGCGGGCGGCGCGCCGCGCTCGCCCGCCAGCACCCAGTCGAGCGCGCTGCCGAGGACTTCGGTGGACAGCTGCTCGCGCCGGTCGGCGTCCAGGCCCTGCTGCTGCAGTTGCTCGACCTGGCGGCCCGCGGCCCGCAGATCGTCCAGCAGCGGTTCGTGCGGGGAGCGCTCGCGCAGCCGGGCCCGGATCGCCGCGACCCTCGCCGCCGTGAAGTGGATGGACGCCTCGGGCACCGACTCCAGGGCCTGTACGGCGCCGGCCCGGTCGCCCGCCGCGAGCCGCACCCGGGCGAGGCCGAAGGCGGCGCTGACGTAACTGTGGTCGGTCGTCCACACCAGGCGGTAGTACTCCGCCGCGTTGTCCAGCTGGCCGAGCACCTCGGCGCAGATGCCGAGGGCGAGCTTCGGCGCGGATTCGCCGGGGAAGGCGTCGTAGACCGCGTCGAAGGACAGTGCGGCCGTCTCGTGGTCGCCGGTCGCCAGTGCGGTGAGGCCGCGGTGCCAGACGACGCGCCAGTCCTCCAGGTCGTCGTCCGCCAGACCCCGCAGCACGAGCAGCGCGGACGCGCCGTCGTTGAGTTCGAGCCGGGCCCGCAGATCACGCAGCCGCTTCTCGACCGATTCGACGGGCGCGGACTGCAGCGCGGCGATCAGCTCGGCGGGCGCCGCGGACGAGAGACCGGCCAGGAAACCGGCGTTGGGGTCGCCCGGGTCCACATGCGGGACGGGCAGCGCCAGCACGGCCGCGGGCGTGTCGAGCCGGGCGACCGAGGGGAAGCCGGAACCGGTACCGGGCGCGGTGCCCGGCGGGACCGCCGGGAGCAGGGGCACCGCGCCGACGACGGTCGTGCTGTACGAGGGCGGGGCGCCGGCCGGTGCGGGCGCGCCGGGGCCGGCCGGCGGTCCCGGCCGGCCGGCGGGCTGCGACGGGATGAACGCCGGCGGAGCGCCGTTCGCGCCGTTGACCCCGCCCGCGCCCAGGGCCGGGGAGAGGGCCGCGCCCTTGCGGCGGCGGTCCGCGCCGAGCCGGGAGGAGTCGCCGGGCAGCGCGTGCACCAGCTCCGTGTCCACCACCCGGATCTCCGGGCCGAAGAGAGTGGACAGCGCGGGCCGCGGCTTGCCGGTCTCCAGCGCCACGACCTCGCGCAGCACGCCCAGCAGCTGGTCCGCCATCTCCTCGGCGGACGCGAACCGCTTGTCGGGATCCGGGTCGGTGGCCCGCACCAGCAGCCGGTAGAAGGACTCGTAGCGGGAGAAGACGTCGATGTTGTCCGGGTCGGGCAGGCTGTCCGCGAAGACGTTGGTGTAGCCCTGGAAGTCGAAGGTCAGCACGGCCAGCGTGCGTGCCACCGTGTACAGGTCGGAGGCGACGGACGGGCCCAGCTCGGCGACCTCCGGGGCCTGGTAGCCCACCGTGCCGTAGATCGCGCTGTCGACGTCGTCCATCCGGCGGACCGCGCCCATGTCGATGAGTTCCAGGCGGTCTTCCTGCTGGATGGCGTTGTCGACCTTGAAGTCGCAGTACAGCAGGTTGCGGCTGTGCAGATAGCCGAGCGCGTCCAGCGCCTCGATGGCGTACGCGATGGCCGTGGCCACCGGCAGCGGCTCGCGCTTGCCGTCGGTACCGCGCCGCTCGTTGGCGATCTCCTTGAGCGACTTGCCGCCGACGTAGGCCATCACGATGTAGCCGTCGAGGGTGCCGGTGCGCTGGTCCAGGTGCTCGACGAAGTTGTAGATGCGGACGATGTTCGGGTGCTCGATCTCGGCGAGGAACCGCCGCTCGGAGACGGCCGCGGCCAGCGCGTCCTCGTCGCCGGTGTCCAGCAGGCCCTTGAGCACCACCCAGCGGTCGGAGACCGCGCGGTCCAGCGCGAGGTAGATCCAGCCGAGCCCGCCGTGCGCCAGGCAGCCCACGACCTCGTACTGGCCGTGCACGACATCGCCGGCCCGCAGCTTCGGCGAGAAGGAGTACGGGTGCCCGCACTTGGTGCAGAAGCCCTCGGTGCGGCCGGGCTTGTCACCGCGGCTGCGGCCCACCGGCGCACCGCAGTCGCCCTTGCTGCAGTACCGCTTGCGCTCGGGGACCTGCGGGTTGTCCAGTACGCCGGCGGCCGGATCGGGGCGCGGGATGGGCGGTACGGTCACCAGTCCGGCGCCGAGCTTGCCGCGGGTGGGACCGCTGCCGGTACCGCGCGAGCTGCGCACCGACACCGAACGGCCGGTGCTGGTGCCGCTCAGGGAGCGCGACAACCGCCCGGACACCGAGCGGCGCGAGGACCGCGAGGACGATTTGGACGAACGGGAGGAACGCTCGGACGCCGCCCGGCCCGATTCGGGGCCGCCGACCGCGCCGCCCGCCGCCGACCGCGCCGAGCCGCTCGCCGCGGCGACGGGCACGGGCGCCAGCCCGCACGTGTCGCAGTACAGCTCGCCGCCGCCCATGTCCTCCAGAGCCCCGCCGCAGCCGGGCCGTTGGCACTTGCTCACGGTGTCCCCCTTTGCTCACTCGTGCGGCCGCCCGGCGACCGTCCGGCCCTCTTCAGTAGTCCCGCCGTCGGTGCTTCGGACACCGGTGCTTCAGACCTCGGTGCTTCGGACATCAGTGGTCCCGCCGATCGGCGGGCTGGGACTGCCTCGGCCCCAGTATCTCGGCCACCGCCTGCTGGTAGCGCAGTACCGTCGACTCCGCGGCCCGCAGATCGCACGGCGCGCTCCAGAGCATCCGGCGGGCCTGGTCGTACCGTTCGATCAGCAGCGGGTCCTCCGCCATGCCGTGCCGCGCCACCTTCGCACGGTAGGCGTCCAGCCGGCCGCGCAGCTCGGCGCGGACCGCGAGCGGCGCGGTCACCGCCGTCAACGAGTCCCGGGCCCGCAGCAACTCGTCGTCCGCGTGCTGCTCCAAGCCGTCCAGCAGCGGGGACAGCCGGTGCCACTGCCCGGTCCTCCGGTAGTCGTCGGCCGCCGCGAGCCGCTCGTGCAGCGCGGCCGAAGGGCCGCTGACCGCCGGGACCTCCGAGGCGGCTATCTTCGCCAGCACCTCGACGCGCGCGCTGCGCGCCTCGGTGAGCGTGCGGTCCGCGCGGGACAGCACATCCCGCAGGTGGAGCAGCCGCTGGTCGGCGTCGTCCCGCACATGCAGTACGGCGTCGATCTCGCGGCGCAGCTCCTCCAGCCGGCGGCCCGCCTGCTCGTAGCGCGCGGTGTCCGGACGGCTCGGCTTCGGCTGCTCCAGCCAGAACGCCAGTGGGTCGCACACCACTTGGGCACGCAGCGCGCCCAGGTCGGTGATGAGCCGCTCCAGGTCGTCCCCCGAGGGATGGGCGCCGGGGCGCACCCCCACCGAGTGGGCCAGCGAGCGGACCCGCTGCACATCGGCGGCGAGCAGATCGATCCGGGCGGGCAGCGCGGACCATACGGAGTCGGCGGACGAGACCATCTCCATGGCCTGGTCGTACCAGCCGTTCATCCGGTCCAGCAGCTGCTCCAGGCTGAACCGTTCGGTGAGCCGGGCGGGTCCTGTCAGGCTGCGGGAGGCGTCCGGGACCGCGCCGCCGGCCACCGACACACCGGAGCCGCGCAGCAGTTCGGTGAGCGCGGTCAGCTCGGTCTGGGTGGGCCAGCGGCGGCGGCCGCGCAGTTCACGGGCGGCGTCCAGGGTAGCGGTGTACGCCTCGAAGTGCGCCCACAGCAGGGAGATCGCCGAATCCGTCTCGGCCCAGCGCTCCTTGGTGATGCCGGTCAGCTCGGCGCCTTCGAGCAGCCTGCGGCCGGAGTGGTCCTGGAGCGCGAGCAGCGAGGACTCGATCGCCTCGTGCTCGGCGCTGAGCCGCGCCAGAGCTCGGTCGACCTCCTCCCGGCCCATCACCGGCCCGGATGGTGCCCCCTCCGCCATCAAACCTTCTTTCCCGTAACCGGCACGTCGTGTGCGGAGATCAGTCCTGGTGGACCAGGCCTGATGGATCAGTTCTTGTAGAGCGGAGCGGGCGGTCCGGTCACATCCGGCAGCTTGGCGGCCAGCCAGTGCCGGAACGACTGCATCCACGGGCTGTTGGCGCCGCCGCTGCGGTAATTCTCCAGCACCTTGTTGACCCGGGCCACCAGATCGGTGTCCGCGAGATTCATGGCGACGCCGTACGGCTCGGTCGTCACCCGTTCCCCGACCAGGTGGACCGAGGGGTCCTGCGCGGCCTGGCCGGCCGCCAGTGCGTTGTCCGTGAACACCGCGTCGACCAGGTTCAGCTGCAGCCGGACGAGGCAGTCCAGCTGGTTGGGCACCAGTACGACCTTGGCGCCCTGCGAGCTCTCCTTGAGCTTGGCCTCACCGGTGGAGCCCTTCGCCGTGCAGACCGTCCTGCCCTGGAGGGTGGTGTTGAAGCCGGTGACGGACGTGCCCTCGATGGGGACGAGGAGCTGCTGCCCGGCCTCGAAATAGGCGGTGGAGAACGCCACGTCCTTCAGCCGCGAGCAGTTGATGGTCATGGTGCGCACCACCATGTCCACCTTCCCCGCCTTGATCATCGGGATGCGCTGGTCGGTCGGCACCGTCAGGAACTGGACCTTGTCCGGGTCGCCGAGGATGTCCTTGGCTATCGCCCGCACCAGGTCGATGTCGAAGCCCACGATCGAGCCGGTGGCCGGATCGCGGAAGCCCCACAGATAGCTGTTCTGGTCCACGCCGACGATGAGCTTGCCGTGTTCCTTGATCCGCTGCACGGCCGCGCCGTCCACGGACGACGGCCGCTGGCCGCTCGCCTCCGGATGGTCGCAGTTGTCCTCCGTGGAGGCGTACTTCGCGGTGACGGCGCCCGGTGCGTACGCCCGCCCGTCCGCCGTCGTGCCGCCGTCGCGCAGCGGGAGGGCCACGGCGCTGACGACCAGCGCGCAGGCCGCCGCCATCCCGGCGACCCCGCCCCAGCCGCGCCAGCCGCCCCGCGTCCACCGCGTGTCCTCGCTCATCGTCCGCTTCCCTCCACCGGCCTGGCCGGTCACGCCGGTCACCGGTACTCCGACAGCCGGCGGCCGATGCCGAGCGCGGCACCCGCCGCGGCCAGCACGGCCAGCAGCGCGGCACCCGCAGACAGCGCGGTCAGTGCCCCCCGGCCGTCGTTCGCGGCCTTGGTGAATTCCTGCTGTTCATGGTCGACGGCCTTGCGCAGGCTGGCGTCCACCACGTCGAAGCACTGGCCGGTGGTCGCGGTGACCACCTCGCCCCGTTGGTTCTTGCCGCCGATCACCTGGGCGACGGCGTCCACGTAGTTGCCGGTGTTGTCGCTGGCGCGGGCGGTGGTGTGGCGGCCCCGCCAGGCCTGTACGCCCTTGATCGCGTCATTGACCGGGCTGCGGCCCGCCTCGTTGTCCGCGAGGGCCAGGGCCTGGGCCATCTCGCCACCCACGCCCTTCGGGTCCGTGCCGGCCAGCGTCGTCATCCCGCCCTGGAAGTTGGTCTCGTAGGTCGCGCCGGAGCCGCGGGCGACCAGCGTCAGGTTCTCGTCGCCCCGGGCCTGCAGGACGCCGATCCGGGCGTTGTTGAGCACCTGCATGGACCTCGCGCCGTGGTTGTACGAGGTGTCGAGCTGGGAGGCGGCCACGCTGTGGCCGACCACCGCCCACAGCAGCACGACCACGGAGGCCGCGCTGGCCGCCAGCATTCCCTGGTTGAACACCCGGTTGGTGCGCCGGTACGAGCGCCGCTGGGCCCACAACAGGGCGCCGAGGGCGATCACACCGAGCGTCCAGGCGGCCCACGGAAGCGCCTTGGCCGAGCCGTAGTCCTTGCCGAGCCGGGCCGTCTCGGCCTGGTACAGCTTGTCGGCGGTGTCGAGGAGGCCGCCGTTCTGACGCATCAGCTCGTTGGCGTACCGCAGGTGGGCGCCGCCGACGGGGAAGCCCTGGCGGTTGTTGTCGCCGGCCCTCGCCACCTCGTCGGTGTAGTTCTTGAGCTGCTGGTTGAGCAGCGAGATCTGCTGGAGGGTGTCCGCGGACCCCTGGGCGTTCCCCGCCGCCTCGGCGATGAGCTTCGACGCCGTCCGCAGGTCGGTGTCGTACCGCTCCGTGACCGCCTTCGGCTGCTGACCGCCCATGAGGAAGCCGCCGGACGCGGTGGTGTCCGCGTCCGCCAGTGACCGGTAGATCTCGGCGGCCTTGGCGCTCAACGGCGCGCTGTGGTTGACCACATCGCCCGCCGCCGACGCCCGGTCGGTGATCTGCCACGCCGTCACCGCGCCGAACGCCACGACCAGCACGGCCAGTACCGCACCGATGATCCGCAGCCGTCCGGGCTCGGTCGTCGCCGCGGCGCGCAGCCGGTCCGTCCCCTCGCTCCACGCCCGGCGCGGGCGTGGCGGCGGAGGCGGCGGCATGACGGGCGGCCCCGCGGGCGGCTGGGGGACACGCTGCGCGGGCGGGGCGCCATAGCCCTGCCCAGCCGGGACTCCACTCCCCGTCGGCGTTTGTGTCACAGACCCTCCCCCGGAACGACTCCCGCGCGCACGGCAGTCAAGCTCTTGGCCAGCAGTATGGCCGTAGGCAGTGACATCCACCTAGAGATTGCGTGGATCTTGTGCCAACTGCCCGCTATGCGGCCCTGTCGCGCAAACTTCTCCCGTATCCCATCACGCTCCCGGTACCGGTGCGGTTCCGGGAATCACGCTCGGGTGTAGTGCGCGCGCAGCCGGGTGTGGACCGCGGGTTCGGCGGCGAGATGGTCCAGGCCGAGCAGCGCGGCGCCCAGCACGGGGGCGGCGCTGACCACGCGGGTGACGGCCTTGGGGGCGCGGACCGCGAGGCCCTCGGAAATGGCGTCCATCAGGGCCGGATTGCCGGCCGCCAGGACGCCGCCGCCGAGTACCACGTCCGCCTCCTCGTCCAGCAGGTCGAGCCGGCCCAGGGCCACGGCCGCCAGCGCGACGATCTCGTCGGCCTGCCGGCGGACTATCCTGCGGGCCACCGGATCGCCCGCGTCCGCGGTGCTGAACAGCACCGGCGTCAGCTCGTACTTGCGGGACGGCGCGATGTGCTCCAGGTGCAGCGCCTCGATCAGGGCGTACATCGAGGTGAGTCCGTAGTGCGCGGGCAGCGTGGCCGCCAGCTCGGTCGGACCGCCGCGGCCGTCCTCGGCGCGGGCGGCGTACCACAGGGCCTCCTCCGCCAGACCCGATCCGCCTCCCCAGTCACCGGAAATCTTGCCGATTGCCGGGAAGCGGGCCGTCCGGCCATCGGGCAGCATGCCGACACAGTTGATGCCCGCGCCGCACACGACCGCGACGCCGCGCGGCTCGTCGACACCCGCGCGCAGTATGGCGAAGGTGTCGTTGGCGACCCGGGTGCTCAGGCTCCAGCCCTTTGCGTGCACGGCCAGTTCGAGCTCCTGCTCCTCCACGGGCAGGTCGGCGTTGGCCAGACAGGCCGAGGTGTGCTCGGTCAGCGGGCCCTCGCCGAAGGCCAGGCCCGCCGCGGCGGCCGCGCGCGCGACGATGCCGGCCACGACCGCGACGGCCGCACCGATTCCGACCACCGGCGGTTGGAAACCGCCGCCGCGGGCGGTGCCGAGCACCGTCCCGTCGGCGGCGACGATGGCCACGTCGGTCTTGCTGTTGCCCGCGTCGATGGCGAGGACGCCACCTGGCACGAGCGGTTCGTTCAGGCCCACGCCAGGTGCTCCCGGTTGTGCGCGATGAGACTGTCGGTGAGCACTTCGGCGTACTCGTACTGGCCGATGAGCGGGTGCGACAGCAGTGCCTTGAACACGCGGTCCCGGCCGCCGTGAACGGCGGCTTCCAGGGCCAGGTCCTCGTAGGCGGTGACGTTGGCGATCAGGCCCGCGTAGAGCGGGTTCAGCGGGGCGACGGGCAGCGGCTTGGTGCCGGTGCCGTCCACCGTCGCCGGGACCTCGATCACCGCGTCGTCCGGGAGGAACGGCAGGGTGCCGTTGTTGTACGTGTTGACGACCTGGATGTCGCCGCCCTCGGGAATATGTGCGGCGCGCAGCAGGGAGGAGGCCAGGGCGACGGCCGCCTCGGAGTAGAAGGCGCCGCCGCGCTTGGCGAGCAGCGCGGGCTTCTCGTCCAGCGCCGGGTCGCCGTACATCTCCAGCAACTGCTTCTCCATCGCGGCGACCTCGGAGGCCCGGGACGGCGAGGTCTTGAGCTCGCGGACCACCTCGTCGTGCGCGTAGTAGTAGCGCAGGTAGTACGAGGGGACGACGCCGAGCCGGTCCAGGACCGCGCGCGGCAGGTGGAGGTCCCCGGCGATGGCGTCGCCGTGCTCGGCGATGAGCTTGGGCAGCAGGTCCTCGCCGTCGGGGCCGCCGAGGCGGACCCCGCGCTCCCAGGTGAGGTGGTTGAGGCCGACGTGGTCCAGGTAGACCTCGTCGGGAGCCACATCGAGGAGCGCGGCGAACTTCCGCTGGAAGCCGATCGCCACGTTGCACAGGCCGACGGCCTTGTGGCCGGCCTGGAGCAGCGCGCGGGTCACGATGCCGACGGGGTTGGTGAAGTCGATGATCCAGGCGTCGGGCGCCGCCTTGCGGACCCGCTCGGCGATGTCGAGCACGACCGGAACGGTGCGCAGCGCCTTGGCGAGACCGCCGGCCCCGGTGGTCTCCTGGCCGACACAGCCGCACTCCAGCGGCCAGGTCTCGTCCTGGTTGCGCGCGGCCTGTCCGCCGATGCGCAGCTGGAGCAGTACGGCGTCGGCGCCGGCGACGCCGGCCTCCAGGTTCGCGGTGGTGGTGACCTTTCCGGAGTGGCCCTGCTTGGCGAAGATCCGCCGGGCGAGGCCGCCGACGAGCTCGAGGCGCTCGGCGGCCGGGTCGACCAGCACCAGCTCCTCGATCGGCAGGGTGTCGCGCAACCGCGCGAACCCGTCGATGAGTTCGGGGGTGTAGGTCGAGCCACCGCCTACTACTGCGAGCTTCATTTAGCCCTTCACTCCAGTCAGGGTCACGCCTTCGATGAAGGCCTTTTGGGCGAAGAAGAAGACCACGATCACCGGGGCCATCACCAGAACGGTGGCGGCCATGGTGAGGTTCCAGTTGGTGTGGTGCGCGCCCTTGAAGGACTCCAGGCCGTAGCTGAGAGTCCAGGCAGCCGAGTTGGAACTGGCGTAGATCTGCGGTCCGAAGTAGTCGTTCCAGCAGTAGAAGAACTGGAACAGTGCCACGGCGGCGATGGCCGGCTTGATCATCGGCACGATCACCGTGAGGAGCGTGCGCAGTTCGCTGCAGCCGTCGACCTTGGCGGCCTCCGTGTACTCCTTCGGGATCGTCAGCAGGAACTGCCGCAGCAGGAAGATGGTGAACGCGTCACCGAACGCCATCGGGATGATGAGCGGGTACAGGGTGCCGTCCATGCCCATCTGCCGGGTCCAGAACAGGTACATCGGAATGATGATCACCTGCGGCGGCAGCATCATCGTGGAGATGACCAGCACCATCATCAGATTGCGGCCGCGGAAGCGGAACTTCGCGAGCGCGTAGGCGACCGGCAGGCTGGACACGACGGTCAGCACCGTGCCGGACACCGCGTACACAAGGGTGTTGCGCCACCAGGTCAGGAAGCCCGGGGTGTCCCAGACCTCCCGGAAGTTGCTCCACTGCCAGTCGTGCGGCCACAGATCGCGGCTGAGCGCCTGGTTGTCGCTCATGACCGCGGTCAGGAAGACGAAGACGAACGGCAGCACGAAGAACAGCGCGGCGGCGATGCCGAGCGAGTGCACCGCGATCCAGTGCAGTGCTTCCTTGCGCTTGGGGGTCCGCTTGGCCTGTACCGCGGAGACCGCGGCCGGCGCGGGGGCCGGCGGGGCGAGAGTTGCGTGGGTCATGGTGAATCAGTCCTCCGCCGACAGGAAGCCGTTGCGGCGTCGCATGAGCAGCGCCGTGAACGCCATCGCCAGCACGAAGAGCACCAGCGCGATCACACAGGCGGAGCCGTAGTCGAAGCGCTGGAAGCCCAGGTTGTACACGAGCTGCGGGAGGGTCAGGGTCGACTTGTCCGGGTATCCGGGCTCGAACTGCTGGCCCGAGTTGCCGATGATGCCGGACGCGACCTTCCCCGCGACGAGCGGCTGTGTGTAGTACTGCATGGTCTGGATGACGCCCGTGACCACCGCGAACATCACGATGGGCGAGATGTTGGGCAGCGTCACGAAGCGGAACCGCGCCCACGCGCCCGCGCCGTCCAGCTCGGCCGCCTCGTACTGGTCCTTGGGCACGTCGAGCAGCGAGGCCATGAAGATGACCATGAGGTCGCCGATGCCCCACAGGGCCAGCACGGTCAGCGCCGGCTTGGACCAGGTCGGGTCGGTGAACCAGCCCGGCGTCGGAATCCCGATCGCGCCCAGGATGTGGTTGACCGGCCCGGTGCCGGGGTTCAGCAGGAAGACGAACGCCATGGTGGCGGCGACCGGCGGGGCGAGGTACGGCAGATAGAAGGCGGTGCGGAAGAATCCCGCGCCTGTCTTGATCTTGGTGATCAGCAGCCCGATGCCGAGCCCGAAGAGCACCCGCAGGGTCACCATGACGATGACCAGCCACAGGGTGTTCCGCAGCGCCGGCCAGAACATGGGGTAGTCGTTGAAGACGTACGACCAGTTCTTGAGACCGGCGTAGACCGGGGCGTTGAACCCGTCGTAGTTCATGAACGAGAAGTAGACGGTCGACAGCAGCGGGTAGACGAAGAAGACGCTGAAGCCGATGAGCCACGGCGAGATGAAGCCGAGGGTACGGAGAGCGGATTTCCTGCGCTTCGCCTTGAGGAGGGGGTGGATGGCAGTCATCACTTGGCCTGCGCGATGTCCTTGTCGACCTGCACGTCGACGGCCTGGAGGCCGGCCTGCAAGTCCGTCTTCTTACCGGATTCGAAGGCGTAGCCGAAGTCCTGGAGCGTCACCTGGTAGACACCGCCGTTGATGCTCGCCGGGGTGGTGCTGCTGTTCGGGTTCTGCGCGATGTCCAGGAAGATCTTCGGGACGCCGTTGAGCGCGGGCGACTTCTGGGCCTCGAAGGTCGAGGGGACATTGTGGATCGCGTTGGCGAAGGACACGACTGCCTCCGTGTCGGTGGTCATGAACTTGACCAGCTCCCATGCGGCGTTCTTCTTGGAGCTGGTGTTGGCGACGCCGACGATCGTGCCGGACAGGTAGCCCCGGCCGTAGGTGTCGGCCTGGCTGTCCGGGACCGGGAACGGCACCACGCCGAGGTCGGCGGCGGCCTTGGCGTCCTGGGCCATGCCGAGCCGCCACTCGCCGTCGATGCCCATCGCGACCTGGCCGGTGTGCAGCGGGTTCTTGGCGCCGAACTCGTCGCCGAAGGTGTTGCGGTACTTCTCCAGCTTGTCGAAGCCGCCGAGGGACTTCACCAGGTCCTGCTGCACGGTGAACATCTCCGCGAAGCCCTTGTCCTTGGAGATCTGGGCCTTGCCGTTGGCGTCGAAGTACTGGGCGCCCCACTGCGCGGCCAGGTGGCCGGGAGTGGACTCGTAGCCGTGGAAGTCCGGCATGAAGCCGAGCTGGGAGTACGAGTCGCCGTTGGACTTCGTCAGGTTGACCGCGTCGGCCTTGAACTCCGACATGGTCTTCGGCGGGGCCGTGATGCCGGCGGCCTTGAAGGCCGTCTTGTTGTAGTAGAGGGCGTAGACGTCGCCGAGCAGCGGCAGCGTGCAGCGCTTGCCCTGGAACTGGGTGTACTCGAGCATCGGCTTCGGGAAGACCTTCGCCGGGTCGATGCTGTCCTTCTTCAGGAACGGCGCCAGGTCGGCGAAGGCCCCCGAGGTGCAGAACTTGCCGACGTTGTCGGTGGTGAAGGACGACACGACGTCGGGGGCGGTGGCGCCGCCGGCCCGCAGTGCCTGGTTGATCTTGTCGTCGGTGATGTTGGCCTGCACCTTGACATGGATGTTCGGGTGCGCCTTCTGGAAGCGGGCGACGTTGTCGTTGATCGCCTTCAGCTCGTTCGGAGCGGTCCACCCGTGCCAGAAGGTGATGCTGACGTCCTTGGTGGCGTCATCGTTCGCCTGGGTGGTGCTCTGGCCGGTACAGGCGCTCGCGAACAGGGAAATCGCGGCCGTGGCCGCTACAGCGGCGGCCACCTTCTTGGTACGGGACACTGCGCTTCCTCCGGGGGATGTGGGAGCTGAAGGGTGTGCGAAGCCAACGGGCCGGCCATCGGGGCCTGTCCGGTCGAGTGGTGCGGGTCAGGAAAGCGGTGCGGTCAGCGCGAGGTGTCGAACACCTCGTCGCGGGTGGTGGCGAGGGCGCTCTGCAGCGCCCCGCACAGGACGGGGTGTTCCTGCACCGCACCGATCACCAGCCGGGGCCTGGGTACGGCCAGCTCGGCCAGTTCGGCCTGGATGAGGGAGCGGAGGGGCTCCCCGCCGGCGACGATCACGCTGCCGGTGAGGACGATGAGTTCGGGGTCGAGGACGGCGACCATCGAGGCGAGGCCGATGGCCAGCCCGGTGGCGATCCTGGCCAGCAGTTCCGCGTGCGGGCCGGTGTCCCCCCCGTCGGCGCGCTCCGCCGCCTCGGCGAGGAGCGTGGCGGCCAGATCCTGGAGCGGTGCGCCGGTCACGGGCGCGAGTCCGAGTTCGCGCGCCATACGCAGGACGGCGTTGCAGCCGGCCAGCTCCTGGAAGCCGCCGTTGTTGGCCTTCGCCACATGCCGTACGAGCGGCGTGCCCGGCACCGGCAGGAAACCGACCTCGCCGGCGCCGCCGGTCCAGCCGCGGTGCAGCCGGCCGCCGATGACGATGGCCGCGCCGATGCCCTCCTCGTTCCACAGCAGGACGAAGTCCTCGTGGTCGCGGGCGGCGCCGACCCGCTGCTCGGCCACCGCGGCGAGGTTCACGTCGTTGTCGTACTCCAGCGGTACGCCCAGCGCGGCGGCCAGCTCGTCGAGCAGCGTGGTGGAGTGCCAGCCGGGGAGGTGGCTCGCGTAGCGCAGCCGCCCGGTGCTCGGGTCGAAGGCGCCGGGGGTGCCGATCACGACGCGGTGCAGGTCTGAGCGGTTCAGCCCGGCGGCCTTGGTGGCGCCGTCCACTGCCTGTACGACCTGCTCGACGGTGTCTTGCGCGCGGCGGCCCGGAGTCGGCAGTTCGAATTCGCCGACGGTACGGCCGGTGATGTCCGCGACCGCGGCCCGGATCCGGATCGGGGTCACGTCCAGCCCGGCGACATGCGCCGCGGCCGGGTTCACCGAGTACAGCTGAGCGTTGGGGCCGGGGCGGCCGGCCGTGGTGCCGGTGGCCAGCACCAGTCCGGCCCCTTCCAGCCGCGCGAGCAGCTGGGAGGCCGTCGGCTTGGAGAGGCCGGTGAGTTTGCCGATGCGGGTACGCGACAGCGGTCCGTGCTCCAGGAGGAGATCGAGCGCCGCGCGGTCGTTCATGGCGCGCAGTACGCGCGGGGTTCCAGGGGTGCCAGCCATGCGCGCCATCCTCCCTCAGTTCACTGTTAGGAAACTTTCCTATTGGTGAAACGAAAGGTAGGCCCGCTTTCGGCGGAGCGTCAAGGGGTGTCGGTAACAGGTCAACCAAAGCGTTACCTCCATGAAAGCGGCCCCTGGCGCAGTGCGCCAGGGGCCGGAGGGTGCAGTTGTGGGCAGTTGTCAAGACCGCCGAAAGGAGGAGACCCCAAGGGGCGCCCGGGCTACTTGCCGCCGTCCGCCCCCTGGGAGGGCACCGGGTGCGCCGCCAGCGCCTGCGGAGAGTCCGGATTGGCCAGCGCGGAAGGCGCCGCCACCGCCGCCAACGGGTCGGCGGGCGCGCCCGTGTCGTCCACGGACGCGGTCGGCGTGCCGCCGACGATCGTGATGCCCGCCGCGTCGAAACCGCGCTTGATCCGCCAGCGCAGCTCGCGCGCGACCGCGGTGGCCTTGCCCGGCATCGTCCTGGCCTGCGCCTGGATCACCACCGAGTCCGCGCTCACCGACTCCAGGCCCAGCACCTGCACCGGCTCCCACAGCGCCTCGTCCCACGGTTCGGTCTTCGCCATGTCCTCGGCGGCTGCCTCGATCACCGCGCGTGCCCGGTCGAGGTCCTGGCTGTATCCGACCTGTACATCCACCACGGCCGTCGCCCAGCCCTGGCTCAGGTTGCCGATCCGCTTGACCTCACCGTTGCGGACGTACCAGATCTCACCGTTGTCGCCCCGCAGCTTCGTCACCCGCAGCCCGACCTCGATCACCGTGCCGCTGGCCACACCGGCGTCGATGACGTCGCCTACGCCGTACTGGTCCTCCAGGATCATGAAGACGCCGGACAGGAAATCCGTCACCAGATTCCGCGCGCCGAAGCCGATCGCGACGCCCGCGACCCCGGCGCTCGCCAGCAGCGGCGCCAGATTGATCTGCAGCACCGAGAGCACGGTCAGCGCCGCGGTGCCCAGAATCGTGAACGAGGCGATGCTGCGCAGCACCGAGCCGATCGCCTCGCTGCGCTGCTTGCGCCGCTCCGCGTTGACGACCAGCAGCCCGCCCAGCGTGGTGCCCTGCGCGGCCTCCACGCCTCGGTTCATCCGCTCGATCAGCTTGCTGATCGTGCGCCGCACCAAGGCGCGCAGCACCAGCGCGATCACGATGATCAACAGGATTCTCAGACCCGCGCCGAGCCATCCCGCCCAGTTGGCCTCAACCCAGCCGGCGGCCTCGGTCGCGGACTTCTGGGCGTCGACGAGTGTGCCGGCGGGATTGCTGGGGGACGGTGTGGGGGTGGGCACGGGGGAAACCTCCGTTGTGTGACAGACCCTCCACACTAACGGGCTAATGGATATGCCTCGTTGCCATGTTCGAGGGCCAACGGCCCGAAAGATGGGGAAGTAAAGGTGTGTGGTCGAAAACACCCTGAGTCCGTTACCTGGTCATGGTGGCGCCGCCACCCGGCTTCCGGAGAGACTGAGGGCAGATCGTCCCGGCGCGAGCCACGCGCCGCCGGCGTATAAGGAGGCACCCGTGCCGCATGTCCTGGTCCTCAACGCGTCGTACGAGCCGCTCGGCGTCGTACCGCTCCGCCGTGCGCTTGTCCTCGTGCTGAACAAGAAGGCCGTGTGCCTCGAGGAAACCGGCGCCTATCTGCACAGCGAGTCCTGCGCTCTTCCGGCGCCGAGTGTCGTCAAACTCACCAAATTCGTGCGAGTCCCCTTTCGAGGCACTGTCCCGCTGACCCGTAGGGCACTCTTCGCCCGCGACGGCGGCAAGTGCGCGTACTGCGGAGCCGCCGCAACCAGCGTCGACCACGTCATCCCGCGCAGCCGCGGCGGTCAGCACGCCTGGGAGAACGTCGTGGCGGCGTGCAGACGCTGCAACCACGTCAAAGCGGACCGCCACGTGGCGGAACTGGGGTGGCGGCTGCGCCATGCGCCGGCACCGCCGGCGGGTCTGGCGTGGCGGATCATCGGCACCGGACACAGAGACCCGCGCTGGATGCCGTACCTGCAACCATTCGGCGCGGACGACGCCCTGGCCCGGATAGACGGCATCTCTGCCTGATATCCGGGCTTTCGTGTCTGCGGCGTCGGCTGGGGTGTTGCCTGCGGCGGGTTTGTGGGGGGTGCGGGGGCCGGGCCCTCCGGGGCGGCGGGTGCCGACCTGTCCCCTCTCCAGGAGCCGCCGGACCCCGGCCCCACGAACGGGCTGGAGCCCGGCCCCGCAACGCGCGGAGTGACGGACCGTCACCCCGTAACCTGCCCGGATGGGCGAACCGCATGAGTTGACGATGCTGGAGCAGGCGGCTGCGATCCGGGGTGGGGAGCTGTCGCCCGTGGAGTTGGCGCGGCACTATCTGGAGAGGATCGCTCGGCTGAACGACACGGTCGGCGCGTACGTGACCGTGACGCCGGAGCGCGCGCTCGATGACGCGCGGCGCGCCGAGCGGCGGCTGGCGGCGGGCGGGGTGCTGCCGCCGCTGCTGGGGGTGCCGGTGCCGGTGAAGGATCTGACGCCGGTGGCGGGGGTGCGGTTCACCTCGGGGTCCGCGGTGTTCGCGGAGCGGGTCGCCGAGTCGGGGACGCATGTGGTGGAGCTGCTGCAAGCAGCCGGCACGGTGCTGCTGGGGAAGACGAACACCCCCGAGTTCGGGCTGCCGGCGTACACCGAGGGCCGCGTCGCCCCTCCGGCGAGGAGCCCGTACGACACGGGGCGGATCGCCGGCGGGTCGAGCGGCGGATCGGCCGCCGCCGTGGCCGCCGGGCTGGCGCCGGCCGCGCACGGGAGTGACGGCGGGGGGTCGATCCGCATTCCGGCGAGCTGTTGCGGAGTGGTGGGGCTGAAGCCGAGCCGGGGGCGGGTGAGCCCGGCGCCGAACGGGGATGTGACGGGGCTGGCGGTGCACGGGCCGATCGCGCGGAACGTGCGGGACGTGGCGGCGCTACTGGATGTGATGGCGGGGCCGGTGCCGGGGGACCCGGTGCCGCTGGCGGCTTCGGGGACGCCGTTCCTGGAGTGGTGCGACCGGGAGCCGCGGCGGTTGCGGATCGGGCGGTGGGCGCGGCCGGATGTGGCGGGCGTGGGGGTGGACCCGGTGGTGCTGGCGGCGTACGAGCGGACCTCGGCGCTGTTGGCGGGGTTGGGTCATGAGGTGGTCGAGGTGGAGCAGCCGCTGGGGCCGGGGGATCACGGGGCGTTCGATCCGGTGTGGGAGGTGATGGCGCTGATGGCGCCGGTTCCTGAGAGGCGGGAGGGGGAGCTGATGCCGTTGACGCGGTGGCTGCGGGAGCGGGGCCGGGCGGCGTCGGGGGAGCGGTTCGCGCTGGCGCTGGCGGCGATGCAGGGGGTGGGGCGGAAGTTCGCGGCGGCGGTGGCGTCGTTCGACGCGGTGCTGACGCCGACGCTGGCCCAGTTGCCGCCCGCGGTGGGAGCGCTGCGCGACGACGCGGATCCGGAGGCGGATTTCGCGGCGCAGTACGCGTTCACGCCGTTCACGGGTGCGTGGAACATCGCGGGGCTGCCGTCGGTGTCGCTGCCGGTGGAGTGGACGGATGACGGGCTGCCGGTCGGCATGATGCTGGGCGCGGCGCACGGCGCGGAGGGGCCGCTGCTCGCGCTGGCCGCGCAGGTGGAGGCGGCGGCGCCGTGGCGGGACCGGCGTCCGCCGGTCTGGTAGCGGTGGCCGGGCGGGTGGCGGGCGTCTGACCGGGTTTGCGGCGGGGTAAGGCTGGGGTGTCCCCCCACCCGTTGTTCTGATCTTGGAGGCCCGATGGACCGGGAGCGGCTGGCCGCGCTGCACGGCGTGGACACGACGTACCGCCCCGCGCCCGACCGGGTGGTCCGGGTGCCGGAGGAGACGGTGGTGGCCGTGCTCGCCGCGCTGGGCGTGGACGCCTCGACGCCGCAGGCGGTGCTGGACGCGCTGGCCGCGTACGAGCACCGCCGCCGGCAGCGGCTGCTGGCGCCGTGCACGGTGGTGCGGACCGGCCGTCCGCTGCCGCTGGGGCTCCCGGCGGGGACGCGAGTACGGATCGAGGCGGAGTCGGGTGAGGTGTTCGACGACGGTGCCTGGGAGCGGATTCCGCTCGGCCGGCATGTGGTGCGGGCGTCCGCGCCGGACGGCCGGACCGCACGTGCCGACCTGGTGATCGCCCCCGAGCGGCTCCCGGGGGCGCCAGGGCGCACCTTCGGCTTCATGGCGCAGCTGTACTCGACGCTGTCGGAGCGGTCCTGGGGCATGGGCGATCTGGGTGACCTCGCGGATCTGGCGGCTTGGTCGGGCCGGGCGCTGGGGGCCGGATTCCTGCAGATCAACCCGTTGCACATCGCCGTGCCGGGGCAGCCGACGGATCCTTCGCCGTACCGCCCCTCGTCCCGACGGTTCCCGGATCCAGTGTATCTGCGGGTCGAGGACGTCCCGGAGTACGCGTATCTGGAGCCGGGCGACCGGGCGCGGGCCGCGGTGCTGACCGGCCGGGCCGCGGCGCTGCGGGCGGGCGTTCTGCACAAGGACGCGCTGATCGACCGGGACGCGGTGTGGGAGCTGAAGCTGGAGGCGCTGGGGCTCGTGCGGAAGGTGCAGCTGCAGCCGGGGCGCAGGGCCGAGTACGTCGACTTCCTGGCCGAACAGGGGCAGGCGCTGGACGATCACGCCACCTGGTGCGCGCTCGCGGAGGTGCACGGGCCCGACTGGCACGCGTGGCCGGCGGGGCTGCGCGATCCGCGGTCCGCGCAGGTCGCGCGGGTCCGCAGCGAGCAGCTCGACCGGGTGGACTTCTACTGCTGGCTGACCTGGCTGACGGACGATCAGCTGCGGGCGGCGCAGTCGGCGGCCCGCTCGGCGGGGATGCCGGTGGGGATCGTGCACGATCTGGCGGTCGGGGTGCATCCGTCGGGTTCTGACGCGTGGGCGATGCAGGACGCGCTGGCGCGGGGCATGTCGGTGGGCGCGCCACCGGACGCGTTCAACTCACGCGGCCAGGACTGGGGTCTGCCGCCCTGGCGGCCGGACGCGCTGGCGGCCACCGGTTACACCCCGTACCGGGATCTGCTGGCCCGGTTGCTGCGGCATGCGGGGGCGCTGCGGATCGACCATGTGATGGGGCTGTTCCGGCTGTGGTGGGTGCCCGAGGGCCGGCCACCGACCGAGGGCGCCTATGTCCGGTACGACGCGGAGGCGATGCTCGGGGTGCTCGCCCTGGAGGCGCACCGCGCGGGCGCGGTGGTCATCGGGGAGGACCTGGGGACGGTGGAGGCGGGGGTCAGGGAGGAGTTGGCCGACCGCGGCATCCTCGGCACCTCGGTGCTGTGGTTCGAGCGGCACCACGAGGGGGACGGGACGCCGCTGGCGCCCGGGGAGTGGCGACCGGCGTGCCTGGCCACCGTCACCACCCACGATCTGCCCAGCACGGCGGCCCGGCTGACGGGTGAGCATGTCGAGCTGCGCCACCGGCTGGGACTGCTGACCCGGCCGCTGGCGCAGGAGCAGGCGGAGGACGCGGCGGAGGTCGCGGAGTGGATCACGCTGCTGGGCCGGCTGGGGCTGCTGCCGGAGGGCGCGGCGGACGAGGAGGCCGTCGTCAAGGCAGTTCACCGGTTCCTGGCGCGGACTCCGGCGGCGATGGTCGGTATCTGGCTGCCGGACGCCGTGGGGGACCGCCGTCCGCAGAACCTGCCCGGCACCTGGGACCAGTACCCGAACTGGCGGCTGCCGGTCGCCGATGCGGCGGGCCGTCCGGTGACGCTGGAGCAGCTGGCCGCCTCGCCGCGGCTGTACGCGCTGCTGGACGAGGTCAGGGCCGCGCTGCTGGCGGGCCCCGGCCAGGACATCGGCACATCGGGCCCCGGCCAGCACATGAGCACGTAAAGACATGGGCGCGTAAAGACATGGGCAAGGACCCCCATAAGGGCACCCCGGGCGTGCGGGCCCGGAGGGCGTTCACTACATTGAGGGCGTGGACAAGAAGCTCAACAAGAAGGCCGTGCGCGCCGGGGTCATCACCGCCGGTACGACGCTGATGCTGCTGATGTCGTCCCCCGCGTTCGCGGTCACCCGCGATGACGGCGACGACCCGGGTTCGGGCCTGAGTGTCGTACAGACGCTCGGCCTCTTCGTGCTCGCGCCGATCGCGCTGTTCGCGATCATCGCCGGCGTGGTGATCGCGACCGACAAGACCCGTAAGCAACAGCGCGGCTGACCCCGCCTGATCACCCCCTGACCGTACGCGGCAGGGGGTTCAGTGCTGTCCGTGCTCCTCCGACGAGCTGAGCAGCTGCCGGAGCAGACCGGAGAGCTGAGCGGCCTGCGCGTCGTCCATCGAGCCGAGCGCCGCCTTCTGTACCGCCAGCCCGGCACCCACCGCTTCGTGCAGCAGCGCGAGGCCGCGTTCGGTGAGGGTGACCCGCAGGCCGCGCCGGTCGTTCGGGTCCGGGCTGCGCTCCACGAGCCCGGCGCGCTCCAGCTTGTCCAGCCGGCCGGTCATGCCGCCGGTGGTGAGCAGCAGCGCCGAGGACAGTTCACGCGGTGACAGGGTGTGCGGTTCGCCGGCCCTGCGCAGCGTCGCCAGTACGTCGAACTCGCCGCGGCTGATGCCGAAGCGGCCGTACTCCTTCTCCATCCGGTCGCCGACCGCACGGGCGATGCGGTAGATGCGGCCGAAGATCGCCATCGGCACGGTGTCGAGGTCGGGGCGTACCTCGTGCCATTGCGCGGTGATCTTGTCGAGGGGATCCGGGGCATCCGGGGCCGGGGTGGTCATGTACGTCAGTATCGGGGGCAAAACGGTCGCTGGCAAGAAAGTAGCTTGACGGTAAGTCGCTTAGCGGTAAGCTAATGACTATCGAGCTACTCTGGCGGCGATCCCAGGAGCGGACATGCCCAGCACCCCACGGATACCCGGCGAGCGGTCCATGCTCGCCGCGATGACCGTCAACGCGGTCGGCTCCGGGATGTACCTCCCCTTCACTCTGATCTTCTTCCACCACGTGACGGGCCTGTCCTTCGCGGCCGTCGGCGCGGTCCTCACCGCCGCCGGGCTCATCGGGCTCACCACGCTGCCGCTGGCCGGCACCGCCGTCGACCGGTTCGGGGCGCGTCGCGTGCAGCTCGTGCTCTACGGGGTGCGGGGGCTGGGCTTCGCGCTCTACCCGTTCGCGCAGTCGGTGCCCGCCTTCGCCGTCGTCGCCCTGGTCACGATCATCGGGGACGGCGCCTTCCCCGCCGTCCAGCAGTCCTTCCTCGGTGAGATCGCCCGCGGCTCCGACCGGGACCGGCTGCAGGCGGCCGCCCGGGCGCTGAGCAACGGCGGCATGGGCGCGGGGGCGCTGCTCGCCTCGCTCGTCGTCGGCTTCGGCGGCGACACCGGCTTCACGGCGGCGGCCTGGCTCAACGCGGCGAGCTTCGGCGTCTCGGCACTGCTGATGTGGCGGGTGCGCCCGGTTCCGGCGGTACGGGACGCGGCCGTCGTCGCACGTCAGAAGGCCGGCTACCGGCTGGTGCTGCGCGACCGCCCCTTCCTCGGCCTGACCGCGGCCAACTTCCTCATCGCTCTGGGCTACACCGCGCTGCCCGTCCTCTACCCGCTCTACATCTCCACTTGGCTGCACGGACCCGAGTCCCTCACCGGTGCCGCCTTCACCGTCAACACCGTGCTGTGCGCGGCGGGCGGGGTGCTGGTCGCGGCCTGGGTGCGGCGGCGCGGCGCCCGGCGCAACCGGTCCGCGGCGCTCGGCGCGGTGCTCTTCGCGGCGGCCTTCGCCGGACAGATCGTGCTCGGTACGGTGCGCCCGCAGGCCGGCTGGGCGATCGGCGCCGGTCTCGCCGTGATCATCACCGTGCACACGATCGGCGAGATGGTGCACAACCCGTCGGCCGGTGCGCTGGCCATCGCCGCCGCCCCCGAAGCGCTGCGCGGCCGCTACATGGCGGCGTACCAGTTCTCCTGGCAGCTGGTGCGGGCCATCGCCCCGTCGCTGTTCACCGCCCTGCTGGCCGTCGACGGCCGGCTGCCGTGGCTGATGCTCATCGGCACGGCGCTCGGAGCCGCCCTCCTGCTGGTGCGGCTGGAGCCGTACCTGGCGGCCGACGCCGTCCACCCGGCAGCCCAGCGGGCCGTCGCCGCCTCCCCGCAGCGGTCCCTGGTCCCCGCCGCCTGACGCCGCCTCACCGCCGCCGCCTCACCGCCGCCGCCATGGCCCGGCGCCCGCAGCTCGCCGCCCGCACCTCGTTCGAGGAGTCCTCAGATGTCCCGCATCTCCACCGTCGCCCTCACCGCCCTCGCTCCGCTCGCCTGGGGCTCCACCTACGCGGTCACCACCCAACTCCTGCCGCCCGACCGCCCGTTGTTCGCCGGACTGATGCGGGCGCTGCCCGCCGGGCTCGTCCTGCTCGCCGCCACCCGGGCGCTGCCGCGCGGCGCCTGGTGGTGGAAGTCGGCGGTGCTCGGCACCCTCAACATCGGCGCCTTCTTCCCGCTCCTCTTCCTCGCCGCCTACCGGCTGCCCGGCGGCGTCGCCTCCGTCGTCGGTTCGGTGGGGCCGCTCTTCGTGGCGGGTCTCGCGGCGGCGCTGCTGAGCGAGCGGCCCAGCGTCCGTACGCTCACGGCCGCGATCATCGGCGCCGTCGGCGTCAGCCTCGTCGTCCTGCGGGCCGGAGCCGGATTCGACGCCCTCGGGCTGCTCGCCGGGCTCGCCGGCTCCGCGAGCATGTCGGCCGGAACGGTTCTCACCAAGCGCTGGGGACGCCCCGAAGGCGTCGGTCCGCTCTCCTTCACCGGCTGGCAGCTCACCGCGGGCGGCCTGCTGATCGCCCCCGCCGCCCTCCTCTTCGAGGGCCTCCCGCCCGCCCTCGACGCCCGCGCGGTCACGGGCTACGCGTACCTGGCCGTCGCCAACACCGCCGCCGCCTACTGGCTCTGGTTCCGCGGCATCGGCCGCCTCCCCGCCACCTCCGTCTCCCTCCTCGGCTTCCTCAGCCCGCTGTCCGCCGCGGCCATCGGCTGGGCCGTTCTCGGCCAGGTGCTCAGCCCTCTCCAACTGCTGGGCATGTCGGTCGCGTTCGCCGGCACCCTGCTGGGCCAGTGGCACTACCGGCGGCCCGCCGCGCCCGTGCCGACGCCGCTCCCCGTCGGCCTCCCGGCGACCCCGAGGATCTCCTCGCCGACCCGGTAGTACTCTCTGCCGCCTTCCGCCCCTCCGTCAGCCGGGGCGGAAGGCGACGCGCACATTCGCGTCCGTCGGGATGATCAGCACGCTCCCCTGGTCGGCCCTCCAGCCCTCGGGGATCACGAACATCCGGTTGTTGGACTGAGCGAGCAGGCGCAGCCCCTGGTAACGGAATCGGAAGCGCTGCCCGGGGCCGCCTTCCGGCAACGACGTCTCTTTCACGTCCGCGTGCTGGAAGTACAGGCGCTCGGCGGTGTCGACGACGATCTCCGGCCTGAGCCACAGGTTGTCGGCCAGGTACCGGGCGTCACTGCGGCCGTGTTCCTGGGCGTAGGCGTTCACCGCCCAGAAGGAGGACAGCGAGATCAGCGCCGCGACGATGGCGAGCGCTGCCACCTCGCGTGCCACGGGGTAGTCACGGCCGTTGGCCTTGACGTGAAGGATCTGTCCGTACACCACCAGCAGCAGGCCGCCACCCAGGAGCAGGGGCGTGTCCAGTGCTCCGGCCGGCCAGACCTGGAACCCGCCGAGCATGCCGAGGGTGAACAGCGCGATCCCGCACCCCGTCAGCGCGAGGCAGCCCCAGCTCAGATACGGCGTGAGGCGCGGCCGGGAGCGGCCGAGGCTCGAAACGCAGTAGTAGCCGAGCACTCCGGTGAGGCCGACGCCCAGGGTCGTACCCAAAGGCATGTAGAGAGCCCCCGCGCTGCGCAGCATGTAGTCCTGGGTCGAGAAGCCCAGCGTCGCCGCGTCGATGCCGAAGTGCTCGTACAGCGCGTCGGTGTAGGCGAACCCGAAGTAGAGGAGCAGGCTCGTCAACACGGTGGTGGGGGCGATGAAGCCGGCCGCGGACCCGGTTCTGGTCGATGCGCTGGTGGCGATGGCGAAGGAGCGCGGCAGGGGCTGGTGGGAGGAGTACCGGGGCTCACTGGCCGCCAGTTTCCTCGACCTGGCCGAACTGGAGCATCACGCTACGCGCATGCGGACGGTTCAAATGCTCCATATGCCCGGCCTGTTGTAAACGGAGGACTACGCGCGTGCCGTGTTCGAAGGTGGCGTTACGAAGCTGCCCGCCTCCGAGATCGGCATCCGCGTCGATTTTCGGATGCGACGACGCCGCGTCCTCGACCGCGCGACACCGACGGAGTTCGAGCTGATCATTCATGAAGCGGCTCTGCGTATTCGCTGCGGCAGCCGCAAGGTGATGCAGTCGCAACTCTTCTTCCTGGTGGACGCATCGGAGCGGTCGAACGTGACCATCCGTGTCGTCCCCTTTGCCACGGATGACTTCAGCAGTTCCGCGCAGTCTATGTTCTATGCCTGCGGCCCGATCGCCGCGCTGGACACCGTTCAAGTGGATGCGGTGACTGGGAGCGGATTGCTTGACGCTGAGGCACAACTAGCCAAATGCCGAGCGCTCTTGGCCGTCATGGAATGCGCCTCGCTCGAACCGGAGCCATCGCGGCGTCTTATCCATGCCATCGCACAGGACGTGTGAGAGGAACCCCTATGCTCGCTCAACCTGTCTGGCGGAAGTCGTCCTTCTCCGGGCCCGATGAAGGCAACAACTGCGTCGAACTCGCCCCCTTGGCCGGGGTGGTCCTCCTCCGGGAGAGCGACTACCCCGGCGTCGTCGTCACTACGACCCCCGCCGCGCTCCGCGCGTTCCTGCGCGACGTCGCGGCTGGGACCCTCGACAACTTGGCGTGACGCGGTAGGGCCAGGGTTCAAACTCCGGAACGCCCCCTGCGGCGCTGCGCGCCTGCCAATGAGGGCGGTCCGGGCCGCTCCACCGGCCATGGCCGACACCGGCCCCGCCCGAGGAGCGCAGCGGACCGGGTCGCTCCCAGGCCCCCGCGCCCCCCGCACCTATCGTTCAGTTTAACTGAACGTATATGGCAGAAACATTCGATGGACCTGATCGGTCGACGGGTGTGACAGTGGTGGCACCGCCGATCGAAGGAGCCACGTGACCGTCCTGGAGCACGCCCCCGCCGCCACCACTGCAACCAGCCGCCCGGCCCGTTCCCCAGCCGGAGGCGGGCTGGTGCTCGCGGTGGTGGCCACCGTCGTGTGGTCCGGGAGCTTTGTGGCCGCCCGGGCGTTGCACGACAGCGTGCCGCCCGTGCAGGCGGCGTTCTGGCGGTGGGTGATCGCGCTGGTCGCGGTCGCGCCTTTCGCGGCGGGGCAGGCGTGGCGGCAACGGGCGCTGCTGAGACGCCACTTCGGTTACATCATGCTCGCGGCCCTGCTCGGCGTCACCGTCTACAACACGCTGGTCAACCAGGCAGGGGTCAGTACCTCCGCGAGCAATATGGGCATGATCATGGCGGCGGCGCCGGTGCTGATCGCCGTCTTCGCCCGGCAGCGGGTCGACGGACGGCGGGCCGTGGGGCTGCTGATCGCCCTCGCGGGTGTCCTCACCCTGTTGGGCAAGGGCTCCCCGGCGGCGCTGCTCCACCTCGACTTCACCATCGGTGACCTGTGGATGCTCGCCGCCGCCGCCTCCTTCGCCGGCTACAGCGCGCTGCTGCGCCGCAAGCCCGTGGAGATCGGTCAACTGCCCTTCCTGTTCGCCGCCTTCGCGCTCGGCACACTCCTGCTGGTGCCCGCGTACGCCGTCAGCCTGGCGGTGCAGGGCGGCTTCACCCCGTCCGCCGGGACGGTCGGCCCGCTGCTCTACGTCGGAGTGTGCTCCTCGGCTGTCGCCTTCTTCGCCTGGAACAAGGCGATATCCCTCATCGGCCCCGCCCGCGCCGGAGTCGTCTACTACCTCCAGTCCGTCTGTGTCGCGCTGCTCTCCTTCGCCGTCCTCGGCGAGCGCACCGGCCCGCTGCAACTCCTGTGCATGGCCCTGATCCTGGCCGGTGTCGGCCTCGGCGCCTCCGGCCGCGTTACCGCCAGGCGGTAATCAGCTCCTCGGGTCCCACGGCCTGGACGCCGTCCACCGACACGCCGCTGCGCGCCACCGCGAGCAGCGGCGTCGTCGTATCCGCCCCCGGTAGCTGTGAGCGATGGACGATCAGCTTCGCGAGGTCGTGCGAATCGAAAGGCCGGTTCTCCAGCCACTTGATGGAGCCGACAGCGGTGATGCGCTTGGCGATCGGCCCCCGGTCGGCTGCGACGATGTCGATCTCGGGGTCGTTGTTTCGCGTCCAGTAGCCGCCCACCGCGCCAGTGTCGTCGGGTACGCCGCCCGACCGCATGCGGAAGAGGGCGTCGCGCACCACGGGTTCGATCGCCCGCCCGCGCCAGGAGGTCCACGACTGGCGGATGCGTGCCAGCGTCAGGTCGCCGCGCCCGCGTTCGATTTCGGGCATATACGGTCCGAGCAGCGCGAGCCAGAAGCGCAGATGCGGATCGGCGACGTAGTAGCGGGTCTCCTTCGAGGGGCGGGTCGACAGCGGGCTGACAGCTTCCACCACCCGCTTCGTACGGAGCAGTTGAAGCGAGCGGTTCATGCTGGTGGGGGGGAGATCGCCGGCCGCCCGGCCGATCAGGGTACGCGTCCGTTCACCCGAACCGATGGCCCCCAGCACCAGCCGCGCTTGTGCATCGGCCGGGAACTCGGCCGCCAGTGATCGCTCCCCACTCACGAGCAGCGCGGATGTCGGATCCTCCACTACCTCGGCGAGGTAGTCGAAGACACCCGCGCCACGGGGCCACTCCTCGAGCACGAGCGGCAGCCCGCCGGAGACGAGGAAGGCGTCGAAGGCATCGGCGGGCGGTAGCTGCAGCATGCCGGCCACGTCCGTCGGGCTGAGTGCGGGGACCACCATCTCGGTGCCGCGCTGGTGGAACGGGCGGTCGTAGTCGTTGAGCCGCTCCATCATGCCGAGATCGGAGCCGACGCAGAGCAGCAGCACCGGCTTCCTGGACAGTTCGCGGTCGAAGAGTTTCTGGAGGGTGCCCTCGAAGCCGGAGTCGTTCTTGATCAGATACGGCATTTCGTCGAGAACGATGGCGCTCGGCTGGTCGTCGGGCAGGGCTGATACCAGCAGGCGAAGGGCGGCGTCCCAATTTCTGGGCGACAGGCCGTCGAATGCTGCGGCTCCTGGCAGGTCGGAGGCCGCGGCGGCCTCGACGAACATCCGCAGATCCGCCTCTGTGGTGGACTGCTCCGAGGCTGTGAAGAAAACGCTCGGCAGCCCGGAGCGTTCGATGAACTCCTCGACCAGCCGTGACTTCCCGACGCGGCGGCGGCCACGGATCAGCATCGCTTTGCCTGGCCGCCCGGTCCGCCCCCCGTCCGCGACTCTCTTCAACATGCGGTTCAGCGCAGTGAGCTCCCGCTCCCGCCCGATGAAGTTGTCCACCACAGCCACCCATGATTGATAGACCCGTATTTGGTATAACCAAAATTGAACATACCAGAAATGGATGTGTTGTGTGTCACATAGAGTACGCGGGAGGCCCCGGACCAGCTGGTCCGGGGCCTCCCGCCGCGACATACCTACGCGAGGTACCTACGCGGCGCCCGCGGCCGCGTCTGCCGCCTGGGCCTTCAGGGCGCGCTCCACGCCGGACCGGGACTCGATGACGAGCCGGCGCAGCGCCGGGACCGGGTCGGCCGAGGCGAGCCAGGCGTCGGTGGCGTCCAGGGTGTCCTGGGTCACCTGGAGCGACGGGTAGAGACCGACGATGATCTGCTGGCCGATCTCGTGGCTGCGGGAGTCCCACACGCCCTTGACCGCGCCGAAGTACTTGGCGGTGTAGGGCGCGAGGAGCTCGCGCTGGTCGGTCTGGACGAAACCGCCGATGGCGGCTTCCTGGAGGGAGTTCGCGAGCTTGTCGTCCTCGACGACGGCCGCCCACACGGCGGCCTTGGCGTCGGCGGTCGGACGGGCGGCGCGGGCGCCGGCCGCGTGCTGCTCGCCGGCCGACGTCGGGTCGAGGGCGAGTTCCGCCTCGATGACCGCGTCGTCGGCGTGGCCGGTCGCGGCGAGCCGGTGCAGCAGGGACCAGCGCAGCTCGGTGTCGACGGCCAGGCCGTCGATGCTCTCCGAGCCGTCCAGCAGCGCGGCGAGCAGATCGAGCTGCTTCGGGGTGCGGGCGGTCGCCGCGAAGGCGCGCGCCCACGCGAGCTGGTGGTCGCTGCCGGGAGCGGCGGCGCGCAGTTGCTCCAGTGCGGCCTCCGTCCAGCGGGCCAGGCCGGTCTCGCGCCAGGCCGGGTCCGCGTACAGGTCGAGCGCGAGCTTGACCTGGCGGTGCAGCGACTGGACGACGCCGATGTCCGACTCCTTGGTGATGCCGGAGAGCACCAGTTCCAGGTAGTCGCGGGTGGCGAGCTCGCCGTCGCGCGTCATGTCCCAGGCCGCGGACCAGATCAGGGCGCGGGGGAGGGACTCGGTGAAGTCACCGAGGTGGTTGCGGACGACGGCAAGGGACTCATCGTCGAGCCGGACCTTGGCGTACGACAGGTCGTCGTCGTTCAGCAGGATCACCGCGGGGCGCGGCGTGTTCTGCGGGAACGGCACCTCGGTCAGCTCGCCGTCCACATCCAGCTCGACGCGGCTGGTGCGGACCAGCTTGCCGTCCTGGAGGTCGTACCAGCCGATGGCGATCCGGTGTGGCCGCAGCACGGCCTCGCCCTTGGCGCCGGCCGGCAGGGCCGGGGCCTCCTGGCGGACCGCGAAGGAGGTGATGGTGCCGTCCTCGGCGAGCGTGATCTCCGGGCGCAGGATGTTGATGCCCGCGGTCTCCAGCCACGCCTTCGACCAGCTCTTCAGGTCGCGGCCCGAGGTCTTCTCCAGCGCGCCGAGCAGGTCGGAAAGCTGGGTGTTGCCCCAGGCGTGCTGCTTGAAGTACGCCTGCACACCGGCGAAGAACTCGTCCATGCCGACGTAGGCCACGAGCTGTTTGAGCACCGAGGCGCCCTTGGCGTACGTGATGCCGTCGAAGTTGACCAGGACGTCGTCGAGGTCGTTGATCTCCGCCATGATCGGGTGGGTGGACGGCAGCTGGTCCTGCCGGTACGCCCAGGTCTTCATGGAGTTGGCGAACGTGGTCCACGAGTGCGGGAACTTGCTGCCCGGCGCGTACGCCTGGCAGGCGATCGAGGTGTACGTGGCGAACGACTCGTTCAGCCAGAGGTCGTTCCACCACTCCATGGTGACCAGGTCGCCGAACCACATGTGGGCCAGCTCGTGGAGGATGGTCTCGGCCCGCTTCTCATACGCCGCGTCCGTCACCTTGGAGCGGAAGACGTACTGGTCACGAATGGTGACCGCGCCCGCGTTCTCCATCGCGCCCGCGTTGAACTCCGGCACGAAGAGCTGGTCGTACTTCGCGAACGGGTACGGGAAGTCGAACTTCTCCTCGAACCAGTCGAAGCCCTGCCGGGTGACGTCGAAGATCGCGTCCGCGTCGAGGAACTCGGCCAGCGACGGGCGGCAGTAGATCGCCAGCGGGACGCTGCGGTCGTCGCCCTCCCAGGTGCTGTGCACGGCGGTGTACGGGCCGGCGATCAGCGCGGTGATGTAGGAGGAGATGCGCGGCGTGGGGTCGAACCGCCAGATGCGGCCCTCGGGCTCCGGCGTCGGGGAGTTGGAGATGACCGTCCAGCCCTCCGGCGCGTTCACCGTGAACTGGAAGGTGCCCTTGAGGTCCGGCTGCTCGAAGCTGGCGAAGACGCGGCGTGCGTCCGGCACCTCGAACTGGGTGTAGAGGTACGCCTGCTTGTCGACCGGGTCGACGAAGCGGTGCAGGCCCTCACCGGTGTTGGTGTACGCGCAGTCCGCGACGACGCGCAGCTCATTGCGGCCGGCCACTAGCGACGGCAGGGCGATGCGCGAGTCCGAGAACACCTCGGCGGGATCGAGCGCGGTGCCGTTGAGCACCACTTCGTGCACGGTCGGGGCGACCAGATCGATGAATGACGACCCCGCCTTCGCGGCGTCGAAACGCACCGTGGTCACCGAACGGAAGGTGCCCCCGTCCTGTGCACCGCTCAGGTCGAGGTCGATCTCGTACGCGTCCACGGTGAGAAGGCGAGCACGCTGCTGCGCCTCCTCGCGGGTGAGGTTCGTGCCAGGCACGGTAGGCCACTCCTTAATGAGACTGACCGCCATCCTTGCACGCGGTGAAGGCGGGGATCAGGGTCTCCACCACCTCCTGCCTCGGGTTTCCCCTACCCCCAAGAGACCGGGAACCGGCATGGTCCGCGGCGCCTCATGATCCGTAGCGTCGGAGGGGTCGTCAGCAACGGAAACAGAGGACATCATGCGACTCCGGCCGAAGCCCGCCAGCACCGTCCGCACGGCCCCCACCGCGCCGCAGTACCCGCCGCGGACCGGCGGGGGTACGGCGGCGGCGGACGCCGCCGTCGAGCTGCGCGCGGTCCGCCGCACCTACGGCCGCGGTGACTCCACCGTGCATGCCCTGCGCGGCATCGATCTGGCGCTCCCACGGGGCAGCTTCACCGCTGTGATGGGGCCCTCCGGCTCCGGCAAGAGCACCTTCCTGCAGTGCGCGGCCGGGCTCGACAAGCCCACGGCCGGCTCCGTACTGCTCGGCGGCACCGACATCACCGGGCTCAGCGAGAACAAGCTCACCCAGCTGCGCCGCAGCCGGATCGGGTTCATCTTCCAGTCCTTCAACCTGCTGCCGTCCCTCACCGTGCAACAGAACGTGCTGCTGCCGCAGCGGCTGGCCGGCGGCCGCCCGGACCGGCGGCGCGCGGCCGGGCTGCTCGCGCAGGTCGGCCTCGAAGGGTACGGGCGGCGCCGTCCCGGGCAGCTGTCCGGCGGCCAGCAGCAGCGCGTGGCCATCGCCCGCGCCCTGGTCACCGCCCCCGAGGTGGTGTTCGCCGACGAGCCGACCGGCGCTCTGGACACCAACACAGCCCGCGAGGTGCTCGGCCTGCTGCGGCACGCCGTCGACCGGCTCGGTGTCACCGTCGTCATGGTCACCCACGACCCGGTCGCCGCCTCCTTCGCGGACCGGGTGCTCTTCCTCGCCGACGGCGCGTTCGCCGGCCGCCTGGAGCGCCCGGACCCGACGGAGATCGCCGACCACATGGTCGCCCTGACCACCGCCGGCACCGACCGCGCCGCGCGCATCGCGAGGGCCGCCGCGTGAACGGCCTCGCCCGCGCCTCCGTGCGCTTCCGGCCCGCGTCCTTCGCCGGGACGTTCATCGCGCTGATGTTCGCCGCCGCCGTCATCACCGCCTGCGGCACCCTGCTGCAGACCGGGATCACCGCGCACTTCAAGCCCGAGCGCTACGCCGGTACCCCGGTGGTCGTCGCGGCCGACCAGCACGCCCGGCTGACCACAGGGCACGGCGAGAACGCCGAAACCCAGTCCGTTGCGCTGCCCGACCGGGCCCGCGTCGACGCCGGGCTCGCGGACCGGATCACCCGCGAACCGGGCGTCGCTTCCGCCGTGCCCGATCTGGGCTTCCCCGTGCAGGGCCGGACGGTGCCACCGCTGACCGGCCGCGACTGGTCGGCCACCGCCATCACCGCGCCCGCCGCGGCTCCCGGATCCGCTCCCGGATCCGCTCCCGGATCCGCTCCCGGATCCGCTCCCGGATCCGCGTCCGGATCCGCGTCCGGATCCGCGTCCGGATCCGCGTCCGGATCCGCGTCCGGATCCGCGTCCGGATCCGCCTCCGGATCCGCCTCCGCCACGAGTGCGCTCGCCGAGGGCCGCGCCCCGGCGGCGGGCGAGGTCGTCCTCGGCGCCGCGACGGCCCGCGCCGCGAAGCTCGTCACCGGCGACACCGTCACCCTCACCGCACCCGCGCGCACCGGCACGTACCGGATCTCCGGCCTGGCGGGGGAGCGGGCGGGGAACGCCACCGCCTGGTTCAGCGACGCGACGGCCGCCCGGATCGCCGGGCACCCCGGCCAGGCGGACGCCGTCGCCGTCCAGCCGCGCGAGGGCGTCAGCACGCAGCAGCTCGCCGAGCAGGTCAGGCACGCTGTCGGCGGCCAGGCGCAGGTGCGCACCGGCGACAGCAGAGGAGAGGTCGAACACCCGGAACTCGCGGGCGGGAAGGAGATGCTGACGGCGCTCGGCGGGTCCTTCGGCGGCATCGCCGCGATGACCGCGGTCCTCGTCGTCATGGGCACCGTGGCTCTCGCCATCGGCCAGCGCAGCCGGGAGATCGCGCTGCTGCGGGCGATCGGTGCCACCCCGCGGCAGATCCGCCGCACCGTGGCCACCGAGGCGGTGATCGTCGCCCCGCTCGCCGGAGCGGCCGGCATCCTGCCGGGGCTGGCACTCGCCCGCTGGTGGTTCGGCCAGCTCGTCGACCGCGGCGCGCTGCCGGCGGGGCTGCGGTTGTCCACCGGTTGGATCCCGATGACCGCCGCAGTCGGCGCGGGCCTGATCGCCTCGCTCGTCGCCGGCTACCTCGCCGCCCGCCGCCCCTCCAAGGCCCGGCCCAGCCAGGCGTTCGGCGAGGCGGCGGTGGAACGGCGGCGGCCCGGGATCATCCGTACGGTGCTCGGTACGGTCGCGCTCGCCGGCGGTTTCGTCGTGGCGGCACTCGCCGACCAGGCCACCGGGGACGACGCGGCCAACATCGCGCTGGGCGTGGTGATGCTCTTCATGCTCTCCGTCGCCCTGCTCGGACCGGTCGTCGCCTGGGGCGCCGCCGCCGTGCTCGGATTCCCGCTGAGCGCGGGCGGGGCGCCGGCCGTGCTCGCCGCCGCCAACGCCCGGGCCAATGCCCGCAGGCTGGCCTCCGCGATCACGCCGATCGTGCTGGTCATCGCCTTCTGCGGCACGTTGGTCTTCATGCAGAGCACGATGAAGCACGCCTCGGCCGAGCAGATCCGGGACGGCGTCGTCGCCGACCAGATCGTCAGCGGCACCGGAGCCGGACTGCCCGCCACCACCGCCGCCGCGGCCGCGCGGGTCAAGGGCGTGGACGCGGCCGTCGGTGTCCTGCGCACCGGCGTCCTCTACCGGTCGGCCGGTTCGTTCAACACCGCCGCCGCGCTGGGGTTCTCCGGGGATCCGGCCGGTCTGGCCACGGTGCTCGACCTCGGGGTCAAGGAGGGCGCGCTGGCCGGGCTGACGGCGTCGGATGACACGGTCGCCCTGGACGCGATGCTCGCCGGCAGCGCCCATGTGTCGGTCGGCGACCGCATCGAGCTGCGGCTCGGCGACGGCGCCACGGTGCACCCCCGGGTCGTCGCCACTTACGAGCGCGGTCTGGGCCTGGGCCAAGTGCTGCTGCCCCGCGCGGCGGTCGCCGGCCATGTGTCGGCCGCGTACGACAGCCAGGTGCTCGTCCATGACGCGCCGGGCGCCGACCGGGCCGCTGTCGCGAGCGCGCTCCAGCGGCTCGACGCCCCGGGCGTCGCGGTCACCGACCGGGCCGGGTACACCGCGCAGGCCGACAAGAACGTGGAACTCAACGCCTGGGCGAACCAGGTGATGGCCGCGGTACTCGGCGGATTCGCCGCCGTCGCTGCGGCCAACACGCTCGTCATGACGGTTCTCGACCGGCGCCGCGAGGTCGCTCTGCTGCGGCTGGCGGGCACCACCCGCCGCCAGGTGCTTCGGATGATGCGCTGGGAAGCGCTGCTCGTCGGCACCGCGGGCATCGTGATCGGATCGGCCATCGCCTGGGCGACCCTCGCCCCGATCGCCCGCGGCCTGACCGGCGGCGCCCCGTACGTACCGCCCACCGTCGCGGCGGCCATCGCCGCCGGTGTGCTGCTGCTGGGCCTGGCCGCCACCGGCCTCCCGGCCCGCGCGCTGCTCCGTACCCGCCCCATGGAGGCGGGCGCCGCCCGCGAATAGCACGAACCGCTGGACGGGGGCGAACCGCCGGACGGGGGCGAACCGCCGGACGGGCCGGAGGAACCGGCCCGCCCGGCGGTCGGGGCCGTCGTCACCAGACGACGGGCAACCGCTCCGGCAGCCGCTTGATGAATCCGGTGCGCCAGACCAGCTGGTCGGCCGGTACGGCGAGCCGCAGGTTCGGCAGCCGGCCGACGAGCGCGGTCAGCGCCGCCTCCGCATGGGCGCGGGCCAGCGAGGTGGCCGGGCAGAAGCGGTTGCCCGCGCCGAAGGACAGATGCGGATTGGACTCGCGGGAGAAGTCGACGCGTTCGGGGTCGGGGAAAACGGCCGGGTCGAAGTTGGCGCCCTCGACCAGGACGAGCACCAGCTCACCGGCGCGCACCAGGACGTCGCCGACCTGTACGTCCTCCAGCGCGAGGCGCGGCAGGCCGTCGCCGATCGACAGGTTGACGCGCAGCAGTTCGTCCACGGCGCCGCCCATGCGCCCGGGGTGGGCGCGGAGCTCCTCGATGAGCTCCGGCCGTTGCACGAGCGCCAGGACCGCGTGCACCAGGAAGGCCGAAGTGCTCACCGCCCCGGCCCCGAACAGCGACAGCGCCACGCTCGCCAGCGCGTCCTCGGTCAGCCCCTCCGCGGGGTCGGCGGTGGCGCGGAGTTCGGCGAACCGGCCCAGGAGCCCCGGCCCTCCGACGGCCTCCCGGAGCTTCCGCACCAAGTAGGCGTGGTCCTTGTTCCAGTTGGTGACCGACCCGGCGAACGGCTGCGGGCCGGTGATGAAGGCGATGTCGATGCCGGCCATCAGACGGCGCCAGTCGTCGAAGGGCAGCCCGAGGACCTTGCAGTGCAGCGCCGCCGAGTAGGGATCGGCGAAACCCGCCCGCAGGTCGGCCGGCGGACCCTCGGCGACGAGATCGTCGATGAGGGCGTTGGCCTGCCTGCTCAGCCACTCGGACAGACCGCCGCCGGCGCGCGGCGACAGCGCGCGCATCACCTCGGTGCGCAGCCCGGCGCTGTTGATGGTCCCCATGGTGTTGACGACCTCGGGCGGGATCGTCAGCGCGTACTGGCGCGGAACCCCGGGGTTCGCCGTGTCCTTGAGGCTGAAACGGTCGTCCCCCAGAACCCGCGTGGCCAGTTCATGACTGCTGACGAGCCAGGCGTCGTCGCCGGTGAGCGTCCTGACCCGGGCCACCGGTTTCTTCTCGCGCAGCCACGCGCATTCCGCGGGCAGTTCGTCGCCGCGCCGGGACAGCGGGAAATCCAGTTCTGCCTGCTCGGTGGTCATCGGTGGTTCTCCTCTTCCTGATGGGGGCGGATGACGGCGTACGCCTGGTTCGCGGTCGCTCGGAATCCGCTGCCGCGGGCGAACAGCACTTTGGTCAGCGGCATTTCGGCGTGATAGGAGGACACCGAGGATTCGGCGTTCACGATGGCCGGGGTGTCCACGAAGAACGGGAGTTCCGCGGCTATGTACCGCAGGCAGGCTCCCCGCTGGCCATCGGTGATCTCGGCGGATTCGCCGATCTTGGGTGCCAGGAACTGGCGGACCATTTCCTCGCAGGCGGCGCCGAATTCATCGTCGTGCTCCAGGGCGGCCTCGGCTTCCGCGTGCAGCCGGCGGTACTGCGGGTCGCCGGTGAACTCCGACAGCCCGCGCACCCGGAGCCGGGCGGTCAGCGGGCCGGCCTCGTCCACACCCCGCAGGATCCTGCGGCGTACGGCCTTGAGCTCCTTCGACGCACGCTTCCCCGCGTGCTCGGCCGTGTACCCGAACGCGGCGAACATCGCGTCGATGTGCAGATCGGCGTAGACGATGTCGATCGCCGAGAAACGGCGGTCCGCCCAGGACGCGAGTTCCCGGATGCGCTGATGGGTGAAATAGCTGTTCCCCGGACTCACTCCGATGAGGAGATGTTCTCCGTGGTCCCAAATGGTGCGGCATTCATCGGTGAAAGGGATGACTTCGAATCCAGCGGTGGTGCTCATCGCTGTGGACTGACTCACGCTGCGGCCTCCCGGACGCGTGGAAAGAATCACCGGGTGAAAGGGAGGGGTATGACGTGCAGTGGGGTCGGCGGGCCGTGTGACGGCACTCGTGGGAACATCACGGCCAGGGCCGAACGGCCGCCGCGACGGAGAGTGTGATGGAAGTTCTCAGGCCCGATGGGCCGAGTGAATCCCCCTTGTGCCGCATGTCCCGACGGAGCCCTGTGCTCCTGGTGTGGCGGCAACGGGTTAAAACTACCGGGTGTCGTCATGAAGTGACTGATCGTGGTGCGAGGTTGGCGTGATCCACCCGGTGTCGAGCCGGAATACGCCCTGTTCGATGGCGCACGGCCAACGCGGGATGACGGGGATGTGAAGCGGAGGGAGCACAACGCGAAAGGGGCACAACGCGAAGGCGGCACAACGCGACGGGGCGGGTGCCCGTGAGAGCACCCGCCCCGCCGTACCGCGGTCGTACCGCTGGTCAGCTGGTCAGCCGACGACCTTCTTGATGATGACGCTGCCGACTCCGGCGATGGTGCCGCGGGAGTTCAGCAGTTGCACCTCACCGAAGAACTGACGTCCTTCGGGGGCCGGGGACGCGGCCACGACATCGGCGGTGACCGTAGCCGAGGCACCGTTGGCCAGCGACACGGTCTTGTTCTCGTCGACCTTGACCTGGCCGAGCGAGGCCGCGAAGTACACGTCCTTGTAGTTGTACTCCGTGGTGCCGGCCGGGACCGAGTAGCCGATCACCTTGACGGTGTACGTACCGGCCGCCGGGTTGGCGAGGCTTACCGCCTCCTCCGAGCTGCCGCCCGCGGACGAGCCGACCTTGGTGCTGCCGAGATAGACCTCCAGGTCGAGGTCGGCCCGGGTGTCCGAGGTCGAGCCGATCGCCACGTCGAGCCGCGAGGCGCCGGGGCCGACGACCAGGGTGGTCGTCTTCGTCTCGCCCTGCGCGATGGTCGGGCGGGCGGTCAGCGCGGAGCCGAGGGCGCCGCCCTTCAGCTTGCCGTCAAGGGCGGCGAAGCCGTTGGTGACCTTCCAGTTGACCGCGGCCGGGGTACCGACCTTGGCCTCGTCGAGGGTCTGCACGGCCGGGTCGAAGGACACGCCGAGCACGGACGCCGTGACGGCGTACGGGTTGTTCAGCAGTGGCGAGGTGCGGCGCGCCTCGACCTCGATCTCCCAGACGCCCGGCAGCGGGTCGGCGTACGACCGCAGATCCGGGCGGCAGGTGTTGGCCGGGTTGACGTAGTTCAGGTAGCAGAACGGGGTGCCGGTGTTCTCGACCGGGACACCGTACGGGTTGATCGCGATGAACCGGGTCTGGCTGGTGGCCTGGATGCCGCCGAGGGCGATCTCCAGGGACTTGGCGCCGGCCGGCACGTTCACGAAGTGCGAGGTGGTGCTGTTGCGCTGCACCACGCCCGACTCCTTGACGGAGAAGGCGGGCTTGGCCAGCGGCTTGGAGACCACGACGGTCGCCAGGATCTGCTGGTCGATGCCCTTGGTGCGCTTGTCGTTCACGTTCAGGATCGCGCTGTGCAGGCCGGCGGTCTTCGCCTTGGCGGAGACCTTGACGGTGACCGGCACGTTCAGCGGGAGCGAGATCTCGCTGCCGCCGACCAGCTTGAAGGTGCCGTCATTGTTCGCCAGCTGCACCGTGTGCCTGACCGGGGCGTCGGAGCCGGTGGTGCGGGTGATGGTGACGTCGTACGTCCGGGTCTCGCCGGTCTTGAGACCGCCTTCGCGGTCGTAGATGCCGGTGCCGAAGCCCGGGGTCTTCAGGAACGCCGACAGCGTGGTGTTGACCGGGGCCTTGACGGTGTACTCGTTGGCCGAGACACCGTCCTTGATCAGGCTCCAGGCACCGTTGATGTCGATCAGGCCCGAGCCCTCTTCGTACGCCTGGGCGCCCGCGATGTGCTTCGCGGAGCTGGTCAGCGCCGTCCGCAGCGCGGCCGGGTTGAGCGCGATGTTCTTCGCCTTCGCGGCGGAGATCAGCAGCGCGCTGGCGCCCGCGGCCTGCGGGGAGGCCATCGAGGTGCCCTGCAGCATGGCGTAGCCGGGCGGCAGGCTGTAGCCGGCCTCGGCGACCGGACTGCCGGGCTCCCAGGTCGGGATGGTGTTGATCGAGGCGCCGGGGGCGGAGATCGACGGGGTGAACCCGCCGTCCTCACGCGGGCCACGGGAGGAGAACGGCATCATCGCGTAGGCCTTGTCCACCCCGGAGCCGTAGTCGGCCGCCCAGGTGTCCTTGGAGATCGCGGCACCGACACTCAGGACCTTGTCGGCCAGGCCGGGGTCACCGATGGTGTTGGCACCCGGGCCGCTGTTGCCGGCCGAGATGACCAGCTGGACGCCGTAGGTGTCGATGAGGCGCGTGTACAGCTCGGCGCGCGCGTTGTTGCCGTCGTTCAGCGCGGGCAGGCCGCCGATGGACATGTTGACGATGTCCACGCCGTGGTTCACGACGAGGTCGATCATGCCCTCGGTGAGCGCGACGTTGGTGCAGCCGCCGCTCCAGCTGCAGGCGCGCGAGGAGACGATCTTGGCGCCGGGCGCCGCACCGTTCATCTTGCCGCCGAACAGGCCGTTCGCGGAGGTGATGCCCGCGACGTGGGTGCCGTGCTCGGACTGGACGAGGCCGATGTTGACGAAGTCGGCCTTCTTGCCTACCCAGTCGCCGCCGTACGGGTCCGTGGGGACGTCCTTGCGGATCTGGACCACGAACGGGATCGACTCGGAGATCGGGGTGTTCGGATCGTCCGTGCCGAAGTGCGCGACCTGGAAGCCGTTCTTGTACGGCTTGAGGACCTCGTCGTCGCTGAAGTCACCGTTGTTGTTGAGATCGACGCGCACCGTACCGGCGGCGGCGTCGTACAGCACGCCCCACACATCGGTGGTGTCGCCGTCACGGTTGAGGTCGCCCGCCATGTCGCCGCCGATCGTGGCGGCTTCGGAGAACAGGTTGAACTTGTACTTGCCGGCCGGCGCGGTCCAGGTCCGGCCCGCGATGGTGAAGCTGGGGCCCGCCACATCGGCCGTCATCCGGCGCCAGGTGGCGTCGCCGTCGGTTATCGGGTCGGTCGCGGTGACCCAGTCGACGATCTTGCGCTCGCCGGTGGTGGTCTTCTGCAGCGCGGGGTGACCGAGGTCGACACCCGAGTCCAGGATGCCGATGGTCACGCCGCGGCCGTCGGCCTTCGGGTGGTTCTTGACGAAGTCCACCGCGCCGGTCTCGAAGGCGGGCTGGTACGGGTTCTTCGCCGGGGTGCTCGCGCTCGGGCCGGAGAAGGTCTTGGCGGCCTTGCCGTTCGACTTCGAGCCCTTGGCGGTGTCCGCCACCGGGGTCGGGTCGTCGAGCGCGATCTGCTGCTTGAGATCGATGCCGTGGACAGCGGTCAGCTTCTGCGCCTTGGCGATCGCCGCGTCCGCCTTGGCGGTCGGGACGGTCGCGCGCACATAGCCGAGCTTGTCGTAGGTGCTGCCCACCGAGGCACCCGAGGCTCCGAGCTGGTCGACGACCTGCTTGGTGGCGCCGGGCGCGGTGGCGATCATCATCGTCACGGTCTTGTCGCCGTCGGCCTTGGCCTTGGCGAGGAGCTCCGCATCGGCGGAACCGAGTTTGTCGGTGGAGGCCTTGACCGGGGCCGAGGCGGGTTTGCCGGTCGGGGCGCCGGTGGGAGCGTTGTCTGCGAACGCGGTGGCGGACCCGGTCGCGGCCAGCGCGGCCACCAGGCCCGCGGCGAGTGCGACGCGGGCCACGCGTCTCTTCGCGCGTATGTGATCGAGAGGCATGGGCATCCTTGTTCGGAAAGCGGTGCCGGTTGACCGCTAAGAGTCACGTAAGCGACCGGTGTTTGTGGAGAGTTGTCCGAGGCAGGATGTGGACATGACGTGTTTCCGCCATACGCCATGCCAGGCAAAGCGCGCGTAAAGGAGTAAAGCGCCGGTCAACTCGGGGTCACGACGACGTAAGCGGCCGGGGTGCGGTCCGAGGAGGCCATCAACGCCGTGCGGACGACGGTCGCCTGCTGGTCCAGCGCGTCCCGCAGCTTCTTCGGGGTCAGATGGACGACGGAGATGCCGAGCCCCTCGAGGTGCTGACGCTTCTGCGCGTACTGCGACCACAGGGCGTCGTCGTCCTGCCGCGGTGCCCGCGCGTCGATCTCCACGGCCACCGCGTGCTCCGGCCAGTACGCGTCCACGCCGCCCAGGGACGGTCCGCCGGGCAGCCGCAGGTCGACATGCCACACCGGGTCCGGCAGGCCGTAGCAGTTCACCATCTCGTACAGCCGGCCCTCGGCGATCGCCCGTCCCTCCGCCAGCAGCGCGTCCACCGCGTCCACAACGTGCGGCCGCGACAGCAGCCGGGCCCGGCTCAGTTCGCGTACCACGGCGGCGGCTTCGCAGTGCCCGCCGCGCACCGCCTCGGTGAGCAGCCGCCGTACGGTCTCGGCGTCGTCGAGTTCCGCCACCGCGTCGGCGAGCGCGCGCGGTACCGGCGCGCAGGACAGTCCGGTCACCTGCTGGGGCCGGGGCAGGGAGTGGGCCCGGCGGATCGACACGTCCCCGGCGTTGCGCAGCCGCCGCTGGCGCGGCACCAGGACGTCGATCCGGCCGATCCCCAGCAGCGGCGGCACCGACGAGAACCGGTGCAGCGCCAGCGCCGCCAGCCCGGTGACCATCGCCTCCCCGTCGCCGGTTCCGCCGGGCTCGCGTGCCGCGTACAGCAGCGCCGCCCGCAGCCGCTCCTCGCCGGTGGGCGGACCGGCGTGCAGCAGGAACACCTGCGGCAGCAGCTGCTGCCACGGCCCGCCGGGCCGGCAGCGTTCCGCCAGGGTGCTCGCGGTCACGCCGTGCTCCTTCAGCTGACGCAACGTCAAGATCCGTTGCTGGGTGCGGGCGAGGTGGTCCAGGGGGCGCGGGGTGAGAGGTGCGTTGTGATTCATGACGAGTCAGTTCCGCCGCCGGACGGTCCACTAACCGCTGTTACGAACCTGTCGACAAAACGGGACAACTCTGCACTAAAGTTCAGGCGTTCGGATGCCGATGGGCGATTTTCACCTATTAGGGTGACGGGTCGCCGTGCGCCGGGCGGCCTTGCTCCTCAAGCCGCCCGGTTTATGGGGGGCAACCCCGCCGGGCCACCGTTCGATCGGGTGACCCGGCCGGAGGTCACCTGTCGCGGGCCTGGGCGCGGAGGGCTCGGGACAGGTCGTCGCGGGCCTCCAGGACCAGCCGGCGCAGGGCGGGCGCCGCGTCGGCGTGCGCGTCGAGCCAGGCACCGGCCGCGTCGACGGTCTCCTGGCCGGCCCGATACCTCGGGAAGAGGCCCCGCACGATCGCCATGCCGATCTCGATGGAGCGCTCCGACCAGATCCGGTCGATCACGGCGAAGTACCGGTCGGCGTAGGGCGCGAGCAGCGCCTCCTGCCCCGGCTGGTCGAAGCCGGCGATGCTCGCCTCGACCAGCGCGTTGGAGAGAATGTCGGACTCGACGACCGACGCCCACACCTGCGCCTTGACCTCGGCCGACGGCCGCGCCGCCAGGCAGCGCACCTGGTGCCGCCGGCCGGAAGCCGTGTCGTCGCGGGCCAGTTCGTCCGCGATCGCGGCCTCATCGGCCTCGCCCGCGGCGGCGAGCGGCTCCAGGAAGGACCAGCGCAGCTCCTGGTCGATCTCCAGGCCGTCGATCTTGGCGTTGCCCCCGAGCAGCCCGCCCAGGAGTTGGAGATCGGCCGCGGACGAGGCCACCGAGGCGAAGAAGCGCGCCCAGGCGAGCTGGTGGCCGCTGCCCGGCTCAGCCTTCCGCAGCTCGCTCAGCGCGCCGTCGGCCAGCGCCCTGGCGCCCTCGGCGCGCCACTGCGGCGCGGCGTAGTGGTGCAGCGCGGTCCGCGCCTGCTGGTGCAGGGACTGCAGCACGCCGATGTCGGACTCCTGCCCGGCGAAGCGCAGTACGAGGCCGATGTACTCGCGGGCCGGCATTGCCGCGTCCCGGGTCAGATTCCACACCGCCGACCAGGACAGCGCCCGCGCCAGCGGGTCGGACAGGTCGCCCAGGTGCTTGCGCAGGGTGTCGAGCGAGCGCGGGTCGAAGCGGATCTTGCAGTAGGTGAGGTCCTCGTCGTTGACGAGGATCAGCTCGGGCCGCTCGGCCCCGGCCAGCTCCGCCACGACCGTGCGCGGACCCGTCACGTCGGTCTCGGCGCGGGCGTAGCGCTCCAGGGCGCCGCCCGCCGCCCGCCGGTACAGGCCGACGGCGACGCGGTGCGGCCGCAGCTCCGGGTGCGACTCGGCGGCGGTCTGCAGGACGGCCAGCTCGGTGATCCGGTCCGCGGTGTCGTACACGGCGTCCGGGGTCAGCGCGTTGACGCCCGCGGTCTGCAGCCAGGCGCGGGACCACTGCGCCATGTCCCGGCCCGAGGTCTCCTCCAGCACCGCCAGCAGGTCCGCCAGCGTGGTGTTCCCGTACGCGTGGCGCTTGAAGTAGCGCCTGGCCGCCTCCAGGAAGGCGTCCGGGCCGACGTAGGCGACGAGCTGCTTCAGCACGGACGCGCCCTTGGCGTACGTGATGCCGTCGAAGTTGAGCTTGGCGTCCTGCAGGTCGTGGATGTCCGCGGTGACCGGGTGGGTGGAGGGCAGCTGGTCGGCCCGGTAAGCCCACGCCTTGCGGCGGTTGGCGAAGGTGATCCAGCCGTCCGTGAAGCGGGTGGCCTCCACCTGCGCGTACGCGCCCATGAAGTCGGCGAACGACTCCTTGAGCCACAGGTCGTCCCACCACTGCATGGTGACCAGGTCGCCGAACCACATGTGCGCCATCTCGTGCAGGATGACGTTGGCCCGGCCCTCGTAGGCCGCCTGCGTCACCTTGCCGCGGAACACGAACTCCTCGCGGAACGTGACACAGCCCGGGTTCTCCATCGCGCCGATGTTGTACTCGGGCACGAACGCCTGGTCGTACTTCCCGAAGGGGTACGGGTAGTCGAAGGTGTCGTGGAAGAAGTCCAGGCCCTGCTTGGTGACGGTGAAGATGTCGTCCGCGTCGAAGTGCGGCGCGAGCGAGGCCCGGCACAGCGCGCCGAGCGGGATCTCCAGCACGGTGCCGTCGTCGAAGGAGCGCGAGTAGTGGTCGTGCGCCAGGTGGTACGGCCCGGCGACGACAGCCGTGATGTACGTCGAGATCGGCTTGGTGGGCGCGAAGTGCCAGGTGGCGGAGGCGGGGTCGGCCTTCTGCGGCTCGCCGGCCCGGTCTTCGTTGCTCAGTACGGTCCAGTGCGCGGGCGCTGTCACCGTGAAGGTGAAGGGCGCCTTGAGGTCGGGCTGCTCGAAGTTCGCGAAGACCCGCCGGGCGTCGGCCGGCTCGTACTGCGTATAGAGGTACGTCTCGCCGTCCTCCGGGTCGGCGAACCGGTGCATCCCCTCGCCCGTCCGGCTGTACACGCAGCGCGCGTCCACGGTGAGAACGTTCTCGGCGGCGAGGCCGTCGATCGCGATCCGCGTCCCGTCGAAGACGGACGCCGGGTCCAGCTCGACTCCGTTGAGCACCACGGACTCGACGGAGCGCGCGAGCAGGTCCACGAAGGTGGCCGTGCCCGGCTGCGCGGACCGGAAGCGGATGGTGGTCACCGAGCGGAAGGTGTCCTCGTCGGGCCGGGTGGCCGACCTCAGGTCGAGCGCGATCTCGTACCCGTCGACCGACAGGATCCGAGCGCGTTCGCGGGCCTCTTCACGGGACAGGTTCTCGCCGGGCACTGGTGACTCCTTTGTCAGCATCTTCGATCATTCGCATACTGCCACGCCGCACAGAGGGGCGACAGGCGGGAATGCGGCCCGCGATCCGGAGGTTTCCGAGGTACGAGCAGCGCCGTGCCGTGTCGCGCCGCACGACGTTCCGTGCCCCGTTCCGTGCCCGAGGAGAAGAAGCAGTGACCGTATCCGACAAGACTCCCGTCGACTTCTGGTTCGACCCGTTGTGCCCCTGGGCGTGGATGACCTCCCGCTGGATGCTGGAGGTCGAGAAAGTCCGCCCGGTGAACGTCCGCTGGCATGTGATGAGCCTGGCCGTGCTCAACGAGGACCGCCTCGATGAGATGCCGGAGAACTACCGTGCGCTGATGACGGAGGCATGGGGCCCGGTCCGGGTCGCCATCGCCGCCGAGCAGAAGTACGGCAGCGAGGTGCTGGGCGCGCTCTACACCGCACTGGGCACCCGCTTCCACAACCGGAGCCTGCCCAAGGACCGCGCGACGATCGTCGCCGCCCTGGAGGAGGCCGGCCTGCCGGCCGAGCTGGCGGACGCCGCCGACAGCAAGGACTACGACACCGCGCTGCGCGCCTCCCACCAGGAAGGCATCGACAAGGTCGGCCAGGACGTCGGCACCCCGGTCATCGCCGTTCCCGGCGCCGACGGCGAGCAGGTCGCGTTCTTCGGCCCGGTCGTCACCCCCGCACCCAAGGGCGAGGCCGCGGCCCGGCTCTGGGACGGCACGCTGCTGGTGGCCTCCACCCCCGGCTTCTACGAGATCAAGCGCACCCGGACCGCCGGGCCGATCTTCGACTGATGCCGCACCTCGGACTGGTGGCCCTCGTCGTACGCGACTACGACGAGGCCATCGCCTTCTACACCGGCGCCCTCGGTTTCGAGCTGCGCGAGGACACCGCGCGCGATGACGGCAGCCGGTGGGTCGTCGTCGCGCCGCAGGGGTCCCGGGAAACGGGACTGCTGCTGGCGCGTGCCTCGACCCCCGAGCAGGAGTCGCGGATCGGCGGCCAGACGGGCGGCCGCGTCGGGCTGTTCCTCAACACCGACGACTTCGACCGCGATTACAAGCGCATGGTCGCGGCCGGCGTCACCTTCGAGGAGGAGCCCCGGCACGAGCCCTACGGCTCGGTCGTGGTCTTCCAGGACCTGTACGGGAACCGCTGGGACCTCATCGAGCCCGGCTGAGGTTCCGCCGACGTCCCCTTGGTCTGTGGCGGAGGAACGGCCGCACAACGGGAAGAAGGCCCCCGCACGACACCACCGCGCGGGGGCCTTCGGCCTGTGGGGGCGCCTACGGCACCAGCAGCAGCCCGCTCGTCCGCTCCTTCGCGGCAGCGAACCTGGCCTGGACGTCCTGCCAGTTGACGACGCGCCACATCGCCTCGACGAAGTCGACCTTCTGGTTGCGGTACTGCAGATAGAAGGCGTGCTCCCAGGCGTCGAAGACAAGCAGCGGAACGCTGCCCTGGCCGACATTCCCCTGGTGGTCGTAGATCTGCTCGACGATCAGCCGCTCGCTCAGCGGCTCGTACGCCAATACGCCCCAGCCGGAGCCCTGTGTGGTGGCCGCGGCCTTGGAGAGCTGGGCCTTGAAGCGGTCGAAGCCGCCGAAGTTCTCGGCGAGGGCGTCCGCGAGCTGCCCGGTGCCGTCCTTGTCCAGGGGCTCGCCGCCACCGTCGCCGGACATGTTCGACCAGTAGATGCTGTGCAGGATGTGCCCGGAGAGGTGGAAGGCGAGGCTCTTCTCCAGCCCGTTGATGCCGCCCCACTGCTCCTTGTCACGAGCCTCGGCGAGCTGGTCGAGGGTGTCGTTCGCGCCCTTCACATACGCCGCGTGGTGCTTGTCGTGGTGCAGCTCGATGATCTCGCCGCTGATCACGGGCTCCAGCGAGGCGTAGTCGTAGGGCAGTTCAGGAAGCGTGTAGGTGGGCATGCGCGAGTTCCTCCGGCCGCTAGCTTATTGCAAGTCTTATGCAAGTGCACGCTAGCAGCAGAAGGGTTTCCGCCCGGTCTACGGTCCCGCGCTGCTTCAGCCCGGCCGATAACGGCTCGTCGGGGGCGGTACATCGTGCATGGCGCTCGTACTCTCACCGGGTCGGGGAGGGGTCGGGGCAAGGGAGGGCTTTGGGGGGATCCCACAGTGTCCCCGCGGCCGGCCGCACTCCGCACAACGCGTCACCGAATCGTGCGGCGCCGCGCGGCGGCCGTGACGAGCATCACGTGACCTGCTGAAACAAGCGAAACGCAAGCGCCGCGGCGGAGGCTGGGCCGTGCAGTGAACTCTCCAAGACGCCGGGCATGCCGTTGTCGTCAATCGACGGTGATCATGGGTTGCCCACTGCGCTAGCGTCACGGCGTCACCTGTACGAACCAGCCCAGCCGATCTCTCACCCCGGAGTACCGATGAGCACCGCTGCTGTCTCTGCCACCCGGACCGGCACGGTCCTCGCCGATCTGCTCCCCGCCTCCTCCGCCGCCCGCGCCCGGGTGCGCGACGTGGCCCTGGTGCTCGGCGGCGCCGCGCTCACCGGCCTGGCCGCGCAGCTCTCGGTCCCCGTCCCCGGCTCCCCGGTGCCGGTCACCGGTCAGACCTTCGCCGCACTGCTCGTCGGCACGGCGCTCGGCGCCCGCCGCGGCTTCGCGGCGCTGGCCTTGTACGCGGTGGCGGGCGTCGCCGGCATGCCGTGGTTCGCCGACGGTTCCTCCGGCTCGTCCATGCCCAGCTTCGGCTACATCCTCGGGATGCTGCTCGCCTCGACGGTCGTGGGTGCGCTGGCCCGCCGCGGGGCGGACCGCACCGTGCTGCGGACGGCCGGTGCCATGGTGCTCGGCAGCGTGATCATCTACGCGATCGGCGTGCCGTACCTGGCGCTGGCCGCCCACCTCTCCTTCGGCAAGGCCGTCTCGCTCGGCCTGACTCCGTACCTCCTCGGTGACGCCCTCAAGGCCGCCCTCGCGATGGGCGCCCTGCCCGCCGCCTGGCAGTTCATCGGGCGCCGCGGCTGACCGGAGCCGCCCCCGGTCAGCCGCGCGGGCTGAATGTCAGCCCCCGGCTACCGGGTCACAGCGTCCTTCTTGCCGCTCTGAAACCGCTCGCGGACCAGCGAGACCGTGACCACCAGCGCGGCCACCAGCAGTGACAGCAGCACCTGGGGCCGGCCGTCCTTGTCGGTGAGCATGTAGACGAGCACGAACGAGATCATCGCGATGGTCGCCCACGTCAGGTACGGGAAGAGCCACATCTTGACGATCAGCTTCTCCGGCGACTCGCGCTCGATGATCCTGCGCATACGCAGCTGCGAGAAGCAGATGACCAGCCAGACGAACAGCGCGACGGCACCGGACGAGTTCAGCAGGAACTTGAAGACGGTGTCCGGCCACTCGTAGTTGAAGAAGACGGCGATGAAGCCGAAGGCGACCGAGCCCAGGATCGCGTTCCGCGGCACCCCGTTCCGGCTGGTGAGCGCGAACCCCTTCGGCGCGTCGCCGCGCTGCCCGAGCGAGAACGCCATCCGGGAGGCGGTGTACAGGCCGGAGTTGAGACAGGACAGAACGGCGGTCAGGACGATCACATTCATGATCTCCCCGGCGTGCGCGATGCCTATCGAGTCCAGCGCCGCGACGTACGAGCCCTTCTTGGCGATCGCCGGGTCGTCCCACTTCAGCAGGGACACCACGATGAGGATCGAGCCGAGGTAGAAGACGCCGACCCGCCAGATCACGCTGTTGGTGGCCTTGGTGATGGCCTTGCGCGGGTTCTGGGACTCGCCCGCCGCGAGGGTGACGATCTCGCTGCCCATGAAGGAGAAGACGACCATCAGCACACCGGTGAGGATCGCGCCGGGCCCGTTCGGCAGGAACCCGCCGTGCCCGGTGAGATTGGCCATGCCGACCGCCTTGTGGTCGGAGCCGGGCAGGATGCCGAAGGCGGCGAGGCCGCCGAGGACGATGAAGGCGGCGATCGCGACGACCTTGATCCCGGCGAACCAGAACTCGAATTCGCCGTACGAGCCGACGGAGACCAGGTTGGTCGCGGTCAGCACGGCCATCACGATGAGCGCCCAGGCCCACTGCGGGACGGCCGACACCCATCCGTGCAGGATCGTGGCCCCGGCCGTCGCCTCGACCGCCAGCACCACGACCCAGAAGAACCAGTACAGCCAGCCGATGGAGAATCCGGCCCAGCGGCCGAGGGCGCGGTCCGCGTAGGCGGAGAAGGAACCCGATGTCGGGTTGGCGACCGCCATCTCGCCGAGCATCCGCATGACGAAGACGACCATCGTGCCGACGAGGGCGTACGAGAGCAGGATGCCGGGGCCCGCTGCCGCGATGCCGGAGCCGGAGCCGACGAACAGGCCGGCGCCGATGACGCCGCCGATGGCGATCATCGACAGGTGGCGGTTTTTCAGCCCGGCCTGAAGACCGGACGACTCCTGTGGAGCCTGGTTGTCCTGGGGGCGGGACTCGGTCACAACTGAGGGGGGATGTGAGCTCATGGGGTCGCATCCAATCCCAGACCGGCGAGTTACGGAACAGCTGAGGCCAATTCGTTGCTTTAACCTCAAATAACCCTCAAGCGCGTCCGGTGCCCCCCGGGGTATTCCCGGGTCCGGCCGTGCCACACTCGTTCCCATGCGCGTGTATCTCGGCTCCGACCATGCCGGCTTCGAACTCAAGAACCACCTCGTCGAATGGCTCAAGGCCAATAGCCATGAGGTCGTCGACTGCGGCCCGCACATCTATGACGCCCAGGACGACTACCCGCCGTTCTGCCTGCGGGCGGCGGAGCGGACCGCCGCCGATCCCGGCAGCCTCGGCATCGTCATCGGCGGCTCCGGCAACGGCGAGCAGATCGCCGCCAACAAGGTCAAGGGCGTCCGCGCCGCACTGGCCTGGAGCGAGCAGACCGCCGCGCTCGGCCGTGAGCACAACGACGCCAACGTCATCAGCATCGGCGGCCGGATGCACACCGAGGACGAGGCGACCAAGTTCGTCGAGATCTTCCTCGCCACCCCGTACTCCGGTGAGGAGCGGCACACCCGCCGCATCGACATGCTCACCGCCTACGAGACCACCGGCGAGCTCCCCCCGATCCCGGCCCATCACCCGCAGCAGGGCTGACCGCACGATGCCCGAAGGGCACACGATCCACCGGCTGGCCGCCGACCACTTCGAGAGGTTCGGCGGCCGTCCTGTGCGGGCGAGCAGCCCGCAGGGCAAGTTCTCCGACAGCGCGGCGCTGCTGGACGGCGTGGTCCTCGACCGCGTCGACGCCCACGGCAAGCATCTGTTCCTCGGCTTCGGCGCGACGGGCTGGGTCCACATCCACCTGGGCCTGTTCGGCAGACTCGGCTTCGGCGACGGCAAGGCCCCACCCCCCACCGACACCGTCCGGCTGCGGCTCGCCAACCCCGGCTCGTACGCCGACCTGCGCGGCCCCACCACCTGCGCGCTGATCGCCGACGGCGAGAAACAGGCGATACACCACCGCCTCGGCCCCGACCCGCTGCGCTCCGCTGACGACCCGGGCAGGGCGTGGCACCGGATCTCCCGCAGCCGCACGACCATCGCGGCGCTTCTGATGGACCAGAAGGTGATCGCGGGCGTCGGCAACGTCTACCGGGCCGAGGTCCTCTTCCGGCACGGCATCGACCCCTACCGCGCCGGCCGCGACCTGACCCGCGCTGAATGGGACGCCGTCTGGACCGACCTGGGCGCCCTGATGCGCGAGGGCGTGCGCAACAACCGCATCGACACCGTGCGCCCGGAGCACACCCCCGAGGCGATGGGCCGCCCGCCCCGCCAGGACGACCACGGCGGCGAGGTCTACGTCTACCGCCGCACCGGGCAGTCCTGCCTGGTCTGCGGAGGCGAGGTCCGCACCGCCGGCCTCGCCACCCGCAACCTCTTCTGGTGCCCGGTCTGCCAGCGGCCCTAGAAGCCGTGCGGCAGCCACGGTTTGACGTCGGATCCGAAGGCCGGTGATGCCTCCGCCAGTGCGCCCGGGCGCAGTTCTGTGACCCGGCCGGCCCCGGCCAGCGCGCTCAGCGAGAAGCCGCCCAGGTACACCGAGCCCAGCTCCCGCACCGAGAGCGCCAGATCCGCCGCGTCCCCGGTCCGCACACAGGACGCGCCCTTGTGGTCCCCGGTCAGTCGCCAGCGGCCCTCGTTCCAGGGGCAGAAGGCGTCCTCGACGTCGAACACCACATCCACCGGTGTCGCATAGGTGCGCGCCTCAAGGGCGGCGCCGAGTTCCACCAGCCGCACGTGCAGCGAGTCCCGCATCCCGATGCCGCAGCGCCGTACGTCCGACACCAGATGCAGCAACGGGTCGTCGGCCGGCCGGTTGTAGGTCGTCAGCCTGGACGTCAGGTCGAGGTCGAACAGGTAGCTCCACAGCGCCGCGTACGTCACCGGGTCGAGCGCCTCGACGTCGCGCAGCGCCACCGAGCCATCGGGCCCGGCCGGGCTCCACCGCGCCGTGACCGCGTACCGCGCGTAGCCGCGCACCTCCCCGTCCACCTCGGCCAGCACGCACAGCAGCGGGCCGGCGCCGTGTCGCTGCGACTCCGGGTCGAGGAGCGGCTGCCGGTCCCAGCCGGGCTGCCGGGCGATCATCCCCGGCCGTCCCGCGACCCGTTGGGCGTACACCGCCTCGCAGGCCTCCCGTCCCGCCTCGGGCGGCACGATCCGCAGCCGCACGCGTTCGGTGCCGGCGGGCAGCCGCAGCCGTACCCGCGTGGTGTCGATCTCCAGACGCATCTGCTCCGTCGCGTTCCCGTACCCGAACCGGCCGTAGATCGCCGGTTCGGAGGCGGTCAGCACCGCCAACGGCTCGCCCAGGGCCCGCACATCGTCCAGCTGTCTGCGCATCATCGCGGTCAGCACCCCACGCCGCCGGTGGGTCGGCTGCACGCTGACCATCGTCACCCCGGCCGCCGGTACCAGCGCGCCACCCGGCAGGGACAGCCGGAACGAGAACGCGCCCGCGGTCCCGACGATGTCGTCCGCGTCCATCGCGGCGAGCGACCGTTCGCACTCGGTGAGCTCCCGCCACAGCGCCCGTTCCTCGGAGGCATCTTCCACACCTCCGAAGGCGCGCTCGAACTTTCCGTACCAGCCGTCCCACTGACCGGCGTCGAGCACCCGCAATTCCATCGTCATACACCCTGCCTACCAGCCCTCTTGCCGGGATGCGACCGTATTTCCGGGGGACGACGACCCACCGCCCGGGGAATCGACGTGCCGCCGAAAGGGTGGGTAGGGTCGCCGGAACATGGGTAAGGACGCGGCACGAGACAGTCTCGGAACCCGGTGGCGCAGGTCGCTGCACAGGGTCCGCCTCGGCCTGCGCAAGTCCGCCGTCGACTACTTCCGCGGGGACGCCTCCGACTGGCTGGCGCTGGCCGTGCTCGTGCTCACGGTCCCGGCCCTCGCCTACACCACCGTCTCCATGCCCGTCTGGTGCCCGCCCAGCGCCCTCGTCCTGCCGATCCTCACCGGCGGCCTGCTGCTGCGGCCCTCCAGCCTCCTGCTGCTCTACACGGCCTCCGCGGTCGCCCTGGTCGTCGAGTCCGCCGTCCTCGGCCCGTACCGCGACGGCCCGGCCGGGGTGACTCCTGGCACCGTCCTGGTGGTCTCCGCGGTCGCCTTCGCCGGGCTGCTGATCGCCCAGTTCCGCAGCCGGGTCGGCGTGCCGTGGCGCCGCGGCCACACCATGCTCTTCGACCTGCGGGAACGGATCCGGGTCCAGAGCCGGCTGCCGAGACTCCCGGCCGGCTGGCACGCCGAGATGGCGCTGCGGCCGGCCGGCGGCCAGTCCTTCTCCGGCGACTTCGTCGTCGCCACCCGCACGCTGGGCGGCCGGGTGCTGGAGGCCGTGCTGACCGACGTGTCCGGCAAGGGCATGGACGCCGCGTCCCGTTCGCTGCTGCTGTCCGGCGCCTTCGGCGGACTGCTCGGCTCGCTGCCGCCGCACGCCTTCCTCACGGCCGCCAACGGCTATCTGCTGCGCCAGAACTGGGACGAGGGTTTCGCGACCTCCATCCATCTGGTCCTCGACCTGGAGACCGGCGACTACGAGCTGCTCTCGGCGGGCCACCTGCCCGGCGTCCAGCTCAGCGCGGGCTCGGGGCGCTGGGAGGAGAAGGCGGCCGAGGGCCCGCTGCTCGGCGTGTACGACGGCGCCGAATTCCACGGCGTCAAGGGCACGTTGCGCTCAGGCGACGTGCTGCTGCTGTTCACCGACGGCCTGGTCGAGGCCGCGGACCGGGACATCACCGAGGGCATCGACCGGCTCATCGGCGAGGCCGACCGGTTCGTGGCCACCGGCTTTCGCGGCGCCGCCTGGCGGTTGATCGAGGCGGTCGCCAAGGACGTCAACGACGACCGCGCGCTGCTCATCGTCTGCCGCGACTGACGTCACAGCACCGCGCTCCAACACCCGCGCATCGCACGCCGGTTCGCCCCATCGCTCCGAAGACGGCCTGTCGTGGGTGCGGGATGTCGTGGAACGATGTGTTTCCCGGGTCCAAGGTGTCGGTGCTTGGTGGCACGATGGACGTGGCGGGGGCGCGGCGACTCCCCGGACTGTTGCGGCGTACCGAATGAGGAAGTGATCCGCTGTGGCCATCTCCCTATCCGTAGTGCTCTTGTTGGGCGTCATCCTGGTGGTCATGATCAGGGGGAAGTCGATCAAGCTCGGTCCCGCGATAGTGGCCGCTCTGTTCGGCTTCTTCATCGCGTCGACCAACATGGCGCCCTCGGTCAACCGATTCCTGACCTCACTTGCCGACACCATCAACCAGATAAAGCTCTGAGGTCGTCTCCACGATCCGGCGCAGCGCGGCGGGGCGTTCCGGGCGTTCCGGCGTGGACAGCAGCGCGGCCAGCACCGCGATACGGGCCTGCCCCGCGCGCAGCGAGCCGGCCAGCACCGCGCCGGCCTCCGCGAGGTCCACCGCTCCGCCGCCGGTGTAGATCGGCGCCACCGAGCCGGCCGCGACCCGGGTGCTGACCGCGACGAGGACTCCTTGCGCCACCGCCCGGCCGACCGCCGCCGCGAAGTCCGGAGTGGCGTTGCCCGCGCCGGTGCCGACCAGCACGATGCCCTCGGCGCCGGCGGCCAGCGCGGCGTCGAACAGCACCGGATCGGCGTCGCTGTGGTGCATCACGATGTCCACCCGCGGTGGCCGCACGCCCGCGGCGGGGAGCGGCAGCGGTTCGGGCCGCGGCCGGTGCCGCCCCCAGATCACCCGTCCGAACTGCACCCGGCCCAGCGGCAGCCCCGTCGGGTCGGCGAACGCCTGGACGTCCACGGTGTGCCTCTTCACCGTTCCCCGGGCCGCGTGCACCAGCCCGCCGAAGGTGATGACCGCGCCGATGTCCCGGCCCGTGGCGGCCGTCAGCAGCGCGTCGTAGAGATTGCCCGCGGCGTCCCCGTCGGTCGCGTCGAGCGGCTTCTGTGCACCGGTGAGCACGACCGGCCTGCGGTCGCCGTGGTGCAGGTCCAGCAGGAAGGCGGACTCCTCCAGGGTGTCCGTGCCATGGGTGACGACCACGCCGTCGACGGCCGGGTCGGCGAGCACCTCGTGCACCGTTCGGAGCAGTTCCAGCTGGTGGGCGGTGGTCAGCCGGGAGCTGTTGACCGTGAAGAGGTCCACGACCCGCACCTCGACGTCCTCGGGGATCGCCCCCGCGGCCAGCACCTCCAGGCCCGCGGCCTCCGCCGCGTAGCCGGACCCCTGCCACCTGCTGGCTATCGTGCCCCCGGTGCTGATGACGACGATGTGCCGCACAGTGCCCCTGCTTCCTCGTGTTGTCGGATAAGTCCACCGCAAGGATATGCGGAGATAGGCGGCATTTGATTGCTGATTGAGGCGCGAAACTGCGGAGACAGTGCTAGAAAATGTCACCATGGACGCTATCGACAGACGAATCTTGCGCGAGCTGCAGGCCGATGGCCGGCTGACCAATCAGGAACTGGCCCAGCGCGTCGGCCTCACCCCCTCCCCGTGCCTGCGCCGGGTGCGCCAGCTCGAGGACGACGGAGTGATCCGCAGCTACCGCGCCGTCGTCGAGCCGGCCGCCGTCGGGCGCGGCTTCGAGGTCTTCGCCTCCGTCGAGGTCCGCCGCGACCGCGACGCCGTCGCCGCCTTCGAGGCCCAGCTCCAGTCCACCCCCGACGTGGTGGAGGCCTACCGCCTCTACGGCGCCCCCGGCTGCCTCCTGCGCATCGCCGTCGCCGACAGCGAGGCCTACGAGCGCTTCTGGACCGAGAAACTGATCGCCCTCCCGGGCGTGAGCGACGTCAACTCCCAGATGATCATGAAGCGCATCAAGGCCCCCCAGGGTGTCCCCGTCGACTGACCCGCGACAGCGCGTCCTTGACCGCGTCCTCGCTGCGGGCGACCTGGGCGGTGCCGTCGTCCGAGGTGATGATCGGGCGCTGGATGAGCTCGGGACGGGCGGCGAGCGCCTCGATCCAGCGGCCCCGGTCCGCGGCCTCGCGGCCCCAGCCCGTCAGGCCCAGCTCGGCGGCGGCGGGTTCCTGGGTGCGGGTGATGTCCCAGGGCTCCAGCCCCAGCCGGTCCAGAACCGCGCGCAACTCGTCCTGATCCGGCGGGTCGTCCAGATAGCGGCGGACGGTGTACTCGGCGCCCTCGGCGTCCAGCGCGCTGATGGCCGAGCGGCACTTCGAGCAGGCCGGATTGATCCAGATCTCCATGGTAGGAAGCCTAGAACGAGTCCGGCCGGTGACCGGGGACGAGTCCTCGGTCACCGGCCGGAGCCGTACAGAGCGGGCGACGGGAATCGAACCCGCGTAGCTAGTTTGGAAGACTAGGGCTCTACCATTGAGCTACGCCCGCAGCGCCACAGATTCTGGCACACCGCATCGTAGCGGCTCACGCGCCCTCGTCGCACACCGGTAAACCCGTGCGGGTCGGCGTGGAATATTGGCTGCCCGCGCGTACCAGGGCATGTACTCTACGTGTCGCACCAGCGGGGTGTGGCGCAGCTTGGTAGCGCGTCCGCTTTGGGAGCGGAAGGCCGTCGGTTCGAATCCGGCCACCCCGACCACAGGAAAAGTCCGAGCGGGAGAGTCGTGCCCGTCGTACCGGTACTATGCAATGGCGCCCGTATACGGGGCGACGTAGGGGCGCAGTCCCCGAGTAGTACGTCTCGTCGGCCGCCGGTGCCGCTCACTTTGTGGGAACCGGCTGTTGGCGCGTTTCAAAGCCCCTGATGTCAGCCCAAGGAGACCCAACCGTGAAGAGCGCCGTCGAGACTCTGAACCCGACTCGGGTTCGACTCACTGTCGAGGTGCCCTTCGAGGAGCTCAAGCCCAGCCTCGACGCGGCGTACAAGAAGATCAACCAGCAGGTCACGGTGCCGGGCTTCCGCAAGGGCAAGATCCCTGCGCGCGTCATCGACCAGCGGTTCGGCCGTGGCTCGGTCCTCGAAGAGGCGATCAACGACGCCCTGCCGAAGTTCTACACGGAAGCGGTCAGCGAGGGTGAGCTGAACGTTCTCGGCCAGCCCGACGTCGACATCACCGAGTTCAACGACGGGCAGGACCTCAAGTTCACCGCCGAGGTCGACATCCGTCCGGAGATCGTGATCCCGGACTACTCCGGCATCGAGGTCACCGTCGACGCCCTCGAGGTGTCGGACGAGGACATCGACAAGTCGCTGGAGCAGCTCCGTGAGCGCTTCGCCTCGACCTCCACGGTCGAGCGCGCCGCCGCCGAAGGCGATGTCGTGGTCCTGGACCTCGAGGCGTCCGTCGGGGGCGAGGTCCTCGAGGACGGCGTGGCCAAGGGCATCAGCTACACCATCGGCTCCGGCCAGCTCCTCGAAGGCATCGACGAGGCCGTCACCGGCCTCGAGGCCGGTGGCACCGCCACCTTCGACTCCGAGCTCAAGGGCGGCTCCGCCGCCGGCAAGACCTCGTCGGTCAAGGTGGACGTGACGTCCGTCCAGGCCCGTGAGCTGCCCGAGCTGGACGACGACTTCGCCCAGCTGGCGAGCGAGTTCGACACCCTCGAGGAGCTGCGCGCGGACAGCGTCAAGCGCCTCGAGAACATGAAGCGCTACGACCAGGCCACCCAGGCGCAGGAGAAGGTGCTCGACGCCCTCCTGGAGCTGGTCGAGGTCCCGATGCCGGAGAAGCTGCTGGCGGACGAGATCCAGACCCGCAAGCACAACCTGGAGCACCACCAGTTCCCGGCCATGGGCCTGGACTGGGACACCTTCCTGGAGCGTGAGGGCAAGACCGCCGAGGAGCACGACGCGGAGCTCGGCGCGCAGGCCACCAAGGGCATCAAGACCCAGTTCATCCTCGATGAACTGGTCTCCAAGGAGCAGCTGTCGGTCAACCAGGAGGAGCTCACCGAGCACCTCATGCGCCGCGCCGCCTCCTCGGGCATGAGTCCGGACCAGTTCGCCCAGGCCGTCGTCGAGGGCGGCCAGGTGCCGATGCTCGTCGGAGAGGTCGCCCGCGGCAAGGCGCTCGCGGTGGTCGTCGAGGCCGCCAAGGTCACCGACACCAACGGTGAGACGGTCGACCTGGACGACGAGGTCGAGGACGAGAGCGCCGTGACGGTCGAGGCCGGTTCCGACGAGGAGCCCGCGGCGACCGACGAGGCCGCCACGTCCGTCGAGGACGCTGCCGAGGCGACGTCCGACAAGGTCTGACCAGTTCGCACGAAGGTCTGACCAGTTCGCCCGACGGGCCCGGACGCGAAGTCGCGTCCGGGCCCGTTTTGGCTTACCCGGGTGCCGAGCCTGCGCTCACAGCGAACAGTTTCGCGTAGGGGATTGCTGGGCCCCACCTGCGCGTTAGGGTCCAAGTAAGAAGGCTGGGGACCGACACCCGAGCCCCCATCCGAGAAGACGCGAACACGCGAAGACGCGAAGACGCTGAGACGGCCACGGGCCGTCCGACAACGAGCAGGTGGATACGTGACGACTCCGATGCCTTCCGCCGCCGGCGAGCCGACCATCGGCGGACTCGGCGACCAGGTCTACAACCGACTGCTCAACGAGCGGATCATCTTCCTCGGCCAGGCGGTCGACGACGATATCGCCAACAAGATCACCGCGCAGCTGCTCCTCCTCGCCGCTGACCCGGAAAAGGACATCTTCCTCTACATCAACTCGCCCGGCGGCTCCGTGACGGCCGGCATGGCGATCTACGACACGATGCAGTACATCAACAACGACGTCGTGACGATCGCCATGGGCCTCGCCGCCTCCATGGGCCAGTTCCTGCTCACCGCGGGCACGCCCGGCAAGCGCTTCGCGCTGCCGAACACCCGCATCCTGATGCACCAGCCCTCCGCGGGCCTCGGCGGTTCCGCCACGGACATCAAGATCCAGGCCGAGCAGCTGCTGCACACCAAGCGGCGGATGGCCGAGCTCATCGCGCAGCACAGCGGTCAGAGCGTCGAGCAGATCACCAAGGACTCCGACCGCGACCGCTGGTTCTCGGCCGAGGAGGCCACCGCGTACGGCCTGCTGGACGAGGTCATGCTCACCGCCTCCGGCGTTCCGGGCGGCGGCGGCACCGGGGCTGCCTGAGCACCTCAGGCCCCTTCAGCCGAACCCGCCCAGCCCACTGCTCATCACCAGGACGGTGAAAGTGAACTCCCTGAATTTCCCCGGTAGCGGCCTCTACGAGCGCACCATGGCCGAGCGCCCCAGCCCGGTGGCCGGTGTGCTCGGCGCCGAGGCCCGTTACATCATTCCGCGCTTCGTCGAGCGCACATCGCAGGGCGTCCGCGAGTACGACCCGTACGCGAAGCTCTTCGAGGAGCGCGTGATCTTCCTCGGGGTGCAGATCGACGACGCTTCGGCCAACGACGTCATGGCGCAGCTTCTGTGCCTGGAGTCGATGGACCCGGACCGCGACATCTCCGTCTACATCAACTCGCCCGGTGGCTCGTTCACGGCCCTCACGGCCATCTACGACACCATGCAGTTCGTGAAGCCGGACATCCAGACGGTCTGCATGGGCCAGGCGGCCTCCGCCGCGGCCGTGCTGCTCGCGGCCGGTAGCCCCGGCAAGCGGATGGCGCTGCCGAACGCCCGGATCCTGATCCACCAGCCGTACAGCGAGACCGGCCGGGGTCAGGTCTCAGACCTGGAGATCGCGGCCAACGAGATCATCCGGATGCGGGCGCAGCTGGAGGAGATGCTGTCCAAGCACTCCACCACCCCGATCGAGCAGATCCGCGAGGACATCGAGCGGGACAAGATCCTGACCGCCGAGGAAGCCCTCGCGTACGGTCTGGTCGACCAGATCGTCTCGACCCGTAAGACGTCCACGGCCGCCGAGAAGGTCTGACGGAGGTACCCGCGGGGGCCCTGCGGGGGTCCCGCGGCGCGGCAGCGTTACCGCCCTCCTTGGACTGAGTAGGTCCAAGGGGGGCCCGCACGGGGGGCGCGGCAAGGTACCGTCGATGAGAGAAGCACCAGGTTCCGTTGGACTAGGCGGATCCCAGGCGAAGGGGAAACACCTCGTGGCACGCATCGGTGACGGCGGCGACCTGCTCAAGTGCTCGTTCTGCGGCAAGAGCCAGAAGCAGGTGAAGAAGCTCATCGCAGGTCCTGGTGTGTACATCTGCGATGAGTGCATCGATCTCTGCAACGAGATCATCGAGGAGGAGCTGGCGGAGTCCTCCGAAGTGCGGTGGGAGGACCTGCCCAAGCCGCGAGAGATCTATGAGTTCCTGGAGAGCTACGTCGTCGGCCAGGAACCGGCGAAAAAGGCTCTCTCGGTCGCGGTCTACAACCATTACAAGCGGGTGCAGGCCGGCGAGAACAACGGCCGGGGCCACGACGACGCCATCGAGCTCGCCAAGTCCAACATCCTGCTCCTCGGTCCCACCGGCTCCGGCAAGACCCTGCTCGCGCAGACGCTCGCCCGGATGCTGAATGTGCCCTTCGCCATCGCCGACGCCACCGCGCTGACCGAGGCCGGTTATGTCGGCGAGGACGTCGAGAACATCCTGCTCAAGCTGATCCAGGCGGCCGACTACGACGTCAAGAAGGCCGAGACCGGGATCATCTACATCGACGAGATCGACAAGGTCGCTCGCAAGAGTGAGAATCCTTCGATCACCCGGGATGTGTCCGGCGAGGGCGTCCAGCAGGCGCTGCTGAAGATCCTGGAAGGCACGACGGCCTCGGTGCCGCCGCAGGGCGGGCGCAAGCACCCGCACCAGGAGTTCATCCAGATCGACACGACGAATGTGCTCTTCATCGTCGGTGGGGCCTTCGCGGGCCTGGAGAAGATCATCGAGTCGCGGGCCGGCGCCAAGGGCATCGGCTTCGGGGCCACGATCCGCTCCAAGCGGGAGATCCAGGCCGCGAACCAGTTCCAGGAGATCATGCCGGAGGACCTGGTGAAGTTCGGGATGATCCCGGAGTTCATCGGCCGACTGCCCGTCATCACCTCCGTCCACAATCTGGACCGCGAGGCACTGCTGCAGATTCTCGTCGAGCCGCGCAACGCGCTGGTGAAGCAGTACCAGAAGCTCTTCGAACTCGACGGTGTGGAGCTGGAGTTCGAGCACAGCGCACTGGAAGCCATCGCCGACCAGGCGATCCTCCGCCAGACCGGTGCGCGCGGGCTGCGCGCCATCATGGAGGAGGTGCTGATGTCCGTGATGTACGAGGTGCCGTCCCGCAAGGACGTCGCGCGCGTGGTCATCACCGCCGAGGTCGTGCACTCCAACGTCAACCCGACCCTGGTGCCGCGCGAGCCGCGCATCATCGCCAAGGGCGAGCAGAAGAGCGCATAGCGAGCGGAAGCGCGCCTGGCGCGCGAGTGGACAACGCGAGGGGCCCGCACCGGATGACCGGTGCGGGCCCCTTCGCGTCGGTGCGCCGCGTCAGTTCTTGACGCGGACCTCGTTGCGGACCTTGGCGGTCGTCTCCGCGAACTCGGTCACCGAGGGGGACTTGGTGTCGCCGCTCTCGAGGGACGGCGAGAACATCAGCACGGCGACGGTGCTGTCGTCGCCCCATGAGCAGTACGGGATGGTGACGGTGCCCGCGCCCAGGGTCGCGCACTTCATGACCGTGCCGTCGAACCCGGCGGGGTGCTGCTCGGTCGCCGTTCCCCCCTGGCCCTTGGCGCCCTTGTTGAACTCGTTGAGCAGATTGTCGACCGCCGCGTTCGGGTCGGTGATCGTGCCGTACACACCGAAGAGCGTCAGCGACTGCTTCTGCGCGTTCTTGTAGGCGGCGGAGACGGACTTGGCATTCTTGATGCCCTTGTCGTTACCGGTCTTGTCACCGCCCTCGGGCTTCTGGCTGTCGTCCCGGGTGTAGCTGCCGCTCAGAATGGTCTGCGGCGTCGTCAGCTTGTACGCGGCACCGCTGCCCGGCTTGTTCACCGCGGCGAGCACAACGCCGCCGACGACGAGCACCGCCAGGACACCGACCACGATGCCGATGATCTTTCCGGTGTTCTTCTTCGGGGGCGGCGGCGGGTAGCCGGTGAAGCCGGGCTGCTGCGGCTGGCCGTACGGAACGCCCTGCTGCGGCGCCTGTTGCTGCGGGAAGCCGTAGCCGGGCTGCTGCTGGCCGTAGCCCGGCTGCTGCGGGGGCTGCTGGCCGTAGCCCGGCTGGCCGCCGTAACCCGGCTGCTGCGGCGGCTGCTGGTTGTAACTCATACGTGATCGGTTCCTCTACTTGATCTCTACGCGGGCGTCTTTGCGCACCTTGGCGGTGGTGGCCGCGGTGTCGTCGATGCTGGGGCCCCCGCCGGTGAGCGCGGCGACCGGGTCCACGACCATGACCATGGCCACGGTGCTGTGGTCGGCCCAGATGCACAGCGGCACGTTCGCCGACTTGATCGGGGAGGTGCTCGTGGCGGGCGCCTTGAACTTGACCATCTGGCACTTCATGACGGCTCCGCCGTCCAGCCCGTCGGGCGTGGCCTTCTGCGGACTTCCGACGAGTTCGGCGTCGCCGCCCTTGGTGATGTCCTTCGTACCGGCGACGAAGAGCGCGTCCACTTCCTTCTCGGGGTCGGCCACCGTGCCCCATACGCCCCTGAACAACATCTTCTTCTTGGTGCTGGTCTCGTAACTTCCGCCCGCTGCCTCCGGGTTGGCGACTCCGGGGAGGTCCTTGACGTCCTTCTTGTCGCTGTCCGAGAGCTGGTCCTTGAGCTGGAAGTCAGCGGCGACCGTCTGCGGGGTGGTCAGCTTGTACTTCTTGCCGTCGTCGCTGCCACTGCTACTGCCCTTCCCGCCGCCCCCGAGGAGCGCGAAGGCGCCACCGCCGAGCGCGAGGACCACGACCACCACGGCGATGACGATCCACGTGGTGTTCTTCTTGCCGGCCGGCGGCTGCGGCGGATAGCCGTAGCCCGGCTGCGGCTGCTGTCCGTAGGAGCCGGGCTGCATGGGCTGCGCCGGGTAGCCGTACCCCGGCTGCTGCGGGGGCTGCTGGCCGTATCCGGCCTGCTGGGGAGGGTGCTGGCCGTACCCGCCGGGCTGCGGCTGGGGCTGCCCGTACCCACCGGGCTGCTGCCCGTAAGGGTTCGGCTGCCCGCCGTAACCGGGATCCGGCGGCGGTTGGTTGTAGCTCATGTGACTCGTCCCCTCCGTAAACGACCGTCCGCCTATCCTTCCGGATGTCTTATCCGCCGCTTACGCCGGGCCCGCAACGGCTTCGTAACGAGGGGTGCGGGGCGCCCGTAGAATGACTCCGTGACCGACAACTCTCAGCGCAGCCCCCATGGCGGGCCGAACAGCACCCCCGAACTGCCGACTCAGTACGTGCCGGCCGAGGTGGAGGGGAAACTGTACGAGCGCTGGGTAGAACGCGGTTACTTCGAGGCCGACGCCAAGAGCGCCAAGCCGCCGTACACGATCGTCATCCCGCCGCCGAACGTCACGGGCAGCCTCCACCTGGGCCACGCCTTCGAGCACACGATCATCGACTCCCTCACCCGCCGCAAGCGGATGCAGGGGTACGAGACGCTGTGGCAGCCCGGCATGGACCACGCGGGCATCGCCACGCAGAACGTCGTCGAGCGCGAGCTGGCCAAGGAGGGCAAGTCCCGCCACGACCTGGGCCGTGAGGCGTTCGTCGAGAAGGTCTGGCAGTGGAAGGAAGAGTCCGGCGGCCAGATCTCCGGCCAGATGCGCCGTCTCGGCGACGGCGTCGACTGGTCGCGTGAGCGCTTCACCATGGACGAGGGCCTGTCGCAGGCCGTCCAGACCATCTTCAAGAAGCTCTACGACGACGAGCTGATCTACCGCGCCGAGCGCATCATCAACTGGTGCCCGCGCTGCCTGACCGCCATCTCGGACATCGAGGTGGAGTACCAGGAGGACGAGGGCGAGCTCGTCTCGATCCGTTACGGCGAGGGCGACACCGCGATCGTCGTCGCCACGACCCGCGCCGAGACGATGCTCGGCGACACCGCCGTCGCCGTTCACCCGGACGACGAGCGCTATGCGCACCTGGTCGGCACCGAGATCGAGCTGCCGCTCACCGGCCGCCGTATCCCGGTCGTCGCGGACGAGCACGTGGACCCGGAGTTCGGCACCGGCGCGGTCAAGGTGACCCCGGCGCACGACCCGAACGACTTCGAGATCGGCCGCCGCCACGACCTGCCGAACCTCAGCGTCATGGATGAGCGGGCGATCATCACCGTCCCCGGTCCCTTCGAGGGCCTGGACCGCCTCGAAGCACGGAGCGCCATCGTCGCCGCACTGCGCGCCGACAGCCGGATCGTCGCCGAGAAGCGCCCGTACACCCACTCCGTCGGGCACTGCTCGCGCTGCAAGACGACCATCGAGCCGCGGCTGTCGCTCCAGTGGTGGGTCAAGGTCGGCCCGCTGGCCAAGGCGGCCGGTGACGCGGTCCGCGACGGCCGGGTGAAGATCCACCCCAAGGAGATGGAGTCCCGCTACTTCAGCTGGGTCGACAACCTCCACGACTGGTGCATCTCGCGCCAGCTCTGGTGGGGCCACCGCATCCCGGTCTGGTACGGACCGGCGGGCGAGGTCGTCTGCGTCGGGCCCGACGAGGAGCCGCCGGCCGGCGAGGGCTGGACGCAGGACACCGATGTGCTCGACACGTGGTTCTCCTCGGGCCTGTGGCCGTTCTCCACGCTGGGCTGGCCGGAGCAGACCGAGTCGCTGGAGCGGTTCTATCCGAACTCGGTGCTGGTCACCGGCTACGACATCCTCTTCTTCTGGGTCGCCCGGATGATGATGTTCGGCCTCTACGCGATGGACGGCACTCCGCCGTTCCACACCATCGCCCTGCACGGCATGGTCCGCGACGAGCGCGGCAAGAAGATGTCGAAGTCCTTCGGCAACGCCGTCAACCCGCTGGACTGGATGGACAAGTACGGCTCCGACGCCGTCCGCTTCACCCTGGCCCGCGGCGCCAACCCCGGTGTGGACGTGCCGATCGGTGAGGACTGGGTCCAGGCGTCCCGCAACTTCACCAACAAGATCTGGAACGCCACGCGCTTCGCGCTCATGAACGGCGCGACCGTCGAGGGCGAACTCCCGCCCGTCGAGGAGATGTCGGCCACCGACCGGTGGGTGCTGTCCCGGCTCAACACGATCGTCGCGGATGTGGACGCCCTCTACGAGGACTACCAGTTCTCCAAGCTCTCCGAGGCGCTCTACCACTTCGCGTGGGACGAGGTCTTCGACTGGTACGTCGAGCTCTCCAAGACCACGTTCTTCGCGGGCGGCCGCGGCGCCGAGGTCTCGGGCCGGGTGCTCGGCGAGGTGCTGGACGTCCTGCTGCGGCTGCTGCACCCGGTGGTCCCGTTCGTCACCGAGACGCTGTGGACCACGCTCACCGGTGCCGAGTCGGTCGTCATCGCCGCATGGCCGAAGGACAGCGGCTTCCGCGACGCGGCGGCCGAGAAGGAGATCGCCGGCGTCCAGCAGGTGATCACCGAGGTCCGCAGGTTCCGCGCCGACCAGGGTCTGCAGCCCGGCCAGAAGGTTCCCGCGCAGCTCGCCCTGAACGGCGCGCTGGCGGCGCACGAGGCGGCCATCCGCCAGCTGCTGCGCCTGCTGCCCGCCGAGGACGGCTTCGCGGCCACGGCGACCCTCCCGGTCGCGGGCGGCACCGTCGCGCTGGACCTGTCCGGCACGATCGACGTCGCGGCCGAACGCAAGCGGCTGGCCAAGGACATCGGGCTGGCCGAGAAGGAGCAGGCGCAGGCGCTGGGCAAGCTCGGCAACGAGGCGTTCCTCGCCAAGGCGCCCGAGCCCGTCGTGGACAAGATCCGCGTCCGGCTGGCGGCGGCCGAGGCGGACATCGCCCGGATCACCGCCCAGCTGGACGCACTGCCCCAGGCCTGACCGGCACCCCGGCGGGCAGCCCGGTGGCCGGCTTTCGCCCGGCCGCCGGGCGCCCGAGCGTTTGAACCCCCGTCGGCTCCGTAGACTGGGCGGCGTGAGCGAGCACCCCCAGAACGACGACGCGGCAGCAGACCTGTTCGACGAGACCCCGGACGACGCCCCCGACGGCGGGCCCGTCCGGGAAGCCGACATGGCGGTGATCGAGGCAGGCAGCCGTACCCTGCGGACGCCGGTCCCGCTCACGCCGGACGACGGCGTGCCGGCCCGGCCCAAGAACCCCGAGACCGACCGCGAGCTGCGGGAGATCGAGGAGGCGCTGACCGGCCGCTGGCCGGAGACGAAGCTGGACCCGTCACTCGACCGGATGACGGCGCTCATGGACATCCTGGGCGAGCCGCAGCGCACCTACCCGGCGATCCACATCACCGGGACCAACGGCAAGACCAGCACCGCCCGCATGGTCGAGCAGCTGCTGCTCGGCTTCCACCTGCGCACCGGCCGCTACACCAGCCCGCATGTGCAGGCGATGACCGAGCGGATCAGCCTGGACGGGCAGCCGATCAGCGCCGAGAAGTTCATCGAGACCTACCGTGACATCCAGCCGTACGTCGATCTGACGGACAGCTCGCAGCCGCACCGGCTGTCGTTCTTCGAGGTGCTCACCGCGATGGCCTACGCGGCCTTCGCCGATGCCCCGGTCGATGTCGCGGTCGTCGAGGTCGGCATGGGCGGCAGCTGGGACGCCACGAATGTGATCGACGGCGCGGTCGCCATCGTCACCCCGGTCGCCCTCGACCACACCGACCGGCTCGGCGCGACGCCCGGCGAGATCGCCGTGGAGAAGTCCGGGATCATCAAGAAGGACGCGACCGTCGTTCTGTCCCAGCAGCCGGCCGACGCGGCGACGGTGCTGCTCAAGCACGCGGTCGAGGTCGACGCGACGGTGGCCCGCGAGGGCATGGAGTTCGGTGTCACCCAGCGCGAGATTGCGGTCGGCGGGCAGATGCTGAACCTGCGCGGACTCGGCGGCGACTACGAGCAGATCTTCCTGCCGCTGCACGGCGAGCACCAGGCGCGCAACGCGGTGGTCGCGCTGGCAGCCGTCGAGGCGTTCTTCGGCATCGGCACCACTCAGGTCGGCTCCCTGGACATCGACACCATCCGTGGCGCCTTCGCGTCCGTCACCTCGCCGGGTCGGCTGGAGGTCATCCGCCGCAGCCCCACCGTCGTCCTGGACGCCGCGCACAACCCGGCGGGCGCCCAGGCAGCGGCTGCCGCGGTCAGTGAGGTCTTCGACTTCACCCATCTGGTGGGCGTGGTCGGCCCGAGCGCAGAGAAGGACGTACGCGGGCTGCTGGAGGCCTTCGAGCCGGTGTTCTCCGAGATCGTGGTGACGCGGAACTCGACCAGCCGGGCGATGGACGTCGACGCGCTGGCCGCGCTGGCGGTCGAGGTGTTCGGCGACGACCGCGTCCAGGTCGAGCCGCGGCTCGACGACGCCATCGAGGCCGCGATCACCCTCGCCGAGGAAGAGGGCGCGTACTCCGGGGCGGGCGTGCTGGTCACCGGATCGGTGTTCACCGTGGGAGAGGCCCGGCTGCTGCTGGGCCGGAAGTGAGGCGGCACGATGCGGACCTTGTGCGCGAGCACTCTGATCGGTGAGTTCTTCGTGATCGGCTTCGCCGGTCTCGTCGCGATGAAGCAGGACGGCCTGACGGCCGGCACGGTATGGGTGGTGTGCGGCGTCGGCATGGCGCTGTGCGTGCTGCTGTGCGGCATGCTCGGCCGCCCCGGCGCGCTCGCGGTCGGCTGGGCGCTGCAGATCGTGCTGGTCGTCAGCGGCTACTGGGTCGGGACGATGTACTTCCTGGGTGTGGTCTTCGCGGCCCTGTGGTGGGCCTCCATCCACTTCGGCCGGAAGATCGACGCGGCGAGGGCGGGACACTCGGCGCAGGTGGCCTGACCACGCCTTGTAATGTCGTCATACCCGTCACCGTCAGTAGGAGCAGTACCGTGAGCCAGCGCACCCTTGTCCTTCTCAAGCCGGACGCCGTCCGCCGCGGCCTGATCGGCGAGATCATCGGCCGGATCGAGCGCAAGGCGGGCTGGACGATCGGCGCCCTCGAACTGCGCACGCTCGATCCCGGCACTCTTGAGCAGCACTACGCCGAGCACATCGGCCGCCCGTTCTACGAGCCGCTGATGGAGTTCATGGCCTCGGGTCCCGCGGTCGTGCTGGTCGTCGAGGGTGAGCGCGTCGTCGAGGGCGTACGGGCGCTGGCCGGCCCGACCGACCCGATCGCCGCCGCCCCCGGTTCCATTCGCGGTGACTTCGGCACCATCGTGCGCGAGAACCTCATTCACGCCTCGGACTCCCCGGAGTCGGCCGAGCGGGAGATCAAGCTCTTCTTCCCCGGGACGGTCTGAACCAGCAGCCGGGGAAGGGGCCGTTCGTGAACGGCCGGACAGGCCCTAGCGCGTCCGGGTGTATCTTCCGGACCGCGGAACCCCGCCTGGCCTGCGGTGATGGTCAGCTGACCGACACTCGATCAGCTCAGAGGCGGCCGGACAATTCCGGTCGCCTCTGGCATATGCAATCGATTTTCGGGAACCAATCTCCCCGACACGGCGTCACAATTACCAGCGGACGCTGTGTGTTCTGATGACAATGACGTCGGAACCCCGACCCCGTGCCCCGTGGGGCGCGACTACGATGGAATCTCCGCTCAAGCTCGGGAAGGCCAGACGTATCCACATGGCGAACAACATGTCGTTCATCGGCCGTGACATGGCTGTCGACCTCGGGACTGCCAACACGCTGGTGTACGTCAGGGGTCGCGGGATCGTCCTCAACGAGCCCTCGGTCGTCGCCATCAACACGAACACCGGCGGCATCCTGGCGGTCGGCGCCGAGGCCAAGAAGATGATCGGCCGCACCCCGGGAAACATCGTCGCGGTCCGCCCGCTGAAGGACGGCGTGATCGCCGACTTCGAGATCACCGAGCGGATGCTGCGCTACTTCATCCTCAAGATCCACAAGCGCCGCTACCTGGCCCGTCCCCGGGTCGTCGTCTGTGTGCCCTCCGGCATCACCGGGGTCGAGCGACGCGCCGTCATCGAGGCCACCACCCAGGCCGGCGCCCGCCAGGTGCACATCATCGAGGAGCCCATGGCCGCCGCGATCGGCGCCGGACTCCCGGTCCACGAGGCCACCGGCAACATGGTGGTCGACATCGGCGGCGGCACCACCGAGGTCGCCGTGATCTCACTCGGCGGCATCGTCACCGCGCAGTCCATCAGGGTCGCGGGCGACGAGCTGGACAGCTCGATCATCCAGCACATCAAGAAGGAGTACAGCCTCCTGCTCGGCGAACGCAGCGCGGAGCAGATCAAACTCACCATCGGGTCGGCCTTCGACCCGAAGCTGGAGAAGGACGAGCACACCGAGATCCGGGGCCGCGACCTGGTCAGTGGCCTGCCGAAGACGGTGGTGATCTCGGCCGCCGAGGTCCGCAAGGCCATCGAGGAGCCGGTCAACGCGATCGTCGACGCGGTCAAGACGACTCTCGACAAGTGCCCGCCCGAGCTCTCCGGCGACATCATGGACCGCGGCATCGTGCTGGCCGGCGGCGGAGCGATGCTCCGCGGACTGGACGAGCGGCTGCGGTACGAGACCGGAATGCCGATCCACATCGCTGAATCCCCGCTGGACTGCGTGGCGCTCGGCGCCGGCAAGTGCGTCGAGGAGTTCGAGGCGTTGCAGCAGGTTCTGGACGCCCAGCCGCGCAGATGAGTTCACAAAGTCCTGCGCGTGGGTGACTGCCCGCCGGCGCGCAGGATCGTTCTCACTGCGTCACACACACGTCGACCGGCCGGGGCCCGCAGCCGACCGGTCCGTTCGAGGAAGGCACGGACTGGCGCCCGTGAGGGACACACGAGAGAGCCGGCTTCTGCTGGTGCTGTTGATCGCCATCGCGTTCGCACTGATCACCGTGGACATCCGCGGCGGGGAACAGTCGCCGATGGACGGTCCCCGACAGGCGGCGGCCTCCGCCTTCGGCCCTGTCGAGAAGGGCGTGGCGTCCGCTGTCGACCCGGTCGGCAACGCCATCGCCGCGGTGCGCGACTCCGGGGGCCGGCACAGCACGATCAGCCGCCTGGAACGCGAGAACGCCGAGCTCAAACAGCAGCTCGGCAGCAAGGACATCACCCGCAACAAGGCCCATGAACTGGACCAGCTCCTGAAGACCGCGGGAGCCGGCCAGTACGCGGTCAAGGGCGCCCAGATCATCGCCATAGGAGCCGCCCAGGGATTCTCCTGGACGGTCACCATCGACGCCGGAAGCGCTGACGGCATCCAGCGCGACCAGACCGTCATCAACGGCGACGGCCTGGTCGGACGGGTCACCACCGTCGCCCCCTCCACCTCCACGGTGCTGCTCGCCAACGATCCGGACTTCACCGTCGGGACCCGTATGGAGGGCTCCATGGAGCTGGGCTTCGCGACCGGCCAGGGCGACCGGCCGATGCGCGTCCAACTGCTCAACGGCAAGGCCAAGGTGAACAAGGGCGACCGGCTGGTCACCTTCGGATCCCAGGCCGGCAAGCCGTTCGTACCCGGAGTTCCGGTCGGCAGGGTCGTCGCGATCGACCCGTCCGCCGGAAGCCTCACCCGTACGATCGAGGTCGAGCCGTTCGTCGGCTTCACCCGGCTCGACATCGTCGGCATCGTCGTCGAGGGCCCGCGCACGGACCCGCGCGACAGGGTGCTGCCGCCCAAGCCCACCCCCTCGCCCGCCGCGGCGAAGGCGACCACGCCGGCCGTGAAGCCGGGCAACACCCCCTCCGGTGCCCCCGGTACCACCAGGAGCTGACCATGCGACTCAACCGGATCCTGCTCTCCACCGTGCTGGTCGTCGTCGCCATGGTCGTCCAGGTCAGCGTGCTGGCCCGGCTGCACCTGCCCGGCGCGGTGCCGGACCTGCTGCTGCTCACCGTCCTCGGCCTCGCACTGACCTACGGCCACGTCGGCGGCTCCCTGGTCGGCTTCGGCGCCGGGATGCTCGCCGACCTGGCCCCGCCCGCCGACCACGCCGTGGGCCGGTACGCGCTCGTGCTGTGCGTCATCGGCTACCTCGCCGGCCTCGCCAAGCCCGAGACCGGGCAACTGCGCACCGCCGCCATGCCGATGCTCGTCGTCGTCGCCGCGGCGATCGGCGGCACCCTGCTCTACGCGGGCGTCGGCTCCCTGGTCGGCGACACCGCAGGGGCCCATGTGGGACTGGCCAAACTGCTGTTCACCGCGGCCGTCTACGACCTGCTGCTCGCGCCGTTCATCGTCCCGCTGGTGATGGCGCTGGCCAGACGCTTCGACCACGATCCGCTCGCCGAGGACGCGACGGGCGGCTACGGCGGCCGGATCGGCAGCCAGCGCGGTGGCCTGCTGAGCCGGGTCGGCCGGGCCGGCCGGGCCGGTTCCATCGCCAGGGGAGGACGGCGGCTGTGAGCCCCCGCCCGTCTCCCATCACCACCCTTCCGAGGAAGTCACGGCGCGCCCATGTCTAACATTCCCGAGACGGGCCGTACGTCCCGCGTCACCATCCGCCTCGTCATCCTCCAGATCCTGGTCGTCTCGCTGCTGCTCACCCTCGGCGGACGGCTGTGGTACCTGCAGATCCGCAACGGTGACGAGTACACCCAGAAGGCCGCCAGCAACCACATCCAGCAGGTCGTCACCCCCGCGGTGCGCGGCTCGATCCTGGACGCGCGCGGTGTCCCCATCGCCGACAACGAGACCCGGCTGGTCGTCTCCGCCAGCCGCACCGAGCTGCTCAAGCAGAAGAACGGCGGCAAGGCCGTCCTCTCCCGGCTCGCCGCGGTGCTCGGCATGAAGCCCAAGGACGTCACCGACAAGGTCCGGCTCTGCGATGCCAAGACCCCCCAGCCCTGCTGGAACGGATCGCCCTACCAGCCGATCCCGATCACCGCCGGGGCCACCACCCAGCAGGCGCTGCAGATCATGGAGCGCCGCGAGGACTTCCCCGGCGTGACCGCCGAGCCGACCGCCGTCCGGCGTTACGCGGCGCCGAGCAAGGCCAACGCCGCCCAGGTGCTCGGCTACCTCTCGCCCGTCACCGATGACGAGATCACCGCCTCGCAGAAGAACGGCACGCCGCTGCTGCGCTCCGACCAGGTCGGCCGCTCCGGCCTGGAGCGCCAGTACGACGCGGCGCTGCGCGGCAAGGCGGGCGTGACCCGTTACGAGGTGGACAACCTCGGCCGGGTGATCGGCAAGGCCGGCGACACTCCCGCCCAGTCCGGCTCCAACCTGGTGACCAGCATCGACTCACGCGTCCAGGCCGTCGCCGAGCAGGAGCTGGACGCGGCGATGCAGGAGGCCCGCAAGACCTACGACAAGGTCACCGAGACCAACTACAAGGCCGACTCGGGCGCGGTCACGGTGATGGACGTACACACCGGCCAGGTCATCGCGATGGCCAGCGCCCCGACGTACAACCCCAACTCCTGGGTCGGCGGCATCTCCGCGGCCGACTACCAGCAGCTCACCGGTAAGGACTCCAACTACCCGCTGCTGAACCGGGCCATCCAGGGCCTGTCGGCACCCGGCTCGACCTTCAAGGTGGTCTCCACCTCGGCGGCGGTCAACGCCGGGTACCCGCTCGACGGCGCCTACCCCTGCACCTCGTCGATGACCATCGGCGGCCGCGTGTTCAAGAACTTCGAGGGCGAGAGCTTCGGCTCGATCAATCTCGGCAAGGCGCTGGAGATCTCCTGCGACACCGTTTTCTACGGCCTCTCGTACAACCAGTGGCTCGCGGACGGTGGCGTGAAGCCCAAGAACCCCAAGGACTTCTTCTACAAGACCGCCCACCAGTTCGGCCTCGGAGCCAAGACCGGCATCGACCTGCCGGGCGAGGTCAAGGGCCGGGTCCCCGACCGCCAGTGGAAGCAGTCCTACTACGAGGCCAACGTGGACTACTGGTGCCGCGAGGGGAAGACCAGCAAGCAGGACTACGCGACCAAGATCGCCCGCGAGAACTGCCAGGACGGCAATGTGATGCGCGCCGGTGACTCGGTCAACTTCGCGATCGGCCAGGGCGACACCCTCGTCACCCCGGTCCAGATGGCGCGGATCTACTCGGCCCTGTCCAACGGCGGCACGCTCTACCAGCCGACCATAGGGAAGGCGATCGTCAGCGCCGACGGCAAAACGGTCACACCCATCGCGCCCAAGGTGTCCGGCAAGCTGCCGGACAGCGCGGAGACGCTGAAGTACATCAACGAGGCCACCGCGGGCGTCGTGACCAGCGGTACCGCCGCCTGGCGCTTCGGCGGCTGGCCGCAGGAGAAGATCCAGCTGCACGCCAAGACCGGCACCGCCGAGGTCGACGGCAAGCAGACCACGTCCTGGCTGACGACGTACACCAAGGACTACGCGATCGTCATGACGATCTCGCAGGGCGGCACCGGCTCCGGCGGCTCGGGCCCCGCGATCCGCAAAATCTACGAGGCGATGTACGGCATCCAGCCGAACGGCTCGATCGACAGCAAGAAGGCGCTGCTGCCGGCGCCCGAGAAGAACCTGCCGAAGCTCGCCGACGACGGCACGGTCGTCCAGCCCGCCTCCGCCGTCAGCACGTTCGCCCCGCCGGCCGGCGCGCCCGACGCGCTCGCCGGTGGTCCCCTGCTCGCCGCGCTCACCCCCGGCCGCGGCGACAAGGCTCTGTTCGGCAGGCGGTATCTCTCATGACCACCCACGGCTACACGATCCGGCGCTTCACCCCCGAACGCAGCGCTCTGGGCAAACTGCTCGCCCGGGACTCGATACTGCGCCGGATGGACTGGGTCCTGCTCGGCGCGGCGCTCGCGCTGTCCGGGATCGGCACGCTGCTGGTCTACTCGGCGACCCGCGGCCGCACCAATCTCACCCACGGCGACCAGTACTACTTCCTGCTGCGCCACCTGATGAACACCGGGATCGGCTTCGGTCTCGCCGCAAGCGTGGTGGCGCTCGGCCACCGCCGGCTGCGCGGTGTCGTGCCCGTCCTGTACGGGATCTCGGTGCTGCTGATCCTGGCCGTGCTCAGCCCGCTGGGCAGCACGATCAACGGCGCGCACTCCTGGATCGTGATCGGCGGCGGCTTCTCGCTCCAGCCGTCCGAGTTCGTGAAGCTCACCATCATCCTGAGCATGGCGATGCTGCTGTCCGCACGGGTGGACGCGGGCGACCGTGTCCACCCCGACCACCGCACGGTCCTGCAGGCCCTCGGCTGGGCCGCGCTGCCGATAGCGATCATCCTGATGATGCCGGACCTCGGCTCGGTGATGGTCATGGCGGTGATCGTCCTCGGTGTGCTGCTCGCCTCCGGCGCCTCCAACCGCTGGGTGGCGGGCCTGCTCTCGCTGGGCGCGGTGGGCGCCGGCCTGATCTGGCAGCTCGGCGTGCTGGACAAGTACCAGGTGGACCGGTTCGCCGCGTTCGCCAACCCCGCCCTCGACCCGGCGGGCGTCGGCTACAACACCCACCAGGCGCTCATCGCCATCGGCTCGGGCGGACTGTTCGGCAAGGGGCTCTTCCACGGCAGCCAGACCACCGGCCAGTTCGTGCCCGAGCAGCAGACCGACTTCGTCTTCACCGTCGCGGGCGAGGAACTGGGCTTCGTCGGGGCCGCCGCGATCATCGTCCTGCTCGGGATGATCGTCTGGCGGGCCTGCTCGATCGCCCGCAGCGCCACGGACCTGTACGGCACGATCGTGGCGGCCGGCATCGTCGCCTGGTTTGCCTTCCAGGCGTTCGAGAACATCGGGATGACGCTCGGCATCATGCCGGTCGCGGGTCTGCCGCTGCCCTTCGTGTCCTACGGGGGCTCGTCGATGTTCGCGATCTGGATCGCCATCGGGCTGTTGCAGGCGGTCCGCATGCAGCGCCCCATGTCGGCCTGACCGGGATCTGCCCCATTGCCCGGAGCGGAACCCACGACTACGGTCCCTTCATGGGTAAGCGTGTGCGGGAGACCGAGCGCAAGTACGAAGCGGACGGCCGGTTCGAGCAGCCCGATCTCAGCGGGCTGTCCAAGGTCTTCGGCAGCTGTGACCTGGATCCGGCGGAACTGGACGCGGTCTACTTCGACACCGCGGACCTGCGCCTCGCGGCGCGCCGGATCACCCTGCGGCGGCGTACTGGCGGGGACGACGCGGGCTGGCACCTGAAACTGCCGACCACCGAGGCCGACACCCGCACCGAAGTGCACGCCCCGCTCGGGCGCGCGACCCGCACCGTACCGAAGGACCTGGCGGCCGAGGTGGCCGTGCACACCCGCGGGCAGAAACTGGTGCCCGTCGTCCGGCTCAAGAACCACCGGGAGCGGCGGCATCTGCTCGACGCGGCGGGGGAGCCGCTCGCGGAGATCGCGCACGACCATGTCACGGCGCAGCTGCTGGGCGCGGGGCCGGGGGACAAGGCCGTAGCGATCACCTGGACCGAGTTCGAGGTCGAGCTCATCGGCGGTAAACCCGCGCTGCTGGACGCGGTCGAGGAGCGGCTGGCCGCCGCGGGAATCCAGCGGTCGGCGTCGTCCTCCAAGCTCGCCCGTGCGCTCGGCGACCGGCTGACGGCCGCTCCCGTTCCGCCCGAGCCGCCCGCCGCCCTCCACACGGCAGGGGACGCCGCCCTGGCCTATCTGCACGAACAGCTGCGCGCCCTGATCGCCCTCGACCCCGAGGTCCGGCGGGCCGAGCCCGACGCCGTGCACCAGATGCGGGTCGCGGCCCGGCGGATGCGCAGCGCCCTGAAGAGCTTCCGCGGGGAGCTGGACCGTGCCGTGACCGATCCGCTCGGCGAGGAGCTGAAGTGGCTCGGGACGGTGCTGGGCATGGAGCGGGACCGCGAAGTACTGGCCGAGCGGCTGGCGGCGCGGCTCGCGGAGCTGGACCCGTCGCTGGCCGGCGTGGCGCTGCGGAACCGGTTGCTCGCGGAGGGCACCGGCGCGCACGGTGAGACCCACGCCGCAGTGGTGCGGGTGCTCGGCGGCTCGCACTACTTCAGCGTGCTCGACGCCGTCGAGACCCTGCTCGCGGACCCGCCGTACCTGGAGGACGCCAAGGCGCCCGCGCCCGCCGCCATGGAGAAGGCCGTGCACCACGACCACCGCCGGCTGCGGAAGCTGGTGGAGGCCGCGCTGGCCCTCGGCCCCGGCCAGGAGCGCGACGTGGCGCTGCACGAGGCCCGTAAGGCCGCCAAGCGCGCCCGGTACTGCGCCGAGGCCGCCCAGCCGGTGCTCGGAGCCCCGGAGAAACGGCACACCTCCCGGATGAAGTCCGTGCAGTCCCTGCTCGGCGAACACCAGGACAGCGTGATGTGCCGGGTCACGATCGCCCGGCTCGCGGAGGAGGCCGTCGCGGCGGGCGAGAGCGCCTTCCCGTACGGCGCCCTCAGCCAGCTGGAGCGGGCCCGCGCGACCGAGGTGGAGGAGCACCTGCCGCAGCTCTGGGAGAAGGCCGACCGCTGGCCGTGACGTGGCCCGCGCGCAGTGCGCGGTTCCGCTCCGGCGAGTGCGGCCCGGAAGGCACGCTAGTCTTGAGGGTCAACCCTGCCCGCTGATGAAAGACATCTCTGATGCCTGTCGAGTCGGTCTTCCCCCGCTTGGAAGCGCTTCTCCCGCATGTCCAGAAGCCCATCCAGTACGTCGGTGGGGAGCTGAACTCCACCGTCAAGCCGTGGGATTCCTGCGATGTGCGCTGGGCGCTGATGTACCCGGACGCCTACGAGGTCGGGCTGCCCAACCAGGGCGTCATGATCCTTTACGAGGTGCTCAACGAGCGCGAGGGCGTTCTCGCCGAGCGCACGTACAGCGTGTGGCCGGACCTGGAGGCGCTGATGCGCGAGCACCAGGTCCCGCAGTTCACGGTCGACGCACACCGTCCGGTCAAGGCGTTCGACGTGTTCGGCCTGAGCTTCTCCACCGAGCTGGGCTACACCAACATGCTGGCCGCCCTCGACCTCGCGGGCATCCCGCTGGAGGCCAAGGACCGCACGCTCGACGACCCGATCGTGCTCGCGGGCGGCCACGCCGCCTTCAACCCCGAACCGATCGCCGAGTTCATCGACGCGGCGGTGATCGGCGACGGCGAGCAGGCCGTCCTGGCGATCACCGACATCATCCGCGCCTGGAAGGCCGAGGGCCGCCCCGGCGGCCGTGACGAGTTGCTGTTCCGGCTCGCGAAGACCGGCGGGGTGTACGTCCCGAAGTTCTACGACGTCGAGTACTTGGAAGACGGCCGGATCTCCCGCGTCGTCCCGAACCGCTCCGGCGTGCCGTGGCGGGTGTCCAAGCACACCGTCATGGACCTCGACGAGTGGCCCTACCCGAAGCAGCCGCTGGTCCCGCTCGCCGAGACCGTCCATGAGCGGATGTCGGTGGAGATCTTCCGCGGCTGCACCCGCGGCTGCCGTTTCTGCCAGGCCGGCATGATCACGCGCCCCGTGCGGGAGCGAAGCATCACCGGCATCGGCGAGATGGTCGAGAAGGGTCTGAAGGCCACCGGTTTCGAGGAGGTCGGCCTGCTCTCGCTGTCCTCCGCGGACCACAGCGAGATCGGCGAGATCGCCAAGGGCCTCGCGGATCGCTACACGGACGACAAGATCGGCCTGTCGCTGCCCTCCACCCGCGTCGACGCCTTCAACATCGACCTCGCCAACGAGCTGACCCGCAACGGCCGCCGGTCCGGCCTGACGTTCGCCCCGGAAGGCGGCAGCGAGCGGATCCGCAAGGTCATCAACAAGATGGTCTCGGAAGAGGACCTGATCCGTACCGTCGCCACCGCGTACGGCAACGGCTGGCGCCAGGTGAAGCTGTACTTCATGGTCGGCCTCCCCACCGAGACCGACGAGGACGTCCTGCAGATCGCCGACATGGCGCGCAACGTCATCCAGAAGGGCCGCGAGGTCACCGGGCAGAACGACATCCGCTGCACGGTCTCCATCGGCGGCTTCGTACCCAAGCCGCACACGCCGTTCCAGTGGGCGGGGCAGCTCGGCGTCGAGGAGACCGACGCCCGGCTCGCCAAGCTGCGGGACGCGATCCGCAACGACAAGAAGTACGGCCGGAACATCGGCTTCCGTTACCACGACGGCAAGCCCGGCATCGTGGAGGGCATGCTCTCGCGCGGCGACCGCCGGATCGGTGCCGTCATCCGTGCCGTGTACGAGGACGGCGGCCGGTTCGACGGCTGGCGCGAGCACTTCAGCTACGACCGCTGGATGCGGGCCGTCGGCAAGGCGCTCCCCGCGACCGGCGTCGACCTCGACTGGTACACCACCCGCGAGCGGACCGAGGAAGAGGTCCTGCCCTGGGACCACCTCGACTCCGGCCTCGACAAGGACTGGCTGTGGCAGGACTGGCAGGAGTCCCTCGACGAGACCGAGGTCGAGGACTGCCGCTGGACCCCGTGTTTTGATTGCGGCGTCTGCCCTCAGCTCGACCTGGACATCCAGATCGGCCCGACGGGGAAGAAGCTTCTGCCGCTCACGGTGAAGTAGGGGATGGCCTCAAGCGCCGGCCGGCGCTTGAGGCCACTACTGCGGGGCCGAGCGCTGCTCGAAGACCACGTCCCGCGCCGTGTCGAGCGCCGTGGCAACGGCGCCCAGCACCACCGCGTCCTCCCCGAGCGCGCTCGGCACGATCTTCGGCCGTAGCGGCGTGAGCGCCCGCAGGGTGTCCCGCACCGTACTGAGCAGCAGGTCGGCGCTGTGGCCGACGCCGCCGCCGAGCACCACGAGGTCCGGGTCCAGGACCGCGGCGACCGCGGCGACGGTGTGCGCGAGCCGTTCGCCCTCCTGGCGGACGGCCGCGACCGCGGCGGGGTCACCGGCTCGGGCGGCCTCGAAGACGTCCTTGGCGGTCAGCGGGCCGCTCATGCCCAGGTCGCGGGCGGCCTGGACGACGGCGTCGGCCGCGACCGCATCCTCCAGGGTGTCCGGCTTGTGCCGGCCGGGCCAGGGCAGATAGCCGATCTCACCTGCGGCGCCGTGCGCCCCGGTGAACAGCCGGCCCTCGGCCACCACGCCCATGCCGAGGCCGGTGCCGATCATGATGTAGACGAAGAGCCTGCTGCCCGCGCCGACACCGAAGGTGTACTCGCCGAGCGCCGCCAGATTCGCGTCGTTGTGGACGGCCAGCGGGACGCCGAGTTCGTCCCGCATCCGGTCGAAGAGACCGGCCCGGCCCCAGCCGGGCAGATGCTGGGCGTACCGCACGCGCCGCTGCGCCTCGTCGTACACGCCGGGAGTGCCGACGACCGCGTGGGCGACCTTGGCGGGGGCGACGCCGGAATCGGCGACGACCCGGTGGGCGGTGGCGACCACGAGGTCGGCCATCGCGGCGGAGGTGCGGGCCCGGTTGCGCACATCGGCGCGGGCGACGACGGCTCCGTCGAGGTCGGCGAGTGCAACCCGCAGCCAGGCGCGGCCGATGTCAATGCCGAGCGCGTAGCCCGCCGAGGCGTCGGGGGCGTAGAGCACGGCGACCCGGCCGCGTTCCGGGGCGTGCAGACCGGCCTCGCGGACCAGCCCGGCCAGTTCGAGGAAGGCGAGGGCGCTGGAGACCGTCGGCTTGGACAGCCCGGTCTCGCGGGCGAGTTGGGCGCGGGAGGCGGCGCCGCCGGTCCGCAGCCGCTCCAGCAGGAGCCGCTCGTTGGTGCTGCGCAGGCGCTGCCGGTTCCAGGGCTGTTCGGCACCGCCGTCGCTGCTGCTCATCGAACCATTCTCATGCATATCGCCGTGACCCCTTGACGCATCAAGTAAAGATACTTAACTTAAGCACGCCCGGCGCCGAGGCGAACCCCTGCACTGGCGAAACGGCAGCTCGTTCCCCGTCCCCGTCACCTGCCCAGGGAGGCACCGTGTCCGGCTCCCCGCCACCCCCCGGCGGCTTCGTCCGCCGTATCGGCCTGTTCCAGGCCACCGCCATCAACATGAGCCAGATGTGCGGCATCGGACCCTTCGTCACCATCCCCCTGATGGTCGCCGCGTTCGGCGGACCGCAGGCTGTGATCGGCTTCCTCGCCGGCGCCCTCCTGGCTCTGGCCGACGGCCTCATCTGGGCCGAGATGGGCGCGTCCATGCCCGGCTCCGGAGGCTCCTACGTCTACCTCCGGCAGGCGTTCCAGTACCGCTCGGGCAAGCTCATGCCGTTCCTGTTCGTCTGGACGGCCATGCTCTTCATCCCGCTGATCATGTCCACCGGCGTCGTCGGCTTCGTCCAGTACCTCGGCTATCTGGCGCCCGACATGGGCCAGAACACGGGGGACGCCATCGGGCTCGGTATGATCGCGCTCACCATCCTGCTGCTGTGGCGCGGCATCGAGCACATCGCCCGCATCACCGCCGTCATGTGGGGCGTGATGATCCTTTCGGTCGCGCTCGTCATCTTCGCGGCGTTCACCCACTTCGACACGGACCTGGCGTTCACCTACCCCGCGCACGCCTTCGAACTGACCAGCCACACCTTCTGGATCGGCTTCGCCGCGGGCCTGACCATCGGCATCTACGACTACCTCGGCTACAACACCACCGCGTACATGGGCGCCGAGATCAAGGACCCCGGCCGCATCCTGCCGCGCTCCATCATCTTCTCGATCCTCGGCATCATGGGGATCTACCTGCTGCTCCAGATAGGCACCCTCGGCGTCATCGACTGGCACCGGATGCTCAACGCCGACGACATCGCCTCCTCGTCGGTCGCCTCCGCGGTCATGGAGAAGACCTGGGGCAAGGGCGCCGCCGACACCGTCACCGTCCTCATCCTGATCACCGCCTTCGCCTCGGTCTTCACCGGACTCCTCGGCGGCTCCCGGGTCCCCTACGACGCGGCCCGCGACCGCGTCTTCTTCCGCCAGTACGGGAAGCTGCACGCCAAGCACCGCTTCCCGGTGCTGGGCCTGGCCACCATGGGCGCCGTCACCGCCGTCGGCTTCCTCATTGGCCGCCACACCGACCTGAACACCCTCATCCAGCTGCTCACCACGGTCATGGTGATCGTCCAGGCCCTCGCGCAGATCCTCGCCGTCTCGGTGCTGCGCCGCCGCCAGCCCGGTCTGCACCGGCCGTACAAGATGTGGCTCTACCCGCTGCCGAGCATCATCGCGCTAGTCGGGTGGCTCGTCATCTACGGCTACGCGGACAAGAGCTCGCCCGGCCGGCACCCCATCGAATGGTCCCTGGCCTGGGTCGCCCTCGGCTGTGTTGCCTTCGTCCTGTGGGCCCGCTTCGAGAAGGTCTGGCCCTTCGGGCCGAAGGAGATCACCGAGGAGTACCTCCAGGGGATCGATCCCGACACCGAGCAGGACACGGCGGCGGCGGTCGTCTGACGGAGGTCCGACGTCCGACGCCTGACGCCTGACGCCTGACATCCGACATCCGACGTCTGACGGACGTGCGGCGGGGCCCCGAAAAGGGGTGACCCCGCCGTACGGACGCGAGACCGCTTCTGGCTTCCGGCCGATTTCCCGTACCGTGCGCGCATGAGTGCCCGGCAGCGCGCCCGGCGCCCACGCCGCCGTCAGCCGGTGATCGCCTTCGTGGCCAGCCGGATGTGGTCGATGGCCCAGTACCAGTTGTTGCCCGCTTTGAACATGCGGAACTTCAGGGTCACGGACTTCGCTCCGGCCGGTACGGCCAACTCCCGTGCCACGAGCTGGTTCTCCATGTCGAGGCCCGCGTTGTCGTTGCCCGTGGCGGCGCCGCTGTAGGTGAGGAGCACCTTCTCCTCGCCGGTGTCGAAGACGGCCGTGACCGTCGCGGTCTGCGGGGCCTCCTGGCGGTAGTGGGAGTCGAAGCCCGTCACCGTACGGCTGCCGCCGCTGCCTACCCGCACCTCGCGGATGCCGTTGCCGTACGCCAGATCGCCGATCAGGAACGTCCGGGCGGTGCGCTCGTCGTTGGTCAGTCCGACTCGACCCGGCGATGGTCGGTGTCCTCGGTGGCCTGGGCCTCGAGTCGCTGCTCTGCGCCGCGGAAGTGCCACAGCGAGCCGCTCGGGCCGTGGACCCGCAGGTCGTAGCCGCCGGCGTCGATCGTCCAGGTGTCGGAGAGCCGGCCCTGCACGCCGACGGTGTAGAAGCGCGGCTTCTCGCCGGGGGCGGGGTACGCGGCGAGCACCGCGCCCTGCCCGCCGCGGTTGCGGAGGTCCAGCTCCAGCCGTCCCTTGCGCACCTGGGGCCGCACCCGCAGTGCGTACGGCAGGGCACGCGCGGGCCGGGTCCCGCGCTGCTGCTGGGGGAGGGCCTGTGGGCTGGGCACGGTGGGCGCGGGGCGCGAGCCGGCGTCCTCGGCCTTCTTCTTGTTGCCGCTGGTGTCGGGCAGCGCGGGCCACACCGGGTTGTCGCCGGAGAAGTCGAAGACCGACAGGAGGTCGCCGGTGACCTCCCGCCGCCAGGGGCTGATGTTCGGCTCGCGCACGCCGAAGCGCCGCTCCAGGAACCGGATCACGGAGGTGTGGTCGAAGACCGTCGAGTCGACGACCCCGCCCCGGGTCCAGGGCGAGGCGACGATCATCGGCACGCGGGTGCCCAGGCCCAGCGGATACGGGCCGGATACCACGCTCTCGCCCTCCGGCAGTACGTCGGACCAGGTCCGCGACCCGTCGGCGGCCCGCACCCGGTACTTTCCCTGCTGGCTGACCACCCGGTGGTACGTTCTGCCGGCCTTGGTCACCCGCATCACGACCTCGCCGTCCGGCGAGACCGTGCTCTTTCCGCGGCCGGCCGCGACCGGGGGGACGGGCGGCAGCAGGTGGTCGAAGAAGCCGCCGTGCTCGTCGTAGTTGAGGATGAAGACGGTCTTCGCCCACACCGCCGGGTTGTCCGCGAGCGCGCCGAGCAGCCGGGCGGTCAGGTCCTCACCGTTCGGCGGCGCGTAGTCGGCGTGCTCCGACAGCGCGGCGGGCGCCACCAGCCATGACACCTGGGGCAGTGTGTCGGCCTTCACATCGGCGGCGAAGGCCGCGACGAGGGCGTCGCCCATCGCGAACGGGTCGCCGCTCTGCGCGGCGTCCCCGACCATCCGCAGGCCCCGCTCGTAGAGCGGCTCGCCGGGCTTGGCCTGGTGGAAGGCCGCGAACCAGGCGAGCGCGTTGTCGTCGAAGTTGTCGTGCGCCTGGTACGTCCTCCAGCTGACGCCGGCCCGCCTCCAGCCGCTCCGCGTAGGTCGTCCACTCATAGCCGTCGGCGGTCTCGGTGTTGTCGTGCACGACGACATCCCGGACGGTGCCGCCGCTGGTGCCCGTCATGAAGTGCTCGCGGTTGGGGTTGGTGCTGGTCTCCATCGACGCGTGGTAGTGGTCACAGATGGTGAACACCGAGGCCAGCGCGTTGTAGAAGGGCATGTCGGCCGGCTCGTAGTAGCCCTGGCCGAGCCAGCCGCCGCCGCGCCGGGACACATAGCCGTCGGCCAGGCCGTCGTTGCGCGCGCTCATGGAATCGACGTAGCCGAAGGCGGGGGCACCCTGCCGGTAGGCGTTGGTGTGTGCCGCGTTCATGGCGAACGGCGAGAGCCAGCCGTCCTTGCGGGAGGCGTCCGGCTGGTGGAAGACCGGCCGGCCGTTGACGCCGCGTACGGCGGTTCGGTCGCCGAAGCCGCGGATGCCGGCCATCGTGCCGAAGTAGTGGTCGAACGCGCGGTTCTCCTCCATCAGGATCACCACGTGCTGGATGTCCTCCAGCCTGCTGGGCTTGGCGGGGCGGCCAGCGCGGTCTGCACGCTCAGCGGCAGCGCGGACAGCATCGCCGCTCCGGCGGCACTGCCGAGCAGGGTGCGCCGGGAGAGCTCAGGACTCATTCGGGGGGCTCCTTCATCACATCCGCGGGCCGGTCCCACGGAATGGTTCTGGTCCAGACCCGTTATGAATACGAGACCGTTATGGCGGTGGCCGGAGGGGCGGATGAACATTGCCTGAAACCCCGCGGGCCCGCTCGCGCCGCACGGCCCGTAACCACCTGTGTGCGACGCGGCGTAACCTTGGGTATGACAAACGGGCCCCGACAGGGCCCCCACAGACGCATGAGGGACTGAACGACACTGGGCAAGCGACAGCCCGAAGGCCCGCCGCCCGCACTCGCGGTGCAGCGCATCCGCCTGCGCTACACCAAGCGCGGCCGCCTCCGGTTCACCAGTCACCGCGATTTTCAGCGCGCCTTCGAGCGGGCCCTGCGCCGCGCCGAGGTGCCCATGGCGTACTCGGCGGGCTTCACCCCGCACCCCAAGGTCTCGTACGCCAACGCCGCACCCACCGGCGTCGGCAGTGAGGCCGAATACCTCGAGATCGGCCTCACCGAGACCCGCGACCCCGAGAAGCTCCGGCTCCTGCTCGACGAGTCGCTGCCCACCGGGCTCGACATCACCGAGGCGGTGGAGGCCCGTACCTCAGGCCTCGCCGAGCGGCTGCAGGCATCCGTCTGGCAGCTCCGGCTCGACGGCGTCGAGCCGGCCGAGGCGGAGCGCGCGGTCGCGCTCTTCCTCGCCGCCGAGACCGTCGAGGTCGAGCGGAAGACCAAGAACGGCATGCGTACCTTCGACGCGCGCGGCGCCGTCACCCGACTCGAAGTCGTACCGGTTGACGCGCTCGAACAGGGTGCCGATAGGCCCGGGCCTGCCGCCTGTGCGATACTGCGCCTAGTTGTTCGGCACTTGACACCTGCCGTGCGACCCGACGACGTCCTGTCCGGCCTCCGTGTGACGGCCGACCTCGCGCCGCCGGTCCCCACTGCGGTGACCAGGCTGGCGCAGGGGCCGCTCCACGAAGAGTCCGGGACGGTCACCGACCCGCTCGCGCCAGATCGCGACGCCGCGACGGTGCCGAGTGGGGACTCCCCGCCGAAGGCTGGGGAAGCTTCCGCGTAGGAACGCCGTCGACGTGTTGCCGACGCGCCAGGGAGCCACCCGGGCCCGGCGACGCTGACCTGATGAGACTTTCGTCGGCCCGTCACAGGCGTGCCGACGAGCGAGACAACAGCTCCCGTGCGGCGCCCGCGCCCCCGGACAGCGGCACCACGACCGACGTCGCGGCCCGCCGCCACCGGAACAGAGCGCGGCGCCCGGGAGCATGACGGGAGCACTGCCCGAATGCTCGATCACAACGAGCCCAACGAGGCGCCGGACAACGGCGCCACCCCCAGCGAAGAAGCCACGGCCCCCCGCCGTCGCCGCCGCGCGGTATCCCGCCCGGCGGGCCCGCCCACCGCGCCGGCCATACCGGCCACGGACACCTCCGCGGCCGCCCCGGCCGCAGAACCGGCGTCCGGCGCGTCCGCCGACGCCGATGACTCCTCCGCCGCGCCGCCCCGCGCGCGTCGTCGTGCGACCCGCAAGGTGACGGCCCCGGCCGGCGCACCCGCGGTTCCGGACGCCGCGGCCGAGAGCCCGGCCGCAGAACCCGCCGTACCGGCCGAAGCCGCCGCCGAGGCCGCTGACGCCCCCGACACCTCAGCCGCGCCGCCCCGCGCCCGCCGCCGTGCGACCCGCAAGGTCGCCGCTCCGGCGGAGGCCCCGCAGGCAGCGGAGGAGACGGCAGCCGCCGAGACCCCGGCCGCCGCCGAGACCCCGGCCGCCGCCGAGGATCCGGTCGCGGAACCGGCTGTGGACCTGGCCGCCCCGACCCGGGCCCGCCGTCGCGCGACCCGTAAGGTCGCCGCGCCCGCCGCCGCCCCGCAGTTCGCCGAAGAGGCGCCCGCCGCCGCAGCGCCGTCCGCCGCGTCCTCCCCGATCGCCGCGCCCGCCGCACCCGAGGCCGAGGCCCCGGGCCGTGGCCGCCGCTCCTCCCGCAAGCGCACCGCGCCCTCCGCGCCGTCGTCGCCCCCCGCCGGGGACGGCGCCCGCCGGTTGAAGCCGGGCGCGCTGGCACCGAAGGACGACACCGCCGCGCAGAGCGCACCGGCCGCGCAGGCCGTCGTGCCGGCCGAGGAGGACGCCGAGGCGCCCCGTGCCGCCCGCCGCGCCACCCGGAAGGGGACCGCCGAGGCGGCCGCCCCCCAGTTCACCCCCGTTGACGAGCCCGTGGCCGAGCCGGCCGAGGCGGAAGCCCCGGCCCGCAACCGCCGCACCCGTAAGCGCGCGGTCGCCGCAGAGCAGACCGTAGAGGCCACCCGGCCCGTCGCGCCCGTCGCCGAGCCCGTAGAGCCCGCCGTGGTCGAGGCACCCGTGGCCGTCGAGCCCGAGGACGTCCCGGCCGAGCCGGCGCCGGCCCGTGGCCGCCGCCGTGCGGTGCGCCCGCCCACGATGGTCTTCCAGCCGCCGGTCTTCCAGGCGCCCGAGACCGTCACCGCCCCCGTTTCCGTCTCCGCCGCCCCGGTCCAGGAGGAGCCGCAGGCTCCGGCCGCCCGGGTCCGTGACGAGGACGAGGAGCCGGAGGCCGGCTCGCGCCGCCGCCGTCGCCGTCGTGGCGCCCCGGCCGAGGACACCGTGATCGAGGCCGCACCGGTGGAGGCCGAGGAGGAGACCGCCGACGCGGTGTCCGAGGAGGAGGCCGTCTCCGACGAGGACGACGACGAGTCGGACGACCGCCCGTCGCGCCGTCGCCGCAGGGGCGGCCGCCGCCGTCGCCGTGGCGACGCCGCCGACGGTGACGAGCCGTCCGCCGAGGACGAAGAGGGCGAGTACGACGCCGACGCCGAGGCGTCGGACAACGCCTCCGACGATGACGAGCACGGCTCCACCAGCAGCCGTCGCCGCCGCCGTCGCCGTCGCCGCAGTGGCGACTCCGGTGGCGAGGACGGCACGGGCGCCGACGACCCGGAGCGTACGGTCGTCAAGGTCCGTGAGCCGCGCGCCAAGACCGCCGAGCCCAGCCTGGGCACTGGCTTCGACGAGGTGACGTCCATCAAGGGCTCCACCCGCATGGAGGCGAAGAAGCAGCGCCGCCGTGAGGGCCGCGAGCAGGGCCGCCGCCGCGTCCCGATCATCACCGAGGCGGAGTTCCTGGCCCGCCGCGAGGCCGTCGAGCGCGTCATGGTCGTCCGGCAGAGCGGTGAGCGCACCCAGATCGGCGTGCTGGAGGACGACGTCCTCGTCGAGCACTACGTGAACAAGGAGCAGGCCACCTCGTACGTCGGCAACGTCTACCTGGGCAAGGTCCAGAACGTGCTGCCGTCCATGGAGGCCGCCTTCGTCGACATCGGCAAGGGCCGCAACGCGGTGCTGTACGCCGGTGAGGTCAACTTTGAGGCGCTCGGCATGGCCAACGGCCCGCGCCGGATCGAAAGCGCGCTGAAGTCCGGCCAGTCCGTGCTGGTACAGGTCACCAAGGACCCGATCGGTCACAAGGGCGCCCGCCTCACCAGCCAGGTCTCGCTGCCCGGCCGCTACCTGGTCTACGTGCCCGAGGGCTCGATGACCGGCATCAGCCGCAAGCTGCCCGACACCGAGCGCGCCCGGCTCAAGGCCATCCTCAAGAAGATCGTCCCCGAGGACGCGGGCGTCATCGTGCGCACCGCCGCCGAGGGTGCGAGCGAGGACGAGCTGCGCCGCGACGTCGAACGGCTGCAGGGCCAGTGGGACGACATCCAGAAGAAGGCGAAGAGCGGCAACGCTCCGACGCTGCTCTACGGCGAGCCGGACATGACCGTCCGCGTCGTCCGCGACATCTTCAACGAGGACTTCACCAAGGTCCTCGTCAGCGGTGACGAGGCGTGGGGCACCATCCACGAGTACGTCAGCCAGGTCGCCCCCGACCTGACCGACCGGCTGTCGCGCTGGACCTCCGAGGTCGACGTCTTCGCGACGTACCGGATCGACGAGCAACTGCTGAAGGCGCTGGACCGCAAGGTCTGGCTGCCGTCCGGCGGTTCGCTGGTGATCGACAAGACCGAGGCGATGATCGTCGTCGACGTCAACACCGGCAAGTTCACCGGGCAGGGCGGCAATCTCGAGGAGACCGTCACCAGGAACAACCTGGAGGCGGCCGAGGAGATCGTGCGCCAGCTGCGGCTGCGCGACCTGGGCGGCATCGTCGTCATCGACTTCATCGACATGGTCCTGGAGTCCAACCGCGACCTCGTCATGCGGCGGCTGCTGGAGTGCCTGGGCCGGGACCGGACCAAGCACCAGGTCGCCGAGGTGACCTCGCTGGGTCTGGTGCAGATGACCCGCAAGCGAGTCGGCCAGGGCCTGCTGGAGTCGTTCTCCGAGGTCTGCGTGCACTGCAACGGGCGTGGCGTCATCGTCCACATGGACCAGGCCACGACCACCGGTGGCGGCGGCAAGCGCAAGCGCCGCGGCAAGGCCGGGATCGGTTCGGGCGACGAGCACACCCACGAGCACGACACCGAGAACGACGAGAACGACGAGTACGAGGCGCACGAGGACGCGGACGAGTACCCCGAGCTGGAGCCCGTCGCGGTGACCGAGGCCGAGCTGGTGCCGACGGTCGCGACCGACGACGAGTGGTTCAGCAGCGCGGCAGAGGCGGAAGCCGCGGCGACGACGCGTGGCCGTGGCCGCCGCCGGGCGACCCGCAAGGTCACCGCCCCGGCGGGCGCGCCGTTCGCGGCCCAGCTGGCGCCGGTCGCCGAGCCGGTGAACGAGCGCGTCAGCGCGCTGGCGGTCGAGGCCGTCATCGTGCCGGTCGTCGAGCCGGAGCCGGTGCGGGTGGCCGAGCCCGAGCCTGCGCCTGCGCCTGCGCCCGTCACCGTGCCCGTCGCCGATGCGCAGACCGCGGCTCCGGCCCGTACGCGCCGCCGTGCCACCCGCAAGGTGAGCGCCCCGGCGGGTTCCCCGGCCTCCTCCGAGGCCGAGCCCGTCACTGTGGTGGCGGCCGCGCCGGTCGTCGAGCCGGCGCCGGAGCCGGTCGTGGCGGCGGAGCCCGTCGCCGAGCCCGTCCCGGTCCGCGCCCGTCGCCGTGCGACCCGCGAGGTGACCGCTCCCGCAGGCGAGGACGCCGCTGTGGTGGTCGTCAGCCCCGAGCCCGCCGGCGAGCCCGCAGAGGCCGTCCTGGAGGCCGCTGAGGCCACCGGGGCCGTCGCGGAGCCCAAGAAGCGGGCGCCGCGCAAGGCGGCCGCGAAGAAGGCGCCGGCGGCGAAGAAGGCCGTAGCGAAGAAGACGGCGGCCAAGAAGACCGTCGCCAAGAAGGCACCGGCCAAGAAGGCGGCCGCCAAGAAGACCGCCGACGCGGCCGACGCCGAGTAGCCCGACTGCTGGGGTGACAAGCCGTCCTGAGACGGGGAAGGGCGGGCCCGGAGACCTCGGGCCCGCCCTTCGGCACTACGACCGCCGGCTGGTTCACCACCCGGTTTGACCCTGCGCCAAGGGCCCCGTAGCCTTGGCCTTCGGCGTTTTTGCGCCCGCTCCTGAGCAAATCCCTCCCGGTCCGCCGGGAGAGGCCCCCCAATGCTGGACAGGGATGGCTGGCTTCAGGAGTACCCGATTCGAGCTTGAGAGTGAGTTCCGCGTGTACGCAATCGTGCGCAGCGGCGGCCGCCAGCACAAGGTGGCCGTTGGCGATGTCGTCGAGGTTGACAAGATTTCCACCGGCAAGGTGGGCGACGCGGTCGAGCTCTCGACGCTGCTCGTCGTCGATGGCGACTCCGTCACCAGTGACCCGTGGGTCCTGGCCGGTATCAAGGTCGCGGCCGAGATCGTGGACCACCACAAGGGTGTCAAGATCGACATCCTGCGGTACAAGAACAAGACCGGCTACCGCCGTCGTCAGGGTCACCGTCAGCAGTACACGGCGATCAAGATCACCGGTATCCCCGCGGCTGCGAAGTAAGGGACTGAGAAGACATGGCACACAAGAAGGGTGCATCGTCCACCCGTAACGGACGTGACTCCAACGCTCAGTTTCTCGGCGTGAAGCGTTTCGGCGGCCAGGCCGTCAACGCCGGCGAGATCATCGTCCGCCAGCGTGGCACGCACTTCCACCCCGGTTCCAACATGGGCCGTGGCAAGGACGACACGCTGTTCGCCCTCGCCGCTGGTGTGGTCGAGTTCGGCACCGCGCGTGGCCGCAGGGTCGTGAACATCGTTCCGGTCGCCGTCTAAGTACGGCTCTCCGCGACGAACCCAGACACCACTGAGGGCGGATCCCCCTTCCCCGACGCGCACCGCGCGCGGGAAGAGGGTCCGCCCTTGGTGCGTTAGTACTGAGACAATCCCGTATTTATCTGGAGGCAATCCGTATGACCACCTTCGTGGACCGCGTCGAGCTGCATGCCGCCGCGGGTAACGGAGGCCACGGCTGCGCCTCCGTTCACCGGGAGAAGTTCAAGCCGCTCGGCGGTCCGGACGGCGGCACCGGCGGCCGTGGCGGCGATGTGATCCTGGTCGTGGACCAGGACGTCACGACGCTCCTCGACTACCACCACACCCCGCACCGCAAGGCCACCAACGGCAAGGGCGGCGCGGGCGGCAACCGCACCGGCGCCGATGGCCAGGACCTGGTGCTGCCGGTCCCCGACGGCACCGTCGTCCTCGACAGGGACGGCAATGTGCTCGCCGACCTCGTCGGCCAGGGCACCACGTTCATCGCGGGCCAGGGCGGCCGCGGCGGTCTGGGCAACGCGGCGCTGGCCTCGGCCCGCCGCAAGGCGCCCGGCTTCGCGCTGCTCGGCGAGCCCGGCAGGAGCCGGGACATCGTCCTGGAGCTCAAGACCGTCGCCGACGTGGCGCTGGTCGGCTACCCGAGCGCGGGCAAGTCCTCGCTCATCTCCGTGCTCTCGGCCGCCAAGCCGAAGATCGCCGACTACCCCTTCACCACCCTGGTCCCGAACCTGGGCGTGGTCACCGCCGGCGAGATCGTCTACACGATCGCCGACGTCCCCGGCCTGATCCCGGGCGCCAGCCAGGGCCGCGGTCTGGGCCTGGAGTTCCTGCGGCACGTCGAGCGCTGCTCGGTGCTCGTGCACATCCTGGACACCGCGACGCTGGAGGCCGACCGCGACCCGGCGACCGACCTCGACATCATCGAGGCCGAGCTGGCCGAGTACGGGGGCCTGGAGGACCGGCCGCGCATCGTCGTTCTGAACAAGATCGACGTTCCGGACGGCAAGGACCTCGCCGACATCATCCGCCCGGACCTCGAGGCCCGCGGCTACCAGGTCTTCGAGGTCTCGGCCGTCTCCCGGCTGGGCCTGCGCGAGCTGTCCTTCGCCCTGGCGAAGATCGTCGCCGAAACCCGTGCCGCCAAGCCCGCGCAGGAGTCGACCCGGGTCGTCATCCGCCCGGTCGCGGTGGACGACGCCGGCTTCACCGTCACCGAGGAGGAGGGCTCCTACCGCGTGCGCGGCGAGAAGCCCGAGCGCTGGGTGCGGCAGACCGACTTCTCCAACGACGAGGCCGTCGGCTATCTCGCGGACCGCCTCTCGCGCCTCGGCGTCGAGGAGCGGCTGGTGAAGGCCGGAGCCCAGGCGGGCGACGAGATCATCATCGGCGAGGAGGAGAACGCGGTCGTCTTCGACTGGGAGCCGACGATGGCCGCCGGCGCCGAGATGCTCGGCCGCCGCGGCGAGGACCACCGCTTCGACCCGCCGCGCCCGGCCGTGAACCGCCGCCGCGACAAGGGCGACAAGGACGGCAAGGACGACGCGCAGCAGGAGTTCGACGACTTCGAGGCCTTCTGAGGCGTCCTTCGAACCACCCCCGGGCAGTGCTGCCGGGGGCGTTCGGAGGGGTGTCCTGTCCGGTCCGCTCCGGATGAGAGGATCTCCGGGTGGTCAGGGACATGGGGTCGGGTATGGGAAACGTCAGCATCGTTGTGATCGTCTACAACGACGCCGCCCGGGTGGTGGGCGCCGTGGAATCCGCGCTCGCCCAGGGGCCGGAGGTCGGCGAGGTGATCGTCGTCGACGACTGTTCGACGGACGGGACGCTCGACGCGCTCCAGCCGCTCACCGCCGACCCCCGGCTCCGGCTGCTGCTGCGGGAGACCAACAGCGGGGGCTGCGGGACACCGCGCAACGACGGCCTCGCCGCCGCTGCCTTCCCGTATGTGCTCTTCCTGGACAGCGATGACGTGCTGCCCCCGGGCGCCGTCCGCACTCTGCTGACGATCGCCGAGCGGGAGGGCGCCGACGTCGTCGCGGGCCAGTGCCTGCGCCGTGAGCTGCCCGACGGCCCGACCACGGTCTGGGCCCCGAAGCTGTACGACCGGTCGGCGGGCGCCGATCTGCCCGGAACCGTACTCGCGGGGATCGAGGAGCGGCCGGAATTCCTGTGGGACACCCTGTCGGTCAACAAGCTCTACCGCAGGAAGTTCCTGATCGGGCACGCCATCACCTTCCCCGACGGCGCCTTTCACTACGAGGACTTCGTCTTCACCGCACGGGTCTACGCCGCCGACCCGCGGCTGGCCGTGACCGACGAGCTCGTCTACATCTGGCATGTGCGCCGGCAGGCGGCGAAGCTGTCGATCTCGCTGAGCCGCGGCCTCATCAAGAACTGGCAGCACCGCGTCACCGCCCACCGCGGTGTCGTGGAGGTGCTCCGCGCCGCCGGGCGCGATGAGCTGGCACTGCACGCGCAGGCCAAGTTCGCCGACTACGACGTGCCGCTGTATCTGCGGGAACTCCCGCAGCGCGGCGAGGAGTACGTGGCCGACTGGTGGCGGATCACCCGCGACCACCTCGCCGGGTTCGACGCGGAGGGCATCGCGTGTGCGGGCGTCGTCTCCCGCTGGATCGCCGCTGCGATCCTGGCCTCGCCGGAACCTGCCGGCCTCAGCCGCCTGGTGGAACTGACCGCCCGTCCGCCGCGGCTGGCCCCCCCGTACGACCCGGCCGCGCCCCCCGTGGGCCTCGGCCTGCTGGCGACCGCCGAACTGCCGGTGGCCGTCGACGGCCGGGTCAGGGCCGGCGGCAGCACCCGGCTGAGCCTGCGGGTGCACGAGCTGTACGGGCGGCTCGCCGAGCTCGGCCCGCGCAGCATCCACGTCGAACTGGAGGAGCGGACCCACAGCAGGCCGCTGGTCGGCGTGGAGGCACCGCTGGTCCCGGACGGCGACGGCTGGACCGCCGACATACGGCTGTCGACCGGGGATCTCGCCTGCGCCGGGAAGCTGGGCGTCTGGAACGTACGGGCCGAGATCCGGTACGCGGACGGCGGCAGCACCCCGGTGGAGGTACGCGCCTCCGACGACCAGAGCCCCCGCCGGGGCATCGTGGTGCGCCCCACCGGACGGGTGCTGCTGGTCCAGACGCACATCACCGGGGGCCGCGCCCTGGTCCTGCGGGTCGCCGACGGGATGCAGGGCGCCCGCAGGGTCGCCGAGGCCCGGATGCGCAGACTGCTCGGCCGGTAGCGGCCCGCCTCACGCGAATCCGTCTCATCCCGCCCACACGAAAGGGTGGGCCACCCCGAGGGGTGGCCCACCCTTTCGTGTGGGACGGCGCGGGGAGGGCTATGCCTCCTTGGCCAGTTCCTGCATACGGTCGATGACCCGTCCTGCGGCATGGCCGTCGTCCAGATCGCAGAAGATGTCCTGGAACTTCTTGTACGCGTCCTTGTACCGGTCGGTCACCGCGTCCAGCTCCTTGAGCGAGGCGATCAGCTCGTCCGACGTGGAGATCAGCGGCCCGGGGGCCTCCTTCTCGAAGTCGAAGTAGAAGCCCCGCAGTTGGTCGCGGTAGTGCGCCAGGTCATAGGTGAAGAACAGCATCGGACGCCCGGTGTTCGCGTAGTCGAACATCAGCGACGAGTAGTCCGTGATGAGCACATCCGCCGCGAGGAACAGCTCGCCGATCTCCGGATACTCCGAGACGTCCCAGACGAAGCCCTCGCCCGCGCCCGGCACCGTGTCCACCACGTTCGGGTGACGGCGGATCAGCAGAACGAAGTCATCGCCGAGGGCTTCCTTCGCCTTCACCAGATCGACCTGGAGGTCGAGCTTGTAGCGGCCGGGGCCATAGTACTGGTCATCGCGCCAGGTCGGGGCGTAGAGCACGACCTTCTTGCCGGCGGGGAGCCCGATGCGCTCCCGTACCCGCTCGGCGATCTCGTCGCGCTCCGGGGTGTAGAGCATGTCGTTGCGCGGGTAGCCCGCTTCGAGCAGCTCGCCCTCGAAGGCGAACGCGCGCTTCAGGATCGGGGTGCTGAAACGGTTGGGGGAGACGATGAAGCTCCAGCTCTTCGACTCCTTGGCCACGTTCTCGAGATACCGCCCATTGGTGAACTGGACGTCCTCGATGTCATGGCCGATCTTCTTCAGCGGGGTGCCGTGCCACGCCTGGACGACGACCTGGCCCTCGCGCCGCTTCAGCCAGTACGGCAGGTGGGCGTTGGTGACGATGTACCGGCTGCGGGCCAGTGCTTCGAACCACTCGCGGCCCCACATGCGCACGGCCTTGGCGCCCGGCGGCAGTTCGACCTGCTCGTCGCGGACGACCCACAGGTGCTCCAGGTCGTCGCCGCGCCGCATCAGCTCCTCGAACACGGCGCGCGGGGAGTCCGAGAACTGCTTGCCGGTGTAGCTGTCGTACAGCACGGACTCGCGCAGCGGCTGGGTGCGGGCCTCGGGGTAGAACTGCGTGCGCAGCTGGCGCTGCCGGTACGGGCCCTGCTCGTCGGTCCGCAGCGAGGCGGTGACCTCGAGAGCCAGCCGGTCGTAGGCGTGCGCGGCCGCGACGTACTTGCGGCCGCCGACCAAGGTCTCGGCGGGCAGTTCGTCGATCAGCGCGGGGCTGATGACGACCGGGGTGCGCTCGTTGCCCCGCACGGAGTTCTGGAACATCAGGTTCCAGCGGCCGGGACGCAGCGGCAGCGTGCCGGCCATGCCCGGGACGGCGTGCACGGTGAGGGTGGAGGAGAAACGGCCGTCGGCCACCTCCACGGGGAACATCTTCTCCTCGTGGTGGGCCCGGTGCATCAGCACCAGGTTCGCCGGGTCGGTGGCGCTGGTCGGGCACTCGCCCTCGACCAGCAGCGAACCGTCCGACTGCCAGCTGAGGCGGTCCACGACGGGCCGCACGATCCGGTCGCTGAGCAGCAGATAGCCCGGCGCGTTGCGGTGCAGCGCCAGCTCGCGCGGCAGACCGGACGCCGACGGGGCGAGGGCGTAGCGGCCCGGCGCCAGATCGTCGTCGGCGATCAGCTGCCGCGACTTGGCCTCGCCGGGGACGACGATCTCGGTACGCCAGGTCTCGCTGTCCGGCCCCTTGAGCGACTGCATGGAGGTCTCGGTCATCCGGCCGTCGACGATGTCGTCCACCGGGATCCGCACGGTGAAGGCCGTCTGCCCCTTGGGGGCGGTGCCGGTGATCTCCAGCGGGTAGTCGTGCGAGCTCGGGGTCTTGAGGTGCTGCATGGACAGCCGGCTGCCCTCGGGCAGCACACCGGGCGCCATCCCGCGGACCTCGATGAACCCGTCGGCCAGCTCGTGCCCGGTCACCCGGGCGCGGACCTTCTCCACCCGCAGCCGCAGCCGGCCGCCGATGAACAGCGGAACGATCCGCGTCTCCTCGTCGACGTAGTGGACCGGCGGGTGGGTGCCGGAGCCGAAGGCGCCGGGGTTCAGGGCGCCCTTGCGCAGCAGGCCGCGGCTGAGGTTGCCGATCGCGAAACGCCAGGTGGACTCGGTCCACTGGCCCCGGTGCCGCAGCTTCAGCGAGTTGACCTTCAGCTCGAAACCGGACCAGTCGTACGAGTAGCGGTTCTGCCCGGAGGTGGAGGTGGCCTCGGGGCGGAAGACGGTACGGGCCGGAATGACCAGCGTGCGCCGGGACTTGCTGTTGCGCAGCGCGATGACCTTCAGCGACATCCGCCGCTTGTGGACGTTCAGGTTGCTGACGTAGGAGAAGCCCTCGATGTGCAGGTCGTCGCCGTGCCAGGTGATCGAGGACACCTTGGTGCGCAGCGCCAGTTCCTGCTTGAGGCGGTAGACGTGCTTCGGCACACCGACGGCGCGGTTCCCGAAGAAGGGGAACTTGCCGTAGCGGCGGAACCGCCGGACGACCGGCAGCGAGGCGCCGGTCTCCTTCTTCTCGTACGACAGGACTTCGAGCAGCTCGTCCAGCTTGCCGTGCTGGATCAGGTGCCACTTCAGCCGCATGAGGGCCGGCAGCGCGTCCAGGGCGCGGGGATCGACCCGGCTCAGGAAGTCCGAGGCGACCTTCATGAAGAGCTCGCGGAACTCCTGGTCGGCGTCGGGGAGCACGTTGATGAAGATCCGGATGTCGCTGGCGAGGGCCGTCTCGTCGTACCAGCGCTTGTACTTGCGGTATTCCTTGCCCGGCTGCGCAGCGAGGAACCGGCTCACCGAGTCGACGGCGGCCACGCGGTCGCGGACCGACTTCAGCTCGGTGCGGCGCTGGGTGATGGACGGTGCCGCGCCGCCCTCGCGCTGCCGCCAGTAGTACGTCGGCTCGCCGAGGATGTCGACGCTGTTGGCCCGGAAGTGGGCCGGGACGGTCAGCGGAGTGTCCTCGTACAGCACGCCCTCGGGGAAGGCCATGGCGTATTTGTCCCAGAAGGTGCGGCGGAACACCTTGTTGGGAGCCAGCCGGTCGGCGATCAGGGCCGGGTCCCGGGTGATGTGGGTCTTCAGCCGTGTCGTCGCGGTAGCCTTGCGGTGCATCGCCGACTGCGCGGTCCCCGTCGAGTCCAGCACGAACACATTGCCGGAGGCGAAATCGGACCCGGTCTCGTCCAGGGTCGTCACGAAGTGCTCGTACGCGTAATCGGGAATGACGTCGTCGCTGTCGACGAAAGTGAGGTACCCCACCCCGGGGGTGCAGTTGCGCACACCGGTGTTGCGGGCGTGTCCGAGGCCGCCGTTGGTCTGCTCGACGAGGCGGAAACGCGGGTCACGGGCGGCGAAGGCGGCGGCGATCTCACTACTTCTGTCGGTCGAACCGTCGTTGACCATGATGACTTCGAGCTCACGGAGAGTCTGACCGGCGAGGGACTCGAGGCACTCCTCGAGAAACGTCTCGACGTTGTAAATCGGCACGACCACCGAGAGCCGAGGGACCATGGGGCAGGACAACCTTTCCGTGGCGGGCACTGACGAACCGAGGTCCTGCTCCTGGGAGCGCAGCCTGCTGAGGGTTCACCCGCAGTTTATCGCATGGCTACCCTCCGACTTAGACTGACCGAATGACCTGGATGATCACCGGCGGCGCCGGCTATATCGGATCTCATGTCGTCAAGGCGCTTGTCGACAGCGGCGAACAAGTGGTCGTTCTCGACGACCTCAGTACCGGCGACGCGGCGCGGCTGCCCGCCGGAGTGCCCCTGGAACTGGGCACGGTGCTGGACCGGTCGGTCCTGGACCGGGTGCTCCGCGAACACGCGGTGACCGGGGTCGTGCACATCGCGGCGAAGAAGCAGGTCGGTGAGTCGGTCGAGCTCCCGCTGCACTACTACCGCGAGAACGTCACCGGTCTGCAGACGGTCCTGGAGGCCGCCGCCGAGGCCGGGGTGGGCCGCTTCCTCTTCTCCTCCTCCGCCGCGGTCTACGGCATGCCGGACGTCGACCTGGTCACCGAGCGGACGCCCTGCGACCCGATGAGCCCGTACGGCGAGACCAAGCTCGCGGGCGAGTGGCTGGTCAGCGCCGTGGGCAAGGCGCACGGCATGGCCACCGCCTCGCTGCGCTACTTCAACGTGGCGGGCGCCGCCTCCGCGGAGCTCGGCGACCCGGGGATCTTCAACCTGGTGCCGATGGTGTTCGAGCGACTGGCCCAGGGCAAGCCGCCGCTGATCTTCGGTGACGACTACCCGACGCCGGACGGCACCTGCGTCCGTGACTACATCCACATCGAGGACGTCGCCTCCGCTCATGTCGCGGCGGCGCGGCGGCTGACCGCCGACCCCTCGGCGTCCCTCAAGCTCAACATCGGGACCGGCGAGGGCGTGTCGGTGGCGGAGATGATCGACCTCATCCGCGAGATCTCCGGCCACACCGACCTGGCCGCCGAGGTCGTCCCGCGCCGGGCCGGAGACCCGGCCCGGGTCGTCGCCTCCGCCGAGCTGATCGGCAAGGAACTCGGCTGGTCCGCCCAGTACGACGTCCGGCAGATGGTGACCTCGGCCTGGGCCGGCTGGCAGCTGAGGCACCCCGGGCCGCAGGCCTGAGCCGCGGGGAGCCGCAGGCCTGAGTCCCGGGCACCGCGCGGCCCGGCGGGTCCGGGACGCGGGTGTCCAGGGCGCGATACGCCAGGCCGCGTGATGCCCCGGATCACGTAGATTGCACGGATCGGGGCAGGCAGACCGACGGGCACAGGCGAGCACAGGGGACGTACGTGGCAGCGGCGCGGCAGGACGTGGTGAAGGCCCGCAGGGTCGTGGTCAAGGTCGGTTCCTCATCGCTGACCACGGCGGCCGGCGGGCTGGACGCGGACCGCGTCGACGCGCTCGTGGATGTGCTGGCCACAGCGCGTGACAGCGGCCCGAAGGAGATAGTGCTGGTCTCCTCCGGCGCCATCGCCGCCGGACTCGCTCCCCTCGGACTGGCCCGCCGCCCGCGCGACCTGGCCCGGCAGCAGGCCGCCGCCAGCGTCGGCCAGGGGCTGCTGGTGGCGCGCTACACCGCGTCCTTCGCCCGGTACGGGGTGCGGGTCGGCCAGGTGCTGCTGACCTCCGACGACATCAGCCGCCGCGCCCACTACCGGAACGCGTACCGGACCCTGGACCAGCTGCTCGTCATGGGCGCGGTGCCGGTCGTCAACGAGAACGACACCGTCGCCACCGACGAGATCCGGTTCGGCGACAACGACCGGCTCGCGGCTCTCGTCGCCCACCTGGTCCGCGCCGATCTGCTGGTGCTCCTCTCCGACGTGGACGGGCTCTACGACGGGGACCCGCGCACGCCGGGAGCCACCCGGATCGACGAGGTCGCGGGACCGGCGGACCTCGAGGGCGTCACCATCGGCAGCGCGGGCAAGGCCGGGGTCGGCACCGGCGGGATGGTCACCAAGGTCGAGGCGGCCCGTATCGCCGCCGCGGCCGGCATCCCCGTCGTGCTCACCTCCGCCACCCACGTCGCCGACGCCCTCGCCGGGCGGCACACCGGCACGCTCTTCCACCGCACCGGCAAGCGGTCCGCCGACCGGCTGCTGTGGCTCGCCCACGCCTCCACCCCGCGCGGCGCGCTGCGGCTGGACCCGGGCGCGGTGAAGGCCGTCACCGAACGCCGCACCTCGCTGCTGCCGGCCGGACTGACCGGCGTCGAGGGGCAGTTCGTGGCCGGCGACCCGGTCGACCTGCTCGACGAGTCCGGTCGCGCCGTCGCCCGCGGCCTCGTCAACTTCGACGCCAGGGAACTGCCCGCGCTGCTCGGCCGCTCCACCCACGACCTCGCCCGCGAACTCGGCCCTGCGTACGAGCGTGAGGTCGTGCACCGTGACGACCTCGTCGTGCTGCACCAGCACTGACCCGGGGCGGCCGCGGGGCCGACCCGGCGGGCCGGCCAAGCTGACCCGGTAGGGGACTTCTTGTCGAAAACGGCCACGCGGTAGCCCGCACCCTGGTCAACTTTGAAGCGGAGGAGTCGCCAATACCGCCGCGGGGACGGGCGGGCGCTCGCAAAGCAGAACGCCACAGGGAGGCCGCCGGTGAGACGAGGGCGCCCAGGTTCGTTCCCCCGGGGGACGACGGAACGGGCACTGGTCAGCGTCGACAGCGGAGCGGACACCAGTGCGGGCCATCCGCCGGAGCCACGCACCACCTCCCGGCTCTGGCACGTCACGCTCAGCGTTTCCGGGCCCGGGGCCCCGCTCCCGGAGGTCAGACGCGCGCTGGAGCAGCTCGCGCACGACCACCCGTTCCTGCTGACCAGCCGCTATGCCACCGACCACGCCGAAATCCGGTACTGGGAGGAGGCCCGTGATCTCCACGATGCCGCGGCCATCGCGCTGCGGCTGTGGGGCGAACACCGCTCGACAGCCAATCTCCCACCGTGGGAGACGGTCGGCCTCGAGGTCATCGACCGTGAGACCTACCACCAACGCATAGCCGAAGGCTACGGCCCCCCACCGGCCGTCCCGGTGGGCGTACACCCGTTCTAGCCGCTGCCGGCGGCCTGGCGGGGGCCTGGGCGATCGGCTTGGCCCGGCGTGGCCTCGGGGTGACCGCCTCGGCCGATTCAGCCCGGCCGGCGTTCGAGGCCACAGTTTCGGTCCGACGGGAGCCCGAGGCCTCCGTTTCAGCCCGGCCGGCGTTTGAGGCCATGGTTGGAGCCCGGCCGGCGTTTGAGGCCGAGGGGAGGGCCGTCTCAACGGCCGGAATCACGTTCCGGCGTCCCCGAAACGAGCCGTAGGCTGCCTGGTATGAGCAGTAGCAGCCATCACACCGCCTCCCTGCCCTCCCCCCTGCCCGAGTCCGCCGTGCTGCGGGCTGCCTACCGGGCCAGGGCCGCCGCGGCCGACCTGGCACCGCTGCCGCGCTCGGTGAAGGACGACGCGCTGCTCGCCATCGCGGACGCGCTGGTGGTGCGGACGAAGGAGATCGTCGAGGCGAACGCGCGGGACGTGGCACAGGCGCGGGCCGCGGGGACCAGCGAGACGGTCATCGACCGGCTGACGCTGACCCGCGAGCGGGTGGCGGCCATCGCCGCCGATGTGCGCCATGTGGCGGGCCTGCCGGACCCGGTCGGCGAGATCGTCCGCGGCTCGACGCTGCCCAACGGGCTCGACCTGCGCCAGGTGCGGGTGCCGCTCGGCGTGGTCGGCATCATCTACGAGGCCCGGCCGAATGTGACCGTGGACGCGGCCGCGCTGTGCCTGAAGTCCGGGAACGCGGTGCTGCTGCGCGGCTCGTCCTCCGCGTACGCCTCGAACGAGGCGCTGGTGAAGGTGGTGCGCGACGCGGTCGGGGGCGCGGGGCTGCCGGCCGACGCGGTGCAGCTGGTCCCCGGCGAGAGCCGGGAGTCCGTCAAGGAGCTGATGCGGGCCCGCGGCATGGTCGACGTCCTCATTCCGCGCGGCGGAGCATCGCTGATCAGGACGGTCGTCGAACAGTCGACGGTGCCGGTCATCGAGACCGGTACCGGCAACTGCCATGTCTACGTGGACGCGCAGGCCGATCTCGCGATGGCCGTCGAGGTGCTCATCAACTCCAAGGCGCAGCGCCCCAGCGTCTGCAACTCCGCCGAGACCCTCCTGGTGCACCAGGACATCGCCGCGGAGTTCCTGCCGCTGGCGCTGGCGGCGCTGGCCGAGGCCGGGGTGACCGTGCACGGCGACGAGCGGGTGGTGGCGCTGGCCGCGCGGGCGGGGACCAAGGCCACCGTGGTGCCGGTCACGATGGAGGACTGGGAGACCGAGTATCTGAGCTACGACATCGCCGCGGGCGTCGTGGACTCCCTGGACGCGGCCGTCCACCACATCCGGCTGTGGTCGTCCGGCCACACCGAGGCCATCGTCACCGGTTCGCAGCCCGCCGCCCGCCGCTTCACCCAACTGGTGGACTCCGCGGTGGTCGCCGTCAACGCCTCGACACGGTTCACCGACGGCAGTCAGTTCGGCTTCGGCGCGGAGATCGGCATCTCCACCCAGAAGCTGCACGCCCGGGGCCCGATGGGCCTGCCGGAGCTGACGTCGACCAAGTACATCGTGACCGGCGACGGTCACATCCGTTAGGCGGTCGGTCCATACGCCCGTTCGGGTGATGCCAACTGACCGGGCGGGGCGCGTATTTCATCCGCTCCCTGCCCAAACCGGCGCCGCCCGGACTACCCTGGTCCGATGCCGGATGATGACGAGTTCGCATCCCTGGTCTTCGACGAGGACTTCATACGGTCCGCCCCCGTCCACGAGCCCACCGCGCGGCAGCGGATGCTCGCCGCCGCCCGGGCACGCGCGGAGGCGGAGGCCGTCACCGGTTCTGTGCCGGTCGATCCCGTCCGATACGACGACAGCGAATCGGACGACCTGTATCTGCAGCACGCCCGGATGGCCGAAGGCCGCCCGTACCGCGGCGGCAGCGTGCGATGGCACCGGTCGGTGGCCTGGCTGCTGGCCGTTCTGATGGGCATCGGCGTGGTGGCGCTGACGTTCGCGGCCGTCTACCGGGGCGCGGGCGGCGGCCGCCAGCCGGCCGTACCGGCGCCGCCGTCGAGCGGCCGGATCGGCACCCAGACCCTGCCGCCGGTGGCCGCTACCCAGCTGCCCTGATTTCATGTCAGAAGTTGTCGCGTATCACGGCGTTTATATGTGCCTCCGGAGACTTAACCTTGTGGTATGGCCGGTCCTGGAGACCCTCCTGAGGGGACCCCTGAAGGAGTCCCGGCAGGCGGTGAGGACGAGTACCGATCCGTCGTCTTCGACGAATCGTTCGTCCGTGCTGCCCGGATCCAGGAGTACTCGGCCCGCGAGCGGCTCGACGGCACGTCGCGGGCGGTGCGCGTCCGCCGGGTGTGGCCCGTCAGCAGCGCCCCGCGTCAGGCGCTGCTCCTGGTCGTACTCATCGCCATCGCCTTCGGTACCGCGATCTACCTGGGCATACGTCACCCGTACAGCAATTCTGCGCCTGCCGCGGTGGAGCCGCTACGGATCACGCTGATCCCGTTGGTGCCGCCGGGGCCGGTACCGTCCGTGAGCGGGACGTCGCTCTACGAGAACCAGCCGGCCGGCCACTACCGGGCCGGCGCCGAGGGCCTGCCGCTGCCGACCGCGCGCCGTGTCGGCGACTTCACGGAGAGCCAGGTGATGCAGGCGCTCAGCACCGCCAAGGAGTACCTGGTCGCCTCGTCCCTCGACCCGGGATCGGTGACGGGCGGCGATGTGCGCACCGTCCGCAATCTGATCGATCCCGGCCAGGTCGACCAGTTCGACCGCAGCCTGAGCGCTCCGGCCGACGACGGACTGCACGAGGCGACCGGCTGGCTGGTGCGCTTCGATCCGGTCAGGGTGCGGCTGGCCGATCCGAAGGTGCGGGTGAGCGGCACCATCACCGTGAGCCAGGTCAGCGACGACCGGCTGGAGGTCGTGGCGGACCACACCTTCGTGTACGCGGTGCAGAGCGCCGGCGCCGGCGCCGACCCGGCACAGGGCGCCACCTCGCTGTTCACCGTGCGGCGCGATATGCGGTTCCGCTTCGACCGTGACGACCTGCGGGACCACCACATCGAGGTGACGCAGGCCGATGTCGCCGCCGGGCCGATGTCCTGCTCGGCGACGGCCCCGGCCGCCTACCTCCGGCCGCTGCTGGCCGGCCAGTCGCCGCTGGGCCCGACCGCCGCCGATCCGAACGACCGCGGCCGGCCGCCCGCCGCGGTCTGCGCGGCGCTGGCGGACGGCTCCGCCGGTCGCCCGGCAGCGCGCTCCACCGCATCCGCCGCCGCTCCCTAGGCCCCCGGGTCCCCTGGCGCGGGTCACCCGGCCCCGGTCACTCGGCGCGCGGGCCGTTCTCCGGCCGGTCTCCCGGGGTGTCCTCCGGCCCGTCCTGCGCCTCGTCCGCCGGCCGCTCCTGAGTGCGGGTCTGGGTGCCCCCGCCGCCGAACTTGTCCCGCAGCTTGCCGCCGATGTCGCCCGCACCCGTGGAGATGTCGCGGATCAGGCCCATCAGCGGGTCCTTGCTGGTCTTGACGTTCTCCGCGTAGTGGTTCGCCGACTCCTTGAAGGTGTCGTAGACCGAGGTGTCCTTGTCCTCGGTCCTGCGCGGGTAGTGCCCGTCCATCAGCCGCTGGTAGTCGCGGCTGGCGGCCCACTTCTTCAGCTCGGCGGCGCGCACCGTGGTGAACGGGTGGCTGCGCGGCAGGACGTTCAGGATCTTCAGGACGGAGTCGCGCAGGTCGCCCGCGGACTCGTACTCGTCGGCCTGCTTCAAGAACGCGTCCACGTTCATCTCGTGCAGGTGGTTTCCGCCGGCGATCTTCATCAGCCCGCGCATGGACGCCTGCAGGTCCTGACCGACCAGCAGCCCGGCCCGGTCGGCCGACAGCTCGGACTTGCGGAACCACTCGCGCAGCGCCGTGATGATCGCCAGGATCGCGAGGTTGCCCAGCGGTATCCACGCGACCCGCAGCGCCAGATTCGTCAGGAACAGCAGGATCGTGCGGTACACGGAGTGGCCGGACAGCGCGTGGCCCACCTCATGGCCCACGACGGCCCGCATCTCCTCCTCGTCGAGCAGTTCGACCAGGCCGGTGGTGACCACGATGATCGGCGCGTCCATGCCGATGCACATCGCGTTCGGCTGCGGGTCCTGCGTGACGTACATCGTGGGGACCTTCTCCAGGTCCAGGATGTGGCAGGCGTCGAGCAGCATGGCATTGAGGTGCGCGAACTGCTGGTCGCTCACCCGGACGGAGTCCGACAGGAAGAGCAGTCGCAGCGAACGCTCGGGGAGCAGTCCGCTCAGTGCCTTGAAGACGGTGTCGAAGCCGGTCAGCTTGCGGAGCGCGACGAGCGCGGACCGGTCGGCGGGATGCTCGTACGCTCGCGAGGAGATCCCCGGGAAGCGCTTGCGCGTGCGGCTGGGCACCCTCTCGGCACCGCCGTCGGTCTCGTTGGAGTCGCGCGGATCGTTCGGCACGGACATGGTGACCCAACCCCCTGATAGCCAACCGGTACATACTCTGGACGCGCGGAGCCTGCGCGAAGTTCCACAGGGCCCGCCCGTACGATGTGCGTGAGTCTTCCCGTCCGCCCTCAAAACCGCAAAGGTCCTGCCGACCATGACGTCACACGCAGCTGCCGCACTGACCACTCTCGCCGAGGCGTCGGGTGGGGGGAACCACGAGAGTCTCAGCCCGTATCTCACCGGCGGCGGCGCGCTGTTCGCGCTGCTGCTCCTGCTGTGGATCACGACCCGCTTCAACCGGGACTAGTCTCCGCGATGGCTGAGCGCGTGAAGAAGCGGATCGGCGTGATGGGCGGCACGTTCGACCCCGTCCACCACGGTCACCTGGTCGCCGCCAGCGAGGTGGCGAGCCTGTTCCAGCTCGACGAGGTCGTCTTCGTGCCGACCGGACAGCCGTGGCAGAAGGCCCACAAGGCGGTGTCGCCCCCCGAGGACCGCTATCTGATGACGGTGATCGCCACTGCGTCCAACCCGCAGTTCTCGGTGAGCCGCAGCGACATCGACCGCGGCGGCAAGACGTACACCATCGACACCCTGCGGGACCTGCGCGCCGAGCACGCCGACGCGGATCTGTTCTTCATCACGGGTGCGGACGCGCTCAATCAGATCTTCTCCTGGCGGGACGCCGAGGAGCTCTTCTCCCTCGCGCACTTCATCGGAGTGACCCGTCCTGGGCATACCCTGTCGGATCCGGGCTTCCCGGAGGGCGGGGTCTCGCTGGTCGAGGTCCCCGCGCTGGCGATCTCGTCGACGGACTGCCGCCAGCGGGTCGCCAAGGGTGATCCGGTCTGGTACTTGGTGCCGGACGGAGTGGTGCGCTACATCGACAAGCGCAAGCTGTACCGGGACGCCGGGTAGCTCGCATCGCAGTGAAGGGGTCCTCGTGAACGACGCAAACCCCCGTTGGCAATTCGCCGAGGGCGGTCCTGAGAACGGTCAGGACCCGTACGCCCCGCAGGACCCACCCGCGCCTCAGGACCCTTACTACCAGCAGCAGTACGGCTACGACCCGTATGCGCGGCAGCCGCAGAGCCCGCCCCAGCCGCAGTCCCCGCAGCAGCAGTCACAGCAGCAACAGCAGCAGCAACAGCAGCAACAGCAACAGCAACAGCCGGGATACGCCGACCCGTACTCCGCGGACCCGTCGCAGACGTACGCCGGGCAGCAGCAGGGCTGGACCCCGCAGCAGCAGTACGCGGACCCCCAGTACGCGCAGCCGCAGTACCAGCAACCGCCGCAGTACCAGGAGCCCCGGTACGACCAGCCGGCCCCGCAGCCGTACTACGAGGCGCCTGCCGCGGTTCCCGCGCCGATCATCCCGGGTCCCGGCCCCGCACCCGACTCCGCGCCGCAGAACCGGCAACAGCAGGCACAGCAGGACGGCCAGGACTACAGGACCGAGCAGTTCGCGTTCGTCGACGAGGACGACGAGGAGTCGGAAGAGGTCATCGACTGGCTGAAGTTCTCGGAGTCCCGCACCGAGCGCCGTGACGAGCGCAAGCGGAAGGGCCGCAAGCGCAAGATCGCGCTGGTGCTGCTCGTCGTCCTGGCGCTGGTCGGCGGGGTCGGCTACCTCTGGAAGGCCGGCCGGATCCCCGGTCTCGGCGACACCGGGACGAGCACGGCGGCGCCCGGCGCGGGCCAGAAGCGCGATGTGATTGTGGTGAACCTGCGGCCGGTGGACGGCACGGAGTCCTCCACCGCGCTGCTGGTCAGCAACCGGACCACCGGCAAGGGCACCACCGTGTTGCTGCCGAACGCGCTGTCGCTCAGTACGGACGACGGCGGCGCGACCACCCTTGGCAAGCAGATCGACCAGGGCCAGGAGCCGACCCGGCAGGGGCTGAACACCCTGCTCGGCTCGGACATCAAGGGCAGCTGGCGGCTGGACACCCCGTATCTGGAAATCCTCGTCGAGTCCCTCGGCGGCATCACGGTGGACACCGACGCGACGGTGCACGGGGCGAAGAAGGACGGCGACAAGGTCCTGGTCAACGAGGGCAAGGCGCAGGAGCTCAACGGCCAGGCCGCCGTCGCGTACGCGATCCACCGCGGGCCCGGCGAGGCGCAGGCGAAGCAGCTGATGCGCTTCGGCCAGGTGATGCAGGCCGTGCTGGCGAAGATGCCCAGTGACGCGGCCATGGCGACCAAGACTGTCGAGTCGCTGAACTCGATCCCCGACCCCTCACTGCCCGCCAACGCGCTCGGCGCCTCCCTGGCGCAGCTCGCGGAACAGGCCAAGACGGGGGCGTACAGCACCGCGCTGCTCCCGGTGCAGCAGAACGGAACGCTCAGCGCGCAGGCCACCGAGAGCGTGGTGAAGGACGTGCTCGGCGGCACGGTGAAGAACGCCGGGTCCACGGCGCAGCCACGGGTGATGGTCAAGGACGCCACCGGCGACAAGAAGGCGCCGGGCCTGGCCCAGGCCGCGATCCTGAACGGCGGCTCGTACATCTACGTGGCGGGCGGCACGGCCGCCTCGACGCAGGCGGCCTCCGAGGTCGTCTACGGCACCGACGCCCGCAAGGCGGCGGCGGACGACGTGGCGAAGACGCTGGGTCTGCCGGCGGGCGCGGTCAAGAAGGGAACGGTCGCGGCCAATGCGGACATCACGGTCGTCCTCGGCAAGGACTACAAGGGCTGAGGACCCGCCGGGGACCCCCTGAGGACCGGCCAGGAACCGGCTCAGGTGGCCTGACCAGCAGTGACGTATAACGGGTCGGGGGCTGTCCGTGGGGCGTGAGACCCTGGAGAGACACGCCCTCGACCCGAAAGCCTCACCTGTGACCGCCACTGACCACTCCATCGAGCTCATCAAGGCCGCCGCGCAGGCCGCCGCCGACAAGCTCGCGCACGACATCATCGCCTACGACGTCAGCGACGTCCTCTCCATCACCGACGCGTTCCTGGTGGCCTCCGCCCCGAACGACCGGCAGGTCAAGGGCATCGTCGACGGTATCGAGGAAGCGCTCCTCAAGGAGCTGGGCACCAAGCCGGTGCGCCGCGAGGGCGAGCGCGACGGCCGCTGGGTGCTGCTCGACTACATCGACATCGTGGTCCACGTCCAGCACTCCGAGGAGCGGGTCTTCTACGCCCTCGAGCGGCTCTGGAAGGACTGCCCCGAGATCGAGCTGCCCGCCGACGCCGTCGCGACCCGTGGCAAGGGCGAGGAGCACGCGAAGCTGTACGCCGCCGAAGCGGACGGAGACCTGAGCTGAACGGGCACACCAAGGGCCGCGGCCGCCGGATCGTTCTGTGGCGGCACGGCCAGACCGAGTGGAACCTGGAGCAGCGCTTCCAGGGCAGTACCGACATCCCGCTGACCGCGGACGGTCTCGCCCAGGCCCGTCGCTCGGCCCGGTTGCTCGGTGCACTGGAACCGGCCGCGATCATCGCGTCCGATCTGCAGCGGGCCTCCGCCACGGCCGCCGAGCTGGCCGCGGTGACCCGTCTCGGCGTGACCCACTACGAGGGGCTGCGCGAGACGTACGCGGGTGACTGGCAGGGTCTGACCCATACGGAGATCGTGGCGCTGCACGGCGAGCAGTACGCCGCCTGGAAGCGCGGCGAGCCCGTACGGCGCGGCGGCGGCGAGCTGGAGACCGAGGTCGCCGACCGGGCGGCTCCCGTGGTGCTGAGCGAGGCCGAGAAGCTGGCCGACGGCGGCACTCTCGTCGTGGTCAGCCACGGCGGCACGATCCGCACCACGATCGGCCGGCTGCTGGGTCTGGAACCGGGCCACTGGGAGGCTCTCGGCGGTCTGTCGAACTGCTGCTGGTCGGTGCTGGGCGAGGGCGCGCGCGGCTGGCGTCTGCTGGAGCACAACGCGGGCACCCTGCCGGAACCGGTGCTCGGCGACGACAGCTGAGCCGGCGTCCCGGGATCACCGGGCGGATTTCGCTTCTGCCCCGAATACCGGTTAAGCTTCTTCTCGTTCCCAGCGCGAACCGCACTGGAAACGGCGGGGCTGTAGCTCAGTTGGTAGAGCGCTTGCATGGCATGCAAGAGGTCCGGAGTTCAATTCTCCGTAGCTCCACAATCAGGATCCCGTCCGGTCATCGCGACCGGGCGGGATCTTCTTGTTCCCAGGCCTCGCGGGCCGCCCCCGCCGCCCGGTCCGCCACGATCTGCGAGACCCTCCGCCCATGCACCGGGCAGCCGATCATCGGGTCCTCCAGGGCGCGCAGCCGCTCGATCTGCGCCCGGCTCTCCTCGTCGCCCGGGGTGTAGACGATCATCCGGTGCTCGGCCATGCCGTCGATGGCCAGCGAGACCAAGGTCAGGCTGAGCAGGCCGACCGACGCGTGCCGGAACAACTTGAGCCGCGATCCGGGCGAGGCCACATCGCCGCGGGCCCACATCTGAGCGAATTCCGGGCTCTCGTGGATGAGGCGCGCGATGAACGACTCCCAGGCCGGCTCGCCGACGTGCCGTCCGTAGGAGGCGCGCAGCTGCCCGACCATCCGGGGCAGCTCCTCCTCGCTGTTCACCATCGTCGAGCAGCACTCCGGGACGGTGAACAGCTTCAGCAGCACATTGCGTTCCGAGCGGGGGATGAACGAGGTCGCCGGCCAGATGTCGCGGTACGCGGCGTTGGACGCCTGGACGTCGTAGCGCGCGCTGTAGACGACGGCGGGCAGCGGGTCGAGGGCGTCGAGGATGCCCTGCACCTCGTCGCCGACCACTTCCGCGTCGGAGACGTCCTGGCGGACGAACGGCACCCCGGCCAGCCGGTAGAGGTGCTCGCGCTCGGTCACGTCGAACTGGAGCACCCGGCCGACCGCGTCCAGCACCTGCACGCTCGCGTTGATCGGGCGGCCCTGCTCCAGCCACGTGTACCAGGTGACACCGACCCCGGCGAGCTGCGCGACCTCCTCGCGGCGCAGTCCGGGCGTACGGCGCCGCAGCCCCGGCGGCATGCCGACGTCCGCGGGGGTGATGCGGGCGCGGCGGCTGCGGAGGAAGGCGGCCAGCTCGGTGCGGCGGGGAGGCATGGTGTCCATACTCCCCGGGACCGGAGCGGCTTGCCAGGTGCTGCCAGTACCAGCATCACAGGGCTCTCGTTACCAGTAGCGCGCCGCCCGCAGGCTGACGGGCATGACGAATTCCGTGCTCCCGAACCCTGTCACCGACAAGGAGACCACTACCGGCGCCGTACGGCGCCCGCGCACCGGCCTGCTGCTGGGCATCATCCTGACGGGCCAGTTCATGGCCCTGCTCGACGTCTTCATCGTGAACGTCGCCGCGCCCACCATCCGTACCGATCTGCACGCCTCGGGCGCGGGCCTGCAGCTGATCGTGGCCGGCTACACCATCGCGTACGCCGTGCTGCTGATCACCGGCGCACGGCTGGGTGACCTGTTCGGGCACCGGCGGGCCTTCCTGACCGGCCTTGCCCTGTTCACGGCCTCGTCGCTGGCCTGCGGGCTCGCGCAGTCCACGGGGGAGCTGATCGGCTTCCGGTTCGTCCAGGGCGCCGGCTCGGCCCTGATGATCCCGCAGGTGCTCAGCCTGATCCAGCTGACGTTCACCGGCGAGGCGCGGTCGAAGGCCCTCAGCGTCTACTCGGCGGTGCTCGCCTCGGGCGCTGCGGTCGGCCAGTCTCTCGGCGGCGTGCTGGTCAGCGCGGACCTGTTCGGCACCGGCTGGCGGCCGGTGTTCCTGGTGAACGTGCCGATCGGGCTGGTCATGCTGGTCGTCGCGCCGCGGGTGATCCCGGCCGACGTGCGCAGTGCGCCGGCGCGGCGGCGCGGCCTCGACCTGCCGGGCCTGGTGACGCTGGCCGCGGCGGTGACGCTGTTCACGGTGCCGCTGGTGCTCGGCGAGGAAGAGGGCTGGCCGGTGTGGGGCTGGGTCTGCCTGGGCTCGAGCGTGGCGCTGTTCGGGCTGTTCGTGGTGCTGGAGTCCCGGCTGGCGCGGCGCGGCGGCGCTCCGCTGGTGTCCGGGCGGGTGCTGCGGGCGCCGGGGATGGCGCGGGCGGCGACGGCGATCGGCCTGGCCATGGCGGTGAACGCGGGCTTCCTGTTCAGCATCGCCCTGCATCTGCAGACCGGGCTGGGAGACAGCGCGCTGCGCACCGGTCTCACGTTCGCCGTCGCCGCGGTGGCCTTCGGCGCGGTCGGCCTCAACTGGCGTCGTCTGCCGCTGCGTTGGCACCCTGCGCTGCCCCCGGTGGGATTCACCGTGGCGGCGGCCTCCTTCGCGGTGCTCGGCCTGGCGCTGCGCGGCGGCGGCCACGGCGGGTTCGCGCTCCTCGCCGGGCTGGCCGGTATCGGCGCGGGGCTGGGAGCTGCGTTCAGCGCCACCCTCACCCGCGCGCTGGGAACCGTGGACCCGCAGGACGCGGCCGACGCCAGCGGGCTGCTGGCCACCGTCACCCAGCTCGGCATGCTCATGGGCGTGGCCACCTTCGGCACGTTCTTCCTGAACCGCCTCGGCGTCGCGGGACCGCACCCCTCGGCCCACGCCTTCGCGGTCACGGCGGCGGCGCTGGCCGTCACGGCGGCGGTGGGGGCGCTGGCGGCGGGGCTCGCGGGACTGCGGCGCGGCCAGTAGCCGGCGGTCAGCGCTCGGCTGTCAGCGGTCGTCGGTCGTCGTCAGCGGTTGACGTAGTCGTACGCGGCCGGCCGCCGCGCCCGCATCGCGGGCGCCGGGGCCGGCCGCCGGCCCGGAGGACGCGCGCGAAAGGCCTGGAACGCCAACGTGCCGGCCACCGCGAGGAACGCCGCGCCGACCGCCGGGTAGATCGCGGACAGCGCCATCTGACCGGTGTTCTGGCCCAGCTCGAACCGCCCGGTGCCGTGCGGGACCATCCACAGCAGGAACGAGCAGAACGCCAGCCCCGTCAGGGCCGCCCCCGCCCCCCACACCGCGTCGCGGCGGCGCAGCGCCTCGGTGCCCAGCAGTACGACCATCGGCACTCCCCACACCCAGTGGTGGGACCAGGAGACCGGGCTGACCAGCAGCGCGGTCACCGCGCACGCCAGCGTCGCCCAGGCCGGGCTGTGCGGGAACCGGTCCCCGGCGAGCAGCGCGGCGACCGCGATGGCCAGACCGGCGGAGCCGACGACGGCCGCCGCCAGCAGCCAGCCGTACCCCGGGTCGCCGGTGTGCAGGGCGCGGGCGAAGATCCCGCGCAGCGACTGGTTGGCGGTGTCCTCGCTGAAGCCGACCCGGTCCGCCGCGAAGAGCATCTCGGTCCAGAACCGCCGTGAGTCGTGCGGCAGTGCCACCGCGGCCATCGCCACCGTCCCGATGAACGTCACGACGGCCACCGCGGCCCGCCGCAGGTGCACGTTCCACGGACTGTGGCCACGGCGCAGCCGCCGCCACCCCAGGGCCGCGCCGGCCAGCGCCAGGAAAACCGCGAACAGCGCGGGCGTCAGTTTGATCCCCGCCGCGATCCCGATCCCGAAGCCCGCCCAGCGGTGGTCGGCCCGCCGCGTCAGGTCCCACAGCACCAGCACGGCCAGCAGCAGGTTGATCTGCCCGTACCGCAGCGTCGTCCACACCGGCTCGCACCACACCGCGAGGGACGCCAGGGCCAGCGTCACCGCGGCGGTCGGCAGCTTGAGCGGACGCCCGGTCAGCCGCAGCGACAGATGCACCAGCGCCACCAGCAGACCCAGGTTCACCACCGTCGCCGCGGCCCGCATCCCGCCCACGCCGATCCAGGTCAGCGGCATGAACACCAGCGCGGCGAACGGCGGATACGTGGTCGGGAGATTCGCGTAGGTGGCCCGCATGTCGTACAGATCGCCACCGGACCTCGCGGTCGCCCCCTCCGCCCGGTAGACCATGAGGTCGATCATCGACACGTGCGAGGCGCGCTGCGCCGCCCAGAAGGCGGCGAACGACACCAGGCAGAAAGCGGCGGCGAGCAGCGTCGGGCGCCGCAGTATGAACGTCCTGGCCGCCAGAATGCGGGTGTCGGCGGTCAGCTGCGTCGCTGTCACAGTGCGCTGCTCCAGGAGACTGGTGGGGGGCACGGGGCGGCCGGTGAGAACTGGGCACGGATTGCCGACAGTACCTGGACCGGCGGCCGAACAGCAGTGGTAACGGTTCGTCCAGGTGGGGCCCCCGGGCCCCGGCAAACGATTTGGCGAAACACCCCCAGGGCCGTGTAATGTATGCCGAGTCGCCGGGGGAACCCGGCGGGGCTGAAACGCGGGGCTGTAGCTCAGTTGGTAGAGCGCTTGCATGGCATGCAAGAGGTCCGGAGTTCAATTCTCCGTAGCTCCACAATCAAGAAGGTCCGGTCCGCCGTCCAGGCGACCGGACCTTCTTCGCGTTCCCCCGTACCGTTCCCCCACACTCTGCTGTTCGGGGCCGGGGTCCGGGGCCTGGGTCCGGGGCCTGGGCTATTCGAGGCGCAGGGCCAGCGCCGGGCAGCGGCGTAGCGCCCGTACCGCCGCCGCCCGCAGGTGCCCCGGCACAGGAGTGCCGGCCAGCGACGGATAGCCGTCGCCGTCGAGCCGTACGAGCTCCGGCAGGAGGCCCGCGCACAGTCCGTGGCCCTGGCACAGCGTCCAGTCCACGGCGAGCCGCGCCCCGCGCTCCTCGTCCGGCAGCGGAAGCTCCCCGGTGGTGGGGCGGCCGCAGCCGCCGCCGAGTACATGGGCGGCGAGGTCGTCGGTGAAGGCGCTGACGCCGGAGAGCAGGAAGCGCGAGGCCCCGTCGGGGTGCCGGCAGGCACCGCGTCCGCGTACGGCATGGGCGGAGCGGCGTACGGCTTCGAGCGCGCCCTGTCCGCCGCCGCCCAGGACGTCGGACAGGGCGCCGGCGAGTGCGGGAAGACCCAGCCGGCAGGGCCCGCACTGGCCGGAGGACTCGGCGGCCAGCCACTGGGCGACGCGCAGCGTCTCACCGAGCGGGCAGGTGCCGGGGGCCAGCGGGAGCATGGCGCCGGCGCCGAGGGTGGCGGAGTGCGCCGTCATGCTCTCCCGGGAGACGGCGGCCAGCGAGGCGGCGACCGGGTCCATCCAGCCGCCGTGGTAGCCGCCGACGAGAACGCCCTGGCCCACTCCGGCCCCGCACAGCTGCAGCACGTACGACAGCGGGACGCCGGTCGGCGTCTCGACGAGAGCCGGGGCCGGCACCGAGCCGGAGACGGTGAGCAGCACGGTGCCGGGTTCTGCGGCGATGCCGGTGGCGGCGAAACGCCCTGCGCCGAGCCGGGCGGCGACCGCGAGCTGGGCGAACGTCTCCGTGTTGGAGAGCAGGGTCGGCAGGCCCCCGACTCCCGCGTCGCTCGCGTGGGTGCGGCGGCCGGGCGGCAGCGGCGGTCCGCCGTCGGCGGCGCGGATCAGCGCCGAGGCCTCGCCGGACACGAAGCGCTCCGGCAGCCGCACGACGCGCGCCCTGAGCGGCCGGCCACGGCGTTCGCCGAGGCCGCGTTCGGCGAGGGCCTCGCGTACGGACCGCTCCACCGACTCCTGGGTGACGCCGATGACGAGCTGCCGCGCGTCCAGTGCGTCGACGGCCAACAGCGCCCCGTCCAGCACCAGATGGGGTGCGCGCGCCAGTAGTACGGCGTCCTTGCGGCAGGCGGGTTCGCCCTCGCAGCCGTTGACGACGACGCAGGTCCTGTCGCCGCGGCGGCGCGCGGCGTCGGCGACGGCGCGCAGCTTTCTCGCGAAGGGGAAGGCGGCGCCGCCGCGCCCGCGCAGGTCGATCTGCCCGGCGAGAGCGGTCAGCAGGCTCTCGCTGAGGGACGGCAGCGGTCCGTGCACCGACAGGTGCGCCACCCGGTCGAGGCGTTCGGCCAGTTCGAAGCCGGCGGTCAGCCGGGGCAGGCCGATGGAACGCACGACGGGCAGCGGGCCGCTCATCGCCGCTCCGCGGGCAGCCGCGGCCGCCGTGGGGCGTCGATCGCGAGAGGAGGCCGCTGCCGAGAGGGTTCGACGGCGGGGCGGTCGGGGCGGTCGGCGCGGTGCGTTCCGCGTGCGTGGCCCCGGCCGCGTCCTCCGTCCCGGCCGCCGAGGGGCGAGCGCAGCCGTACGACGAGCGCGACGGCGACGGCCGTCAGGCACAGGGCGTACGCGGCGACCACCCAGCCGGCGGGCGCGCGGCCGGCCTTGAGGCCGTGCACGATCGCCAGGCACCAGGCCACGTACGCGCAGGAGTGCAGCACCCGCCACCGTCCGGCCCTGCCCCGTCCGGCGAAGGCGCTGCGCAGCGCGCCCGTCGCGGCGGCGAGCACCATGAGGTAGCCGGACAGGGTGCCGAGCGCGATCAGCACCGCGCTGCCCCGGGCGCCGAACGGCAGCAGACCGGAGGGCAGCAGCGCGCCCGAGACCGGGACCCGTCCGACCGCGACCTGTACCGAGACGTGCAGGGCCAGGAAGCCGAGCGCGCCGATGGCGGTGGCGCGGTGCACGGCCTGGGCGAGCAGCCGGTGCCTCGGGCCCAGCAGCAACCGGTCGGTGGAGATCAGACCCCAGACGACGGTCGCGGTGAGCGAGACCAGGGTGAGTACGCCCGAGGTGAAGTCCAGGAATCCGCGCATCCCCGGCCCCGAGGTGAGGGCCAGGGCGAGGACGACGGCGGCGGTCGCGGCGCCCACCGCGATACGGGGCAGGGTCCGCGCGGACTCCGGCGCCGTCCCGTTGTTGATGCCGCGTGCCCGGTGCTCCCGACGCTCCCGGTACCCACGGTGGTTGCGCATTCGCATGGCGGGGACGTTAGGCGGGCCGCCGCGGTCCGCCGCCCGGCTTCCGACAACTCCGGCCGCGCCGGGGCCGCCGCTGCTAACGTCGGTCCGTTCGGGTGCCGGATTCCCCTTCGTCTCACGCGGATCGCCCCCCGGCTCCCGCCAATCCCTGCTGACGCATGCTCAGCTCCCGCCGATTGCCGTTCAATGGCGTTTCCTTGGCCTGCTCTTGGCAATTGCATGCCCCTGACATGAACTGTTCGGCGAAAGAGTGGCGCTCTGCGGTACGAGCCGTACGCATAGCGGCGACACCGCATCAGGCGACAACTCGCTTCGCATGGGGGCTTCATGAGATTTGAGCGCAAAAGAACTCGTGCCGGACTGGCGGTGGCCGCCGCGCTGCCGCTGATGGCCGGCGCGCTCGCGCTGGGCACACCCGCCGCGCAGGCTGACCAACCGCACGGCAGGCAGCTGCTCAGTGGCACCAAGCCGCTGTGGGCGACCTCTCAGGCAGACAAGGGCGCCACGGCGGACGCCAGTGGCGTCACCGCCCGGGTCTACCTCGCGGGCCGTGACGCGAAGGGCCTCACGGCCTACGCGACCTCGGTCTCCGACCCGAACTCGGCGTCCTACGGCAAGTACTTGACCGCGGCACAGGCCCAGGAGCGCTTCGGCGCGACGAAGGACCAGATAGCCCAGGTCACCGCCTGGCTGAAATCCTCAGGCCTCAAGGTGACTGGCACCAGCCAGCACTACATCACGGTGTCGGGCGACGCAAAGGCCGCGGAGAAGGCGTTCGGCACCCAGCTGCACAACTTCGCCAAGGACGGCAAGACGTACCACGCCCCGGCGTCGACGGCCTCCGCGCCGGCCGCGCTGAACGGTGCGGTGCTCACGGTCGTCGGCCTGGACAACGCTCCCAAGCTGTCCAAGCACGACGAGGCGCTGCCGCCTCCCGGCGCGGTCTTCAAGAACGCCGGGCCGTTCTCGACCTATTACGGGTCGAAGACCAACCAGAACCTGCCCTCCGCGTACGGCAACAAGGCGCCGTACGCGATCAAGGGCTACACCGGCAAGGACCTGCGCGCCGCCTACGGCGCGAAGGGCTTCACCGGCAAGGACGTCACGGTCGCGATCACGGATGCGTACGCGTCTCCGTACATCGTCCAGGACGCCCAGAAGTACGCGAAGAACAACGGTGACAAGGCGTACCGCAAGGGCCAGCTCTCCCAGGTGCTGCCCAGCGACTACAACTCGACCGTGGCCTGCGACGCGGGCGGCTGGTACGGCGAGGAGACTCTCGACGTCGAGGCCGTGCACGCCGTGGCACCGGACGCCGACATCGTCTACGTCGGTGGCGCGTCCTGCCAGGACAACGACCTGCTCGACGCCCTGAACAAGGTCGTCGACGGCCGGCTGGCCGACATCGTCTCCAACTCGTGGGGCGACGTCGAGGCCAATGAGACCCCGGACGTGGCCGCGGCCTACGACCAGGTCTTCCAGCAGGGCGCTGTCGAGGGCATCGGCTTCTACTTCTCCTCCGGTGACTCCGGCGACAACGTCGCCAAGACCGGTGTGAAGCAGTCCGACACCCCCGGAAACTCCCCGTGGGCCACCTCCGTCGGCGGCACCTCGCTGAACGTGGGCAAGGGGGAGAAGTACCAGTGGGAGACCGGCTGGGGCACCGAGAAGGCCGCCCTGTCGGCTGACGGCAACAGCTGGACCGGCTTCCCCGGCGCCTACACCTCGGGCGCGGGTGGCGGCACCAGCAAGCTCTACGCGCAGCCGTTCTACCAGCGGGGCATCGTGCCGGACTCGCTCGCTCTCGCCAACGGCGGCGGCGTCAAGCAGCGCGTCCAGCCCGACATCGCGGCCGTCGCCGACCCGAACACCGGCTTCCTCGTCGGCCAGACCCAGTCCTACCCGGACGGGTCGCTGCAGTACAGCGAGTACCGGATCGGCGGCACCTCGCTCGCCGCCCCGGTGATCGCGGGCGTCCAGGCGCTCGTGCAGCAGGCACGGCACGGTATCCCGGTCGGCTTCGCCAACCCGCTCATCTACGACCGGTACGGCACCTCGGCCTACCACGACGTCACGGACCACCCGCTGGGACAGGGACGTGACCAGGCGGTCGTCCGCGTCGACTTCAAGAACGGCCTCGACGCGACCGGTGGCACGTCCGTCTCGCTCCGCAGCCTCGGCAAGGACGCGTCGCTGCACGCCACGGTCGGCTACGACGACGTCACCGGCGTCGGCACCCCCGGTGCCGACTACGTGACCTCGTACGCGCCGAAGAACCACCACCACTGAGCAGCTGAGTCGGTGGCGGCGCCACCGCCGCTGAGCGGCTGATGCAGTGCGCGGGCCCGCACCGGGGAATCCCCGGGGCGGGCCCCTCGCGCGCTGCGGTAACCTGACCCCATGCGTGCCGTACGCCTTCTGCTTAGCAAGCCGCGCTGACAACGATCCGAGTCAGTGCGGCGGCCCCTCCTGTGCGAGGGGTTTTTTCGTTTCCGCAGGCAGGCAGCAGACGCGGCGTACGCCCGTCATGATCACGATGGAGCTTTGAGGACGATGAGCGAGACCACCGCCGCCAGCGAGACCACCGCCGCCACTGAGGCAGCCGAGCCGCACCGTACTGTGCCGACCTTCAAGTACACCGCTCAGCTGGCTGCCGACATCGAGGCCCGCTGGCAGGACTTCTGGGAGGCGGCGGGCACCTACGAGGCGCCGAACCCCAGCGGTGACCTGGCGGGCGACGCCGAGCTGGCCGCCAAGCCCAAAAAGTTCATCATGGACATGTTCCCGTACCCCTCGGGCACGGGACTGCACGTCGGCCACCCGCTGGGCTACATCGCCACCGATGTCTACGCCCGCCACCAGCGCATGACCGGCCACAATGTGCTGCACACCCTGGGCTTCGACGCTTTCGGCCTGCCCGCCGAGCAGTACGCGGTACAGACCGGGACACATCCGCGGGTGAGCACCGAAGCCAACATCGTGACCATGCGGAGCCAGCTGCGCCGCCTGGGCCTGGGCCACGACAACCGCCGGTCGGTCGAGACGATCGACCCGGCGTACTACAAGTGGACCCAGTGGATCTTCCTGCAGATCTTCAACTCCTGGTACGACGAGGAGGCCGGCCGGGCCCGCCCGGTCGACGCCCTGGTCGAGCAGTTCGCCTCCGGCGCCCGCCCGACCCCGGACGGCCGCGCCTGGGACGCGCTGAGCGCCATCGAGCGCTCCGACCTGCTGGGGGAGTACCGGCTGGCGTACGCGTCGGAGTCCCGGGTCAACTGGTGCCCGGGGCTGGGCACCGTGCTGTCCAACGAGGAGGTCACCGCGGACGGCCGCTCCGAGCGCGGCAACTTCCCGGTCTTCAAGTCGAAGCTGCGCCAGTGGAACATGCGGATCACCGCCTACGCGGACCGGCTGATCGACGACCTGGACGCGCTGGACTGGCCCGAGGCCATCAAGCTGCAGCAGCGCAACTGGATCGGGCGCTCCGAGGGCGCCCGGGTGGACTTCGCCGTCGGCTCCGGGTCGGGTTCTGGCTCGGGGTCGGGTTCTGGTTCCGGTTCCGGTACTGATTCCGGTTCCGGCTCCGGCTCCGGTGAGAAGATCACCGTCTTCACGACGCGCCAGGACACGCTGTTCGGCGCCACCTACATGGTGCTGGCGCCCGAGCACGAGCTGGTCGAGTCGATCGTCCCGGCCGCTTGGCCCGAGGGCACCCACCACGTATGGACCGGCGGGCACGCCACCCCGGCCGAGGCCGTGGCCGCGTACCGCAAGCAGGCGGCCGCCAAGTCCGACGTGGAGCGGCAGGCCGACGCCAAGGTGAAGACCGGCGTCTTCACCGGCGCCTACGCCGTCAACCCGGTCAGCGGGGACGACGTCCCGGTCTTCATCGCCGACTATGTGCTGATGGGCTACGGAACCGGCGCGATCATGGCCGTCCCGGCGCACGACACCCGTGACTTCGCCTTCGCCCGCGCCTTCGAGCTGCCGATGCGCTGTGTCGTCCAGCCCAGCGACGACCGCGGCACCGACCCGTCGAGGTGGGACGACGCCTTCGTCTCGTACGAGGCGAAGCTGGTCAACTCCGCCAACGCCGAGTTCTCGCTGGACGGACTGGGCGTCGTGGACGCCAAGGCGAAGATCACCGAGTGGCTGTCCGAGCACTGCATCGGCGAGGGCACCATCAACTACCGGCTGCGCGACTGGCTGTTCAGCCGGCAGCGCTACTGGGGCGAGCCCTTCCCGATCGTCTACGACGAGGACGGCGTGGCGCACCCGCTGCCCGAGTCGATGCTGCCGCTGGAGCTGCCGGAGGTCGACGACTACTCGCCGCGCACCTTCGACCCGAACGACGCGGACACCCAGCCGGAAACCCCGCTGTCCCGCAACGCGGACTGGGTCAACGCCGAGCTGGACCTGGGCGACGGCAACGGGACGAAGCGCTACCGCCGCGAGACCAACACCATGCCCAACTGGGCCGGATCCTGCTGGTACGAGCTGCGCTACCTGGACCCGAACAACAGCGAGCGGCTGGTCGACCCCGAGATCGAGCAGTACTGGATGGGCCCGCGCGAGGGGCAGCCGCACGGCGGCGTCGACCTGTACGTCGGCGGCGCCGAGCACGCTGTGCTCCACCTGCTGTACGCGCGCTTCTGGTCCAAGGTGCTGTTCGACCTGGGGCACGTCTCGTCCTCCGAGCCTTTCCACAAGCTGTACAACCAGGGCATGATCCAGGCGTTCGTCTACCGCGACAGCCGGGAGTTCCCGGTCCCGGCGGCCGAGGTCGAGGAGCGCGACGGGAAGTTCTTCCACGACGGCGAGCCCGTCAGCCGCGTCCTGGGCAAGATGGGCAAGTCCCTGAAGAACGCCGTCACGCCGGACGAGATCTGCGCCGAGTTCGGCGCGGACACGCTGCGGCTGTACGAGATGGCGATGGGCCCGCTGGACGTCTCGCGCCCCTGGGACACCCGCGCGGTGGTCGGCCAGTACCGGCTGCTGCAGCGGCTGTGGCGCAATGTCGTCGACGAGGAGACCGGTGAGGTCACCGTCACCGACGGTGAGCCCGACGAGGCGACGCTGCGGGCGCTGCACAAGGCGATCGACGGCGTCGGCCATGACATGGCGGGCCTGCGCTTCAACACCGCCATCGCCAAGGTCACCGAGCTGAACAACTTCCTGACCAAGGCGGGCGGCCCGGTGCCGCGCGCGGTCGCCGAGCCGCTGGTGCTGCTGGTCGCCCCGCTGGCCCCGCACATCGCCGAGGAGCTGTGGCGCAAGCTGGGCCACGACGGCTCGCTGGTCCACGCGCCGTTCCCGGTCGCGGATCCGGCACTGGTCCAGGACGAGGCCGTGATCTGCGTCGTGCAGATCAAGGGCAAGGTCAAGGCCCGCCTGGAGGTGCCGCCGACGATCTCCGACGCGGAGCTGGAGGCGCTGGCGCTGGCCGACGCGGGTGTGGTCGCCGCGCTGGGCGGCGCGGCCGTGCGCAAGGTGATCGTGCGGGCGCCGAAGCTGGTCAACATCGTCATCGGCTGAGACGGGCGGGCCGGCTGGTGCGTGCGTGGGCGTCGGCCGGTGCGTGCGCGGGCGTCTGCCGGTGCGTGCGCGGGCGTCTGCGGGTCCGTCCGCGGGTCCGTGCGCGGGCGTCTGCGGGTCCGTCCGCGGGCGGCCGGATACGGCGGTGCGGGGGTGGCCGGGTACCAGGGGTTTCCCTTACGGGCGGATTGGGGGTTCCGACGGAGCCACCGATCCGCCCGGTGCGTTTACCGTTGACCGTGCGGCCGTTCGGCTGCCCGCGCCCGTCCGACCGGAGGAGCACCCGTGGATATCGCCGTCGCTGTCCTGCTGCTGCTCACCGTGTCGCTGGTGGCGCTGGGCGTCGTGGCCGCGGTGCGAACCGTTCGGGCGGTGAAGCGCGGCGTGGAACGCAGCAGCGCGCAGGCCCGCCGGGTCGTCGAGGACGCCGCGCTCAAGGCCCGCCGCTACACCCTGGTGGGACCGGCCGGAAACCTGGCGCAACTGCGCCTGGACCTGCGCACCTCCATCGACAGCACCCATCGCGCGCTGGAAGCCGGTTCGTCCGAGGACGCCTCGCTCTCCGAGGCGGCCGCGCTGCTCGCCCGGCTCAACGACCACGCGCGGGTGCTCGACGGGGAGCTGAAGCTGCTGGAGCGCGAGCCGGACAAGGCGCGGATCGCCGACCGGCTGCCCGGCCTGACCGAGCGCGCCGAGCGGATCACCCACTCCGCCGACTCGCTGCGCTGGGCCGCCCAGGACCGGGCCCGGCAGTTCAACGACGACGATCTTGCCGTGCTGGCACAGCAGATCGACATCGAGGCCGGAGCACTGCGGCACTGGGCGCCGACCACGCTTCCGGGTGGCGACCCCAAGCAGGATCCCAAGCTCGACCCCAAGCAGGATCCCAAGCAGGATCCCAAGCACGATCGCAAGCACATCAGCCGATCTTGACCCGGGCCGCACTGTCGCCACGCCCGGCCCCCGGGTAACCTCCCGCTCATGTCCCCGCATGTCGCTATCGTCACGGATTCCACGGCCTACCTGTCGCAGGAGGCGCTGGCCCGGCACGGCATCACCGTCGTTCCGCTGACCGTGGTGATCGGCGACGAAGCGTTGGAGGAGGGCACGGAGATCTCCGCTCCGGCCGTCGCCAGAGCTCTGCAACGGCGGCGTCCTGTGACCACCTCCCGGCCGAGCCCGGCGGAGTTCGCCGCGTGTTACCGGGCCGCCGCGGACGCGGGGGCGGATCACATCGTCTCCCTGCACCTGTCCGCCGAGTTCTCCGGCACCTACGACGCGGCGCTGGTCGCCGCACGGGACGCGCCCGTTCCCGTCCGGGTCGTGGACACCGGAATGGTCGCGATGGCGCTCGGTTTCACGGTCCTGGCGGCGGCCGAGACCGCCGGTTCCGGGGGTACGGCCGACGAAGTGGTCGCCGCCGCTGAGAAGCGCGCGGCCGACACCCTGGCGTTCTTCTACGTGGACACCCTGGACTATCTGCGGCGCGGCGGCCGGATCGGTGCCGCGCAGGCGCTGCTCGGGTCGGCGCTGGCGGTCAAGCCGATCCTGCAGCTCGTGGACGGCAGGATCGAGCCGCTGGAGAAGGTCCGCACGGCATCCCGGGCCATCACCCGGCTGGAGGAGATCGTCGTGGAGCGGGCCGGGACCCGCCGGGTGGCGATCGCGGTCCACCACCTGGCTGCCGCCGACCGTGCGGCGGCACTGGCCGAACGGCTGCGGGAGCGGGTGCCGGGGCTGGACGAGCTGGTGGTGAGCGAGGTGGGCGCGGTGATCGGCGCGCATGCGGGGCCGGGGCTGCTCGGGGCCGTGATTTCACCCCATTGAGTGAGCGAGTTGTCCACAACCCGCCGGTAATCCACAGGAATTGGCAGTGATCATCTTCGTTCGGTGATCCCGCTTAGTTTCGGCGGCATGGGAACAACAGCGCTCACCGCGATCAGCCGCCGCCGTAGGGACGCCCGGGGTAGCCGGGGCAGCCGGGCCGCCCACGGCAATCGGGACGCCCGGGACGGCCGGAACGACCAAGGATTCCCGGGCGTCCAGGGGCCCCACAGCAGCCGAGGCATCCCGGGCCTGCAGGGTTTTCAGGGCAACGGGAAGAGCCCGGGGACGGTGCTGCAGCGGGCGGCCACGCTCTTCGATCCGCCGGGCCCGCGCCCGTACCCGCCACCGCCCGCCGCTCCCGCCGCCCTCTCGGATCCCGCCGCCTCGGCCGCCTCCTCCGCCACTTCCTCCGCTCCCGCTGCTCCTTCCACTCCCGCCGCTGCACCGGTTCCTGCCGGAGCCGGGCGGCGGTTCCGTGCCACCTCCATCGAACGGCTCCGGGCTTTCCGCGGCTGGCTGTATGTGCGCTGCGGCATCGAGTTCAGGACCGCCGCCGCGCTGCTGGTCGTCCTGGCCGTCGCCGTCGGTTTCGCGGTGCAGCACTTCTGGACCGGCCGCCCGCGGACGATCTCGGCACCCGCGCGGATCGACGGTCCGTCGCCCGGCGCGTCCCCGATCGCGTCGCGGGGGCCGAGGTCGGGACCGGGACCGGGACCGGGACCGGGGCCGGGGCTGGGGCCGGGGCCGGAGGTGCTCCCCGGTCCGCCCGCCGCCGCGGGTGCCAAGGCGATCCTGACGGTGGACGTCGCAGGCAAGGCCCGCAGGCCCGGGTTGCTCCGGCTGCCCGCCGGGTCCCGGGTGGCCGACGCCCTCGCGGCGGCGGGCGGGGCGCTCCCGGGCACGGACACCAGCGCACTGAACCTCGCCCGGGTGCTCTCCGACGGAGAGCAGGTCGTCGTCGGCGGCCCGGCCGCTCCTGCCGCGCCGGTCCCGGGCGGCGGTGCGCCGGCCGCCGGTCCCGTGAGCCTCAACTCCGCGACCGGCGCCCAGCTGGAGACCCTCCCGGGTGTCGGCCCGGTCCTGGCCCAGCACATCCTCGACTACCGCGCCCAGCACGGCGGTTTCGCCTCCGTCGACCAACTCCGCAACGTGACCGGCATCGGAGAACGGCGCTTCTCGGACCTCAAGCCCCTGGTCCAGCCGTGACCAGCCCCAGGGCGGGCCCCCGGCGAGCGGCTCCGGCGCGTCCGGTGCCGGTACGTTCGGTGCCTACGGCGGGCACGACGCGATCTGCCGTGCACGCGGCGGCGGCGTCACCGCTCGGCGCGTCCAATCCGCACCAGGACGGGCCCGGCGATCTGCGGCTCGTGCCACCCGCGCTCGCCGCGTGGCTCGCGTCGGCGGTCGCCCTGGGGATGCCGGGCCGGGTGGCGGTCTGGTGCGCCGTGGCCGCCGCCGCACTGGGGGTGTTGCTGCTGATGGTCCGACGGCGGAGGCCCGCCGGCCTGGTCGCCGCCGCGGCCACCGCGCTGCTGTGCGCGTCCGCGGCGACGGCTGTCGCGGCCCTTCACGCGGCCGACAGGCATCGCGGGCCGCTTCCGGCGCTGGCGGCTGTCCATGCCCACGCCGTCGTGGAGTTGACGATCACCGGGGATCCTAGGCAGGCCCGCCCGCACGTCCGGGGGGCGGCCCGCGCTCCGGACGCCGTGATCGTCGAGGCCGAGGCCGACCGCGTCACCGCGCTCGGTGCGACCACCGCGATCCGTACCCCCGTCCTGGTCATCGCCGAAACGAGCCCGCCTCCGGGCGCTCACTCGGGCGCGCATCCGGGTGCGCACCCGGATGCGCACAGGGGTGGGTCCGTGCCCGGAGGTGACGGCACCTCAGCCGCGGCCCCAGGTCCGTGGCTCGGGCTGCTGCCGTCGACCCGCGTCACCGTGGCCGGACGGCTCTCACCACCCGCCCGGTCCGGCGACCGGAGCGCCGCCGTCCTGTCGGTGCACGGACCACCGCGCATTACCGGCCCGCCCACGGCGACGCAGCGCTTCGCGGGCCGCCTCCGGGCGGGACTGCGTGCGGCGACGGACCGGTTGCCGTCCGATGCCCGCGCGCTGCTCCCCGGGCTCGTCGTCGGAGACACCTCACGGCTCACCCCCGAGCTGCGGGAGGCGTTCCGGGCCACGGACCTGACGCATCTGACAGCGGTCTCCGGCTCGAACCTGACCATCGTCCTGCTGCTGCTCATCGGTCCGCCCGGCATCGCCATCCGCACCGAGCGGCGCGGGCTCGCCCCACGGATCGGGATTCCGCTGCGCACGACCGCCGTCCTCGGCGGGCTCCTCACCGTCGGCTTCGTCATCGTCTGCCGCCCGGACCCGAGCGTGCTGCGGGCCGCCGCCTGCGGTCTGATCACGCTGCTGGCGATCGGCACCGGCCGCCGCCGCGCTCTGCTGCCGGCCCTCGCTGCGGCGGTGCTGCTTCTCGTCCTCTACGACCCCTGGCTGGCCGGCTCCTACGGATTCCTGCTGTCCGTGCTGGCCACCGGGGCGCTGCTGACGATCTCCCCGCGATGGAGCGAGGCCCTGCGCCGCCGCCGGGTGCCGCCGAGGCTCGCCGAGGCGCTGGGCGCGGCGGGCGCCGCGCAGGCGGTCTGCGCTCCGGTGATCGTGGTCCTCGCCTCACAGGTCAGCCTGGTCGCGATCCCGTGCAATCTGCTCGCCGAACTCGCCGTGGGCCCGGCCACGGTGCTCGGATTCGGGGCGCTGGCCGCCGCGCCGTTCGCGATGCCGGCCGCCGAAGGGCTGGCCTGGCTCGCCGGGTGGCCCACCGGATGGATCGCGGCCGTTGCCCGGCGAGGCGCCGCACTGCCCGGTGCCGGAGTCGACTGGCCCGGCGGCTGGGGCGGCGGCCTGCTGCTCGCCGTGCTCACGGTGGCCGTTGTGACGCTGGGCCGCCGGCTGGCGCACCGCCCCTGGCTCTGCGTGGCCGCAGCACTCCTGCTACTGCTCGCGCTGCTGCGTCCCGTACCGCTCCCGCGCGCCATCACCGGCTGGCCGCCGCCCGGGTGGCGGCTCGTCATGTGTGATGTGGGCCAAGGGGATTCTCTGGTCCTGGCGGGAGGGGACGGCTCGGCCGTCGTCATCGACGCCGGGCCCGAACCGGTGCTGGCGGACCGCTGTCTGCGGTCGCTCGGGGTGACCTCGATCGCGCTGCTGATCCTGACGCACTTCTTCTTTCTGCTGTTCAAATCTGTCTCATGAGATGTGTGGTTCAGTCTCGCTCTGTTGTGGCGGTGCGAGACAGGTGAGCCGACGAGAGTTCCTCTCAGGCCCCTGAGGGAGGGGCGATTGTGGATCTTGCCTTTGTGCAGTCCGGGCTGCTGGAGAAATACCTGGACACTGATGTGATCTCCGCGGCGGAGGTGGCCGCACTGCTGAAACGGCGGGGTGTCCTCGACGGGACGCCGGTGTACCTCGACGAGGAGACACAGATGCCGGTCCCGCCTCTGTGCGAGTTCGGCGGATACCTCTCGACGGCCTTGCTGGATACCACCACGCTGAAGGACTACGGGCGGGTGCTCGGGCGACTGGACGACCACTTGGGCCGCCTAGACAGCGATGTGTTGTCAGCGACCGAGTCCGATCTCGTCTCATACCGCGGCCATCGGACCCAATGGCAGAAGAAGCCGGTCGGCGGGTCGGTCTGGAGTCGCGAGTCGTTCGTCCTTGACGACTTCTACGGCTTCCTCGTCGACCGAAAGATCTTGACGCACCGCCCGGCCAGGCTGGCCGCCCGGGGACGCAACGCGTTGGCGCCGCGAGTCCGCTCGGGCATGGACATCCGACACCTGACGTTCGAGCAGTACCGGTACCTCCGAGATGTCGGGCTGGGCGGGCAACTGCCCAACGCTCAGATCAGTCCAACCTTCCGAGGGTGGTCCCCGTTGCGCGATCGAGCGGGCGCCGATATCGCCCTGGGGTCGGGGACGCGGTGGCGGGAGTGGGCGACGGTGCTGTTGCCTGAGATAGGTCTGTGGCCCGGAATGCCCGGCGGGGCAGCGGAGTTCACCGTCCAAGCCTGTGCGAAGTACGCCAAAGCGCGTTCCATCTACGTCCCCGAGGACGCGGTCGGGTCGGCTGATCTCTTCTGCATGCTCGAGCGTCCGGACATCGTCCGCAAAGCCGCCCGGGGCCTGGAGCGCAAGGCCCGCGACCTGTTCGTGGTGGGTGACGTCGACGTCGCCGGCGGTCGGGTGCGGGGCATCTTGGACGGTGTTGTCCGCGAGTTCGAGATGTCGGCCATGGACGCCAAGCTGCGGCGGATCACCGTATTCGAGGGCGAGTTCGGCCTGGAGGCCCTGACCTTGTTCGTCTGCCGCGGCGGTCTGATGCCGGGGGCTGACGCCTGGAAGGGCTACCGCCACCGAGCCTGGACGCGCATGAACGCGCTCGCTGACGAGACCACGCCACTGCTGCCAGCTCGACGCTGGCGCTGGCACGACCTGCGGCACATTGTCTCTGCTTAGTTTCCGTGTGGCGATTGACTGCAACTGAGCAGTCGACCTGGGTGTTTGGGCTTTGCGCTCGACTGTGTGGTGTTTCTACTGTCAGCGCTCATGATCCTGAACTTCTTCTCGTCTCGGGGCTGGCAGTCCTGGGACGTCGAGCATCGGCCGTTGATCGCCGAGGGGATGCCCGTGCTCCTCGACGATGACCTGCGCTTCGAGGACGGTCCGGCCGCGCCGCGTCCGACAGCGGTGGTGAACCGGTGGCTGCGGGAGCTCCCGGCCAGCGGGGCGCCGGCGCCGAGCTCGTGGGAGAACTACGCACGGGTGGTCAAGGAGTGGATGGAGTTCCTGGCCGAGCACGGTCTGGGGCTGTTCGACTCGCGGGTACGGCTGAAGGCCGCGTTGAGTCGGTACGCCGAGCATCGGGCGGCGGGTCCGTTGAAGGCCCGGTTTGCGGCGACGACGTGGAGCCAGCACATGAGCATCCTGTCGCTGTTCTACCGGTGGGCGATCAGCGAGGAGTACGCGACGGCCGAGCCGTTTACCTACCGGGCCGCGCGGGCCCTGTTCGCCGGGACAGGCCAGGAGGTGAGGGTGAATCTGGCGGTCCGCCGCACCCCGAAGCCGCATGTGACGATCAAGTACCTGGAGCCGGACTTCTCCGAGCTGTTCCGCAAGGGGCTGCGCGGGCTGGCGCCGGACGGCTCGCAGGACACCGGTTTTCACGGGCGGGAGCTGACCCGTAATGGGGCGGTTGGGGATCACGCGTTGGCCTCCGGGATGCGGCTGCAGGAGTTCACCTACCTGCTGCCCTGGGAGATCCCCGCCCTGCCGCCGGAGCCGACCGCGGTTCCCTCCCGTTCCCGGTGCCGGCCGGGATCACCAAGGGCAAGAAGTTCCGCACCACGTGGACCTCTTACGAGGCGCTGGCCGGGCTGCACGACTATGTCGACCTGGACCGGGCCGCCACGACGGACGGCTCGCTCTGGCGGCCGCCACGGCGATGGGGTGAACCGCTGATGGTGAGCGAGCCGGACGCCCGGGGCGGGCTGATCAACGGAGTCCGGCGCCCCTGGGAGTCGCTGACTCCGGCCGAGCGGCGGCGTCTGGTCGCCCCGGAGGGTGGTTCGTGCCTGCTGGCGGTGAAGAACGGCGGCGGCCCGTTCACGGCCTGGGGCACGGTCTTCGAGCGCACATCCGACCGGATCCGGGCCCGTTTCGAGCCCCGGTTCCCGCATGTGTGGCCCCACCGATGCCGCCACACTTTTTCGATGAGGACCTTGGAGTACCTGGTCACCGGGCACTACCGGCAGGCCGCGAAGCTCGTGCGGGACACTGACGCCGACGCCGCCCTGGTCTTCTACCTGAGCAAGGCCGACCCGCTGCTGGTGCTTCGTGATCTTCTGGGTCATTCCACTGTTCTGACTACGGAAAAGTACCTCCGCCGCCTGGATACGACGCGCATCTACCGGGAGGCATACGAGGGGGCCGGAGCCGCGGCCGGGCTGACCGAGGACGTGGCCGCCGAGCGGGAAGCCGCGGCCGAGTTCGATGACGAGACCGAGGATGGTGATCTCTGATGCCGACCATGCTCATCGACGAACCCCTCGGTCTCACCTGCGTGTTCAGCGACGGCAGCCGCGCCGACTACCTCCTGGACGAACTGCCCAACCCGCACCTGGCCCGGGACCTGGCTATCGGTCTCGTGGACCTGATCCATCCGCACGGCACCGCGGACTCGGAGGGCACCGTCAATTTCTACGTCCAGTCCCTGCGAAGCATGGTCTGCACCCTCGCGGTTCAGGGCTTCACCGGTGGCGCCGCTCACCTGCGACGGGGACAGCTGGCCGAGTTCTGGATGCCCGGCCCACCCAGGCTGGAGGCCATGACCCGCAGCCTGCTGGAGGGCTATGCCCAGAGCGGCGGCACCCTCGGGGAGGGAGTGCTGGAGCTCGCTGCCGGGCGGCACTTCAACGTCCAGCCCTTCCGCCAGTCGTTGCCGCCCTATCCGGAGGAGGAATGGCTCCGGCTGACCGAGGTCTGCCGGACCTTGGCCGACGATTCGTACGCCGCCCACCGCCGGGCCCTCGCCGATGCCGCCGACGGCCGGCATCCTCTTGAAGGCGGCTGGCAGCCGGGCAATCTGCACTGGCTGCTGGCCCGGGTCGGGCCCGTCAGTATCGGTGAATTCGGCCAGTGCCTGGGTATCTCGGCGGCGGTGGTCCATAACCGAGGCGGCTTCCACGACGCGACCCGGGCGGTCTTTCCACACCTGGATGTGCTGATCGCCTACCGGCTGCTGTTGGGCATCTACTCCGGCATCGTCCCCGACGGCATTGCCGACTTGGTTCTCGAGGACATCGACTGGGCTGGCGACTCGACGGTCCTGCTCTCCTACATCAAACGCCGCACCGCGGCGGAGAGCCTGACCCTGCCCCGTCGGGCGGTCCGCCTGCTGGAACAATGGCTCGCGCACTCCGCACTGCTGCGGACCTTCGTGACCCCGGAGGAACGCCGCAAACTCTGGGTGGGAGTGAGCCGGGCTGGCGGCGATCGCCGCGTCCGCAGGATTGACCGGGTTGCCGTCCAGCGGTGGGCCGTTCGCCATGCGGTCGTCGGCAACGACGGACTGCCCCTCAAGATCCACCGTTCGCGGATCCGTACCACCCACGAAGCCATGCGAGACAAAAGCACCTGGTCGGGCAGTGGGCGGGCCACGATCGATCCGAATCACACTCCGTCCGTCGAGGGCGATCACTACCTCACCGCCACTACCCCGGCTCAGCAGCACGCTGTCGAGAGGGTCATCGAGGATGCGCAGCACGACCTGCTCCGCCGGGCCCACCCGCCGACCGTGATCACCGACGAGGAGGCCGCCGCGCTGGCGGACGGCTACCCGCACCTGGTCGCGGAGTTGAACCTGAACGATTCCATGATCGCCGAGCTGGTGGGCGGCCAGCGTGATGTGTTCACCGCCGCCTGCGGGGACCAGTTGTCCGGGTTGCACGGCCCGAAGGGGAAGCCCTGTCCGGCCCGGCCGTGGGTCTGTCTGCTCTGCCCGCTGGCCGTGTTCGCTCCCCGGCACGCGGGCAACCTGCTGCGGCTCAAGGCGTTCTTCTCCCGGCAGTGGCATCAGATGCCCGCCGCCCACTTCATGGCCGTCTTCGGCCCCTATGCCACCCGCATCCAGCAGGTCCTGGACCGCTTCGACCCTGCCGTCATTGCCACGGCGGCCCATCACGTCGAGGACCAGGACGACGAACTGCCCCTGCGGCCTGAGGAGATCACCGCGTGACCACCGCTCCTGCCACTGCTGCAGCCTTCGACGGCCGGTCCGCGGTCTTCGCCGGCGTCGACGTCTGCCGCGAAGCTGGACTCACACTCCCCCAGGGGACTGGCCGTCCGGTGTTCGAGGACGACGTCTGGGACTTCACCGACGTCGTCGGCCTGCCCGTCCAGCTCGCTCTCTGCACCCGCCGTTTCGACTTCACCGAGATCCCCGATGAGCGGTGGCGGCTGGCCGGAAAGGAACTGGTCCTGGCCATGCTCGCCCCGCGGCACCCGGCGGTCGCTCCGCTGCCCCGGGCTCATCGCACGGCCCTGCACCTGCGCAGTTGCGCGGGCCGCCTGGACGAGCTCACCCGCTTCTGCCGATGGCTCTCCATGAACGGGCTGTCGAGCCTCGCACAGATCGACACCCGCATCTGCGACGCCTACATGGCCCACCGGCGCTACGTCCTCGACGAGCACGGCGAAGTCGTCGGCGAGCACAGCCCGGGAACCCGACGCAGGGCCGCGCAGGTCGTTGTCGACCTGGTCAACTACCGCGAGTTGTTCACCGCTGACCGCGTCTCGGCCGATCTGCGGCCCTGGGGCGGGGCCACCGCCTCCGCCATCGCCGAAATGCCCTGCGGCCGGACGGAGAACAAGACCCAGCCCGTCGACGACGTCGTCATGCAGCCGATGCTCGCCGCCGCTCTGTTTCTTATGTCGTCCCTGGGTTCGCACGCTGTTGAACTCGCCCGGCAGATCCGGGAAACCGACAAGCTATCCACCCGCAAAGCACCAGGGCTCCGTGCGGTCCACGTGGCCCCGGTGACCGAGTTCACCGAGTTGCTGAACGAGTACACGGATACGTGCACACCCTTGCCGATGCTCGCCGACCACCACGTCGCCGACCGGCTCGCCAACGGTTGGTCCGCCGATGACCCCCTCATCGCGGTGGCCACGGGAGTGCTGGCCCGGCAGGCCGGGATCACCCAGTTCGAGGCCCGGTGGATGCATCACCTACGCGGACCGATGGAGGACGCGGTCGCGTCGGTCGGAGCGAAGGAGGTCTTCGCCCGGGACGCCGCCGAGATCACCATGGCGGACGCCTCGTCTGCATTGCCCTGGACGGTGCCGCTTCACCGACTCCAGGCCGTCGCTCTGGTCGGCATCGTCCGCACCGCCGCGATGATCGTGCTGGCCGCGGCCTCCGGCATGCGCGCGAGCGAGTTGATGGAGCTTCGCATCGGCTGCCGCCTTCCCCTCGAAGAGCCCGTCCCCGGGCTCACCCGCTACCGGCTCGCCAGCAAGGTTGTCAAAGGGCAGCCACTGGGCGGCACCGACGACGAATGGGTCGTCATCGAGCCCGTCTATCGCGCCGTCGAACTCGCCGAAGACCTGCATGACGACCGGCAAGAAGGCGCTCTGCTCTTCGGACGGTTCGCCTTCTCCGTCCGCTACAAGTGGTTCCGCAACTGGATCAACTCCCCGGCAGGGCACCGCCTCGGACTCGCTCCCATCCCCGATGGACAGGTCAATCTGAGGCGGCTGCGTCGCACGCTGGCCCTGGAAATGGCCTACCGTCCGGGCGGCGTGCTGGCCTCCAAGCTGCACCTAAAACATATTGCAGTGGCCACTACAGAAGGGTATGCCTCCCGCCCTGGCGGGGCTCAGGCCGAGCTCCTGGCCGAGGTCAACAATCACGAGAGCGACCGGAATCTCAACCTGGTCATGGAAGAGTTCCGCAACTACCAGCAGGGCATCCTCCCGGCTGGCCCCGGCGCCCGGAGCCTCACCGAGTTCTTCGCCAGCATCGACGAAAAGCTCGACCCGACAGAAGCAACGGCACCCAAGACACAGCGCAGTGACCGCGACGTGCTCAACCTGCTGACCAAACGCGCCAAGGTCCTCCACCTCGGCCCGGCGAACTACTGCTGGTTCACCGACCCGTCCCGGGCGCTCTGCCTCAAGCTGGCCGACACCCCGACAGCAGACCGTCCGCTGATCGGGATGTGTGACTCCGCCCGCTGCCCGCAGGCCACCCATCACCCCTGCCACCGGCCCGCCTGGGCCGAGCACGCCGACAAGACAAAGATCTTCATCGGCCAGCTCGGCACCACCCGCAAGACCGAACGCACCCGGCTCCAGGCCGACTTCGACCGAGCCCTCCGCGTCGTCGCCGAGATCGACGCCGCCAGCACCAGCATGATCGAGGAGTCCGCATGAGAATCTCCGCAGCCCAGAAGACTGAGAACGAGAACCGCATCCGGGCCGCCATGGACCGCCTCCTCCGAGGCGAGATCCCGCCCGGCGGCAAGTGCGACATCAAGACCCTCGCCACCACAGCCGAAGTCGACCGCACCGCCTTCTACGGCACCCGCCCCTACGCACACCTCCGCATCGAGTTCGAGCGCCGCCTGCAGACCCTGCAAGACGCCGGCGAGATCCCCGACCCCCGCGAAGCCCAGATCGCCCGGCTCAAGGCAACGAACGCGAAACTCCAGGAGCGGCTGGCTCAGTCGGAGCAGACGGTCGACGAGCTCACGGACTTCCGCACCCAAGCCCTGGCGCGGCTCGCCGCCCAGCATGAAGAGATCCTCCAGCTTCGTGCCACTGCCGACGGGACGAACCAGATCACCCGGCTCCCCGCAGGCCGAACGACAACAACCTTCGTCGGGTCATGCAGCTGAGCTGCCCACTCTTTCCCCAAACCAGTGACCTGCGCTGGCGACGCAACACGGCGAGTCGTGAGCCGCACGACACCGCTACTTGGAAGAAAGGCGTGCTCTCATGAGAGCGAGTAGGCTCCTACATGAGGCCGGAGGACTGAGCAACCTGGAGTTTACATGGCAGCGATTAACGGCATTTACCTCCCTGGCTGGGAATACAATCGCATGCTCGCGAATGATCCGTTTGAGCCTCGAAATAGTGCCCTGCCTGGTGCAATTTTCTGGAACGGCGCCGCTCCGTTGTGGATGTTTGAGAAAATTTACTGCACCAAAGAATCTCTCGAGAACGAAAGATTTGCCGCACAGGAGCTCGGTTGGGCAACGAGTAGAATTTTTGGGCAACTTGCAGCAGGTGTTAGCGGCGGCGGGCCGATCCTGGAGCCGGTGGACTGGAGGACCGTTGGCAACGGCCCTCGTGATCTCCTCAGTCAAATCCATGGAGACTTTCGCAGGGACAACCCGGATCGTCAGATAAGGCATTGGATTGACGAGGCCAATGACCCGGAGCTTGAGCGAATTAACTGTGCCATCTTGCAGCCGATAGCTACCTCGAAGCAGAGCATTGTTGCTGGGTCCATGAGCGGATTGCGCCACTGGCTGTCACCAGCAACGACCAGCCCTGACCCGGATGTTACAGGGCGCCAGGAGCAAGTGCGGAAACTTCTCTCATTGATCAGCAATCCAATCTCCAGCGCACAGTCTCGCAATGGGATTCAACTCGTGAGACATCCACGAGAGTGGGACCCGGCGGCTCTCGTCAGGCAGGATGAGGTCAAGGAGAGAGTTGAAACACCATTCATTCGCGACTTGCAGGCCGGAGAAGGGTCCTTCACTGGAGAAAGAGGATACGAGCCATATATTCTCAACGTTGCCACGGAGCGATCTGCTTACCGAAATGTCGATGCCCCACTTCTCGCGGATTGGGAACAGAACCTTCCTAGCCTTCTGCGACTCCGAGACGTGGCAAGCAGGCACCTCTGGCCGAAACTTCACGGTGACTGGCTGCCAGCACTTCTCAGAGAGGATCCCGAGGCCGTCAAGGATTTTCCACGATACATCAAGAGCGCTCTAGTCTCGCGCCATTTCGCAAGCCTTCTAAACCTCAACACTAAGCAAGTGTTCGGAGTGATTGCCGCCACACTGGCGGCGGCGGCAATCAGCGAGCCTTCGGTTCGAGAGGTTGCCGCTTATTTCAGTACAGGATCGGGAGCTGTCGCGCTTTTCAGTGAACGTCGAATCGCTCCTAATGTCGGACCTCTTGCAGTGTTTTACCAAGAGGCGTTTCGCACTCTGCAGGGCTAAGCCCGCCCCGAGAGCGGAGAGAACGCGGGGATCGGGGAGAGGGACGGGCGCCGAGCAGTCGGGCCCACTGTCCACGCGGGCGCCCTCCAGACGTACGGTCGATGGCGAGATGACGGTCGAAGTGGCTAGGTGTCTAGGCCGCCCAGATGTGTGGTCTCCATCACGTCAGTGCTTCCGCAATGCAACACGGTCCGCTGCCGTGGTTGCGAACGCAGCTGCGGACTTCTGCCCTGCTCAATGACCACACCAGTCCACCGACACACGGCCTCTGCGGACACAAGACACACCTATGCTCTCCGGCTTTTGACCTATCTGGAGAACACGATGGACGGCGAAGCGCCGGACCTGCAGGCCCGCCGCCGTCGGCACCGTTCGTACTTGACCGGGCACATCCGGCACAACCCGCTGCTAATCGTCAGCCGCCGGCTCGGTCACGCAAGTCCGGAGACCACCTACGAGTACCTCCAGTACACGGACGACCTGATCAACGAGTTCGAGGCCGCGTTTTCCAGCTGGGTGGGCGATGACGAGGCGAGCTACGCCGACATTGCCTCCCAGGCGTTGACCAGCCCGAAGGGCGGCCGCTGAGGTGTCGAAGAAGCGTCGGAGTAAAAGGGAACGTGAGCGGTTGGTGGCACTCCTGGCGAACCCGGTCCCGCCTGGCGGTGTCGGTCCTCGGGTTGTCGACGCCTCCGGAGTCGTCATGGCAGTGGAACCGTCGGACTTCCGCTGTTCGATGCTGGCCATGCAACTGGCGGATGAGTGGACCGAGTACGTCGCCGCCACCGCGATCGGAACTCAGGCGAGGACCTACCTGCAGGCGATTGATCGCTTCTGCGAGTACGTGGACAAGGTGCTCGGCACCAAGGCGGAAGGAGCGAGCCTGGCGGATCCAAATCTCCTCGACACGCTGATCAAGTGGGAGTTGTCCCTGCCCGAGGGCAACGCGCAGGGCTCGACCAGGCCGTATCTGGTTGCCGCCGCCCTGCGCGTGCTGGTGGTCCGTCGAGATGACCACCCCGACCGCACGGTTGCCACGGAATTGGCTCGACTGGCCCGCGGTCCCATGCTCCTCAGAAGTGGGGAGAAGACGGAACGGGACGAATTCACCCGTCAGGAGAAGCGGGCCATGGTCCGTGCCGCGTGGACGAGTGCTCATGCCGTGCGGAAGCGACTGGACGACGGCTGGGCCCTGGCCGAACAGGGGTGTCACCCCGACCAGGGCAGCTGGACCAGCATCCCCGACCTGCTCTGGGGCCTGACCCACGAGAAGATCACCGTCGACGACATTCACCGGTTCGTACCCCCATCGCGCGAATGGTCGCCGGAACTGCTGGAGTTCACCGCCGGCCCGGGCAAGGTCCCCTACCCGCAGACCGCAGGATTGGCGTTGGCGCGATCCCTGTTCGCGAGTTTGTATCCCACCACGTTTGACCTGCACGGATTCCGTGTTTTGCTGATGGACGCCACTGGCTACACCTCGGAAGAGGTCACTGGCTTCGGTGAGGAGGACGTGGAGTTCCTGCCCAAGGGCGTCCGGCTGACCCTGCTCAAGAATCGTGCTGGACTTCTTCGGCACCGCGCCTTTCGCGACCGTTTCCCGCCCGATGCTTCATCCCCGAACGATGCTGACGGGCAACTCACCGTGGACTGGCCCCGCCGTGAGGCCAGCGAGGTGGTCCGGCAGCTCCTCCACCTCACGGCCAGGGTCCGCGCGAAGGCCCCGCAGGTCACTGACACGCTCTTCGTCCGCGCCGCCATCAGGCCCGATTACAGTGTCGTGTTCGACCGGTGGACTCCTACAGTTGTGTCAGTGAAGTTCAGCCGCTGGCTGGCCGCCATGGAGGTCGAGGTCAAGGGCGCCGGGCACATCGGCCGCCTGCGCAAGTCGGTCAAGGTCGAGAAGGCCATCGTCACTGAGGGGCGCATCGGCGCCGCCGCAGACGATCACACCGAGGAGACGTTCGCTCGCCACTACGCCCAGGGCACTACGCTGCGGATCCTGTCAGGCCGGACGATCGCCACGGCTCAGCAGCACTGGTTCGACAAGGCGCTCGACCGCGTTGACGGCCCCACCGTCCTCGCCGGCACCGAATGCATTGACCAGGACCTGCTCGAAGACTCCGGCCTGTCCCCGCAGGAGGCCGAGGAGATCATGACCGGCCAACTCGACATGGGCGTCTCCCATTGCAAGAACCCCTACCAGAGCCCCTACAGTCGCCCCGGCGAACTCTGTGCCGTCGCCCCCCTGCGCTGCCTCGAATGCCGCAATGCCTGGATCCTGCCCACCAACCTGCCTCAACTTCTGCTTTTCAAGGCGCACTTGGAACGGCTTCGTGCACTTCTGACACCGCAGGCATTCAGTCGGCTATGGGGGCAGAGCTGGGTGAACCTCAATGCCGTCCTCGACGACCGCACGCCCGAGGAACGTGCCCAGGCCCGCAAGCACATCGAAGCCGGCGAGGCGTCCCTCGACCTGCCGCTGGCCGCGCACACGGAGTTCGACGCATGATCCTGCCCCTTCCCCAGCAGCGCCGTCCGTCGCTGTTCCGAGACGACGAACCCGTTGCCCAAGGTCGCTCGCTACTGCCAGAGGCCCGCGAGCCTGGCGCCTACGTTCCTCGGTTCGGCGACACCGGCCTCTGGAACTTCAACGGTGTCCTCAAACGACCCGCGAACGCGAACGCCAGTGACTGGAAGGTCAACTTCAGCCTGGAGTTGCAGGACCCGTACTGGAATCTGCTGACGCGCGAGTTGATGATGATCATCTTCAACCAGCACCACCCCGCAGTCCTCAAGCTCGGAATCGTCCTTGACGGCACCACCTCTCCTCGCACCTTGATCCGGATCGCGTCTTGTCTGCGGACAACGGCCCGTTGGGCCCAAGAAGAGGGACCCTCCACATCCCCGGACGAATGGACGACGGAGGACCCGAGGCAACGCATCGCCAGCTTGACCACCGACGGCTTGTCGCCGGACACGATCAGGAATTACGTGACGTGCTTCAAGAGCCTGGCGGCAGCCGAGCCCCTCCTGAGCCTGCCCTGGCCGGCAGGGGATCCGTGGCCTGGCCAGAGCGCCCGCAGGGTCGCCGAGATCACCCGTGGCAGGACCATCGCCACCCCCACCGTTCCCCCGACAACCTGGTTCCCGCTGATCCGCGCCGCCTGGGCCTACATCCACGACTTCGCCCCCGACGTCCTGCGGGCCGACCGTCGGCTCCACGAGCTCAGATCAGCCACCAGGCTGTCGGTCCGTGGCATTGACGAGCGCATTGAGGAGTGGCTCTCCGACCCCCAGAACAAGATCCCCGTCCATGCCGCGTCCGCGGAGGACCAGGTCCCGCAGGTGCAGTGGAAACTGCTGACGCTCCTACTCGGATACGAGCCGGACGCTCATGGGGCGATCTCCTCCCTCACCTGCCCAGCGAGGGTACGTCGGCGCACTCTGATCTTGGACGCGGTCGCCGCAGGGAGGACCACCACCCACGCGCTGACCGGAGAACTTGCACAGGTTGTCCGGTCTGACGGCAGCACGGGGCCCTGGCATCCAGGCATCGACCAACGGACGCTGTTCGACGTGAAGACGGCACTGCGTGATGCGGCATTTTGCCTGGTCGTGGGCCTGTCGATGATGCGTGACTCGGAGATCCACGAGATTATGCGGGACCCTGTCGTCGAGCACTACAGCACCTCAGCCATCGCCTCCACGAAGATCAAGGGCACCACCAACCGCCCAGGCAAGCACTGGTGGATTGCCGAGCCTCTCGTCGAGGCCCTCGCCGTCGCTGAGGCCGTCTCCCAGCATCCCGAGCGAGTCTTCTCACCCGTCCACGCCTCGAAGCTGGACGGCACCCTCGACGGCGTCGACATGTTGGTGGCGTTCATGGCGTTCGTGAACTCCGGGCGGACCTGGACAGGACTCGACGAGATCCCCACCGCCTACGTCCGCCCGCACATGTTCCGCCGGACGATGGCGATGCTCACCGACCAGTTCCCCGGCTCCGAGATCGCCACCGGCATCCAGCTCAAGCATCTCGCGAAACGGGCCCTGGCCAACGCCAGCACCCGTGGCTATGCCGCCTCCGACGCTGAGTGGGCCAAATACCTCGGAGACGCTCTCGACAACGTCAAGTTCCGCAAGATCAAAGACCTTTATGAGCGTCACACCGCAGGCGAGGAGATCGGATTCGGGCCCGGCGCCGAACGCGTCAAGGACGCCTTCGACCAGATCGACGCCACCGTCAAGGCCCGCAACGGAGACGCCCGCACCGCCGACACCCTTCTGCGAACCACCAGGATCCACATCCGGTTCGGCATGCTCAACAACTGCACCGCCGACCACACCAACCCCGTCGGCGCTGTCTGCCTCGAAAACGCGATCATCCCCGAAGGACACACCGGCCCCCTCGATGAACGCTGCCGGCCCGACCGATGCGCGAACAGCATGATCGGCCCCGAGCACCTACCGATCTACGACTCCCACCAGCGCACACAGCTCCAGCTCATCAACAACCCCTCCACCCCGGGCTGCCGCCGCGACCTCGCCGAACGCGAACTCGACATCACCCGAGGAGTCCTCAAGATGGTCGGTGAGGCCCAGTGACCGGCCCCGTCGACGGCGGCCTCGAAGACCAGGTCAGCCCCAAGACCGCCGCCGCCCTGCGGGCGGCAATGACTCGCCTCTTCGAAGGCCGCCCACAACGGACCGACGGCCGCCTCACCAAGGAGAACCTCCACAAAGAGGCGCAGGTCAGCCGCGCGACCATGAACCGCGCGCACAAAATCCTGGCCGAGTGGGACGCGCACCTTGCCGTCCACGGCAAGGTCACCCCCGGCGAGTCCAAGCGCGACGCGACTATCGCGGACCTCAAGAAGCGCCTGACCGCGAAGACCCAGGAATGCACGCTCATGGAGAAGAAACTCAAGGCTGCCCACACCGCGATCGCCGCCCTCTTCCACGACAACGAGGCCCTCCGGCGGCAGCTCGACAAGGACGTCTCAACCACTGTCACGCCCATCCGCCTCCGGGGCCCCCGCCAACGGCGCTAAGCCTCAGGGCGAGCAGAGGGAGCGTTGCTCATGCCGCGACGCCGAGTTCCTTGCGGGTCCGGTGGATGAACTCGCGGAAGGCCGCCGATGGGGGCGAGGGCGGCGTTGAACTCGCGGACGTAGTCCTTGGCCCGGGTGGACTGGACGCGGGCGAGGAAAGGGAACTCTTGACGACGGGTTGATGCCGAGCGGGGAGGGGCCACGACCAGCGGCCCGTCCCCTTCCGTCGCGTTTACGCGCCGTTGAAGATCTTCCCGAGCTTGATCTCCCAGAGGTCGCGCCCCAGCTTCCCCCATCCCATCACCTGATGGATCCGCCGGTATGCCTCCCGGAACGCGACGACCCCCACCTGGATCGTGCTGTCCAGGACATCGGGGTCCAAATGCCAGTGCAGCATGGCCTCTCCATTCGAGGACACACCCGGCGCCATGAAGTTCATCAGGCCATAGACCTCGCCATGAGTCACCGCCGAATAGACGCGATAGACCGACTCGGCCGAGGCATTCGCACGCAGCGCCGCCTTGAGCATCTTGGCCGTGCCGGCAGTGGCCGACTCCGCCTGCTCGCCCTCGATCACAATCCGATTACCCGAAGCGGGCTGTCCCACGTTCAGGTCCGCAATACGCTGCAGCACCCGGGACTCCTGCTGGAGCGCGTCGGCCACCGCCTGGCTCGCCTCCATGTCCTGGGCAACCTGTTTCGCACGGCGCGCGCTCCCCAGGCTGAGCACCAGCTCTCGACACACGCGACGGCGCACACCGATCCCCGGTTCCATCAGCCACCACACCGTCGACGCGATCTCGACCGCGGAGCGTGCGACGACCGTCGGGCCGATCACCGGCATCGGATTGCCGAGCAACTGGCGCAGGGTCCCCAGATCGTCCAGGACCGCAGTCATCATGAGATTGGCCGCCGCATAGGCGGTCCGCGCGGGCCGCTCGCCCCAGGGACCGTTCTGACCAACCTCGTTGTTCGCCAGCTCGGCCGCCGCTTCCGACGCTGCACCGGGAGTCCACGCCGGCTCACGCAAGGCGCGCTCGCCGAACTTGAGGGTCACCTCAAGAGCTTCCCGATTCTGAGCGATCACCAGCTGATGATCCATTTCCGAGATCCACCTCACCTCGCTAGCGCAGACCTTTCAGTCTGGCAGCGCCGACTTCCGATCACCTAGCGAAAATCCCGTCCGCCGGGGCCCTGCTCCAGACCCGCCCGGCCTGTCAGCTGCCGCCAGCTCGCGCCGCACCCGCCGCTGCCGGTCGTCGGGGAACATGCCCAGCCACAGCCGCGTCCCCCTCTGCACGTCCTTCCCTGACACCCAGCCACACCGGCACCTGCTTGATCAGCTCGCGCAGGCACAGGTCGGACCTCCCGACGGACGGCAGCAGCTGCCGCCGTTGAACCCCTCCGGCACAGTTCACCCAAGATGTGTCAGCAGCCGTTACGCCCTTGCGGCCCCGAAGCACTCGCCAACGTCACTGCGCTCCAGGCCACACACGTGACTCATGACAAGTCGGCTGTCTCATGAGACATATTGAGCGCGAAGAACGCGGCCACGCGGATCACGTGGACGGGCTCCCGGGGGTCCTGCGCGGCCGCACAGTCGGTGCGATCGAAACCACGACGCTGGACGAACCGCCCGAGCAGGCGGCCTTCGTCCGCAAACAGGCGGCCAGCGCGCGGATCCCGGTGATCCGCGCGGTTGCGGGGGAGCGGCGGCGGCTGGGGGCACTGGAATGGCAGCTGCTCTGGCCGCCCGGCGACCCCGGGGCGCTGCCGGACAACGGGCCGAACGACGCCAGCGTCGTACTGCTGGTCCGTACGGCTGGACTCACCTTCCTGCTGCTCGGTGACCTGGAGCCGCCGGCCCAGCAGCGGTTGCTGAGAATGTCAGTCACGGGTGGCACCGATCGGGGATCTTAACTTGCAGTTTCATGAACTTGGTCAGCCACATTTGGCACTGAATGTCAGCAAGGGATGGCACCTGGTGCAGATTTCAGGCGGGGTGGCACCTCTTTGACAAGCGCCCCGTAGCGTCTGCTTGCTCTTGTCGAGTGGGCCCAGGAGCAGGGGGCCCAGGCTCGTGCATACATGGGTCTTCGAATTTAACCGGGCAATCGCGTAGGCGGCACGCACGGTTGTGACGTTGCGTGACGGCGTGGTGGTTCCGGTGCCCTGGACGCAAGGGGCCCGCAGGCGTTCGTGATCATGGTTGTTCTC
>NZ_JASISZ010000200.1 GCF_030063355.1 Streptomyces sp. PH10-H1
AGGGGGAGGTGTTCGAGGGCGGTGGCGGGGTCGTGGGTGGTGGTGATGAGGACGGGGGTGTCGGGTCGGCAGGCGCGGCGGCCGAGGTGGGGCGGGTAGACGGGGTTGCGCAGTGCGGTGGTGAGGTCGTCGATGAGACCTGCAGGTCCGGTCACGGCGATGGTGAAGGCGGCGTCGTGGAGGTACCAGTCGCGAAAGATCAGGGCGTTGCCGCGGTGTCCGCCTTCGGCGGTGGCGACGGTGTGGTGCTTGGGGTGGCCGCCGCCGACGGTGTGGAAGTCCAGGAGGCGTTGTCCGGGTCGGTCGATGCGGATGGTGTGTGTGAGCTGGTCGAGGTCGCTTTGGTCGCTTCCGCGGGGACGGCCTTGTGCGGCGGCCAGGAGGCCGGTGATGCCGCTGCGGGTGGGGTGGGGGTGGCTGGTGCGGGTGGTGCCGCCATGGGGGCCGCCCCAGAACTGCGTGCCGGACAGGTGCAGGAGCAGTGCGGGTGTCACTGGTGGCCTGCCGGGGCGAGAGCGGCGTCGGTGATGGTGGTGACGAGGGTGTCCAGGCGGGGGATGTGGGTGCCCAGCGCGGTGATGCCGGTCAGGTCGGCGGTGCCGGAGTGTGCGGCGGCCCGAAGGGGTTCGTCGCCGAGGAAGGTGTTGACGGCGGCGGCGTGCTGGTCGAGGGCGGTGATGCTGGGGGCGGTCCAGCCGGAGGTGTCGTCGGCGGTGATGGGGGCTTCGAAGGCGCCGCCCAGGTTCATCGGCTGGTCGGTGCGCACGGCGAGGTGGACCAGGGCGGGCGGGGTGAAGGGGGCGGTGCTGTTCTTCTTGGCGGTGGGGACGTGGCGGGCGAACTCGGTGAGGAAGGCGTGGATGAGTTCGCGGGCCATGGCCCGGTCGCCGTCGAGGTTGCGGACGAGTTCGTCGACGCTGATGGTGGCGTAGCGGTAGAAGGTGCCGGAGGCGTGGGCGTGTTGGCCCATGTGCGCGGAGCCGTTGTCGGTTCCGGGTATGTCGTCGACGGCGGTGAAGAAGTCGGGTTGTTCTTCGCCGGCGTGGGTGGTGGTGGCGTGCGCGACGGCGATGGCGCCGTCGACGGTGGCTTCGGGGGTGTTGGCCAGCATGCGGCCGAAGGCGGCGATGGAGCCGTTGCGCCGGCACAGGACGTCGCGGACCTGATTTTTGAGGTGGGTGACCTGGGCCTTGGTGTCCTTGTCCAGCGTGGGCGCCTTGGTTTTGGTTTCGGTTTTGGTCTTGTCTGCGGCGTCGGCGTGGGCGCGGGCTTGTTCGGCGGCGGTGTCGAGCAGGTCGCGGTGGGTGTCGGCGAGGTCGGCGAGGTCGTTGATCGCCGATTCGGGGATGAAGAGCATGACGTTGGTGGTGCCGGCCTCGGCGAGCTTCATGCCGGAGAACTGGGCGGTCAGTGCGATGGCCTGACCGGCGTTGAGGGCGTCTTGTTCGTCCCAGCCGCGGGTGCGGAGTTCGGCTGCGACCTTCTCGGGGATGCGGCGGGTGCGCAGGGCCCTGTCGCCCAGGACGCTTTCGGTGTTGATGCGGCAGCCGCGCTTTTGGCACGCGGAGGAGATGCGGGTGCGTTCCACGCCGCCCAGGAGGGCGATTTTCGGGGAGCCGAACTCGTCGCGGTTGAGGTTGGACAGGGGGTAGGCGTGCAGGACGTGGACGTCGATGGTGAGGCTCATGCGGCGCTCTCCTCAGGGTTCTGGGTGGGGTCTTCGGGGGGGGTGGGGTG
>NZ_JASISZ010000201.1 GCF_030063355.1 Streptomyces sp. PH10-H1
CAATGCCGGTGAGTTAGTGCAACGCTGCTGGTCAGACGCCTGAGCGCATGGGTTTCGATGGTTTCTTCCATGGTGACGTTGGGTAGCCCGTTGCGGTCTGGTGAGGGTTTGGACGACGGGCGGACACAGCAACGGAGCCCCCGGTAGGACAGAAGATCGACCAAGATCCGACTGTCTGATGGAGGCCCCGTTGGGTGCCCAGTCTGCCACCGCGCCCATCCCGCCCGCCAGGGCCACCACGCTCAACTCCAGGCGCCCGACCGGCATCCCGATGGAGGAGCGGTTCGGGGAACAGGTCCGTCTTGGAGTGCTGACTCGTTGGATCACACCACAGCTCGTCGACGAGGTGTTGGAACGTACCGGCAGGATCGAGCTGCGCCGACGGCTGTTGCCCGCTCGGGCGGTGGTCTATTTCGTGCTGGCTCTGTGTCTGTTCGGCAGCGCGGAAAGCGCTGGTCAGCCTGGATACCGCGCGGTGTTACGCACCCTCACCGAGACGTTGAGGCATCTGCCCGGGCTCCGGCTCCAGCGGCTTCCCACGAGCTCGGCGCTGACCCGGGCCCGTCAAAGACTGGGCGAAAAGCCGTTGCGCGTGCTGTTCGAGCGGACCTGTGGTCCGCTGGCCGGCCCCGACACCGCGGGGGCCTACGCCTTCGGACTGCGCCTGGTCGCCTGGGACGGCACCAGCTTGGATGTGCCCGAGACCGAAGCCAACGCCACGGCCTTCGGATATACCAATCCGTCCACCAACACCTGCGGGAACCCCCAGGTCAGGCTGATGACGGTGACCGAGTGTGGAACTCACGGACTCATCGACGCGGCGTTCGAGGGCGTGGAGCACTCCAGCGAGTTCACCCTCGGCCGTGCCCTGCTGGCGAGTCTCGCGCCGGACATGTTGCTATTGGCCGATCGATACTTCGTCGGATACGAGCTGTGGGCCGACGTCCGGGCGACCGGGGCCCAACTGATCTGGCGGGTCAAGGCAGGACAGTTCTTCACTCCGCTGCGTGTGCTCCCGGACGGCTCCTATCTGTCGGTCATGCCGACCCCGGCCGAGACCCGCCGACTGGGTGCGGCCCGCGCGACAGGACACCCGACCACCGAAATGCCCCAGGGACATCTGGTCCGGATCGTTGACTACAGCGTGCGCGTGCGGAGCGCGGACGGTGCGATCAGCCGCGAGAGCTTTCGGCTGGTCACCAGCCTGCTGGATCACCGCCAAGCCCCGGCCCAACAGCTCGCCATGGTCTATCACCAGAGGTGGGAGATCGAAATCAGTTTCGCGGAATTGAAGAACCGCCTACGCGGTGCGGGCTTCACTCTGCGCTCGAAGTCACCCGACCTCGTCTGCCAGGAGGTCTACGCCCTTCTGGTCGTCTACCACGCCCTGTGCGCGCTGGAATGCGAGGTCGCCTCCGAGGCCGGGATCGACTCCGACCGGATCTCCTTCACCGTCACCGTCCAGCTCGTTCGTCTCGGCGTTCCCCGGCAAGCCGCCGCCACCACCAACCGACTGCGCTGGGCCCTGGAAACAGTCGCTGCCGACCTTCTCGATGATCTCCTGCCCAGTCGACGGGACCGGCGCTGCGACCGGGTGAAGAAGCCACCCAAGAACAAGTTCGCGATCAAGCGCCGAGACCGGCCCCGCACCCCCAGTAACGTCCACTACACGATCAACGTCACCAGACAGCGGCCCTCACCTGCGGAAACGGCTTAACTCACCGGCATTG
>NZ_JASISZ010000202.1 GCF_030063355.1 Streptomyces sp. PH10-H1
CTAGGAGCGTGGGTCGGTATCGGGTAGTCGTCCGGGGTGATGGTGGTCAGCGGGATCGGTGGCGGCCGCCTGGTCTGTGCCGGTCGGCCGAGGTCGGGGTGTTCTGGCCCCGGGAGGCTCTCGTGGAGGGGCTCTGGGCCGCCCTGGCTGGGCCGTTCAGCCGGTCGCTGCTGTGAGTCCGGTGGTCCTGGCGTGTCGGAAGATCTTGCGGAAGTTGTGGCAGGCGGCCAGCAGCCGCCATTCGCCGCGGGCGCCGTCTTCGCCGCGCAGGAGGAGTTGGCGGCCGTTCTGGCAGGTCATGATCTGTCCGAAGACGGGTTCGACGATGGCTTTGCGGCGGCGGTAGGCGGCTTTGCCGGGCTTGGTCCGCAGCTTGCGGGCCATGCGCTCTTTCAGCGTGGCGCTCGCTGGTATCCGTCCGCGCGGTGCGGGTGGGACCTGCTCGTCGTGGGCGAGTCGGCCGGTGGCCATGAATGTGTCGGTCCCGCAGTCGAGTTGGCGGTCTTTCGCAGCTTCGAGGTTCGTCTCGGAGCAGTACCCGGCGTCGACGAGGGCCTGCCCCGGATGGATGCCGGTGTTCTGGGCGGACTGGTCGAGCATGGTGGTGTAGTTCAGCGCGTCCGAGGGGTTGGTCGTCACGTCGGCGGCGGTGATGACCTGGTGTGCCTCGTCGACGACGGCCTGGGCGTTGTAGGCCTGGATGTAGGCGCCCTTGCTGTTCTTCATGATCCGTGAGTCGGGGTCGGTGAAGTTGGCCTGCGCTTTCGGCTTCGGCCGGGCCGCCGTGGCGGCCTTGTCGCCCGCGTCGGCGATGGCCTGCTCGTCGCTGGTGCCGGCGCGTCCCTGCCTGCGGCGTTCCTTGTCCTCGGCGTGGCGGCGGGCCTTCTCGGCGGCTTCGGCCTCGATCTGAGCGCGGGCCGCCTGCATCTTGGCCAGGCGTTTCTCGCGTCGGTCGAGCTCGGCGGGCAGATCAACGTCCCTGCCGTCGATGCCGAAGACCTGGTCCTCGGCGGTATCGCTTGCTTCGGCGTCGGCCAGCAGCGCGGCGGCCATCGCCTCCAGCTGGGCGATCTCGGCCTCGACGCGCTCCTCCTTGTCGACCAGTCGGCCGTAGCTCATCGCCTTGTGCTTGGAGGCGCTGGCTTCCAGCTTCGTGCCGTCCAGGGCGACGCGGCCCATCTTGACCAGGCCCAGCTTCTGCGCCAGGTGCAGGGACTGGGTGAACAGGTCGGCGAGCGCGTCCAGGTGACGGCGGCGGAACCGGGAGATCGAGCGGAAGTCCGGGGCCTGGTCGGCGGCCAGGTACCGGAACGCGACGTCGTCGGCGCACTTGCGCTCGATCGCACGCGAGGAGCGGATGCCGGTGGTGTAGCCGTAGATCAGCAGGCGCACCATCAGCCGTGGGTCGTAGGGCGGGTAGCCGCGCTTCTCTGTGTAGTCAGCCAGGACCGGCGACAGGTCGAGCACCTGGTCGACCAGGTCGGCGACGAACCGGGCCAAGTGGTCCTGGGGCAGCCAGTCGTCCAGCGACGGGGGCAGCAGCAGGACCTGATGCGGGTCGAAGGCCCTAAACCGCTTGTCCACCGCCGCCGGACGACCCTGTGGCTGCTTCTTCTCGACCGGCTCGACCTCGAACAGCCCATCCCCACCACTCATACCGACATCATCCCGCATGAATGATCACGAACCACAGGCGGGTTGCCAGTTACTGACCCACGCTCCTAG
>NZ_JASISZ010000203.1 GCF_030063355.1 Streptomyces sp. PH10-H1
GTCGGGCCGTCCATGAGGAGCTCGCCCTTCTCCAGCCACAGCACCCGGTCACAGGTGTCCCGGATCGACTTGTTGTTGTGACTGACCAGGAAGACCGTGCCCGCCTCCTTGCGCAGCTCGCGGATGCGGTCCTCCGAGCGCTTCTGGAACGACCGGTCACCGGTCGCCAGCGCCTCATCGATCATCAGCACGTCATGATTCTTGGCCGCCGCGATCGAGAACCGCAGCCGGGCCGCCATCCCCGAGGAATACGTCCGCATCGGCAACGAGATGAAATCACCCTTCTCGTTGATCCCCGAGAACTCCACGATCGACTCGTACCGCTCCCGGATCTCCTCCTGCGACATCCCCATCGCCAACCCTCCCAGGATCACATTCCGCTCCCCGGTCAGATCATTCATCAGCGCCGCGTTCACCCCCAGCAGCGAGGGCTGGCCATCGGTGTAGACCCGGCCGCGCTCCGGCGGCAGCAACCCCGCGATCGCCCGCAGCATCGTGGACTTCCCCGACCCATTCGACCCGATCAGCCCCACCGCCTCCCCCCGGTAGGTCGTGAAACTCACCCCCCGCACCGCATGCACCAGCCGCACGTTCGGCGAGGACTTACGCGACACCATGCGCCCCAGCGCCGCGGTCGCGGAACCCTTCCCGCCACCCGCCCCGTGCACCCGGTACACAATGTGCACATCGTCCACGATCACCGTCGGGACCCGGGACTCCGCCGATGTCTGCGTCTGCGTCTGCGTCTGCTCAGCCACGGCCGTACTTCTCCTCAGCCTTCCAGAAATACACATACCCGCCGACCCCCGCGAACACCGCCCAGCCCACCGCGACCGCCCACACATGCGGCGGCATCTGGTCCGCCGTCACACTGTCGATCAACGCGAACCGCATCAGATCGATGTACACCGCGATCGGATTCACATCCAGCAACAACCGCACGAACGGCGGCGCGGTCTTCGTGAAATTCGCGATGCTGTACATCACACCCGACGTGTACATCCACGTCCGCAAAATGAACGGCATCAACTGCGCCAGATCCGTCATCCGACTGCCCAGCCGCGCCACCGCCAACGCCAGACCCGCATTGAACACCGACTGGATGAACAACGCCGGAACCGCCAGCAACCACGACCAGGCCGGCACCTCACCGGTCATCAGCACAATCGAGAACAGCACCAGCATCGACATCAGCAACTGCTGCAACTGCATCAACGTGAACGCGATCGGCATCGACGCCCGCGGAAAATGCAACGCCCGAATCAGCCCCAGATTCCCCGAGACCGCCTTCACCCCACTCATGATCGACGACTGAGTGAACGTGAAGATGAAAATACCCGTCACCAGAAACGCGATGAAGTTGTCCACACCCCGATCGGTCCCCAGCAACAGACCGAAGATCAGGTAATACACCGCCGCATTCAGCAACGGCGTCATCACCTGCCACAACTGACCCAACCGCGCCTGCGTGTACTGCGCCGCCGTACGCGCCTTCGCGAACTCATTGATGAAATGCCGCCGCCCCCACAACTGCCGGGTGTACTCACCCAGCCCAGGACGGGCACCACTCACCGACAACCCATACTTCGCCGCCAGCTCGGCAGCCGACAACCCACCATCGG
>NZ_JASISZ010000204.1 GCF_030063355.1 Streptomyces sp. PH10-H1
CTCGCCATCGGCGCACACCGCCTCGCCGGACGCACCGCCATCACCGAAGCCACCCGCTGGGCCGGACGCGCCATGCACCGCCCGTTCGACCTCCTCGGACTCCCGCACGGATCTTGAAATAGCCGTGGAGCAAGAATAGCCAGCCAGCCGACACCAAGAGTTCGCGATGCTGGGTAAGAGTGGTGCGGCCGTCCAGCAATTCCGTGATGTGTCGTATGCCCATCCGAGTCTGACGGTGGAGCTGATCAGGTGGCATGTAGGCGTAACCACGGCAGAGTTGGCTGATCGCCTCCGAGATCGTTTCCAGATCAGTCGGACCGATGTCTGTGGCGTGCGTGCGGCGCGCCAACTCTGCTACCTCCCATGGCCCGGGTTCTGGGGTCAGCAAACCCCACCCGACAGGCTGTCTCAACGCGGGCACGGGTGTGTTCCGCAAAGAGGTCATCTCCCACGGTCGGGGAGCCAGCCCAATCATGTGTCCAGGAATTCGCAGAGCGTCGGCGATCTCTTCGATTTTCGCAATGGACGTGATCCGAGTATCGCCGCGCGCGAGTGTCCCGACGCGTTCGGGCTTGATACCACAAGCCTCAGCGATCTGGTTGTAGCTAATTCCGCCCCATTGGCGCGCGAGAAGGAAGACCGTGCCGAAGTCGCGTGCGCTGAGTGCCTGCCGTACGTCGTCACGCTCAAGCACGCGTGGCGGGAGGGTCGTTGGCGGTGTCACGTGATGCATGCCCAAGGGCCCCCGATGGTCAGACGGAATGCATTGTGATCTTCCCCAATAGTGTACCCACGATGGGTCTACCCACCATGGGCTAACCCTGAGGGGATCGTGGCGCGACGCTGTCGGGCATGCAGACGCGACAGGCGAATTCAAGCGGGCCGCCGGTGGTGCGACGGTGGAGCCGACACCCTCGCAGCGTCGGGTGCGCGCGTGCTGAGCTGCTCACCACGCTCGACGGCTGGGGTCTGTCCGAGGTGGCCGACTCGGCGGCGGTAGTGCTCTCGGAGTTGGTCACCAACGCGGTGCGTCACGCGCACGTATCGCCGGGCCGGGAGATCGAGACCCGCTATCTGCGCGTGGGCGACGGCGTGCGTATCGAGGTACACGATGCGGCGGAACAGCGGCCGGGGCGCGCTACACCGAGTGCTGAGGCGGAGCACGGGCGGGGCTTGTTCATCGTGGATGCGCTGTCGGAGTGCTGGGGCGTGAGCGAACGAGACGGGGCGGGCAAGTCGGTGTGGGCCGTGGTGACGGTCTCTGGTCGGGAGCGGTGGTTGTGATGGGTCGTGTGGCGGCGTTACGGGTGCGGCGCGGGGATCGGGTGGAGGTGCGGGGCCAGTGGCGGGAGGTGAAGGCGGTTCGTTCGGACCGGTTTGCTTCGGGTGGCTTGGTGGTGGTGTTGGTCTTCAAGGCTGGTCCCTCGACTTTCGTCATTCTGATGGGTCGTCGGCTCCTATGCGGCTGTCGAAGACGAGCTCGAGGAGGCCCTGCCCAGGGTCGAGGCATGAACTCCAACATCGGCGGTACACCAGCGCGATGTGCCCGC
>NZ_JASISZ010000205.1 GCF_030063355.1 Streptomyces sp. PH10-H1
CCCAATACCAGTGACTTAAGGTATCGGATCCCAGCTTCGTGGGACCTTGGTCGGTGGGTTGATTGAGGCGGTGCGCCAGTGCGGGGCGATGGCCACGGCCTCGGCGGAGCTCCGGTCGGGCTGGGGAGGGCGTCGGTGTTCGTCGCGTTTGACGCCGAAGCCGGACATCTTGCGTTTGATGACGCGGGGGTTGAAACGTCTGCGGCGGGTCGGCAGCAGGTGCCGGGCTATCTCGCGCAGGCCGTCGGTGAGGGCTGTGGCGAGGTGGTCAGGGGGAAAAGGCCGCCTGCGCGGTGACCTGGCGGCGTGCGAGACGGATGCTGCGGGTGAAGGAGAGCCGGTCGGCGTCGAGTTGGGCGGCGTCCGCGGTGTCGTGCATCAGGCTGCGGATGGCGTAGTGGACCAGCAGATGGCTCCAGACTTCCTGCTCGACGCCGCCGGGCGAGCGGGACCGCAGGACCTGGGCGGGCCCGCGCTGGTGGGTCTTCAGCTCGTCCAGCGTGGTCTCGATCTCCCACCGCTCGTGATAGAGAGCGGCCAGGTCGGCGGCGGGTGCGGCCTCGGGGTCGAGGATCGTGGTGATCAGCCGGTAGGGAGCGTCCTGTTGGGGAAAGCCTGCGCCTTGAAGGGTGTACTCGACGACCCGCACGGTCGTGGGGTCGGTGCGTTTGCGGTCCTTCGCGATGACGATCTCCGACAGGTAGGAGCCGTCGGGAAGTTCCTCGCACACCGGCAGGATCTGATGCGAGCGGATCCGCCACAGCAGGTCCGCGCCGCCGGCCGAGGCCGCCCGCCACAGCTCAACCCCGGTGAAGCCGCGGTCGGCCAGTAGGAGATCCCCGTCGCCGAGATGTCCGAACAGGCCACGGGCCAGGGCGGGTTCGGAGGACGACAGCGGTCCCAGGGCGGCGGCGGTGATGGCGTGGGTGCCGCACTCGGCCAGCGCCACCATCCTCACCTGCGGATACGCACACCGCTCGGTGCGATGTGTCTTCGGCCGCCCGAAGTACTCGGCGTTCGCCTCACTGTCCGGCACATCGAAGACCGTGCCGTCAATCGCCACCAGCCGCCACCGCCCATACCGGGCACCCCGGGTCGCCTCGGTCGCCAACGGCCGGGCAACCTCGGAGAACAGCGCCTTCAGCGGCTCCGGGCCCAGCTTCACCCGAGCCCGCGAGATCGCCGCCGTACTCGGCACCTGCCACGAACCCGACCAACGCTTCGCCCAGGTCAGGCCCTGCGTGAGCAGCCGCGCGACCTCCTCGTACCCCTGCCCCGAGAACAGGCACATCGCCAGCACGAAGTAGACCACCACCCGAGGCGGCAGTAGCCGATTGCGCTGTCCCGAGCGTCCGCACTCGGCAACCACACGGTCCACCAACTCCGGCGGAAACGTACGCGTCAGCAGCCCGACCGCAATCCGGTCCGACAACCGCTCATCCGTCTCCGGCTTGACCTGCCCAGGCCGTGGCATCCAGGCACCTCCTGGACCCCACGCTACCAGCAGCGAGTCTTAAGTCACTGGTATTG
>NZ_JASISZ010000206.1 GCF_030063355.1 Streptomyces sp. PH10-H1
GGGTCTTCGAATTTAACCGGGCAATCGCGTAGGCGGCACGCACGGTTGTGACGTTGCGTGACGGCGTGGTGGTTCCGGTGCCCTGGACGCAAGGGGCCCGCAGGCGTTCGTGATCATGGTTGTTCTCTACGCAACCTGACGACGGACACCTACGGGCTTGAACAGCAACGATACCGATATCAACACGGCGGCCACACGCCTGCTGGGGGTGGAGGGGGTGGGTGTGATCCATGTCGAGGACGACGGGATTGGGGGCACGGTGGTGCACGTGGTCACCACCGACGAGAGCGCCCGGGCCTGCCCGACGTGTGGTGTCTTCTCCTCCGCACGCAAGGAACGGGTCGCCACCGGTCCGCGGCACCTGCCGTGCGGGGGCCGCCCGACAGTGATCCGCTGGCACAAAACGCGCTGGCGGTGCAGTGAATCGCGGTGCCCGCGCGCCTCGTTCACCGAGCAGACTCCCCAGATGCCGGCCCGGATGCGGATCACCCAGCCCCTGCGCCACGAGGCCGGGAAAGCGGTGGCCGACGGCGGCCGCACCGTCGTCCAGGCCGGCCGCGACCTCGGCCTGTCCTGGCCCATCGTGCACCGCGCCCTGATCACCTACGCCACCCAGGCTCTGGACGAACACCCCGCACCGACCGAGGCGATCGGTATCGACGAGACCCGGCGCGGCAAACCGGTCTGGAAGCACAACCCCACGACCGGGAAGTGGGAACTGATCGCGGACGCCTGGCACATCGGCTTCGTCGACGCCATCGGCGGACACGGCCTGTTCGGCCAGGTCGAGGGCCGCAACAGCGCCAGCGTCGCCGCCTGGCTCACCGCACAGCCCGAGCACTGGAAAGCCCAGGTCAAGTACGTGGCGATCGACTTGTGCTCCACCTTCCGCGCCGCTGTCCGCCAAGCCCTGCCCGACGCCACCGTGGTGGTCGACTGCTTCCATATCGTCCAACTCGCCCAGCGCCACCTCGCCGACCTGCGCCGCCGCCTCACCTGGAAACAGCACGGCCGCCGGGCCCGCAAGGGCGACGCCATCTACACCGTCCGCAAACTCTTGCGCCGCAACAAGGAAGACCTCACCCCCGAACAACTCACCGCCCTGAAGGGCGAGTTGACCCAGATGGGCACCTACGGCCGGCAGATCCACCAGGCATGGCAGGCCAAGGAACTCCTGCGCGATCTGCTCCGGCTGACCTTCAAACACACCCACATCACCCCCGACCGCACCGCGATCTCCGCCGCCCGCTACCGCTTCCAGAACTTCTGCGCCGACCGCCCCCACCTGCCCGAACTCCTCACCCTGGCCGAGACAGTCGACCAGTGGTGGCACGGCATCGAGGCGTACATCCGCACCGGCATCACCAACGCCGCCAGCGAGGGAAACAACCGCCTCATCAAGCTCGAAGCCCGCAACGCCTTCGGCTTCCGCAACCGAGAGAACCAACGCCTCCGCTCACGCTGCGCAACCACTCGACGCAGCCGACGACAGGCGTTGCCCGGATAAATTCGAAGACCC
>NZ_JASISZ010000207.1 GCF_030063355.1 Streptomyces sp. PH10-H1
CCAATGCCGTTAGGTTAAGAGTTCGGGTGGGGTGGTATGAGCGTGGGGGTGCGGGGTGGTGTGGGAGCTTGCCGGTCGTCGGGTTTCTTGATGCGGTAGCGGGAGATGATGCGTTTGATGGCGCGTGGGCTGGTTCGGGGGCGTCGGGGCGGGTTGATGTTGGCGAGGAGTTCGTCAAGCATCAGGCGGAGTGGGTTGCGGTGGTGAGGGGGGAAAGGCCGCTGGCGGCATCAGGGCGATGCGGCGGGCGGCGCGGAGGCAGGTGGTGAAGGACAGGCGGTCGGGGTCGAGCGCGTCGGTGTTGGCGCGGGCGGCTTCGAGCATGTGCACGCGCAGTGCGTAGTGCACGAGCAGGTGGCCCCAGATCTGTTGGAGGATTCCGTCCGGGGTCTTGCTGGTCAGGACGGTGCCAGCGCCGATCTGCTGGGTCTTGAGTTCTTTGAAGGTCGTCTCGATCTCCCACCGCTCGGTGTAGAGGGCGGCCAACTCAGGCCCGGGGTACTGCTCGTGGTCGAGCAAGGTGGTCAGGAGTGTGTAGGTCTCCTGGCCGTCGTCGAGCTGGTAGCGCAGAGCGCGGACCTGGATGCCGTGCTCGCGCCGGCGGTCCTCATACCCGTAGATCGTGGTGATCCAGGAACCGTCGGGCAGCAGCCGGTCGGGCTCGAGTCCGTAGCGTTTGCCCGCCAGTCGCAGCAGAAGGTCCGCTCCGGATGCCGACCAGGCCCGCCACAAGTCCACGCCAGGCAGGCCCCGGTCGCCCAGGACCAGCATGCCCGGGCTCATCGACCGGGCCAGGTCCCGGGCGGTCAGCGCCTCGTGGACCGAGTACGCGCTGACCACCGCGTCGACGACGGCATGCGTGCCGCACTCCACCAGCCCCACGATCTTGGCCTGCGGAAACGCCGCCCGCTTGTACGGCGTCTTGCCCGCCTTGGGCCGGCCGCCGTGGCGCCCGAACTCCTCATCATTGGCCGGGGAGTCGGCCAGGTCGACGCATGTTCCGTCCACTGCCATCAGCCGCAGTCCCCGCCAGAAAGCCCAGCTCTCCGCAGGCTCGGCCAGCGGTACGGCGGCACGGGTGAACAACTCCCGCAACGGTTCCGCGCCCAGCCGCTGACGCGCCAGAAAGATGGACGGCTTGCTCGGCTCCCGCCAGGTTCCCAGCAGGCCGATATGCCGCAGACCGAACGTCGTCTTGCGCATGACCTCCAGATACGGATCCGGCGAGAACAACGCCATACCGAGGACGAAATACACCATCAGCCGAGCCGGCAGCAGCCGAGACCGCCGCTCCACCCGCCCGCACGCCTCCAGCACCTCGTCCACCAGCCCCGCCGGATACACCCGGGCCAGCAGCCCAACATTCACCACAGCACGCAACTCAG
>NZ_JASISZ010000208.1 GCF_030063355.1 Streptomyces sp. PH10-H1
CACGGCTATTTCAAGATCCGTGCGGGAGTCCGAGGAGGTCGAACGGGCGGTGCATGGCGCGTCCGGCCCAGCGGGTGGCTTCGGTGATGGCGGTGCGTCCGGCGAGGCGGTGTGCGCCGATGGCGAGGTTGCGCAGGGCGGCCATGACGCGTGGGCCTGAAGCGGTGCGCACGCGGGAGGCGTCCTCGGCGTAGAGCGTGTCCCGTAGGAAGTGCAGCACCTCCAGCTGCCACTGGCCCGAGCACAAGCGCGCGAGTTCGGCGGCCCCGGCCCGCTCGGCACTGGCACTGGTGACGCCCAGGACCGCTACCGCGCTCACCAGCTTCCCGTCCAGGTCGCTCACGTAGCGTTCACACAGGAAGACCTGGCTGACGTGCGGGAACGGCAGACCGTCCGGGGCGGGCAGGTGCTGCATCGTGCGCCGCACGCTGCGACCGTGCCCGCGCACGGTCTCCTCGTGACCGACCGGCACTGCGCCCCAGTCCAGTGCGTCCAACGCCGCGAACAGCCTGGGCTGGTTGCCCTTCACCTGGAATACGAAGTCCGCGCCGAGGCCGTGCAGCACCCGGGCATGCCTGCGCTGCGTGTGCAGAGCGTCCGCGGTGAACACCACCCCCTTCACCTGCGCCCCCAACTGGTCCAGCAACTCGTAGAAGGCCGGGATCTCGTTGCTCTTCCGGCTCATCTGCACCTGCCCGAGCACCAGTTGACGGTCGTGCTCCATGAACGCCAGCAGCCGCACGGCCTTCCCGTCCTGGTCCTTCGCGCCCCGAAGCGCCTTGCCGTCCGCCGCCCACGCCGTCAGCCCGGGCCCATCGCCCGCCGGTCCACACCGTGACTCCCGGGCGGCCTCCTCCAGCAGCCAGTTCCCGACCGCCCGGTCCACCGCCCCGGCGTCCGCGCCGGTCACCACCCGCCAGATCGTGCTCCCGGACGGCGGACCCTGCGCCGGTTCCACGGCTCCGAGCTGCCGATACAGCTCCTGGCACCACGACGGGGGCACGTCCGAGACCCAGCTCGCGATCCCGGCGAAGGACCGCATCCCCGCCGCCACCGCCCCGGCCGCCAACGCGAGCACCGCCGGCACCGGATACAACCGCCCCCGCTCCTGCCGACCGTCCCCGACCTGCCCCAACCACGCCAGCAGGCCCCTCAGCACATCCGGCGTCGCCCGCACCGGCAACTCCGCCGACACCAGCCCTCCGAACGCGGACAGCAAGGCATCAGGGATGGCAGACTCGACCAGCAACGGAGCTCCGGTAGACATGAGTTGGTGTGAGAACCCTCGTCCTACCGGAGCTCTGTCCTGCTCAGCGCGCCGACACGCCGCGCGTCACCCACCCACCGTCGATCTTGAAACGGCCGTG
>NZ_JASISZ010000209.1 GCF_030063355.1 Streptomyces sp. PH10-H1
GCCTCGTTGTTTCACCGCGTTGGTCGGCTGAGTCTGTGCCCGTGATGTCGCTTTCGCCGGTCCCCGTGGGTGGTGTCGGGTAGGGCTGCGCGTCGGCTGTCGTGCCGGGGACGCTGGGTTCCACGGTCCCGGGGTGTGCTGTTTGTCCTCCTCTCGGTACTCGTCGGGGTGGTGCGTGCGGGTCAGGTGGGTCTGGGCAGGGCCTGGATCCGCTGGAAGGCGTGGACGATGGCGTCGGCCCAGGGCCAGGAGGCGGGTAGTCGCAGGCGTCGGCGCCGTTGGCCGCGGACGAGGCGGGCCGGGACGTGCAGGATGCGGTAGCGCAGGGTTTTGGGGGTGGCTTTGGCCAGGTCGCCGTCGAGGGCGAGCAACTGGAGCCAGGCGCGTAGGTCGCAGGCGATTGCGGTGGCGGTCAGCCAGGCGGCGTTGACGGGCATCTCGCGCGAGGGCAGCAGCCGCATCCCGGTGGCCTTCTGGTCGCGGATCTTGGGTTCGACGCGGGCGTGCTTGCGGTGCCGGGCGTCCAGGAACTGGGCATGGCCGCGGCGGGTGTTGGTCGCGAACGTCTGGTACCGCATCTCCTTGCTGATCTCGTAGGGCGAGGCGTCCTTGACGTAGCGCGGGTGCAGGGGTTCCTTGCGGGCGATCACCTTGTGGTGTTTCGGCCAGGCCGTGAGGTCGCCGAGCAGGCCGGTCAGGTCCGCGACGAAGGCGTCCTCGCGCGCCTCGCCCTGGGCGTCGGTGGCCTGTTCCCACAGACCCAGGCGGTCGGCCTGCTCGACGGCGGCCTGCTCTCGGGCGGTGAAGGCCCAGCCCACCGAGTACTCCCATCGGAAGGTCGGGCTGCGGCGCCCGCCGGCCGAGGCGATCCACTGCACCAGGTCCTGGGAGAACCCGGCCCCGTCGACCCGGATCAGGACCTTCTGCTTGCGCCACCAGGGCAGTTGGGCCACCGCCCGCTCCAGGAGGTCGATGTTGACGTGGGTGTCGTTGGCGGCAACGTTGCCCGGATGCAGCACCTGGGCGAGTTCTTCGCCGGTGTTGTCGCACATCGCCAGGAACACGTGGTGCCCGTAGGAGCCCTTGTAAGTGCCGTGGGCCCCGTCCTTCTCGGAGGGCGCGGTCACCAGGGATCCGTCGGTGTCGATGACCGTCCACCCGGTCAGCTCCACGCCGTCGACCATGACCTCGGGGAAGCCCTCGGGCCGGTCGGCCAGGACCTGCCACACGTGGCGGCGCACAGCCGCGCGGGCGCGCTCGATCCTTCGAAGCGCCGCCTCGTCGGCCTCCTTGAGCGCGCGCCACACCGTAGGGAAGGAGGCGACTGGGCCGATGACCGCGCGCTGGTGCTC